>DATDAU010000020.1:0-2294 GCA_036525215.1 Allosphingosinicella sp.
TCTCGAACCAGGTCTTCATCGCCGCGACGATGGGCGCCGACTGCGCCTGCCGGGCGGCGAGCCGCGCCGCCGGCGGCATACCGCGGACGCGCGCCTCGATGGCGTAGAGCGTGGCGATCTGCCGGACGGCGGCCTCGGCGATCGGGGATTTGGTGTTGCGCACCTGCTTGACGAAGCGCCGCCGCAGGTGGCTCCAGCAGTGCACCAGCGTCCAGGGGCCCTCCGGCCGCTCGACCCCGGTCAGGCGTTCGTAGCCGTCATAGCCGTCGCATTGCAGGAACCGACCGCGGAAGCCCTGCAGGAAGCGCTCGGCATGGGCACCGCCGCGCCCGGGGGCATATCGGAACAGCACCACCGGCGGGTTTGGTCCGCCGTGGCCGCGGTCGTCGGAGGCGATCGCCCAGAAGAAGCCCTTCTTCGTCTGCCCGCGCCCGGGGTCGAGGACCGGCGCGGTGGTCTCGTCCATGAAGAGGCGATCCGCCCCGGCGAGGTGCCGGCGCATGTGGCCGGCGATCGGCTGCAGATGGAAGCAGGCCCGGCCGGCCCAGTTGCCCAAGGTCGCCCGGTCGAGCTCGATGCCCCGGCGGGCGTAGATCCCGGCCTGGCGGTAGAACGGCAGGTGGTCGCCGAACTTCGCGACGATGACCTCGGCGATCAGTGTCTCGGTCGGCAGCCCGCCCGGCACCACATGCTCGGGCGCGTGCGCCTGCGCCATCGCCCCCGAGCAGCGGCGGCAGGCGTACCTCGGGCGGCGCGTCACCAGCACCCGCAGCTGTGCCGGCACCACGTCGAGCCGCTCGGAGACGTCCTCGCCGATCTTCGTCATCTCGCCGCAGCCGCAGGGGCAGAGCCTGCTCGCGGGCTCGATGATCCGCTCCACCCGCGGCAGGTGCGCGGGCAGCCGGCCGCGGTTGCGCCGCGGGGCCGGCGCCGCGGCGGGCGACTTGCCCTCGATGATCGCCGCCGCCTTCTCCTGGGCTGCGTCGAGCACGCCCTGGGCGAGCTCGACATCCTCGAGTGCGAGGCTGAACTGGTCGGGGCTCAGCTTCTCGGACTTCGCGCCGAACTTCTCGCGCCGCAGGTCGGTGAGGATCGCCTCCAGCCGGTGCCGCGCTTCCTCCGAGTCGGCCAACGCTGCCTGAGTCAGCGCCAAGAGCGCCTTCAGGCGCGCGTTCTCCTCAGCAAGGGCGGCTCCGCTCATGGGCCTATGGAATCAGAGAGATACCGTCGCCGCCAGCCCGAAACGATCCCGCAAGCGACCTTTCGCCGTCATCCGGCGAGCTGCGGGCGCCGTGCCCGCTCCGGGCGCACCAGCCGCCAGTCGAGCCCCTCGAAGAGCGCCGCGAACTGCGCGGCCGACAGTCGCATCACCCCGTCCTGCACCTGCGGCCAGACGAACTTGCCGCCCTCCAGCCGCTTGTGCACCAGCACCATGCCGGTGCGGTCCCAGACCAGAAGCTTGATCCGGTCCGCTCGCTTCGAACGGAACACGAAGGCCGCGCCGCTGAAGGGATCAAGCCCGAACATCTCCTGCACCACCGCCGCCAGACCGTCATGGCCCTTGCGGAAATCGACCGGCCGGGTCGCCACATAGACCCGCAGCGGTCCAACCGGCGCGATCACCGCGCCGCCCGCGCCGCCCGGATCACCCGCGCGAGGTGCGCCTCCCCGGCATCGGGCGCCGCCCGGATCATCACGTCGCCCACCACCACCTCGATGCCGGACCCGTCCGCCCCCGACGCCGGCTGCGCCTCCGCGACCACCACCGCCGCGAAGGCGACCGACGGCGACGTCTCCGCCGACAGCACCAGCCGGCCATCCCGCGCCCGCCGTCGCCAATCGTACACCTGCCACCGCGTCGTCCCGTGTCGCCGGGCCACATCGGCAACCGTCACGCCCGGCATCAGGCTCTCGGCCACGATCCGCGCCTTCTCCGAAGCGCTCCGACGTCGTCGGCCCGTCGGCCCTTCAATCACCTCGAGCCGACCGCCGTAGCCGTTCCTCGAGACGTCCAAATGGACGTCCATTTTGCCGTCTCCCGCCATCCCGACCCTCCGCGCAACCGAAGCGGGTCGTCGCACACTCAGATCATGTGCGGGAGAAGGGGATCGGGTGAGCGCTTACGTCCCATAGGCCCTGACGGTGGACCAAATTCCGATCAGCGCCAGCTACCCACTGCCGGAGTTTTGTCCGCTCACCGCTAATCGTGATGCACGGGAAGTGCCTGCACCTCGTCCTTGGTCAGGGTCGTGGTGGCGTAAACGTCTCCTCCTATGCCCCGCTGAAATCGAGCT
>DATDAU010000021.1:0-15606 GCA_036525215.1 Allosphingosinicella sp.
CGAGGCGCTGGTGAGCGCGCGCGGCTTCGGCCGGTGGCGGGACGCCCTCCCCCGCGCCGCCGATGCCTGGCGGCTGGCGCCGGCGCTGCGCTCGCTCGCGCCGCAGCCGATCTACGGCCGGGCGCCCGACGCCCGGGTGACGGCATGAGCGAAGGCGCGATCACCCTCGGCGAAGGCGGCATTGCCGACCTCGAGGGGGTGATGGCGGTGATGGACGACAGCTTCGATCCGCATTTCGGCGAGGCCTGGACGGCGACCCAATGCGCCGGGCTGCTGCCGATGCCGGGCGTCTGGCTGACCCTGGCCAAAGAGGGCCCTAATATCGTGGGATTCGCCCTGGCGCGCGCCGTGGCCGGCGAGGCCGAATTGCTGCTGCTCGCGGTGCGCAGCGCCTGGCAAAAGTCGGGGATCGGCAAGATCCTGCTGGAAAGCTTCACCGAGACGGCGAGGGCGCGGGGCGTCGATCGTCTCCATCTTGAAGTACGTGAAGGAAATCATGCTCTTAGCCTCTACACTGAGGCCGGTTTTCGGCTCGTTGGCCGCCGTCGCAACTACTATAGCGGCTGGGAAGGACAGACATTCGACGCCCTGACCTTGGCAAAGAGCAAACCCTATTAAATACGATAAGTCGTTTCCGACTTGTCATCGCCCCTGAAACGGACCTATCGCTAGGGCGATTGTCAGGCCAATGACAGTCATCCTCTGAAGCACACGAAAGTTGGGTACCGACAAATGGAAAACCAGGATAATTACGGGGAGACGCTCGTCACCCTGACTGCTGACATTGTTTCGGCACATGTCAGCAACAACAGCGTGGCGGTCTCCGACCTGCCGTTGCTGATCAGTAACGTGCACAACGCGCTGGCCGCCCTTGGCGAGCGCAAGGATGAGCCGGCTCCGCGACCCGAGCCGGCGGTTTCGATCCGTTCTTCGATCAAACCGGATTATGTGGTCTGCCTCGAGGACGGCAAGAAGCTGAAAATGCTCAAGCGCCACCTGATGACCCACTACAACATGACGCCGGACGACTACCGTCAGAAATGGGGTCTGAACGCGGACTATCCGATGGTCGCACCGAATTATGCCGAACAGCGCCGCGCGCTGGCCAAAAAGATCGGCCTCGGCACCAAGCGCAAGCGGACGGCCCGCAAATAGGCCCTCCCGCGCCGAGCGCATGAACTTTGCAGCGCCACCTTCGCCCGGCGGAGGTGGCGCTTTTTGCATCACGGCGCTTTGATCGCCGCGTGAAATCGGTCTAAGCTGCAGGTGCATGACCCGAAGCATCGATATTGAGGCGCTGTGCGCCGAGAAGGGCCTACGCATTACCGAGCAGCGCAAGGTGATCGCCCGGGTCCTCGGCGAATCCGAGGACCATCCGGACGTCGAATCGCTCCACGCCCGCGCCGCCGCGGTCGATCCCGGGATCTCGATCGCCACCGTCTACCGGACGGTGCGCCTATTCGAGGAAGCGGGCATATTGGAGCGCCACGATTTCGGCGACGGCCGCGCCCGCTACGAAGCGGCGGCGGAGACCCATCACGACCACCTGATCGACGTCGAGACCGGCAACGTCATCGAATTCGTCGACGAAGAGCTGGAAATGCTCCAGCGCCGCATCGCCGAGAAGCTCGGCTTCCGCCTCGTCGATCACCGGATGGAGCTGTACGGCGTCACCCTCAGCCGCGACAATTAGGGTCCGCGGGATCACAGGGCCGACCCGATGCGCCTGACCTTGCGCGCGCTGGCTATATTGGTCGCATTCCTGGGCTGCACGCCACTCCATTTCCTGTGGAAACTGTTCGGCGCGCGCTCGCCGTGGCCGCAACTTTTCCTCCGCTTCGCCGGCCGCCAATGCGGGCTCGAGGTCACGATCGAGGGGACGCCGCTCACCGCCAACGTCCTCTACGCGGTGAACCATGTCAGCTGGCTCGACATATTGGCGGTGGGCGGGGCCGTCCCGGCGGTGTTCGTCGCCCGCGCCGATGTCGAGGACTGGCCGGGAGTCGGCACCGCCGCCAGGCTCAACGACACGATCTTCATCGAGCGCGAGATGCGCCGGACCGTCCAGGGCCAGGCCAATTCGCTGCGGGAGGCACTGAGTTCCGGGCGCGCCGTCGCGCTGTTCCCGGAAGGTACGACAGAGGGCGGCCATGAAGTACTCCCCTTCCGCGCCAGCCTGTTCGCGTCGCTCTTCCCGGCGCTCCCCGGGGTAATGGTGCAGCCGGTCGCGATCGATTTCGGTCCGTGCTTCGACGAGGCGGCCTGGGTCGGCGACGAGACCTATGGGATGAACGCCAAGACGATCCTGTCGCGGCCCGGCCGGCTGCCGGTGACGCTCCGTTTCCTGGCGCCGATCGACCCGCACGCGGCCGGCGACCGCAAGGCCCTCGCGGCCGAGGCGCGCGACGAGGTCGTCGCCGCGCTCGGCGCTTTCGCCGCCACCGATACTTCCCTATAGCGCGCCGCGATGAAGAATCGGGATCCCAAGACCTTCCACGTCAAATCCTTCGGCTGCCAGATGAACGTCTATGACGGCGAGCGGATGGCGGAGTTGCTCGAGGCCGACGGCATGACTGTCGCCGCCGACGGCGCCGAGGCCGACCTGGTCGTCCTCAACACCTGTCATATCCGCGAAAAGGCCGCGGAGAAGGTCTATTCGGATATCGGCCGGCTGATGAAGCCGGGCGAGAGACCGGCGCCGATGATCGCGGTTGCCGGCTGCGTCGCCCAGGCCGAGGGCGCCGAAATCCCGCGGCGCGCGCCGGGCGTCGACATCGTCGTCGGCCCCCAAGCCTATCACAACCTTCCGGCCCTGGTGCGGCAGGCGAAAGCGGGCGCGCGGGCGTTCGACACCGACATGCCGCTGCTTTCCAAGTTCGGCGCGCTGCCGGCGCGGCGGCGCCAGGGCCCGAGCGCCTTTCTCACCATTCAGGAAGGCTGCGACAAATTCTGCACCTATTGCGTCGTGCCCTATACGCGCGGCGCCGAGGTCTCGCGACCGATGTCCGCCTTGCTCGACGAGGCGCGGGCGCTGATCGACGCCGGCGCGCGCGAAATCGTCCTGCTCGGCCAGAACGTCAATGCGTGGGCGGACGCGGACGGAAGCGGGCTCGACGCCCTGATCCGCGCGCTCGACGCGCTGCCCGGCCTCGCGCGGATCCGCTACACGACCAGCCATCCCAGCGACATGACCGACGGCCTGATCCGCGCCCACGCCGAGGTCGAGAAATTGATGCCGTTCCTCCATTTGCCGGTGCAGTCGGGCAGCGAGCGCATCCTCAAGGCGATGAACCGCAGCCACAGCCTCGAAGCCTATCTGGCGATCATCGAGCGGGTCCGCGCCGCCCGGCCCGACATCGCCGTCTCGGGCGATTTCATCGTCGGCTTTCCAGGCGAGAGCGACGCCGACTTCGAGGATACGCTGAAAGTGATCGAACGGGTGAACTATGCCCAGGCTTTCTCGTTCAAATATTCAGCCCGTCCCGGCACTCCCGCCGCGGACATGGAAGAGCAGGTATTGCAACAGGTGATGGATGAACGGCTGCAGCGGCTTCAGGCCCTGCTCAACGACCAGCAAATGGACTTCAACCGCCGCTCGGTGGGCCGCACCACGCCGGTGCTGCTCGAACGGCCGGGCCGCAGGCCGGGCCAGCTGATCGGCAAGTCGCCCTGGCTGCAATCGGTCCATCTCGAGACCCAGGCCGCGATCGGCGAGATCGTCGACGTCGAGATCCTCTCGGCAGGGCCGAACAGCCTGGCCGGCGCAGAGCGCATGCGGACAGCCGCATAATGGTCCAGAACAAGAAAAGCGCCGAAGCCGCCGGTCCCCGCGCCCGGGTCGAGATCGAATTCGAGCAGCCGCACCTGCTCGGACCGCTGTTCGGCGAGTTCGACCGTAACCTGATCGCAATCGAGGACCGATTGGGCGTCTATATCGCCGCCCGCGGCACCAAGGTGCAGATCGAGGGCGAGCCCGATTCCGCCGCCCGCGCCCGCGAGGTGATGATCGGCCTCTACAACCGGCTCGACGAGGGCCACGACATCGACGCCGAGACGGTCAACGCGATCATCGCCATGTCCGGCCAGCCGACCCTGGACGGAATCATCGAGAATGAGGTGATCGAGCCGCCCAAGGTGATGATCCGCACTCGCAAGAAGACCATCGTCCCGCGTTCCAAGGCCCAGGCCGTCTATATGGAGGCGCTGGCCCGCGACGACATGATCTTCGCCCTTGGTCCGGCCGGCACCGGCAAGACCTATCTCGCCGTCGCCCAGGCGGTGCAGCAATTGATCGGCGGCTCGGTCGACCGGCTGATCCTGTCGCGCCCGGCGGTCGAGGCTGGCGAGCGGCTCGGCTTCCTTCCCGGCGACATGAAGGAGAAGGTCGATCCCTATTTGCGGCCGCTCTACGACGCGCTCTACGACATGCTACCGACCGAGCAGGTCGAGCGGCGGATCACGTCGGGCGAGATCGAGATCGCGCCGATCGCCTTCATGCGCGGCCGCACCCTGTCCGACGCCTTCATCATCCTCGACGAGGCCCAGAACACCACGCCGCAGCAGATGAAGATGTTCCTGACCCGCTTCGGCATGCGCAGCCGGATGGTGATTTGCGGCGATCCCAACCAGACCGACCTGCCGACCGGCGTCCAGTCCGGCCTAAACGACGCGGTGAGCAAGCTGGAAGGAATTGAGCGGCTGTCGATGGTCCGCTTCGGCGCCGGCGACGTCGTCCGCCATCCTCTGGTCGGCAGGATCGTCGAGGCCTATGAAGGCCCCGACCAGTGATCGAGGTCGAAGCCGACATATCCGAAGAGTGGGACAGTCGCACCGACTGGCTTGCCCTCGCTCGCAGCGCGGTTCATTCGGCGGTCGCCCATAGCCGCCACTCCGGGCTTTGCGACAGCGAGGTGTCGGTCAAGTTCACCTCCAATGACGAGGTCAGATCGCTGAACGCCGCCTGGCGCGGCAAGGACAAGCCGACCAACGTCCTTTCCTTCCCGATGGCCGACGAAAGCGAACTGGCCGATGCCCAGCTGCTCGGCGACATCGTCCTCGCCCACGGCGTCTGCACCGCCGAGGCCGCCGACAGGAAGGTCGGGATCGAAACACACGCCGCACATCTGGTGGTGCACGGCACGCTTCATCTGCTAGGTTACGACCACGAAACGAGCGATGAAGATGCGGAAGAAATGGAGGACGTGGAGCGCCGGGCGCTCGCGTCGATCGGGATCGCCGATCCCTATCCAGTCAGCGAGAGCGAGGTAAATCCCTAATACCATGGAAGACGACAGTCCCGGCGTCCCTCAGGACGGACGCAGCTTCTGGAGACGGCTTCGCGCCTTCCTCTTCGGCGAGGATAGCGAAGCGACCCTTCGCGACGAGATCGAGGAGGCGATCGAGAATCGCGAGGGCGAAATTCCCCGCGTCGGCGACCTGTCCGGCGTCGAGCGGGAGATGCTCCGCAACATCCTCCATTTCGGCGAGAAGACCGCCGGCGACGTCGCCGTGCCGCGCAGCGACATCCTCGCTGTTCCCGCCAACACCGGCTTCGAGGCGTTGGTCGCCGCCTTCGTCGAGGCCGGCCACAGCCGCATGCCGGTCTTTGAGGGCAGCCTCGACACCGTGATCGGCATGATCCACGTCAAGGATCTGTTCGCCGTCCAGGTCGGCGGCGCGCCGCCGCCGGACGACATCCGCACCCTAATGCGCGTGCCGCTCTACGTGCCCGAATCGATGGGCGTGCTGGATCTCCTCGCCCGGATGCGCGCCCAGCGCATCCACCTCGCCATCGTCGTCGACGAGTTCGGCGGCACCGAGGGGCTTTTGACCATCGAGGACGTGGTCGAGGAGATCGTCGGCGAGATCGAGGACGAGCATGACGAGGAATTGCCGGGCCTGTTGATGCAGGCCGAGGACGGCGTGTGGGAAGCCGACGGCCGCGCCGAGCTGGAGGACGTCGCCGACGCGATCGACGCGCGGCTTGGCGTGGTCGAGGAGGATGTTGATACGCTCGGCGGCCTCGCCTTCGTCCTCGCCGGCTGCGTGCCGCGCGAGGGGCAGATGCTGGAACATCCGAGCGGGTGGAGACTTGAGGTCGTCGACAGCGATACGCGCCGCGTCCGCCGACTGCGCCTCCATCCGCCAGGGGAGCCGATCGCGGCCGACTAGGCACGGACTACCGGCCGCGTTACGAACCGGCATGGACTTTCAACATATCACGCTGGCGCTGAGCCCGGCGGCGGTCGCGACCGTCACTCTGAACCGCCCCGATTCGCTGAACGCGCTCAACGCAGGGATGATCGACGAACTGCGCGCGGCGGTGGAAGCCGCGCCCGACATGGGCGCCCGCGCCTTGCTGCTGGCGGGGGCCGGCCGCGGCTTTTCGAGCGGCGCCGATCTCGCTTCCGGCGGCGGTCTTCCCGACGATGTCGGCGCATCGCTGGAGGCGCATTTCAACCCGATGATCGAGGCGCTGTTCGCCTCGCCCCTGCCGATCGTCGCCGCGGTCAACGGCCCCTGCGCGGGCGCCGGCTGCTCGCTGGCCCTGGCCGCCGACCTCGTCGTCGCCGGCCGATCCGCCTATTTCCTCCAGGCCTTCATCAACATCGGCCTGATCCCGGACGCCGGCGCCACCTGGCTGCTGCCCCGCCTCGCCGGCCGCGCCCGGGCGATGGAGATGATGATGCTCGGCGAGCGCATTCCCGCCGAGCAGGCGGCTTCCTGGGGCCTGATCAACCGCGTCGTCGACGACGAGGCGCTGGAATCCGAAGCGGTCGCGCTCGCCACCCGGCTAGCGCAGGGGCCGACCGTGGCCTACGGCCTGCTCCGCGGCCTCGCCCGCCATTCCGAACAGCATTCGCTGACCGAGGCCCTCGCCGCCGAACGTATCGCCCAGCGCGACGCCGGCCGTACCGAGGATTTCAAGGCGGCGGTGATGGCATTTTTGCAGAAGCGCCAGCCCAGCTTCGACGGCCGCTAAGCCTTTTCCAGATCGGTCTTCAGCCGATCGAGCAGGCCGACCGCGCGGGCGGCATAGGGGCCGATCCAGCGGTCGTGGATATGCTTGATCGGCAGCGGATTGAGATGATTCCATCGTTCCCGGCCCCTGCGCTGGACGATCACCAACTCCGCTTCTTCCAGCACCTTCAAATGCTGCATCACCGTGCAGCGGTCGAGGTCCGGGAATGAAGCGCAGAGCGCCCCGGTGGTCTGCGGATCGTCCTTCAGCAGGTCGAGGATCGAGCGCCGCGTTGCCGCCGACAGCGCCTTGAAGATCCGGTCGTTGCGGGCCTCGATTGACATGTTATATATCTATAACATATAAGTGTCGCGATCAAGGAGAATCGCCATGGACTTGAAGTTCAAAATCACCGGCTACATCGCCCGCCCCGTCCACGACGTGTTCGAGGCCGTCGCGGATCCGGATCAGCTCTCCCGCTACTTCACCACCGGCGGCGCTAACGGCCGGATCGAGCAAGGCGCGACCGTGATGTGGGACTTCCACGATTTTCCCGGCGCCTTCCCGGTCGAGGTGGTCGAGGTGGTGCCGGATCGGAAGATCGTGCTCAAATGGGAAGCCTATGAAGGGCCGCCTCCGGAAGGCGGGAGCGATATCCCCGACGAATCGGCCGCAGGCTACCAGACCACGGTCACCATGCAGTTCGACCCGCAGGGCGACGACCGCACCCTGGTGACGATCGCCGAGGAAGGCTGGCGCGAAACCGCACGCGGCCTGCAGGGCAGCTACGGCAATTGCCAGGGCTGGGCGCAGATGCTCTGCGCGATGAAGGCCTGGGTCGAGCACGGCATCAATTTGCGCGAGGGCTTCTACAAGTAGGAGCTGGTCGATTCGCCGGCTGGAAATTCCGCCCCGGAACGGGGAGGGGGGCCGCGACGCGAAGCGGCGTGGTGGAGGGGTCGCGAGCAGAGCGAGCTTGCTGAGTCAGTCGGCCCCTCCACCATGCTGCGCATGGTCCCCCTCCCCATTCCGGGGAGGATTTGCACGGTCCAGCGCGGACGCATAAGAACCGGCCATGGCAACGACGATCGAAGAACTGGAGCGGCGGCGCGAGCAGGCGCGGCTGGGGGGCGGCGAGAAAAGGATCGCGGCGCAGCACGCCAAGGGGCGGCTGACCGCGCGCGAGCGGCTGACCGCTTTGCTCGATCAGGGCTCGTTCGAAGAATATGACATGTATGTCGAGCATAATTGCGTCGACTTCGGCATGGAGAACCAGAAGATTCCGGGCGACGGCGTCGTCACCGGATCGGGCACGATCCACGGCCGCCTGGTCTTCGTCTTCGCCCAGGATTTCACCGTCTTCGGCGGCAGCCTTTCCGAGCGCCACGCCCAGAAGATCTGCAAGGTGATGGACATGGCGATGAAGGTCGGCGCGCCCGTGATCGGCCTCAACGACAGCGGCGGCGCCCGCATCCAGGAAGGCGTCGCCAGCCTCGCCGGCTATGCCGAAGTGTTCCAGCGCAACGTCCTCGCCTCGGGCGTGATCCCGCAGATCAGCCTGATCATGGGGCCCTGCGCCGGCGGCGCGGTCTATTCGCCGGCGATGACCGACTTCATCTTCATGGTGAAGGACAGCTCCTACATGTTCGTCACCGGCCCCGACGTGGTGAAGACGGTGACCAACGAAGTGGTGACCCAGGAGGAGTTGGGCGGGGCCGTCACCCACACCACCAAGTCGGGCGTCGCCGACGTCGCCTTCGAGAACGACATCGACGCGCTGCTCGCTACCCGCGACTTTTTCGATTTCCTGCCGCTGTCCAACCGCCACGATTTGCCCGAGCGGCCGTGCCACGACCGCTGGGACCGGATCGAGGACAGCCTCGACACGTTGATCCCGGACAGCGCCGCCAAGCCCTATGACATGCACGAGTTGATCAGGAAGACGGTCGACGATGGCGACTTCTTCGAGATCCAGCCCAAACATGCCGCCAACATCCTCACCGGCTTCGGCCGGATCGAGGGCCGTACCGTCGGCATCGTCGCCAACCAGCCAATGGTTCTGGCCGGCGTGCTCGACATCGCCTCGTCGAAGAAGGCGGCCAGGTTCGTGCGCTTCTGCGACGCCTTCGACATCCCGATCATTACCTTCGTCGACGTCCCAGGCTTCCTTCCCGGGGTCGCCCAGGAGCATAACGGGATCATCAAGAACGGCGCCAAACTGCTCTTCGCCTATGCCGAGGCGACCGTGCCCAAGATTACCGTCATCACCCGCAAGGCCTATGGCGGCGCCTACGACGTCATGGCGAGCAAGCATCTGCGCGGCGACCTCAATTACGCCTGGCCGACCGCCGAGATCGCGGTGATGGGCGCCAAGGGCGCGGTCGAGATCATCTTCCGCGGCAAGACCCCGGAAGAGATCGCCGAGCATACCGCCGAATATGAGGCCCGCTTCGCCAATCCGTTCGTGGCGGCGTCGAAGGGCTTCATCGACGAAGTGATCATGCCCCACTCGACCCGGCGCCGGATCGCGCTTGGCCTCAGGAAGCTGCGCGACAAGCAGCTCGAAAATCCGTGGAAGAAGCACGACAACATTCCGTTGTGAAGGAAAGCGAGCAACGACTTGGGCACTCCGACGGCATGGGCGCTGGTCATTTTGGGAGGCATGACCCTTCTTCACACTGCCTATTCAGTGACCGACGGCGTCGTGGACGGCGACTGGGGCACGGTCGAAAGGTCGGAAAGCCCGCTTGAATTCAAGTTTGTGATCGGCCTTGAGACAGGCGTGGGCTTGCTCTTCCTTATTTGTGCATTTCTCAGCTTTTAAAGGTGCATCATGACCATCGGCCGCCTCAATCACGTCGGGGTCGCGACCCCTTCGATCGAGAAGAGCGTCGCGCTCTATCGCGACCTGCTGGGCGCGACGAGGATCCACGAGCCGTTCGACCTGCCGCCGCAAGGGGTGCGAGTCTGCTTCGTCGATACGCCCAACAGCCAGATCGAGCTGATCGAGCCGCTCGGCGAGGCGAGCCCACTGCACGGCTTCCTCGCCCGCAACCCGGCCGGCGGGCAGCACCATGTCTGCTTCGAAGTGCCCGACATCCACACCGCCAAGGCCGAGATGGAGGCCAAGGGCGCCAAGGTATTGGGCGAGCCCAGGATCGGTGCGCACGGAACGTTGGTGATCTTCGTCCACCCGAAGGACATGGGCGGCGTGCTGGTGGAGTTGATGGAGACGCCGCAAGAGGCGCATTGACTTTCACGCCCCCCCGGCGAAAGCGGGGGCCCTGATTGAGCGTTACAGGCTGGACCCCGGCCTTCGCCGGGGACGATGACGATGACCGACAAGAAACCGACCAAGGCCGACTGGGACGCCGCCGCCGCCAAGGAGGTCAAGGGCAAGGACCTGACCTTCCGCACGCCGGAGGGGATCGACGTTCGGCCGCTCTACACGGCCGAAGATACGGCCAGCCTTGACCCGGGCCTGCCCGGCTTCGCGCCGTTCACGCGCGGGCCCTATGCCTCGATGTATACCGGCCGGCCGTGGACGATCCGCCAATATGCGGGCTTTTCGACCGCCGAGGATTCGAACGCCTTCTATCGCCGCAACCTCGCCGCCGGGCAGAAGGGGCTGTCGGTCGCCTTCGATCTCGCCACCCACCGGGGATATGACAGCGACCATCCCCGGGTCACCGGCGACGTCGGCAAGGCCGGGGTGGCGATCGACACGATCGACGACATGAAGATCCTGTTCGACGGCATCCCGTTGGGCGAAATGTCGGTGTCGATGACGATGAACGGCGCGGTGCTGCCGGTGCTCGCTTTCTACATCGTCGCCGCCGAGGAGCAGGGCGTTTCTCAGGACAAGCTGACCGGCACGATCCAGAACGACATCTTGAAGGAGTTCGCGGTCCGCAACACCTATATCTACCCGCCGGCGCCCTCGATGCGGATCGTCGCCGACATCATCGCATTCTCATCGGCCAACATGCCGAAGTTCAACTCGATCTCGATCTCGGGCTATCACATGCACGAGGCCGGGGCGACGGCGGTCCAGGAGCTCGCATTCACGCTGGCCGACGGCATGGACTATGTCCGCGCCGCCCGCGCCAAGGGGCTGGAAGTCGACGCCTTCGCGCCGCGCCTAAGCTTCTTCTTCGGCATAGGCATGAACTTCTTCATGGAGGTGGCGAAGCTGCGCGCGGCGCGCCTGCTCTGGCACCGGATCATGACCGGCTTCGAGGCGAAGACCGAGAAATCGAAGATGCTGCGCACCCACTGCCAGACAAGCGGCGTCTCGCTGACCGAGCAGGACCCGTACAACAATATCATGCGCACCACGATCGAGGCGATGGCGGCGGTGCTGGGCGGGACCCAGTCACTCCACACCAACAGCTTCGACGAGGCGGTGGCGCTCCCCACCGATTTCTCGGCTCGGATCGCGCGCAACACCCAGCTCGTCCTCGCCGAGGAAAGCGGCATCGCCAATGTCGCCGACCCGCTCGGCGGCTCCTATTATGTCGAGGCGCTGACCGCCGAACTGGTCGACAAGGCCTGGGCGCTGATCGCGGAAGTCGAAGACCTCGGCGGCATGACCCAGGCGGTGGCCGAGGGCATGCCCAAGCGCCGCATCGAGGAAGCCGCGGCCGCCCGCGCCGCCCGCATCGACCGCGGCGAGACGGTGGTGGTCGGGGTCAACCGCTACAAGCTCGAGGAAGAGCGCCACCTCGACATCCTCGAAATCGACAACGCCAAGGTCCGCGCCGGCCAGATTGCGCGCCTCGCCAAGGTCCGCGCCGGCCGCGACGAGACGGCGGCCAAGGCGGCGCTCGATGCGCTGCGCACCGGCGCCGAGGGCGATGCCAATCTGCTCGCGCTTTCGGTCGAGGCGGCGCGGGCGCGCTGCACGCTCGGCGAGATCAGCCTGGCGCTGGAGGACGCGTTCGGCCGCTACGGCACCGTGCCGACCCCGGTCGAGGGCATTTACGGCGCCGCGTGGAAGGACGATCCCGCCTGGGACCGCGCGACCAGCGGCGTCGGCGCGATCGGGCGCCGGCTCGGCCGTAAGCCCCGCATGCTGGTCGCCAAGATGGGCCAGGACGGCCATGACCGCGGCGCCAATCTGGTTTCCTCGGCCTTCGCCGACCTCGGCTTCGAGATTGTGCCCGGGCCCCTGTTCCAGACCCCCGAGGAAAGCGCCCGGCTCGCGGTCGACAAGGGCGTCGACGTGGTCGGCGCCTCCAGCCTCGCTGCCGGTCACAAGACCCTGGTCCCCGAGCTGATCGGCCATTTGCGCGACCTCGGCCGACCCGACATCAAGGTCGTCGTCGGCGGCGTCATTCCCGCCCAGGATTACGACATGCTCCGCGAAGCCGGCGTCCAGGCGATCTTCGGGCCTGGGACCAACCTGGTCGACGCGGCGGGCGAGGTGCTGAAATTGCTGGGCCACAATTTGCCGCCCTTGGAAGAGGCGGCGGAATGAGTGACGTCCTCAGTCCCCCGGCGAAGACCGGGGCCCAGATCGGCGCCGAAACTGGGCTCCGGGCTTCACTGGGGAACGCGATACGGGTAGACTGGGCCCGGGCCGAGATCGCCGGTTTGTTCGATCTCCCACTGCTCGACCTCCTCTTCCAGGCGCAGCAGGTCCACCGCCGCCATCAAGCGCCGAACCAGGTGCAGCTTTCGACCCTACTGTCGATCAAGACCGGCGGCTGTCCGGAGGATTGCGGCTATTGCAGCCAGTCGGCGCATGCCGCGACCGGGCTCAAGGCCGAGAAACTGATGGACGTCGAGGCGGTGCTTGCCGCCGCCGCCGAGGCGAAGGCGGCCGGATCCGGTCGCTTCTGCATGGGCGCGGCCTGGCGCGAACCCAAGGACCGCGACCTCGACGCGCTCTGCGAGATGGTCGCCGGCGTGAAGGCGTTGGGCCTCGAAACCTGCATGACTCTCGGCATGCTGACCGAACACCAGGCCGGCCGGCTCGCCGAGGCCGGGCTCGATTATTACAACCACAATCTCGACACGTCGCCCGAACATTATGGCGCGGTGATTAGCACGCGGACGTATCAGGACCGGCTCGACACCCTCGAACGCGTCCGCGCCTCGGGCATGGCGGTCTGCTGCGGCGGCATCGTCGGCATGGGCGAGAGCCGCGAGGACCGGGTCGGCTTCCTCCATGCCCTCGCCACCCTTCCCGCCCACCCCGAAAGCGTGCCGATCAACGCGCTGGTGCCGGTCAAGGGTACCGTGCTCGGCGACATGCTGGCCGGGACGCCTTTGGCCAAGATCGACGATCTGGAGTTCGTCCGCACTGTCGCCGTCGCCCGGATCACCATGCCGATGGCGATCGTCCGTCTGTCCGCCGGCCGCGAAAGCATGTCGGAGAGTAGCCAGGCCCTGTGCTTCCTCGCGGGCGCCAATTCGATCTTCACCGGCGATCGGCTGCTGACCACCGGCAATGCCGGCGCCGACGCCGACGCTGCCCTGTTCGCCAAATTGGGGCTCGAGGCTATGACCGCCGAAGAGCCAGCACGCGTGGCGGCGGAATGACACGAGAGGGGACTGAGGTTTGATCCTGTCCATCGCACTAGCCCTGGCCGCTGCGCAGCAGAATCCGGCCGAGGAATATCATTGCTCCGATCCGCAGTCGCAGATGGAGATGAACATGTGCGCGGGTCTCGATTTCGAGGCGGCGGACCGGGAGCTCAACATCGCCTATCGCTCGGCAATCCGGAGCGCGCAGCAAGCCGACCGCGAATATGCTCGCATCGAATCGGCTGCCGGCGGCGACCGCAGCGGCGAACCCGGTGAGGAGGCGACCTTGCGCGAGGCCCAGCGCGCCTGGGTCGGCTTCCGCGACGCCCAGTGCCGGATGGAAAGCTTTGAAGCGCGGGGCGGCTCCATGCAGACGATGCTCGACTCCGGCTGCCGCGCAACCCTCACACGCGCCCGCACCGCGGAGCTGCGCGGTCCCAATCCCGATTGCCCGGGCGAGCCGCCGCAGGACGAGATCAATCGCTGTCTCGAACGACAGTTCAGCCGCGTCGACGCGGCGCTGAATCGGCAATGGCAGGCGACCTTGACCGCGCGGCCGGCGGGCGCCGAGCAGCTCAGGACGGCGCAGCGTGCCTGGATTGCCTTTCGCAATGCGCATTGCGAAAGCGCAGTCCCGTCAGTGGCCAACGTGGAGATTATTGAGTCCGAACGGCTGCTCTGCCGCACCAGGATGACCGAGGCCCGGACGCAGGAGCTCGCCGGCCTCGCCGCGATGGGGGAATGATGAAAGGCGCGCGGAAGGTAGGGAACGGCATGTTCAAGAAGATCCTGATCGCGAACCGGGGCGAGATTGCCTGCCGAGTCATCAAGACGGCGCGGCGGATGGGAATCGCCACCGTTGCGGTCTATTCGGACGCCGACGCCCGCGCGCCGCACGTCCGCATGGCTGACGAGGCGGTGCGGCTCGGGCCGCCCCCAGCATCCGAATCCTATCTCAAGCCCGAGCTGATCATCGACGCCTGCAGGGCGACCGGCGCCGAGGCGGTTCATCCCGGCTACGGCTTCCTTTCCGAGCGCGAGAGCTTCGCACGGGCGCTGGCCGACGCCGGCATCGCCTTCATCGGGCCGCCGCCGAATGCGATCGCGGCGATGGGCGACAAGATCGAATCGAAGAAGCTGGCCCAAGCCGCCGGCGTCAACGTCGTTCCCGGCTATCTCGGCGAGATCGCCAATACCGAGGCCGCCCTCAGCATCGCCGGCGAGATCGGCTATCCGGTGATGATGAAAGCGTCGGCCGGCGGCGGCGGCAAGGGCATGCGGCTCGCTTATGGCGAGAAAGACGTGCGCGAAGGGTTCGAGGCGACCAAGCGCGAGGGGCTGGCCAGCTTCGGCGACGACCGCGTCTTCATCGAGAAGTTCATCGAGGAGCCGCGCCACATCGAAATCCAGGTGCTCGGCGACCAGCACGGCAACATCCTCTATCTCGGCGAGCGCGAATGTTCGGTGCAGCGCCGCCACCAGAAGGTGGTGGAGGAAGCGCCCTCACCCTTCGTCACGCCCGCGATGCGCAAGGCGATGGGCGAGCAGGCGGTCGCGCTCGCCCGCGCGGTCGGCTATTATTCGGCGGGCACGGTCGAGCTGATCGTCTCGGGCGCGGACAAGACCGGCCAGGGCTTCTACTTCCTCGAGATGAACACCAGGCTCCAGGTCGAGCATCCGGTGACCGAGGAAGTGACCGGGCTCGACCTGGTCGAACAGATGATCCGGGTGGCGGCGGGAGAGAAGCTCAAGTTCGCGCAAAAGGACGTGAAGCTCGACGGCTGGGCGATTGAGAGCCGGGTTTACGCCGAAGATCCGTATCGCGGGTTCTTGCCGTCGACGGGGCGGCTGACGACGTACAAGCCGCCGCGCGTGCATCGCGACAAGGACGTCCGCATCCGCGTCGATGATGGCGTGGTCGAGGGCGGCGAGGTCAGCATGTTCTATGACCCGATGATCGCCAAGTTGATCAGCTGGGCGCCGACCCGCGAGAGAGCGATCGATGCGCAGATCGACGCGCTCGACGCGTTCCAGCTTGGCGGGATTTCGGACAATGTCGACTTCCTCTCGGCGCTGCTGCAGCACCCGCGGTTCCGCAAAGGCGCGCTGACCAC
>DATDAU010000022.1:0-14207 GCA_036525215.1 Allosphingosinicella sp.
CTCCATCACGCGCGATCTCCCCTCTGTCCTGTATCCGGACTGCCTCAAGTGGAGGGTCTTGCGATGAGAAATCGGATGTTCGTGACGATGCTTCTGGGGTCCGCGGCAATCGCTGGATGCAACAGGGAGGCGTCCAACCAGGCGGCAACCAATGAGGCGCAGACGGCCGACGCCACGCCCGGTCAGATTCTCGAAGGCTATCCAACGGCAATCGCGAATTCGCTCGACCAACACAGACGCCGCCTCGCTGAAGCGACCGACCGCGTCGCGCGCGGAAACAGGAGCCTGTCATCGGTCATTCGCGTCCGCCAATACCGCTGGGCCGCCGGCTCGGTCGTTCGCGTAGCATTCCGGGGCGGCGACCCCGCCGCTTACGCGCGCATCGAACAGGCGGCGCAGCAGTGGACACAGCCCGGCCTCGCGCACATCACCCTATCCTTCCGCGATGAAGCGGGCCGCTTCCGCCAGTGGACGCCGCAGGACCGCGAATTTGCCGGCGAGATTCGGATCGGCTTTCTCAACGACGATGCCAATGGCGGCTATTGGTCCCTGGTCGGCCTCGACAGTATCGATCCTACCATCCTCGGTGGCGCAGCCGGCCAGCAATCGATGAATTTCGAGGGCTTCGACGGGACGCTCCCCACTAATTGGCAGGGCACAGTAATCCACGAATTTGGCCATGCGCTCGGCTTCGAGCACGAGCATCAAAGCCCCGCTGCGGCCTGCGGTTTCCGCTTCGACGATGATCCCGGCTACGTACATACGCGTGATCGCTTTGGCCAGTTCATCAACGATTCCCGTGGACGGCGACCCGGCCTGTATACCCTGTTGGGCGGCCCGCCCAACGAATGGGAACGCGCTCAGGTCGACTACAACCTCAAGCAGCTTCAGGCGTCTTCAGCCTATGAGGTGGGCCCGTACGACCGTCTTTCGATCATGGAATATTTCTTCGAAGCCTCGATGTTCGCCCGCGGCGCGCAAAGCCCCTGCTACATAGACCGAGAGAGCAATACGCTGTCTGCGCAGGACAGGATTGCGGCTGCCCGGGCCTATCCAGCGAGCCCGGCTAGGGCCCAGCAGATCGAGGTTCGGACCGACGCGGATACGCGCGCACTCGCTCGCACCGCCGTTGCGGATCGCGCGCTCACGGCCAGTCTGGAGGCGCGCGCCGACTTCCGCGAGCGCACCTCCGATTGAGCGGCATCAGGAATGGCCCCTTCCACGCCGCCGCTCCGGTCGGCGTCGGCCTTGCCCTGATCTCCTCGCTGAAGGCGTTCGCGACGCCGGGCGGGAAGGCGAAGTCCTAGCGTTTCAGGATGCGCGTCGTGCGGGCGAGCGCGAACAGGACGAGCGGCCAGAACATCGTGTTCCAGATGTCGTGCCAGCTCTTCGACCAGCCCAGAGCATGGCCGGACCGGAAGTCGTCGCTGAGATCCCAGATTTCGCCCGCGAGAGCGACAAGCAGGACCACTGAGATCGGCCGCCAGTCGCGCAGCGAGAGACGGAAAAAGCCGGCGAAAGCGAGAAAAATGCCAAGGCCGACATAGATGTGGAGCGCATCGCGCGGCAGGCCGAAGGCGTGAATGAGCGACAGCTTGATCGACTGGAAGGTGCTCAAGGTCAGACCTTTGCCCGGAACGGCGTGAAGTCCGTCCCCTCGTCATAGACGTCGACGCCTTCGCGGCGCTTCAGCCAGCCGACCATTGCATAGGTGACCGGCGTCAGGATCACCTCCCAGCCCACCTTCAGCCCCCATTGGGTGAGAAGCACGATGATGAGGGTGTCGCTCTCCCAAACGCCGTAGAAAGCGAGTGGGTAGAAGAGGAGGGAATCCACCCCCTGGCCAAGGACAGTTGAGCCGATGGTGCGGGTCCACAAATGCCGGCCCTTCGTCCAGATCTTCATCCTGGCCAGCACGTAGGAGTTGACGAACTCGCCGACCCAGAAGGCGAGCATCGAGGCGAAGACGATCCGCGGCACCTGGCCGAACACGGATTCGTAGGCGGCCTGGCCGGCCCAGGTGGGCGACGGCGGCAGCGCCACCACCACCGTTGCCATGAAGGCCATGAACAGCATGGCGGCAAAGCCCGCCCAGATGCAGCGCCGGGCGCGGGCGAAGCCGTAAACCTCGGTCAGCACGTCGCCGATCACATAGGAAATCGGGAAGAAGAGGATGCCGGCGCCGAACTTCCAGTCGCCGATCACGGGCAGGTGGACCATTGCCACCTTGCCCGCTCCGATCACGTTGGACAGGAGCAGGACGGTGACGAAGGCAGCCATTACGAAATCGAAATAGCGCAGGCGCGCGCCGCCCAGCGCGCCGGCTTCGACCTTTTGAATCCCCTCGCTCATTTCCGTCGCCTAGCGCGGTTCCGATATTAGGGAAACCGCGCTAGGGGGAGCCCACGCGCCCGTAGCTCAGTTGGACAGAGCACGAGCCTTCTAAGCTTGGGGTCGCAGGTTCGAATCCTGCCGGGCGCGCCAGTTTTCGTTTCGAATTCGCGTTCGGATTTCGAGACAAATCCTGTATGGTCCCAGAAACCATCGCGACTCCGCGCGCCGTCGCGTGGTCCGACGAAGAAGGGGGGAAGCAGGCATGAACTTGTTGGCGAGAGCGGGAAACTATCTGCTCGGTGCGGCGCTTGTCCTGGCGCTGGTGATCATCGGAGTATGGAGCGAACGACTGGGCCCTGGCTACGCCTTTCAGGGCAATATGGCGGTTGCGGCGGCGACGACGGTCACGGCACTGCTCGCGGTGACCGTGTTCGTCGAACGGGCCATGGCCGTGTTCAACGCCATATTGTTCGGCGACCAGCATCGGCAGGCCGAGGCCAAGCTGCTCGGCAGCAATCCGGCCGAGGGCGTTCAAGAAATGCAGAACGTGATGAGCAAGAAGGAGCGCGTGCGGCTGCTGGGCTCCTTCATCGCCGGCGCGTTCATCAGCGCGGCGGGCGTCAGGACGCTGGCCGGCCTCCTCATCGTCCCGGCGCAGAATCCGCCGGCCAACCCCTTCTTCCTGCCGGTCGACGTCGTCCTGACCGCCGGCCTGATCGCCGGCGGAAGCAATGGACTCGCCTTCCTGCTCCAAGTGATCAAGGACATGATGGCGCCGCCGGACGAGGCGGCGCCGCCGGGTGGCGGGATTGCACCCGGCATTCAAACCGAGGCGCCGACGCCGTCAGGTACCCCGGCCGCTGCAGTCAGCAGCAGGTATTTCCGGGCCAGGATGACGACCGGCTAGGGCGGTTCAGCAACGCGGCTTTGCCAGCGGCACGATCGCCGGCATGTGCGGCGGGTGCGGGAACAGGTCGGCGAACGGACGATCGGCGTCAGAATCAGCGGGGCAAACAACGTGCGATGTCGACCTCTCCCGCTCGTGGCGGCTGCTCACTGCGCCGGCGCCGCCTCTCTCGCAATCACCTCGGCGATCTTGCAGGCCAGCTCGTCCTGGCGGAAGGGCTTGGTGAGGCGCGGCAGATCGGGGTGGATGCTGTCGGTGTCGGCGTAGCCCGAGACGATCAGCATCGGCAAGGCAGGGTGGATATCGCGGACGGCAAAAGCGAGATCGGCGCCGGTCATGCCCGGCATGAGGTGATCGGTAATCAGCAGCTCGATCGGTTCTCCCGTCTCGATATAGCGTAGGGCTTCGGCCGCCGAATTCGCCTCGACCACCCGGTAGCCGAGATCGCAGAGCATCTGCGCAGTGCTGGCGCGGACCAGCTTCTCGTCGTCGACCAGAAGGACGGTCCCCTCGTGGCCCGATGCCTCTGCCGCGATCGTTACCGACTGATCCGCGGGCATTTCGTCGCGGCTGACCGGGAGCCAAAGCTCGATATTGGTGCCGATTCCGGGCTTGCTGGCAAGAGTGAGGGCGCCGCCGAGCTGGGAGGCCAGGCCGTGGACCATCGAAAGCCCAAGGCCAGTGCCCTTGCCGATGCCCTTGGTCGAGAAGAAGGGTTCGATCGCCCGCGCGATCGTCTCCTCGTCCATGCCCGTGCCGGTGTCGGCCACCGACAGGCGGATATAGTCGCCCGGCGCAAGCTGCGCCGGATGGAGCGAACCCAGCTTTTCACACGAGACGGTGATCCGCAGCGTGCCGCCGTCCGGCATGGCGTCGCGGGCGTTCACGCTGAGGTTGAGCAAGGCCATTTCCAGCTGATTGGCGTCCGCCTTGGCCGCCGGCAGATCGCCCCCGGCCTCGACCACGACCTTGATCTGCGGACCTGTGGTGCTGGCGATCAGATGGCCCATGTCGCGGACCAGAGCGGCAATGTCGACCGGCCGGGGCTGAAGCGGCTGGCGCCGGGCGAAGGCGAGCAGGCGCTGAACCAGGGTCTTGGCCCGCTCGGCCGATTGCAGGGCGCCGTCGATCAGCCGGCGCTCGCGCTCATTGCCGAGGCCGTTGCGGTTGAGCAGATCGAGGCCGCCGATGATCGGGGTCAGCAGATTGTTGAAATCGTGGGCGACGCCGCCGGTCAGCTGACCCATCGCCTCCAGCTTCTGCGACTGGCGCAGCGCTTCCTCGGCCAGCCGCCGCTCGGTGATGTCGGCGGCCTCGGGCACGATCGCGATGATCGCGCCGTCTACGTCGCGGACCGGCCGCATGCCGAAATCGAAGCTCCGCCAGCCGCCGGGAAGCTTGACGTGAAGCTCTTGCCGGATCGTCTCGCCCGCCGCCACGGTGGCGACCGCCGCGCGGACCGCCTCCGGCATGCCCGGTGTCTCGGCAAACCACGGCGTGTCCCAGAATTTCATGCCGATCACGTCCCCGGCCTTCGCCTCGATGCCGTCCAGCGAGGTCTGGTTCGCGTCCAGCAACGTGCCGTCGAGCGCCAGCAGGCCCTGATATTGGTAGTTGGTCTCGAAAATGGCGCGCAGCCGCGCCTGTCCGGCGGTCAGCTCCGCGGTCCGCTCGCCCACCTGGCGCTCCAGCGACTGGGCGAACTCGCCGAGCGCCACCAACCGCGCCCGCGCCTCATATTGCCGCCTTCGGCCGCGCAGCGCCGACTGGGCGAGACTGATCAAGGTGGTGGGATGGAAGGGGCGCTCGAGGAAGGTGACGTTGCCGAGCGTGCCCAGGAAACGGGCTGCGGTCGGGTTGCGCTCGATTCCGCCGCCGCGGCGGGTCAGCAGGATGAAGGGAAGGTCCGACCATTCGGGCTGGGCTTCGAGCCAGTCGTTGAGCGGACGCAGGTCGGCGTCGGCGACCGCCTCCTCCGTGATCAGGCCGAAGCCCGCGCCGGCGGTCAGTTCGGCGATCACGCAGTCCAGGTCGGTACAGGCGACGGAGTTGATGCCGGCCTCGGTCAGCATATCGGCGGCGAGCCGGGAATCGCGTCCGCCGGGCGCCAGGATCAGCGCGCGCTCTGAATATTCTGGTATCAAGCGGTGTCGTCCGCCATCAACCCCTCACCATTGCCGACCAGGGTGGGAACGCCCCGCAGCACACCGTGGAAGTCCGTCAGCGGCGGCCCGACGGAAATGCCGTCGGCGCCGATCTTGTATTCGCGGATCGTGTTCTCATGCGCGCCGGTGCGCTTCTTGACGATCGACATCGCCCGGCGCACCCGCCCGACCGCCTCGAAATAGCGCAACAGGACGACGGTGTCGGCGAGATAGGTGACGTCGACCGGAGACTTCATGTCGCCGACCAGGCCGTGCTGGGCGACGGTGAGGAAAGTCGTCGCCCCCTGGCGGTTCAGATATTGGAGCAGCTCGTGCATGTGGAGGATGAGCGCGTTCTCCTCCGGCATGGCAGCCTGGTAGCCGTTGAGACTGTCGATCACGACGGTGCCGGCACCGAACTCCTCCACGCAATGCCGCACCCGGGCGGAAAGCTCGCCGGGGGTCAGTTCGGCGGCGTCGACCTGTTCGATCACCAGGTTTCCGGCGTCGACCATGGCCTGAAGGTCGATGCCGAGACCGATGGCGCGGGAGAAGAGCAGGCCCAGTTCTTCGTCGAAGGCGAACATGGCCGACCGTTCGCCGCGCGCCGCGGCGCTGACGATGAAATTGAGGGCGAGCAGCGACTTGCCGGTGCCCGCCGGGCCGAGGATCAGGACGCTGGAGCCGCGCTCGACGCCGCCGCCGAGCAAACCGTTCAGCCCCATGGTGTTGCTGGGCATGACCGTCCGCTCGAATTTGGTCTTGTGCTCCAGGGCAACGAGGCGGGGGAAGATCTGCACGCCGCCGGTTTCGATCACGAAGTCGTGATAGCCGCCGCGATAGCGCCGGCCGCGATATTTGATGACCCTGAGGCGGCGGCGCTCGGCGCCATAGTCCCGCGCCAGTTCCTCGAGACTGATCACGCCATGCGCCACGCTGTGCACAGTCTTGTCGGCCGCGTCGGTGGTGAGGTCGTCGAGCAACAGCACCGTCGCCTTGTGGCGGGCGAAATAATGTTTCAGCGCCAGGATCTGGCGGCGGTAGCGGAGCGAACTTTGCGCCAGCAGCCGGATTTCGGACAGGCTGTCGAGCACGACGCGATCCGGCCGAGTCCGCTCGAACGCAGCGAAAATCCCCCTGGCGGTCTCGCCTAGCTCGAGGTCCGACGAATAAAGCAGGCTCTGCTGCTGCTCCTCGTCGAGCAGGCTTTCGGGCGGAACCAGTTCGAATATCTCGATGCCGTCGAGCGACCAGCCGTGGGAGGCCGCGCTGGCGCGCAACTCCTCCTCGGTTTCGGACAACGTCACATAGAGCGTACGCTCGCCCGCCGCGGCGCCGGCCATCAGGAACTGGGTGGCGATGGTGGTCTTGCCGGTGCCGGGGCTGCCTTCCAACAGGTAGACCCGGCCGCGGGCGAGACCGCCGCCGAGGACGTTGTCGAGCCCGGCAACGCCGATTTCCGCATTCTCCGTCCGGTCTTCCGCCACGCCTTCACCTTTCTGAGCAGGGCCAAGGCTTCGCGAGAAGCTCCAGTCACCAACGTTCCCGGGTCGAAACGTTGCCGGCGCGATTTGTTCCGGCAAAACGGCCCGCGCGCCCCTGCCCGGCCAATCTCCCGGACGGCTAACGCATGAGCCCGGCGCCTCGGAGCGCCTCTTCGATGATCGATTGTACGCTTCCACCCGACCCAGGGCCAGACATGCGCAAGGCGACGCCATCGGCGGGGATTTCGTCCCGCCTAAGGGCGCGGGGCGCCGGCTCCGGCGCGATTCCGAAGAAAGCGGCGATGCGGTCGGTCGAACTCAGGCCGACGTCGAGCATATGGGCGCCGGCCTGGCCGGACTGTCCTTCCTCGGTGCCGGGCATGAGCGGCGTGCCGTGGGCCATGCCGGTCACGACAAATTCCTCGATCACCACCTCGTCCGCCGCGTTCGTCCAGGCGCGACGCGGATAGCCGTCGACATCGTCGGTCCGGCTGGGCCGGGCGGGGAGGCCGTGGACGTCGCACCATTGCCGCACGATCGCCTCGCCATTGCCCGGCACGACCAGCCGGTCGGCGCTGCCGTGCCACACCGAGATCCGGGGCCAGGGACCGCAGTGCGACGAGGCGGAACGGACCGCATTGCCCAGCGACCTGTCGCTCGCCTTGACCGGAACATTCATCGAGGTCAGGGCCTCGCCGAGCGTGTCGGCGGATCCGAACGGCAGGCCGGCGATGATCGCCCCGGCGGCGAACATCTCGGGGTATGCGGCGAGCAGGGCGGAGGCCATGGCGCCGCCGGCGGAAAGGCCGGTCACGAAGATTCGCGCGGGGTCGATGCCGTGTTCTTCGACCATCGAGGCGACCATCTGGCGGATCGATTCCGCCTCGCCCGCGCCCCGCGCCGTGTCCCCCGGCTGATACCAGTTGAAGCACAGGTTCATGTTGTTGGCGCGCTGCTGCTCGGGAAAGAGCAGGGCGAAGCCGTGCCGGTCGGCCAGGTGCGACCAGCCCGTGCCGTGATCGTAGAGCGCGGCGCTCTGGGTGCAGCCATGGAGCACGACCACCAGCGGCGCGCCGGCTTCGAGGACTTTCGGCAGATAGATGCGCGCGCGCAGATTGCCGGGATTATTGAATGTGGGCGCCAAATCGGTCAGCCGATCCATCGGCGCTCGAGGCGAGGCAAGATCGTTGATGGAGCGGCGCGCACGGCGCATGCCGGTTCGAAGCCCGGAAATTTTCATGGATGATCCCCGCTCTTGCCCCGCCCGGGATGGGAAGGATGCGCTCAGAACGACCGGATTCCAATATTGTTGCTGCAGTGCAGCAATTTAAGTCGCTGTTTCGGATACGGAACCTCTTTTTGCCTCCTACACGCCCGGAATGAGGGTATTTTCGGCTGCGGACGCTTGCCAATCGGCATGGGAGGGTCGACGGGTCTAGCCAATGCACGCGCCCGCCGCCAACAGCAGCGATCTCGAGCCCGGCCGGAACTGCTGGCGGGTGGAAGGGGCCTCGAAGGCGGCGGTGATCGTCGACGCCGCCGATTATTTCGAAGCCGCGCGCAAGGCGATGCTGGCGGCCGAGCACCGGATCATGCTCATCGGCTGGGATTTCGACGGGCGGATCACGCTGGGGCCGGACCAGAAGATGCACCTCAGCGACTTCATCCTGTGGCTGGCGAAGCGGCGGCCGGGGCTGGAATTCTATCTGCTGCGCTGGGACATGGGAGCGATCAAGACCCTGTTCCGCGGCACCAATGTCGCCACTTTGATCCGATGGATGGCGCACAAGCGCATCCACACCAGGCTCGATGGCGTCCATCCCGCCGGCGCCTCGCACCATCAGAAGATCGTGGTGATCGACGACTGCTTCGCCTTTTGCGGCGGCATCGACATGACCAGCGACCGCTGGGACACGCGCGACCACAGGGACGGCGATCCCCATCGTGTCAGGCCCAACGGCAAGCCCTACGACCCCTGGCACGACGCGACCACCGCGCTCCAGGGACCCGTCGCTGCGGCGTTGGGCGACCTGGCGCGCGACCGCTGGAAATGCGCCGGCGGCAAGGAACTGGAGCCAGTCGCCGGACGGACCGATTGCTGGCCGGACGGTCTGCCCGTCGAGTTCACGGATGTCGACGTCGCGATTTCCCGGACGCGGCCGGAAATGCCCGAGCTGCCCGAAGTTCGGGAAATCGAGCAGCTCTATCTCAACCAGATCGCTGCCGCCGAGCGGCACATTTATGCCGAAAGTCAGTATTTCGCCTCGCGGCGGATCGCCGAGGCAATTGCGCGGCGCCTGGCCGAACCTGCGGGGCCGGAGATTGTCCTGGTCAACCCGTTGAACGCCGACGGCTGGCTGGAGCAGGTGGCAATGGATACCGCCCGAGCCCGCCTTTATCAGGCCCTGCATCAACGTGACCGCCACGGGCGGCTGAAGCTCTATCATCCCCAGACGGCGGACGGCGCGCCGATCTACGTCCACGCCAAGATCCTGGTCGTCGACGACCGGATCCTGCGCGTGGGATCCTCCAACCTCAACAACCGCTCACTCGGCCTCGACACCGAATGCGATGTCACCATCGACGCCCGCCTGGAGGCCAATGAAGGGGCGAGACCGGCCATTCGCGCGATCAGGGACGGATTGATCGCGGAGCATCTCGGGGTCGAGGTCAAGGAAGTCGTTCGGCATATTGACGACAGCCAATCGCTGATCACGACGATCGAGGCGCTGCGGGGCGCCGGCCGCTCCCTGATCCCCTACCAGGTGCCTGACCTCAACGAGGTGGAAGCATGGCTTGCCGATAATGAGGTGCTGGATCCAGAAGGCCCCGAGGAAATGTTCGAGGGCTTCGAAAGGCAAGGCCTGTTTCGCCGATTCCGCCGCCCATTCGGCTAGGCGCCACCAACGTGCGGGACCTTTGATCCTGCGGGTGCCCACAAGGCCGCGGTAGGGTTTGATTAAGCGCGACCGCCTATAAGGCAGAGGTCGATCAGCGGAGTATTCATGGCCGACCTGTCATTCAAACTGGCCCGTGCGCTGGCCAACGGACGCGCCGACAAGGGCGTGCCGACGTCCCGCGCGGAGATTCTGCACGGACTGTTGTGCAAGCGCGCCGAAGCGCACCGTCACGGCCAAAGCGCCCATGAGCAGAAACTGCGCGACCAGATCACCTGGTCGCTTCCCATCGAGGATGGTGAAGCCCGCGACCCCGAGGCCGACAACGACTGACGCTATTGCGGCGCCCGCGGCGCCCGGCCGTCATTCTGACCTTCGGTAAGCCTGAGATTGCTGGCGGCCTGTGCCCGCTCCTCGTCCTCGATCCGCCATTGCTCGGCTGTGCGGCAGCGCCGCGGCGCGACGATATGGCTGCCGAGCTGCCGGGTCGCGCCCCGGCAGATGCGTTCCGCCTTCGGCGTTTCCGCCGGCGGTTGCTGGCTCGCCAGGGCCGCGCCGGCGATCAAGCCGGCGCCGAGCACGGCACAGAGAGCGACTCTCGCGAACATACACGCATCCTTGAACAAGCGCCTGGAGCCCGTCTGAAGTCTACCCCAGTCGGTCCGGCGGTCAAGCGCCGCCCGGCGGGCCGAGCGCCTCGATCGCGGCGACGGATTTGGCGAATCGCTCCTCCCAGGTGCCGGCGATCTCCACCCACCTCGCGCCGGCGCGGTCGAGGACCTGGCGGCAAGCCGACATGAACAGCGCCCGCCTTTCGTCGTCCGGGAAATAGCGGGTGCCGTCGTCCTGCCAGGGCACGTCGATGTCGGTCAGCAAATAGAGGTCGGCCAGGGGCTCGAGGCGCAGGGCCTTGGGGATGTGGCCAAGGATCATGATCGACCAGGCGGCGGTGGTCAGCGCGTCGGTGTCGGCGATCAGCCGGCGCTCGCACCAGGGCAGCGAAGCGGCGATCATCGCCTGCTGGACGTCGGCGATGGTGATGAGGCCGGCGGCGTCGAGATCGAAGCCGTTGAGCTCGCAATGGACCCGGCCATATTCGGGAGTCCAGATCGTCCCGAAATGCCGGGCCAGCCGTTCGGCGAGAACAGACTTGCCGGTGCTTTCCGGTCCGTGGAGGCAGATGGTGCGGGCGTAATGCGGGCGGACCGGCGCGGGCAGTTCGCGCCAGTGGGCCCAGGGATCGGCGCGGACCGCCGTCCCGGAGAGATCGGGATGGACGCGCGGGCCGACGAGGACGAATTCGGCGCCGGCTTCTGCGGCGAGGCGCTGGCCATAGTCCTCGCCGGCGAACAGGCGGTCGATCGGCTCAGGGTGCGCCGCTTGCACGATGTCCCGCCAGATCGGCCAGAAATCGGGGTCGTCGGCCGGCGCCTGGGGGACGACGGCGTCGTGGCCGATCACCCGGCAGGACGGGAACAATTCGCGCATCCATTGCAGCCTGAGCGGTCCCGAAACCGGATCGCCGGGCAGCCAGCAGACCAGAATGGTGAGCTGGTCGACCAACCGCCGCGCGGTGTCGCACAACAGGACGTGGCCGGCATGGGGCGGCATGAACTTGCCGAGCACGAAGCCGCGCGTCATGCGGCCACCGCGACGGCCGGGCGCGCCGGCAAGGCGCGGCGCCAGCCGACCAGGCCGGCGACCGAGAGCAAGAGGAACAGCAGATAGAGCGCGCTGGTCGGATAGAGATGGCGGCTGAAATAGAGGCCGACGGCGACGATATCGACCAGAATCCACAGCACCCAATTCTCGATCCTGCGCCGCGCCATCAGGATCTGCGCCGAGATGCTGAAGCCGGCGATGAAGGCGTCGACGACCGGCGCCGCGGCATTGGTGTAGCGCGCCATGCCAAGGCCCCAGACCAGGCTGGCGGCAATGGTCGCGGCCGTCCAGATCACTCGTTCGCGAACCGTCATCCAACCCACCGGCACTTCGCCGGCCTGCGTCCGCGCCCGCACCCAATTGACCCAGCCGTAGAGCTGGACGACCAGGAAAAAGATCTGGAGCAGGGCGTCGCTGTAGAGCCGCGCCTCGTAGAAGACGAAGAAGTAGAGCGCGACCATGGCCAGGCCGAACGGGTAGTTCCAGACGCTGCGCCGCACGACCAGGGCAACGTTGATCACACCGAGCCCCGCCGCGATCCATTCCAGCTCAGTCATCCGGCGCCGTCCCCCAAATTGGCGAAGACGCTAGCCGAGCCGGGCGTGGGGTGAAAACCTATTCGTGCCTGAGCGCGTCGATCGGGTTCAGCGCGGCCGCGCGACGGGCCGGGAAATAGCCGAAGACGACGCCGATCAGCGCCGAGACGCTGAACGAGATCAGGTTGATCCGGAGATCGAACAGGAACGGCACCTGGATCAGCGGCGCGATCAGGAAGGTGGCGGCCAGGGCAAGGACCAGCCCGATCAGCCCTCCCAGGCAGGCGAGGACCACGGCCTCGACCAGGAATTGCATCAGCACCTCGCTGCCGACCGCGCCGATGGCGAGGCGGATGCCGATCTCGCGAGTGCGTTCGGTGACCGAGACCAGCATGATGTTCATGATGCCGATGCCGCCCACGATCAGGCTGACCGCCGCCACCGCCCCCATCACCGCGGTCAGGATCTGGGTCGTCCCCTGCAGCGTCTCGGAAATCTGCTTGGTGTCGAAGATGTTGAAATTGTCCTCGGCGGACCGCTGAATGTGGCGCCGCTCGCGCAGCAGGTCCTGGATCGACGACTGGACAGAGGCGCTTTCGAAGCTGTCGTCGACCGCGACCATGATGAAGCGGATGTTGCGGTTGCCGGTGAAGCGGCGCTGCACCGCCTTGATCGGCATCAGCACGACGTCGTCCTGGTCGGCGAAACCGCCCTGCCCGCGCGACGCCAAGGTACCGATCACCTCACAGGAGATGTCGCGCAGCCGAAAATGCTCGCCGATCGGATTCTCGCGCGGAAACAGATTCTGCTGGACGGTGCTGCCGATGATGCACACCGCCTTGCCCGATTGTTCCTCGGCGTCGGTCCAGATGCGACCGCCGGTCAGCGCCCATTGCTGGGCGGTGAAGAACTGACTGGTCGTGCCGTTGACCGTGGTCTGCCAGTTTGCCGCGTTGCGGACGGCGAGGGCCGAGGCCTGGGCCTGCGGCGCGACCGCGCGCACCCCGGCCACCTGATCCTGGATGGCGGTGACGTCGGACATTTCGAAGTCCGGCGCCTGCGGCCCACCGCCGCCGCGGCCGAAGCCCTGGCCGGGACGGATCTGGAGGATGTTGGCGCCGAGGCTCGAAATCTGCTCGGCCACCGCCGCCGTCGCGCCCTTGCCCAGGGTCACCATCGTGACCACCGCGGCGACGCCGATGACGATGCCGAGCACGGTCAGGAAAGAGCGGAGCAGATGACGCCTGATCTCGCGGACAGCGAGGATGACGGTGGTGAAGAACATCAGGCGGCCTTCCGGTCGACGCTCTCGACCAGGCCGTCGCGGAAGTGGACGATGGTGCGGGCATAAGCGGCCATGTCGTGCTCGTGGGTGACCATGATGACGGTGATGCCGAGATCCCGGTTGAGGCCGGTCAACAGGTCCATGATCTCGGTCGAGGTCCGGCTGTCGAGATTGCCGGTCGGCTCGTCGGCAAGCAGGACGTCGGGATTGGTGACGATGGCGCGGGCGATCGCCACCCGCTGCTGCTGGCCGCCAGAAAGCTCGGCCGGCGTATGGTCCCACCATTGTTCGAGCCCGACCTTCGACAGGGCCGCCATCGCCGCCTCGCGGCGCTGCGACTTCTGTTCGCCGCGATAGAGCAAGGGCAGCTCGACATTTTCGAGCGCGTCGGTCCGCGCCAGCAGGTTGAAGCCCTGAAAGACGAAGCCGAGATAGCGGCGGCGAAGCAAAGCGCGCTGGTCGCGGTCGAGGCTTTCGACCGGCACGCCCTTGAAGCGGAAGGTGCCGGTGGTCGGCACGTCGAGGCAGCCGAGGATGTTCATCGTCGTCGACTTGCCCGAACCCGACGCGCCCATCACCGCGACGAAGTCGCCCGCCTCGACGTCCATGTCGATGCCGGCCAGCGCCTGGAACGCGGTTTCGCCGGCGCCATAGGTCTTGGTGACGCCCCTCAGCGAGATGATCGGCTCACTGGCCATCGGGCGGCGTCGCCTCCCCGCCGCCATGCTCGGCGCGCCACTGCCGCCGCCGCTCGCGCATCGCCGCGCGCTGCTCGGGCGTCAGGCTCTCCATGTAAGCGCGGCGCTGCTCGGGCGTCATGTTGCGGAAGCGGCCGCCGAACGGGCCGGCGCCCTGCCCGCGCCCTTGCCTGGCCGCTTCGCCACTGGCGGCGGGCGCCTGGGCGGCCGGCCGTCCTGCCGCCGGTGGCGGGACCGCGCCGGTGGCGGGCGCCGCGGCG
>DATDAU010000023.1:0-17524 GCA_036525215.1 Allosphingosinicella sp.
CGCGCCGCCGCCGGCCGACTGGCGCGACGCGGCCCTGAGCCCCGGGGACTGGCGCCTGAGCAATGACGGTGCGGCCGCGACCTGGGGCCTCGCCGGCGCGGCGAGCTTCCTCGTCCGCTGCGAGCCGGGGCGGCAGATCAACCTGGTTCGAGCCGACGCGCCGCGTGCGACCGCCTTGGTCATCCGCACCACTTTCGGAGAGCGCAGCCTTGCCGCATCGGCTCGGCCGGACGGCGCGACCGCTACCCTGGCGGCGTCCGATCCGCTGCTCGACCAGATCATGTTCAGCCGCGGCCGCTTCCTGATTGGGGCGTCGGGCGCGGCCGATCTGGTGCTGCCGGCATGGCCTGAGCCGGCCCGGGTGATCGAGGATTGCAGGGGATAGGCGCCGCTTCGGGGAGGCCGGCGCGAAGGCAGGAAGTCTAACGTCAAAATAATTGAGTTCAAGACTTGATCAGCGATTCGGCGCGAATCATAGTGGCGGTGTTCTCAACTAGCGAAAGGAGGTGATCCGATGTCTCATGGTTCAGCAGAGGGGTCGGTCAAGTCCGTTCGGGGGCTGAAAGCTTAGTTTTTTCAGTAGCTTCCGGGCTGGAGACTTCCGGCCGCTGACCATGTCGAAAGGGCCGTCGGGGACTACCCGGCGGCCTTTCGATTATCCGGATTCCAGCCTTCGCGACGCGCCGCGACGGAACTGTTCGCGCCCTCGTGGGTCTGTTACGCTGCGGATACGAACTGGAAGGAGTTTCCACCGATGGCCAAGAAGAAGAGCAACGCCAATGCGGGCAGCCGCAGCGCCGCCGATGCGGTATCCGAAGCGATGCGCGACGCGGGCCGCCGCGCCGCCGAACTGGTTCAGAACCCGGTAACGCGCAGCCTGCTCGCCGCGGGACTGGTGGCTGCCGCGGCGGCGCTCTCGACCAACAAGAAGGTCCGTGAGACCGCCAAGCGAAGCGCGCGCCAGGCCCAGGACGTCGCCGACGCCGCCGCCGACGCCGCCGCGGACAGCGCGAACCGGATCGGCTCGGCGATGATCGACGCCGCCACCGAGGCCGTGCGGCGGATGATGAACGCCGGCAGCGCCCAGGCGGCCACCCCGGGAGCGGGTGCCGGCGCGGCAAAGCCGGCTGCGGCCAAGGCGCCGGCGAAAAAGCCCGCGCGCAAGGCCGCCACGCCCGCCGCCGCGCGCGGCAAGAGCGCCAAGGCGACGGCGGCCCCCGCCGCCAAATCGTCCGGCGCGGCCGCCAAGCCGGCGCGCAAGCCCGCTGCCCGGAAGCCCGCCACAAGGAAACCCGCCGCCAGCAAGAGCCGGGCCAAGCCGCGGGCTAAACCGGCCAGCTAATTCGCTGATGCTTGCATAAGGAAAACGGGCCGCCTCCCCGAGGGGAAGCGGCCCGCTTCTTGTTTGGCTTGTTACAGGTCTAGCGGCAGTGGCGCGTCTGCCTGCTCCTCTGGACCTCGCGGCCGATCAGCGCGCCGGCGGCGGCGCCGAGAATCGTACCCGTAGTATGGTTGCGGCCGCCATCGAGCGAATGGCCGATCAGCGCGCCGCCGGCGCCGCCGACGATAAGGCCGGTGGTGCCGTTGCCGCGACGGCAATGATAGCGGCCGTCACGGCCGCGCCAGGTCGGGCCGATATAATTGCCGTTACGGTCGTAGCGCTGTGCCACCGCCTGGGTGGTCGGCACCACGAACGTGGCGGGTATGGCCATGGCCGTAGCGGCGACGGCGAGAGTGAAATTGCGCACGACAAATCTCCTTGGTGGGGGAAAACCGTATACTCAACGCGCCCAGCCTGCCGGTAGTTTCATTAACCTGAAACAACGTTTCGCTCAGGCGTGATACAGGCGCGGCTGGACGCAGGCCGCGCCCGCCCGTAGAGGCCGGCGGTCATCGGAAGGATCATGCCAAATTGGCGAATGTAAGCGTAATCGGCGGCCAGTGGGGCGACGAGGGCAAGGGCAAGATCGTCGACTGGCTGGCCAGCCGCGCCGATCTCGTCGTCCGCTTCCAGGGCGGACACAATGCCGGCCACACATTGGTCGTCGGCGACAGCACCTACAAATTGTCGCTGCTGCCGTCGGGAATCGTTCGCGGGACCCTGTCGGTGATCGGCAACGGCGTCGTTCTCGATCCCTGGGCGCTGAAGGCCGAAGTCGAGAAGCTGACCGAGCAGGGCGTCGCGATCAGCCCGGAGACGCTGCAGATCGCCGACACCTGCCCCCTGATCCTCCCCTTCCACCGCGATCTCGACGCTCTGCGCGAGGACGCCAGCGGCGCCGGCAAGATCGGCACCACCCGCCGCGGCATCGGGCCGGCCTATGAGGATAAGGTCGGCCGCCGGGCGATCCGGGTCTGCGACCTTGCCTATCTCGACCAGCTCGACGCCCAGCTCGACCGCCTCTGCGCCCATCATGACGCGCTCCGTGCCGGCTTCGGTGAGCCCAGGATCGACCGCAAGCGGCTGGTCCGCGACCTCGGCGAGATCGCCGACTTCGTGCTGCAATTCGCCCGGCCGGTCTGGATCACGCTCAACCAGGCCCGCCAGCGCGGCCGGCGGATCCTGTTCGAAGGGGCGCAGGGCGTGCTGCTCGACGTCGACCACGGCACCTATCCGTTCGTCACCTCGTCGAACACGGTCGCCGGCACCGCCGCCGCCGGCACTGGCCTCGGCCCTTCCGCCGCCGGCTTCGTCCTCGGCATCGTCAAGGCCTACACGACCCGGGTCGGTTCCGGCCCTTTCCCGACCGAGCTCGACGATGAAGTCGGCCAGCGCCTCGGCGAGCGCGGCCGCGAATTCGGCACCGTCACCGGCCGCAAGCGCCGCTGTGGCTGGTTCGACGCCGTCCTCGTCCGCCAGGCCTGCGCGGTCGCGGGCGTGACCGGGATCGCGCTGACCAAGCTCGACGTGCTCGACGGCCTCGACGAGATCCGGATCTGCACCGGCTACACCTTGCGCGGCGAGAACCTCGATCATCTGCCCGCCCACGCCGCCGACCAGCAGGCGGTCGAGCCGGTCTACGAGGTGATGGACGGATGGAGCGATTCCACCGCCGGCGCCCGCAGCTGGCGCCAGCTCCCCGCCCAGGCGATCAAATATATCCGTCGCATCGAGGAGTTGATCGAATGTCCGGTCGCTTTGGTGTCGACCAGTCCGGAACGGGAAGACACGATATTGGTTCGAGATCCGTTCGCCAGTTGAGTCGAGAACAGAAATGACGAGCCGCGAATTGACGTCCCTCCTGCCCCGCATCGGCGCCACGGAGGTCATCGGCGACGCCCAGCGTACGGTCGCGGACTGGGCGGCGGTCCTGGGCATCGGCGCGATCCAGTGGCCCTGGCTGCTGCGCAGCCTCCACGGCGGCCGGCTCGCCGACAAGCACGCCCTGCTCGATCGCCTCGGGCTTCCCCACGACGCTCTGCCCCATCTCGGCAGCTGGAAGGCGGATGTCGGCCTGCTCACCTTGGTGACCGACCACATATTGGCGCATCGGCCGAAGCTGGTCGTCGAATTCGGCGCCGGGGCGTCGACCCTGATCCTCGCCCAGGCGCTGAAGGTCGCCGGCGGCGGCGAGTTGATCAGCTTCGACCAGCATCGCGACTTCGTCGACGCCACCTCCCACTGGCTCGCGGATCATGGCCTCAGGGCCGATTTGCGGGCGGTCGCGCTCAGGCCGTCACGAAACTGGCCGGGACTGTGGTACGATCACGGCCCGTTGCCGCGGGACATCGATCTGATGCTGGTCGACGGCCCGCCCTGGACCGTCCACCCGCTGACTCGGGGCGGCGCGGAGGCATTGTTCGATCATGTCGCGCCCGGCGGCACGGTAATGCTCGACGACGGCGCCCGTCCTGGCGAGCGGCTGGTCGCCCGCCGCTGGCGCCGGCGCCGGCCCGATTTCAGCTTCACCCTGCTCGACAACGGCACCAAGGGTACTTTGGTCGGCCGCAAGGACGAATGACCTCCTAGGTCGTCGCGCGCCCCTCGAATCCCACCGGAACTTCCTCCACGCTGTCGGTGACGTCGATCCGGTCGACCCGCGCGGCCGGCGGCCCCTCCCGGCATCGTTCGATCATCGCTGCGACCGCTGCTTCGGGCCCGGCGACGAGCATTTCGACCGTGCCGTCGCGGCGGTTGCGGACCCAGCCGGCAAGGCCGAGGTCCTGCGCGGCCTCGACGCTCCAGCCGCGGTAGAAGACGCCTTGGACCCGGCCGTGGACGACAACATGCCTGGCGACGGTCATGCGCCCACCTGCGTCGACCTCAGGTGGTGGCGATGTCGGGCGCGTCCTCGGCCTTCATGCCGATGACGTTGTAGCCGGCGTCGACATGGTGGATCTCGCCCGTCACGCCCGAGGCGAGGTCCGAAAGCAGATAGAGGCCGGCGCCGCCGACATCCTCGATGGTGACGTTGCGGCGGAGCGGGCTGTTATATTCGTTCCACTTCAGAATGTAGCGGAAGTCGCCGATGCCGCTCGCCGCCAGGGTCTTGATCGGGCCGGCGGAGATGGCGTTGACCCTGATATTCTCCGGTCCCAGGTCCATCGCCAGATATTTGACCGAGGTCTCCAGCGCCGCCTTGGCGAGGCCCATCACGTTGTAATGCGGGATCACCTTCTCGGCGCCATAATAGGACAGGGTCAGCAGGCTGCCGCCGTTGGGCATCATCGGCCGCGCCCGCTGGGCGCAGGCGACGAAGCTGTAGGCCGAGATGTTCATGGTCAGCAGGAAATTTTCGAGGCTGGTATCGACGAACTGACCCCTGAGCTCGTTCTTGTCGGAAAAGCCGATGGCGTGGACTAGGAAATCGATCGTCTCCCACCGTTCCTTGAGGACTTCGAAGGCGCGGTCGAGATTGGCCATGTCGCCGACGTCGCAATCGATCAGGAAAGCGGTGCCCAATTGCTCGGCGAGCGGGCGGACGCGCTTCTCCATCGCCTCGCCCTGATAGGAGAAGGCGAGTTCGGCGCCCTGCTCGGCGAGCGCCTTGGCGATCCCCCAGGCGAGCGAGCGGTCGTTGGCGAGGCCCATGATCAGCCCCCGCTTTCCTTCCATCAAGCCGGTCATTTTTCCTCCTGTTCGGCCCTGGCGGCGGCCCTGTCTTCGGCGTGCTCTGCCTTTTCCTCGGCCAGGTGCACGGCTTCTTCAGCGGCCTCCTCCTGGACGATTGCGATCACATCTTCCTGCGTCGGTGTCGGCGTTTCGGCGAGCGCCGCGTTGAGTTCCGCGCCGATAACGAGCCCGAGACCGATGATGAAGAAGAAAAACAACGCAATGATCACGCCGGCGAGGCTGCCGTAGGTGAGGTCATAGCTTGCCAGGCCCGATAAGACGACAGGCAGAAGCGCGGTCGTCGCCACCCACCACAAGGCGACGAAGGCTGCGCCCGGCCATTTGCGGCACGTCAGCCGGTAGCGCTTGGGCGTCAGCGTGAAGAATAGGAGATAGAGCGAACCGAACAGCATCAGCGCAGGCGCCGCGCGCAGCACGGTCAGCATGCTGACGACGTCGCCCGCGCCGGGGATGCGCGCGACAAGGAATTGCTGGACGCCGGAAAGGAGGATCGAGGCGCTGAACGCGACCATGGCGATGACCACTGCGGCGATGATCATGCCGACCGAGCCCAGCCGATATTCCCAGAAGGGCCGGCTGTAGGTCACGCCATAGGCGCGGCGGATGATGTCGCGGATGGTCTCGATGAAGCTGCCCGTGGTCCACAGGCCGACCAGGGCGCCGAGCCAGAGCAGGCTTCCCGAGCGCGCCTCGACGACGTCGTGGATCGGGACCCGCAGCACGTCGGCGACGTTGGGCGGCATGGTCTGGAGCAAGGCGTTGACCGCATCCATCCCCGCTTCGGTCTGGCCGAAGACGCGGGCGACCGCGGCGGCGACGATGACGAAGGGAAAGATCGAGAGCAAAGCGAGATAGGCGAGGTTGCCGGCGTGGATGAAGCCGTCGGAATAGACGCCGATCGCCACCCGCTTGATCACCTGGAAGGGCGATCCGGTCCGGATTTGCTCCTTCACGGTTCCGAAATGCGCCTTGGCCTTGGCCAGTCGCTTGCGCCTCGCTTCCGGCGATTCGGGTGAAATTTCGCGCATTGGGTTGCCCGGCCGGCTAGACGCCCAGCCCCGCGCGGGGGTTGTGCCTGCCCTTGCCGCTCCAGCTCTCGAGGAAGCTGGCCAGCTCGGCGTCTTCGGGCACATCGACCATCAAGGTGACCAGTTGGTCGCCGCGCTTGCCGCCCTTGGCGGCGAAGCCCTTGCCCTTGAGGCGCAGCACCTTGCCCGAGCTCGATCCCTTGGGAATGCTCAGCATCACCGGCCCATCCACTGTCGGCACCCTCACCTTCCCGCCCAAGGCCGCCTCGTCGATCGCCACCGGCAGGTCGAGACGGATATTCTCGCCCTCGCGGCGGAAGAATCGGTGCGGCTTGATGATGATCGTGACCAATGCGTCGCCGCTGCCGCCGGGGCCGCTCTGACCCTGCCCGGCGAGGCGGATCCTGGTCCCGTCCTCGACGCCGGGCGGCAGCTTGATGTCGAGCGTCTTGCCGCTGCTCAGGGTCACCCGCTGGCCGGCCAATTTGGCCGCGTCCTCGAAGCTCACCTCCAGCCGATAGGCGACGTCGGCGCCCTTTTGCGGTGGCGCGCTGCGCCGGCCGAAACCGCTGAACGGCCCGCCGCCGCCGCGCCGGCCGCCGCCGAACAGGCCCTCGAACAGGTCGGAAATGTCGGCCGCCTCGCCGCCGCCGCTGAACTCGAACGGTTCGCCATTGGGCCCGCGAAAACCGCCGCCGCCGCCGGGATGCGCGCCGCCGCCGCCATAGCCGAATGGCATGCGCGGATTGCCCTCCTCGTCGATCTCGCCGCGGTCGTACTGGGCGCGCTTGTCCTTGTCGGTCAGGATATCATAGGCCTGCGTGACCTTCGAGAAGCGCTCGGTCGCCTTGGGATTGTCCTTGTTCTTGTCCGGGTGCAGCTCCTTGGCGAGCTTGCGATAGGCCTTCTTGATGTCGGCCTCGCTGGCGCCGCGCGGCACGCTCAGCTGCGAATAGAGATCGGCCATTTGTCCCTGTTCTCCACCGAAATCGAAACCCGTGCCTTGATCGAGCGCAATGGGGGGGAAATGGGCCATGTTCCGGAACCGCGCAAGGGGATTGCCCGCCAGAGCCTGTTCCCCTTGTGCCGCCTCGGGCCGGGCCTGTAGGAGGCGGGGATGGCCGAAGATCCCCACGCCCTGTTCGAACGCTGGTTCGCCGAAGCCCGCGCCGCCGAGCCCAACGACGCCGAGGCGATGGCGCTGGCCACCGCCGACGCCGCCGGGCGGCCGTCGGCGCGGATGGTGCTGCTCAAGGGCCATGACGCGCGCGGTTTCGTCTTTTACACCAACCGGGAGAGCCGCAAGGGCGACGAGCTCGCCGCCAACCCCCGCGCGTCCCTGCTCTTCCACTGGAAGTCGCTGCGCCGGCAGGTCCGGATCGAAGGGGCGGTGACGCCGGTGTCGGACGAAGAGGCCGACGCCTATTTCGCCAGCCGCTCGCGCGACAGCCGGATCGGCGCGTGGGCCTCGGACCAGTCGCGCCCGCTCGCCGAACGCGCGCTGTTCGAGGGGCGCTACGAGAAGCTGGTCGCCGCCTATGACGGCGAGGACGTGCCCCGCCCGCCCCACTGGTCCGGCTATCGGGTCGCGCCGGAGCGGATCGAGTTCTGGAGCGACCGGCCGCACCGGCTCCACGAGCGGCGGCTGTTCCTACCCGACCCGGACGGCTGGAGCGAGAGCCTGCTTTACCCATGAGCGCCGCCGAGGACGCACGGTTCGAGGCCCGCTCGGCGTTGACCACGCGCGCCGCGCTGGCCAGCGTCGCCACCGCCTTGTTCCTGGTCGGGCTCAAATCCTGGGCGGCCTGGACCACCGGATCGGTGGCGATGCTCGGCTCGCTCGCGGACACCGGTCTGGATCTGGTCGCGTCGCTGATCACCCTGTTCGGAGTGCGGGTCGCCGCCATGCCGGCCGACCACGACCACCGGTTCGGCCACGGCAAGGCGGAATCGATCGCCGCTCTCATTCAGGTCGGCATCATCTTCGTCTCGGCGATCGGCATCGCCTGGCGGGCCGTCGACCGATTGATCAACGGCGTTCATGCCGCCAATGCCGAGCAGGGGATCGCGGTCTCGGTGGTCGCCATCGCCGCGACGCTTGGCCTGATCGCCTATCAGCGCCGGGTGATCCGGAGCACCGGCTCGGTGGCGATCAAGGCCGACAATGTCCATTATCAGTCCGACCTGTTGCTCAATCTGTCGGTGATCGCCGCGCTCGTCATCGATCAATATGCCGGCATCGCCGGCGCCGATCCCGCCTTCGGCATTTTGATCGCCGCCTGGCTGGCCTTCGGCGCCTGGCGCGCCTCGACCCATGCGGTCGACCAGCTGATGGACAAGGAATGGCCGGCCGAGAAACGCCAGCGCTTCGTCGACGTCGCCGCACGCCATCCGGAGCTCAAGGGCATTCACGATCTTCGCACCCGCACCAGCGGCGCCCATGATTTCGTCCAGTTTCACGTATGGGTCGATCCCGCCATGACCGTCGCAGACGCGCACGACGTGATGGACGAGGTCGAGCGCAAGCTGCAGGCCGAATTTCCCGAATGCGAGATATTGATCCACATCGATCCGGAAGGGCAGGTCGACGACCCCGGTAATGCGCTCGCCGAGACCGATCTCACCCGAGAGGGAGTTCAGGAAGAATGACCGAGTTACGTTTCGTCCAGGTCGACGCCTTCGCCGACCGGCCTTTCGCCGGCAATCCGGCGGCGGTGATGCCCCTGGACGCCTGGCTTCCCGACGATGTGCTCCAGGCGATCGCGATGGAGAACAACCTCAGCGAAACCGCCTTCACGATCCGGTCGGAGGACGGCGAGGCTGATTACGAGTTGCGCTGGTTCACGCCCGCGGTGGAGGTCGTGCTCTGCGGTCACGCCACCCTCGCGAGCGGCCACGTCCTGATCGGCGACCGGGACCGGATCCGCTTCCGCACGCGCCGCGCCGGCATGCTCGAAGTGGCGAAAGAAGGCGGTCGCTACGCCATGTCGCTGCCAGCGTGGAAGGCCGATCCGAAGCCGTTGCCCGAAGTGCTGGCCGCCCTGGGCTGCCAGGCCAGAGAGACGCTCTGGCACCCCGGCGGCTACGCTTTGGTCGTCGTCGAAAGCGAAGCCGAAATCCTGGCGCTGGCGCCCGATTTCCGCAGGCTCGGCAAGGAGGGCGACATCCTCACCATCGTCACCGCGCCGGGTTCGACGACCGACTTCGTCAGCCGGGTGTTCGCCGTGGGCGCGGGGATAGACGAGGATCCGGTGACCGGCTCCGCCCATTGCGTCAGCACGCCTTATTGGGCCGAGCGGCTCGGCCGCGACACGCTCACCGCCTATCAGGCCAGCCGTCGCGGCGGCCACCTCACCGCCCGGCTGGAGGGCGATCGCGTCATCCTCGGCGGCAATTGCGTGACCGTGATCGAGGGGACGATGCGCATCTGATCTCCCCTGGTTCCGTCGCTTCGCCGCATCCCGGGAATCACTCGCCGCAAATTCCGCCGCCACGGATTCCAATGTCGATTCATTCGGTAAAGAATCGAAGCGGTTGCGGGGAGGTGGCCGGCCATGTTGCGTATTTTGATCGTCGAGGACGAACCTCTGGTCGCCCAGACGCTCAGGCACCTCGTCGAGCTGAACCCGCTTTACCGCGTAACCGCCGTGACGGAGGACAGCGCAGGCGCCTTCGCCTCGGTCGACGAAGAGAGGCCCGATCTCGCCTTGGTCGATCTCCAGCTCGCCCATGGCTCGACCGGCTTCTCGGTCGCCGCAAAATTGAACGACCTCGGCATTCCCTGCCTGTTCACCAGCGGCAAGGCCCCCAGTTTCCCGATGACCGACCTGGCGCTCGGCTGCCTGGTCAAGCCGTTCAGCGAAGAGGATTTGGTCCGCGCGCTGAAGACCGCCGAGGACATGATCCGCGGCCGCGAGCGCCTCCGCCCGAGCCGGCCGACCAATCTCCGCCTGTTCGCCGAGGAAGTGCGCGAGGCCGAGAAACGGACCACCGAATTGCTGCCGACTCCCGACCGCTCAAAGGCTCGCCGCACCTTTAGGGACCGTGCGGGCCGCGTCCTGCGCAAGCTCAGCTTCGGCTGAGCCTGGCGACCTTCACGCCCGACACATGGCCTTCGCGATCAAAGCCGACATAGGCACTCCGGAGGCGGCGGCCTTCGCCTTCGCCGCGCAAAAGACGATGTATGGGGGGAGGCGCATCGCCCAGGGCGACACGATCTACCTGTTCGCGAGCGAGAATGAAGGCGGGCAGGGCCTCATCGCGCGTGGAATTGTTACTGCTGTCGAAGCAGTAGCAAGGCAGCCCGGCATCACCCGACAGACGCCACGGGTAAGCATCACCGTCAAACGGACCGCGCTTGCCAAACGACCGCTCGGGCGGCGCGAGCTCAAGCTCTGCAGTGACTGGAAGGACGGGCGGCCCCAGACCGAACTCAATTTCAAATTCTATCGCCAGGCAACCAACAAGATCGTCGGCATTTCGGACGAAGCGGCGGCCTTTCTGGGCGAGTTTTTCTAGCGCCGGCAGGCCGCCACCAGCGGCGCCAGCACCGCGGGCGCGCCTTCGCCCGGCACGTCGCGGCTTTCCCCGCTTATGCCGATCCTCAGGGTCGCGCCGGCCAGCAGGGTAGCGATCGGCAGCTCGCCGGCCGCCAGCGGAATCGAGAATTCGGGGCCGGAATCGCCGTCGACGGTGACGGCGAGGAGGGTCGCAACGTCCTCGCCGCGCCGGAAGGTCACCCGCGTGGGTATTCCGGCCAGCGCGTCGGTGCCGGTGGGGCCGAGCATCTCGAGCCGGCCGCCGGGCCGGCAGCTTATGCGAAGGCCATAGCCGGATCCGTCCGCCGCGCCCCAGACGACGCTCTCGCCCGCCGCCACCGTCCGCCAGGCATAATTAGCGGCTGGGGCCTGCGCGCCGGAAAGCGCCAGCGACATCAGGAGCGAAAGGATCACCGCCGCGCTTGCTCGGCCGCGATCCACGCGTCGATCTGGCCTTCGAGCACGTCGAGCGGCACCGAGCCGTTGCGCAGCACCGCGTCGTGGAAGCGGCGGATGTCGAAGCGGTCGCCGAGTGCGGCTTCGGCGCGGTGGCGCAACTCCAGGATCTTGAGCCGCCCGATCATGTAACCCAAGGCCTGGCCCGGCCAGCTGATGTAGCGGTTCACCTCGGCGTCGATATTGGCGTCGGTCAGCGCGGTGTTGTCGCGCATGTACTGGACAGCCCGCGCCTTGTCCCAGCCGAAGGCGTGGATGCCGGTATCGACCACCAGCCGGGTGGCCCGCCACATCTGGTAGCTCAATTCGCCCATCCGCCGCTCGGGCGTGTTGTAGAGGCCCATATCCTCGCCCAGGCTCTCCGCATAAAGCGCCCAGCCTTCGGTGAAGGCGGTGAAGCTCGAGAAATTGCGGCGGAACGGCGCCAGGTCCATCTCCTGCTGGAGGGCGATCTGGAAATGGTGGCCGGGCACCGATTCATGGAGGCTGAGCGCCGGGATCTCCCACAGCGGCCTTTGGTTGAGCCGCGACGTGTTGACGTAATAGGTGCCGGCGATGCCGCTCTCAGGCGATCCCTGCCCGTAATAGGCCGTCGTTGTCCCTTCCGCCGTCTCGGCCGGTATTTCGCGGATGGTGAAGGTGAGGCGGGGCAGGGTGCCGAACAGCCGCGGCAGCCAGTAATCCACCTCCTTGTTGAAGCTGGCCGATGCGGAGATCAGCTGCTGGGCGCTGGTCGGGTAGTAGCTCGGGTCGGTCCGCAGATGCTGGATGAAGGCCTCGCGGCTGGGATAGCCGGCGCCCCGGGCGACCCGCTCCATCTCGGCGCGGATGCGCGCGACTTCACCAAGCCCGATATCGTGGATCTGCTGCGGCGTCAGATTGGTGGTCGTGTTCTCGCGGACCTGAAGCGCATAATATTCGGCGCCGCGCGGCTGCGCCGCGATGCTGTCCGAGCGGGCGCAATGCGGCAGATAGTCGCGCATGTAGAAATCGAGATGCTTCTGATAGGCCGGGTTGATCGCGGTGGTGATGATCGTCCGCGCCCGCGCCTGAATCGCCGCCCAGTCGGCCTCGTTCATCCCGGTCGGCCGGTTGCCGAGGAAGGGCTCGTAGAAGCGCGACCTGGTGGGATCGGCGGCGATCACGCCGGAGATGGTGCGCTCATAGCCGGTGAGCACCGAGCAGGGCAGGACATAGCCGCCGCGCACCGCATTGGCGGTGATCGCCAGCGCTTCGTCGTTGAGCCGCGGATATTGGGCGATGCGGGCGAGATAGGATTCGTAATCGGCGCGGGTGCGGAAGGGGAGGCCGCGGGCGAGGCCGGCGAAGCCCTGGTGCCAGCCGTAATAGGTGGTGAACAGCATGTCGCGCTGGGCGAAATTGTTGTCCTCCACCGCCTCGCCGAGCTGGCGGCGCATGATCGCGCGGTTGACCCGGTCGGCCGGGGCGAGGCCGGCCTCCGGAATGGCGTCGAGCCGGGCGAGGAAGGCCTGGGCCTCGCGGACGCGGCGGTCGCGCGCGGCAGGGCTGATGTCGCGGATCCGATTGTCATAGTCGCGCACGCCCAGCGACGTCGCGTCGGTCGGGTTCTCGCGTAGGAGCCACTGATAATGGTCGGCCATCAGCCGCTGGAAATCCTCGGTCGGGGTGGCGAGCGCCGGGGTGGCGGCGGCCAGAAGGGCGGCGGTCAGAAAGGCCAGGCGCATCGCAATCTCCCTGTTGAGGCCGCGCACCCTATCCGCGCGTTTCAACGGCGCAAAGCGCGCTTGGTCGAAAAACCGCTGGCGCCAAAGCGCCTTGTCACTAGGGTCGCCGCAAAAATCGGGGAGAGAAGATGACCGCCGCCGAAGCCACGCCGGAACTGAACGTCGCCGACCATAGCGACCGCGCCTTCCTCGGCCATCCCAAGGGCCTCGGCTATCTCGCCTTCACCGAGGCCTTCGAGCGTTTCTCCTATTACGGCATGCAGGCGCTGCTGGTCCTCTATCTGGTCAACTACCTGCTGCTGCCGGCCAATGTCGGCAACGTCGCCTTCTTCGCCAGCTTCCGCCGGCTCTATGGGGATCTCGACGGCCAGCCGCTCGCCTCCGCCATCGTTGGCACCTATTTCGCCTGCGTCTATCTGACCCCGATCCTCGGCGGCCTGCTCGCCGACCGAGTGCTCGGCAAACGCCGAACGGTTTTGATCGGGGCGATCACCATGGCGGCCGGCCATTTCCTGATGGCTTTCGAAATCAGCTTCCTGTTCGCCCTGCTCGCCCTGATCCTCGGCGCCGGCATGCTCAAGGGTAATATCGCGAGCCAGGTCGGATCGCTCTACAAGCCCGAGGATCTGCGCCGCGCCGACGCCTTCCAGATCTTCTATCTCGGCATCAATGCCGGCGTGATCGCGGCGCCCCTGATCGTCGGCACGCTCGGCGAGAAGCTGGGCTGGCACTGGGGTTTCGGCGCCGCCGGCATCGGCATGCTTGTCGCGCTCGTCATCTACATCTCCGGCCAGAAATATCTGCCGGTCGAATATTTCGACGTCCCGGACCGGGCGGCGCGCGCGGCGGCGCCGAAGCTCACCCGCACCGACTGGCTGGCGACCTTCGCGTTGCTCCTGTTGATTCCGGTGATGGCGGTGGCGATCGTGCCCAACAACCAGATCTTCAACGCCTATCTGGTCTGGGGCGACCAGCAGTTCGACCTGGTCTTCATGGGCACGCGCCTGCCGACCACCTGGCTGGTGACCCTGGACGCAATTGTCTCGGTCAGCTTCCTGCTCCTCGTCGCGCTCTTCTACCGCTGGTACGGCAAGCGTTGGCGGGAGCCGGACGAGCTGGTCAAGATCATCATCGGATCGGTCTTCTCGATCGGCGGCATGCTCTGCCTGGTCGCCGCCGCCGCGACCACTCCGCCGGGCGAGAAGATCGGCCTGTTCTGGCCGGTCATGTTCCACGTCCTCAATTCGATCGGCTTCGCGCACATGCTGCCGGTCAGCCTGGCCCTGTTCGCCAAGCTCGCGCCGAAGGCGATCAACGCCACCGTAATCGGACTCTATTACCTCGCCTTCTTCGCCGCCAATTCGATGGTCGGCTGGGTCGGCGGGTGGCTCTCGACCATGCCAGCCACCCAGTTCTGGCTGGTCCACGCCGGCTTCGCCGCTTCCTCGGGGACGGTATTCCTCCTGTTCAAATTGTTCCTTGCCCGGCGGCTGATGTCGGGCGAGCTCGCGCCCGCCGCGGCCCATGCTTGACTTGAACCACGGCCGGGCGTAACCGCCCGGCCTCTTCGGCACGTCGCCGAAACGACGGAGGATGATTTGTTCGATTCGAAGATACGAATCGGCTGCCGTCCCACCGCTTCGAGCCCGCCCCAGCGTTAGTCGCTGCGCCGGGTCCGGACCCGGCGGGATACTCAGCCGCGATTGAAACCAGGCCGTGTCCGGACATGAGTCCGCGCGGCCCTTGCAGGTGAGCCATGGGCGAGAAGCTTCTCGCGCAGCGTCTGTTGAGGCTGCTGCGCGCTTCAAACGGAAGGTCCAGCCGGACCGCGACGACCCTGCTCGATTGGGCGCGAGACGAACGCGACTGGCTGTGGCCGGATATTGTCTTCGCGGACACGGATGTCGTGGCCGCCATGTCCGACGGCGACCCGCCGGCGGCGGGTTGCGACGCATGCGCGGGCGAGCGGATTTCCTGGGAGGGGCTTCCAGGCCTGATCGAAGCGATCGACGCCGAAGAGGCGGCGCCGTCTCTCTTCGCATCGGTCGACGCGGTCTCGGCGCTGCTTGGCTTCGACCCGTTCGAAGCCGAATTGCTCCGCGTCGCGGCGGCGATGGACCGGCTGACCCGGCTCGCTTCGTTGCGCAGCCGCCTGAGCGGCGGCGGCGAGGATATGATCGCGCTTGTCGGTCGCCTTGCCGGCGTCGATCATGGCGAAGCGTCGCGCCGTGTTCGAAGGTCCGGTCCGGCCCGCTTTGGCCTGCTCTACGTCGGCGACGGCGGCGGCCATGGCGGCGGCCCGGATATCGAGATCGACTGGCGCCTGGTCGCGGTGCTCGACGCCCAGCTGACCGACCCGGGCGAGCTGATCGACGCGCTCGCCGGCCTTCGGCAGCGCGCCGTCCTTGGTCCGGACGATTTCGCCGAACAGGCCGAGCCGCTGCGGCTGCTCGTTCGCCTGCTCAAGGGCGCGTTCGCGAGGAAAGCGCCGGGCATCAACATCCTCATTCACGGTCCTCCGGGGACCGGAAAGACCGAATTCGCGCGCAGGCTCGCGGCCTCGGCGGGTGCATCGCTTTATGCGGTTGGCGAGGCCCGATCGGGTGACGGCGAGCCGTCCCGGGGGGACCGTCTGACCGCGCTCAAGCGGTCGCAGCGCCTGCTGTCGCGTCGCGCGGAGTCGGTCCTCCTGTTCGACGAGATGGAGGATCTGTTCTCCGACGCCAGCATCCATGTCGGGCGCGGCGACCGCCAGGGCGCGTCGAAGATCTTCATCAACCGCCTGTTCGAGCAGAACGAGGTGCCGACGATCTGGACCAGCAACGCGATCGACCGGGTCGACCCGGCCCATTTGCGGCGGATGAGCTACATCCTGCGGATCGGCGCGCCGAACCGCAAGGCGCGGGCGCGCATCGTCGCTCGGGTCGCCGAGGCCGAGGGCGTCGCCGGCGCGGGCGACGCGCTCGACGCGCTGCTGCCGGCCACCGAAAGCGCCGCGGGCATCGCCCGCTCGGCGTTGCGCGCCGCATCCTTGGCCGGCGGCGGCGCCGACGATGCCGAAGCGGTGGGGGCATCCCTGATCCTCGGCCTGCGCGGCGGCCGTCCATTGCCTCCGATCGTGTCCGGCCAGATCGACCTCGACCTGTATGAGGCCGATTGCTCGATCGCGCGGCTGGCCAGGCGGATCTCCGCGCCGGGCGCGCCCGCCGACGTCTCCCTGCTCCTCACCGGTCCGCCGGGCACGGGGAAGACGGCGCTCGTCAGCCACCTGGCCGAGCGGCTCGACCGGCCGCTGGTGGTGAAGCGCGCCTCCGACCTGCTCTCCTCCTGGGTGGGCGAGACCGAGGCGCGGATCGCCGACGCTTTCGCCGAGGCGCGCGAGCGCGGCACCGTCCTGTTGTTCGACGAAGCGGATTCGCTGCTGTTCGACCGCGGCGACGCGCAACGCTCGTGGGAGGTCAGCCAGGTCAACGAATTGCTGACCTGGATGGATTCGCACCCCTTGCCCTTCTTCGCTGCCACCAACCATGCGCGCCGGCTCGATCCGGCTGCGCTGCGGCGCTTCGTGTTCAAGATCGAGCTGGGGCCGCTGTCCCCGCGGCTGATGGCGCGTGCCTGGACGCGCTTCTTCGAAGGTCCGGCGCCGGCCGGCCTGGCCCGGATTTCCGGTCTCACCCCCGGCGATTTCGCGGTCGTCGCCCGGCAGCTGCGTTTCGGCGGAGCGGCCGGTCCCGCCGACATCCTGGCGCTGCTCGAGGCGGAATCGCGGGCCAAGCCGGAACCCGCCGAGCGGATCGGCTTCTGAAGCGGGCGCCGCCGTCAGAGCAGCCGGCGGTGGACCAGGCGGGCGACCGCCTGGAGGCGGCTGACCGCGCCGAGCTTTCGCTGCGCGTCCTCGAAATGGGCATGGACCTCGGTTTCGGAGATTCCGAATATCTCTGAGATTTCCCAGTCGGAGCGGCCCTCGGCGAGGAAGAAGAGGCTGTCGCGCTCGCGCTGGGTCAGCCGCGACGGGTCGCGCGGTCCTTCCTCCAGCTCCATCAGCCGCTCGACCAGGACCAGGCCGGCGGTCTGGATGGCGCGCGCCTCCCGCTCGTCGAACTTGGAGAAGTGGAAGCCGAGATGGAGCGAGGCGATCATCTGGTCCGGGCCGTAGGTCGTGGAACAGAGGGCGTCCTGGATCCTGGCCTCGGCCATGGCGTCCCAATAGGCTCCGAACGCCGGATCACGGCGCGGTGCGAAGTCGCTGAACCGGTAGGCGGTCCGGCTCTCCTCGATGGCGGTGAGCAGGGGATTGCAGGTGAAGCAGACAAAGTTGAACGCGTCGCTGCCCGGCCAGGCGGCGGGCGCGATCCTGCTGACGAAACCGCCGGCCGCCCAGTGGCTGGCCGAGGTCAGCGGCGCGCCGGGGCGGCGATAGACTCGGGTCTGCAGGTAGGAAGCGCCGTAGCGCTCGACCGTCCGAAAGAAGCGCTCGCCCGCTTCTTCGGGCGTCGGTGCGACGAAGGCCGAGGCGGCGTCCCCTAGGATCCGGGCCAGCATGAGATGATCTTCGCACCCCCGGGCGGCGCCTTCAAGCGGGAACGGGGCGCGGCGCCTTGGGGAGCAATGGGAAGAGGGTGACGAAGCGTTCCGCAAGCGCGCGGTCGCCGTCGATCGCCAGCGCGCCCTCGGCCTCGAGCGCGGCGAGCGGCACGCCGCCATAGACCGCGGCGGCCACCG
>DATDAU010000024.1:0-54178 GCA_036525215.1 Allosphingosinicella sp.
CCGAGGGGCACCGGAGTTTGAAGGCGATGGGGCTGATCTAGTTCGCGGTCGCCGGGCCGATGCGCTCGAAGCGCATCCGCCACATTTCGCGCCAGCGCCGGCCCTGGCGCCGCTCGCTGAGCGCGACATAGGCATTGTCGCCGTCGCGGGTCCACGAACTGCGGATCGTCATCTCGGCGCCGTCCTGGCCGCGATGGGATTGGGCCGGAAAGGCGACGCCGTTCGGCGCCGGCAGCGCGGTGCCGATGCTGTGCCCGCCGTCCGACGCCCGATAATCGAAGGCGACCCGCCGTTCCATCGGCTGGAGGCGATAGAGCGTCTCGCCCGAATAAGGCGTCGGCGCGCCCTCGACGACGTGCCGGTCGTGCATGAACCGGCCGCCATAGATGGGTGAGAAGCAGTGGGTGTCGGTCTGGCGGCCATCTGGAAAGGTCGCGCGCCAGCACGAGCCGGCGAGGAAGGAAAGCGCCTGGAAGGTCGGATGCATGGCCCTGGGAAGCTGCGCGGCCCAGCCGGCGCCGCTGTCCGCGACCACTGTGAAGGGCGCGTTCATCGGCCCGGCGCGCTCGAAGCGCAGATTTACGTCGACCGACTGCCCCGCCGCCAGCGGCGCGCGCAGGCCGATCAGCATCAGGTGTACCTCGCTTCCCGGCCGAACCTCGGCGAGGCCGGCCGGGGCGATGGCAAGCGCCGGCTCGACCGTCATGCCCGCGCCCCCCGCCCCGCGCCTGACGCGGTGGATCTCGACCCGCTCGGCGCATTCGCACGAGGTTTCGATCAGCCTGTCTTCGCGGTCGCCGATATTGGCGATGGCGAGGTAGGCCCCCGCGTTCTGGCCAGCCGGCGCCGCGGCGACGATCCGGTTCTCGACGATCACCGACATCGAGGAGCTGGCGAGGAGCAAGGCGACGGGAAGCGACATGGCCGATCCTTTCGGACTCGACTTGAACGATCGATCAAGCGAGAGTCAAGCGCGATTTGATCGATCGTTCAAGTGCAGTGCGGTTGCGCGGGGCGGCGCATTTGCTAGAGCGCCACCAACCTTCCAAAGGAAAGCCCGATGGTCCCCCGCTATTCCCGACCCCGGATGACCGCCATCTGGGAGCCGGAGAGCCGCTACCGCATCTGGTTCGAGATCGAGGCCCATGCGCTCGACGCCATGGCCGATCTCGGCGTAGTGCCGCCGGAAGCGGCCGAGGCGGTGTGGTCCGCGGATCGGAGCACGCCGCCCTTCGACATCGCGCGGATCGACGCGATCGAGGCGGAGACCAGGCACGACGTCATCGCCTTCCTTACTCATGTTGCCGAACGCACCGGCCCGTCGGCGCGCTTCCTCCACCAGGGCATGACCAGCTCGGACGTGCTCGACACCTGCCTCGCCGTCCAGCTCGCCCGCGCGTCGGACATATTGATCGAGGACCTGGACGAATTGCTGGCGGTGCTGAAGCGCCGCGCCTTCGAGCACAAGATGACGCCGACGATCGGCCGCAGCCACGGCATCCACGCCGAGCCGGTCACCTTCGGCCTGAAGCTGGCCCAGGCCTATGCCGAATTCACCCGCAACCGCGCCCGCCTGGTCGCCGCCCGCGCCGACGTCGCCACCTGCGCGATTTCGGGCGCGGTCGGAACCTTCGCCAATATCGATCCCCGGGTCGAAGCCCATGTCGCGGAGAAGATGGGGCTGACCATCGAGCCCGTCTCCACCCAGGTCATCCCGCGCGACCGGCACGCCATGTATTTCGCGACTTTGGGCGTGATCGCTTCGTCGATCGAGCGGCTGGCCGTCGAGATCCGCCACCTCCAGCGCACCGAGGTGCTCGAGGCCGAGGAATATTTCGCGCCGGGGCAGAAGGGCTCCTCGGCCATGCCGCACAAGCGCAACCCGGTGCTGACCGAGAATCTGACCGGCCTCGCCCGCATGATCCGGTCGGCGGTGACGCCGGCGATGGAGAATGTCGCCTTGTGGCACGAGCGCGACATCAGCCACAGTTCGGTCGAGCGCTATATCGGCCCGGACGCCACCATCACGCTGGATTTCGCGCTCGCCCGCCTCACCGGCGTGGTCGACAAATTGCTGGTCTATCCGGAGCGGATGCAAAGGAACCTCGACCGGATGGGCGGCCTGATCCATTCCCAGCGCGTCCTCCTCGCCCTCACCCAAGCCGGCGCCAGCCGCGAGGACAGCTATCGGCTGGTCCAGCGCAACGCGATGAAAGTGTGGGAATCGGACGGCGCGCTGAGCCTGCTCGACCTCCTCAAGGCTGATGCCGAGGTCACCGCCTTGCTGTCGCCGGCCGAGCTCGAGGACAAGTTCGACCTCGATTATCATTTCAAGCATGTCGACACGATCTTCGAGAGGGTGTTCGGGAAATAGGCACGCGGCCGCCGGGCCGACGACGGGGAGGGGCGAATGCGCATTTCAAAGGGATTGCGGCTGGGGCTTGGACTCGCGCTCGCCGGGTGGGCCCTGCCGCTGGCCGCGCAACCGGCGCCCCCGATCGAGGGAATCTATCAGGACCAGGTCTTCGAGGTCGGATCGCAGCTGGTGCTCGCGCCGAACGGCCGGTTCCTCTGGATGCTCGCTTATGGCTCGCTCGACGCGATGGGCGAAGGCCGCTGGAACCGCGAGGCCGACGGCTCGATCCTGCTCAACAGCGATCCGCCGGTCGTCCCTCCTCTGCTGGAGCTGATAAGCCGCAGCCGCGACGACCGGCCGGGAATCGCGATCCGGCTGGCCTGCGATTCGCGCCAGGCCGCGCAGGTCACACGCGCCCACGTCGAATATGCCGACGGCTCCACCTTCGAGCACCATTTCGAAAACGCCGAGGTTCGGACCGAGGCGAACATGACGGTGACCGCGATCACCGTCGGCAGCGTGACTTTCGGCCTCCAGTCCGAGCGCATCGTCGTGAACCCGCAGGAGGCGAACGTCTTCACCTTCCGCTTCCTCGCCAATGACTTCGGACGGGCCGATTTTCGAAACCAGAGGGTCGAGGTCGCCAACGGCGCGCTGACTTTCCCCTGGCGGGGGATGGAGCTGCGCTACACCCGCGAGGGCACGGCCGTCGGCCAGGAATTGCCAAGTCTTCCGCCGATGCCCGGCGCCGGCGACGCCGCGCCGGCGGCGCTCGAGGTCAATATCGGCGAGCCGCTCGACGCGCTCCAGGCGCGCGCCGGCCAGGCCCTGACCGGCCCTCCCGGCGAGGGCCTGCTGATGGCGCGCGGACCGATCGACCTCAAGCTCAACTATGACGGCCACGACATCGATCTCGGCCGGGTCGAGGGCGGGCGCCTGGCGCTGATGGTCGCCACGGGCGGTATCGAAGGCAGGCTCGAATCGGTCACCTTCTCCTACCAGCCCACCCCGGTCGCGCTCGACGCGGCGCTGGCGCGGGCCCAGTCGCTGAAGTCCTGGCTCGAAGGGGCCGGCTTCGGCCTGCTTCCCGGGGCGAACCGGATGGGCGACCCGCCTGCGTTCTCGACCAGGCCGTCGGACGGAAGCGACGGGGTTCACGCCGCCGACTGGGCCGATGCCGCGCGCATGCTCGCCGACGAAGCGCAGAACATTACCGCCATGGAACTCTACACCCTCCGTTCGCGGATCCACATGGCCAGCGTCCGGCTTGAGAATGTCCGGCGGCACGAGCGCGAGGTTTGCGCTCATTTCGACTGGAGCGGTGCGGCGGGCCAGGAATGGCGGCTCCTGGTGACGATCAGCCCGAGCCTGGCGCCGGTGCAGGAGTGACAGGAAGCGGCTAGGCCGGGTCGCCGGCCATGGCGGGGGTCGCGCCTTCCGTCTCGCAGGCCGGCGCCTCGCCCTCCCGCTTCCAGGCCTGGCGGAGAATCACCGCGCCGGCATAAACGACGACCAGGATCACCAGCCAGCGCAGCATCTCGACCGGCATGCTCCGGACGATGAAGGCCGCGACCAGGACGGCGGGAATGCCGCCGATGGCGAAGCTGATCGCGGTCCGGAGGTCGACCGTGCCGGCGGTGATGTGGCGGGCGCCCACCCCGGCGATGGTGAAGGAGGCGCCGAGCGCCATGATCGGAAAGGCCAGCCGCGGATCGAGGCCCATCAGGCTGAGCATGATCAAGGTCGGCGCATAATTGCCGACGCCGAAATTGAGCAGGACTCCCATCACGAAGGAGGCGACGACCACGGCGCCGGTCAGCAAGGGAGGCAGCGCGGCGGCGGTCCCGCCCCCGGGCATCAGATCGAGATTGGTCAAAGCGTAGAGCCCGGCGGCGGCGAGCAGGGCGACGCCCACCACCGCGCGGACGACCCAGATGCGGGTCCGCGCGACCAGGGGCACACCCATCAGGCCGCCCATCAGAAGGCCGAAGCCGGAGCCGACCAGCAGCACCGGATCGACATGGACGCCCAGCAAGGCGAGGAAGATGGTCGCCTGCACCAGGGTCGGCAGGGTGTGGGATACGATCATCGTGCAGGGGATGAACCGGTCCGGCACGTCAGTGCGCAGCTTCAGCCAGGCGAGGGTCGGCGCGAAGGAGCCGATGCCGAGCGTGTCGAAGAAATTGGTGGCGGCGCCGACCGCGACCGCCTCGCCGCGCGGCTTCCAGGCGCGCCGGGCGATGGCGGTCCGAACCAGCAGGAAGGCCTGGGCGATCGCGACCAGGACGAGCGTGACCAGCAACACCCTCAGCATCTGTCTTCCCCGCTATCGGGCCGGGCCGGTCAGCATCCTGCCCCTGAGATCGGGCAAGGCGAAGCTTTCCTGGCCGTCGCCGCCATAGGTCGTGCCGATCAGCTCGAAGAGCGGCTGGTTGGCCTGGACGGCGAGCAGCGACCCGTCGCACAGCGCCCAGCCGGCGGGCGCGGTCGGGCCGGCAAAGGCGATGACCTCGCCCAGCATCGCCGTCTCCTGCGGGAAGCCGCCATTGCCGGACGGCGGCGGAGCCGTGCCGCTGGTGTTGATCACATAGTTGATGCCCAATGCCGCGACCATGTCGCTGGCGCTGTTGTCGACCAATTGTCCGACCGCCACCGGCGCCAGGCCCGGGCCCGCTCCCGCGCCCATGGCCGCGCGGCCCTTGAGGTCGGGAAGCTCGAAGAAAGTCGCGCCATTGCCGCCGAAGGCGCTGCCGATGGTCTCGAACAGGGCGACGTTCTGGGATATGGCGAAGGGCGATCCGTCGGCGGCGAGCCAGCCGGCGGGAACCCAGATGGCCGCGAACAGGCCGATCGCGCCGATCATCGGATAGGTTCCGGGCGGTCCCGCGCCGGCCTCGGCGGCGATCAAGTAGGTCATGGCGAGGCCGCCGCGCGAGACCATTCCGATCGGATTGCCGCCGGCCGCATCGGCGCCGGACGGCGTGCGGCCGCGAAGGTCGGGAAGCTCGAGGCCCTGGTCGCCGCCGCCGTAGGTCGGCCCGATCAGCGAGGCGAGCGGTATGTTCTGCGGCTCCTGGAACGTCTGCCCGGCGCAGGTCGACGCGCCATAGGCTCCATAGCTACCGGCAAAGCTGTGGACCATGGCCATGGAATTGGCCGGCGGCCCGCCGCCGCGCACGGGATAGGTGCCGGCGACGTCGAACAATTGGGTCATGGCCAGGGTCGGCGCCGGAGCCGGCCCGCGGCCCTTCGCCCAAAAGCCGGTCGAGAGGCGGTCGTCGGTCATCCTGCATTCCCCCGCGGCGCGAGCGGCAGGGCCCGCGGCTCCGGTCTATCCTATCCCAACCGGCGCGGCAAAAGCCGGATCAATGATGGTCCGTCGGCGGGTTGCTCAGGCTGCGGTGGATGGTCTCGATCATCGCGTCGGGCGGGATGAAGGCGTTGGGCGGGCCGTAGCGGTCGGCGAGGCGCAGCGCCTTGATCTGGTCGAGCGTGCGTCCGGCGCGCATCGCCTGGCGGACCTGGTCGCGCAGCGACTTCAGCATGTCGCGATAGGCAACCAGGTCCGCGCGGCGCGCGACCGGGCCGTGGCCGGGGATGATCACCGTGCCGTCATTGGCGATGGCGAGACCGGCCTCGACGGCGAGGATGGCGCCGTTGATCGAGCCGCCTGAATCGAGATCGATGAAGGGCAGCATGCCGTTGAAGAAGGTGTCGCCCATGTGGAGGACGTTGGCCCGGGTCCAGTAGACCAGGGCGTCGCCGTCGGTATGGGCGTGCTCGACATGGACGACGCGGATGTCGTCGCCGTTCATGTGGAAAGTCAGGCCCTGGGTGAAGGTCACCACCGGCAGCGCGCCCGAGGGCGACGGCGCGACCCTTTCGCCGCGCACCACCTGCTCCATCGACATCCGCCGCCGGACATTGTCGTGGGCGACGATCACCGCGCCGGTCCGGCCGACATTCTCGTTCCCGCCGGTATGATCGCCGTGCCAGTGGGTGTTGATCACGAAGCGGATTGGATCGGGATCGAGGGTGCGGATCGCGGCGAGGATGCGCTCGGTCAGCGGCGCATATTGGTCGTCGATGATGGCATTGCCGTCGGCTCCGTAGGAGAGGCCGATATTGCCGCCCCGCCCGTACAGGACGGCGACCCCGGGGGCGACCTGCTCGACCCTGATCTGGACGGTCGCCATGGTGGGCGCGGGCGTGGGCGGCGGCGTCGCGGCCGGCTGGGCTGTCTGGGCGGCGGCAAGCAGCAGGGCAGCAAGCATGGTGATTTCCCCTTTGGCCGGCGTTGATAAAGCGCGCTGGCCCGACTTCCAAGCCGGCGCCGGCACACTATCTAAGGTCTGGACCAGGGAGCGCCGCCATGACCGATCTCTCCGCCTTTCCGATCACCAGCCGCTGGCCCGCCGTACATCCCGAGCTTCTGCAGCTTTATTCGGCGCCGACGCCCAACGGCGTGAAGGTCTCGATCATGCTGGAGGAGACCGGCCTCGCTTACGAGCCGCACTATATCAACATCGGCGACAACGAGACCTGGACGCCGCAATTTCTGTCGCTCAACCCCAACGGCAAGATCCCGGCGATCGTCGATCCCGACGGGCCGGGCGGCAAGCCGTTCGGCCTGTTCGAATCGGGCGCTATCCTGATCTACCTCGCCGACAAAAGCGCGCGTCTGCTCCCCGCCGATCCGGCGCGGCGCTACGAGACCATCCAGTGGGTGATGTTCCAGATGGGGGCGATCGGCCCGATGTTCGGCCAGGTCGGCTTTTTCCACAAATTCGCCGGCCGCGAGTTCGAGGACAAGCGACCCCTCCAGCGCTACGTCGCGGAATCGAAGCGGCTGCTCGGCGTGCTCGAGGGCCGGCTCGACGGCCGCCAGTGGCTGATGGGCGACGACTACACGATCGCCGACATCGCCACCCTGGGCTGGGTGCGCAATCTGATCACCTTCTACGAGGCGCGCGAGCTGGTCGATTATGACAAGCTGGTCCACGTCCCCGCCTGGCTCGAACGCGGCCTGGCGCGGCCGGCGGTGGCGCGGGGGCTGACGATTCCGGCGCGGCCGGAATAGGTCCGAACCCGAATCCGTCATTCCAGCGCAAGCTGGAATCTCAGTGCCTTTTCGGCCTTCGTGAAGGTTGAGTGAGATTCCAGCTTTCGCTGGAATGACGGAAAGCGCTTAACCCGTGATCACCGTCTTCAGCTTCGCGAAAAATCCCTTCGACGCGGGGCATTCGTCGCCGGTCTCGGTCTCGCGGAACTGCTCGAGGATCTCGCGCTGCTTGGCGCTCAATTTGGTCGGCGTTTCGACCTCGATCTGGATCACCATGTCGCCATGACCGCGACCGTTGATCGAGGGCATGCCGGCGCCGCGCTGGCGCAACTGCTTGCCCGACTGGATGCCGGCCGGGATGCGGATTTCGTGCATCTTCTTGTCGAGGCCGGGCACGTCGATCGTCCCGCCCAGAGCGGCAGTGGTGAAGCTGACCGGGCAGCGCGCGAACAGGGTGGTGCCCTCGCGCTGGAAGACGGCGTGACGAGCGAGGTGGACGAAGATGTAGAGATCGCCGGCCGGGCCGCCGCGTACGCCCGCTTCGCCCTCGCCGGCGAGGCGGATGCGGGTGCCCTCGTCGACGCCGGCGGGGATGTTGACGGAAAGCGACTTGTGCTTTTCCACCCGGCCCTCGCCCCGGCAGGACGGGCAGGGATCGGCGATCATCTCGCCGATGCCGCGGCAGGACGGGCAGGTCTGCTCGACCACGAAGAAGCCCTGGCGGGCGCGGACCTGACCGCGACCGTTGCAGGTGGTGCAGGTGCGGGCCGAGGTGCCGGCCTTGGCGCCCGAACCGGCGCAGGGCTCGCACGGCGCGGTGGTGTCGATCTGGAGCTCGACCTGGCGGCCGTCATAGGCGTCCTCCAGCTTGATCTCGAGATCGTAGCGCAGGTCCGATCCGCGCAGCACGTTGCCGCGCCGGCCGCCGGCCTGCTGGCCGCCCATGAACTCGCCGAAGATATTGTCGAAAATGTCGGCGAAGGACCCGAAATCCTGCGCCCCGCCATTGCCGCCGCCGTTGCCGCCCTTGAAGGCGGCGTGGCCGAAGCGGTCGTAGGCGGCCCGCTTCTGCGGGTCCTTCAGGCATTCATAGGCTTCGCTGATCGCCTTGAACCGCGCCTCGGCGTCGGTGCAGCCGCCGTGGCGGTCCGGATGGCATTCCATGGCGAGCTTGCGATAGGCGGACTTGATCGTCCCGCCGTCCGCGTTCCGCTCTACCTGAAGCAGCTCGTAATAGTCGGATTCAACCATGACGGCGCCAAATTCCCCCGACGGACGGCGCCCGCCCCTTCCGGCCTGAAACCTGAAGGCGCGGGCGCCGCATCCGCCTAACCCTTATTGTCTTCGTCGACCTCGGAATATTCGGCGTCGACGACTTCCTCGTCATCGCCGCCGGCTTCCCCGCCTTCGGGCGCTTCCGCACCCGGCGATGCGGCCGCGGCCTGGTCCTTCTCGTAGATCGCCTGGCCGAGCTTCATCGCCACCTGGGCGAGCGCTTCCGACTTGGTCTTGATCGCGTCGGTGTCGCCCGCCTCGACCGCGGTCTTGGCTTCGGCGACAGCGGCCTCGATCTCGGACTTCAGCGACTCGTCGACCTTGTCGCCATGCTCCTTGAGCTGCTGCTCGGTCGAGTGGATCAGGCTTTCGGCCTGGTTTTTGGCCTCGGCGGCCTCGCGGCGGGTCTTGTCTTCGTCGGCGAACTGCTCGGCCTCGTTGACCATCTTCTCGATGTCGGCGTCGGAAAGGCCGCCCGAAGCCTGAATTCGAATCTGCTGCTCCTTGCCGGTGCCCTTGTCCTTGGCGTGGACGTTGACGATGCCGTTGGCGTCGATGTCGAAGGTGACCTCGATCTGCGGCACGCCGCGCGGCGCCGGCGGGATGCCGACCAGATCGAACTGGCCGAGCAATTTGTTGTCCGCCGCCATTTCGCGCTCGCCCTGGAAGACGCGGATGGTGACCGCGTTCTGATTGTCCTCGGCGGTCGAATAGGTCTGCGCCTTCTTGGTCGGGATCGTGGTGTTGCGGTCGATCATCCGGGTGAAGACACCGCCCAGGGTCTCGATGCCGAGCGACAGCGGCGTGACGTCGAGCAGGAGGACGTCCTTGACCTCGCCCTGCAGCACGCCGGCCTGGATCGCGGCGCCCATGGCGACGACCTCGTCCGGGTTGACGCCGGTGTGCGGCTCCTTGCCGAAGAAGTCCTTCACCGTGTCACGGACCTTGGGCATGCGGGTCATGCCGCCGACCAGGACGACCTCGTCGATGTCGGCCGCCTTGACGCCGGCATCGGCCAGCGCCTTCTTGCACGGCTCCAGCGTCCGCTTGATCAGATCGGTGACGATCTTCTCGAGGTCGGAGCGGCTGATCGTCTCGACCAGATGGAGCGGCGTGGAACTGCCGCCTTCCATGCGCGCGGTAACGAATGGCAGGTTGACCTCGGTCGACTGCGCCGACGACAGCTCGATCTTCGCCTTCTCGGCCGATTCCTTCAGCCGCTGAAGCGCGAGCCGGTCCTGGCGCAGATCGATATTCTCCTTCGCCTTGAACTTGTCGGCCAGATAATCGACCAGCTTGGCGTCGAAATCCTCACCGCCGAGGAAGGTGTCGCCGTTGGTCGACTTCACCTCGAACACGCCGTCGCCGATCTCGAGGATCGAGATGTCGAACGTGCCGCCGCCGAGATCGTAGACCGCGATCGTCTTGCCGTCCTGCTTGTCCATGCCGTAGGCGAGCGCCGCCGCGGTCGGCTCGTTGATGATGCGCAGCACTTCGAGGCCCGCAATCTGACCGGCGTCCTTGGTCGCCTGGCGCTGGGCGTCGTTGAAATAGGCCGGAACCGTGATCACCGCCTGGGTAACGGGCTCGCCGAGATAGGCCTCGGCGGTTTCCTTCATCTTCTGGAGGATGAAGGCCGACGTCTGCGACGGCGAATAATCCTTGCCCCCGGCCTGGACCCAGGCGTCGCCGTTCGGGCCCTTGACGATGTGATAGGGCACCAGTTCGGTGTCCTTCTTGGTGATCGGATCGTCGAAGCGGCGGCCGATCAGCCGCTTCACCGCGAACACCGTATTGTCCGGGTTGGTCACCGCCTGGCGCTTGGCCGGCTGGCCGATCAGCCGCTCGCCGTCCTTGGTGAAGGCGACGATCGACGGCGTCGTGCGCGCGCCTTCCGCATTTTCGATGATCTTGGGCTTTCCGCCCTCCATGACGGCGACCGCGCTGTTGGTGGTGCCGAGGTCGATTCCGATCACTCTAGCCATGTCTATCCTCTTGTGCCCCAAAATGTTTCCTGCCCGCGCACCGCTTTCGAAGGGCGGCGCGCAGGCGTCATGCAAGGCGATATAGGAGCCGAATTTGTTGCGACAAGAAGCCCCGATGCCTAAGCCGCGCGGATGAGAAAGCTTGTCCCCATCCTGGCCGCCCTCCTGGTTCTCGCCGGTTGCGGCGGCTCCGATCCCGCCCCGGCCAACGGCTTCGCCCCGGTCATCCGCCTGCCGGTGGTCATGGGGCGGCCGGGTTCGGGCTATTTCGACCTCAGGATCGCGGGCGACCATGGCGCCCTCCTTTCGGTGACCTCGCCCCAGGCGGGCCGGATCGAAATGCACGAAACGATGACGGCGGGAGCGATGGTGTCGATGCGGCCCCTCGCCCGGATTCCGGTCCGCGACGGCGAAATGCTGAGCTTCCGCCCCGGCGGGCGCCATCTGATGGTCTACGAGATCCGCCGCGGCGTGGCGGCGGGCGACACGATCGAGCTGGTCTTCCATTTCGAGCGCGGCGGCACCCAGACGCTGGGCGCGGTGCTGCAGCCGGTGGGCGGTGACATCTAGGCGCGGGCATATCCGGCTTACTTTATGCGCGGCGCGTGTTAGCCTTGCCGGGCTTTGCGGGGAGACGATGATGGAACAGGTGCTCGACTCGTTTCGGCCTTCGACCTTGGGCTGGCTGATCGGCACAATGGCCGGTTGGGGGACGATCCTGCTGGCGCTGGCGGGGATCGCGATGGCGGCGCTCGATGTCGGCGGCCTCGGCCCTTATCCGCTCGCTTTGGTCGCCGTCAGCCTCGCCATCCTGGCTTGGCAGTGGCTCGAGAACCTCGCCGCCCGCTTCGAGGTCACCAACGAACGTCTGGTCATCCGCCGCGGCATCATCATGAAAAGCGTCGACGAGATCGAATTGTACCGGATCAAGGACGTCCGCATCAATTTCTCGCTGATCAACCAGATGGCCGGCATCGGCACGATCAGCATCGCCTCGAGCGACGAGACGACGCGCGCCGCCGACCTCGTCATTTCCAACGTCGCCAATGCCCAGGAACGGCGCGAGGCGATGCGCCGCCTGGTCGACGCCGCCCGCCGCCTGCGCGGCGTCCGCGAGCTCGACATGGTCCACGAAGAGGTCTGAGGCGCCCGCCATGGGCCGGTTCCGTCAGGTCACGCCGTTCATGCACTTGCCGGACATCGACGCCGCCGTCGACTTTTTCGAGACGATCCTGGGCTTCGCCGCGGGCTACCGCGAGCCCGGCTATGCCTACGTCGAACGCGAGGGCTGCGGCTTCCGCCTGCTCCAGAACCAGGGATCGCACGGCGCCCCGCCCGGCAACCGGCGCTTCGCTTATTATATCGACGTCGACGATGTGGACGCCCTCCACGAGGAGCTGAAGCCGAAGCTCGACACATTGCCGCCCGGCGACGTCCACGGGCCGGCCGACAAGCCCTACGGCCAGCGCGAATTGCTGGTGCTGGCGCCCGACGGCAACCTCATCGCGTTCGGCGCCCCGATCGGGCCGAAGCCGGTCACGCCGCGGACCTAGGGGTCCAGGTCCGGCAAAGCATCCAGCTCTTCGTAATGCGCCGGCAGATCGGCGTCGGTCAGCAACCGGAGCAGGTCGACGAAGCTGTCGATGATGAAATAACGCTTCTGGAAAGCGCTCGGGCAATAGCGGGTGCGCAGCACCTGTTTCATGACGAAGCGGCCGCGCCGGGGCACGTCGCTTTCCAGCGAAAAGTGGCTCTCGCCGAAGCTCGACAGCAGGCCGGCGCCGTAGATCCGGGTCTCGCCATTTTCGCGCGCCAGGCCGAATTCGACGCTGTACCAGTAGAGCCGCGCCAGGCGGTGGAGCGATCCCGCCGCCATCGCGGCGAGGCCTTCGGCGCCCATCGCCTGCATGAAATCGGCGACCGCCGGCTGGGCGAGCAGGGGAACGTGGCCGAAGACGTCGTGGAAGACGTCGGGCGCCTCCAGATAATCGAGCGAATCGGCGGAGCGGATGAAATTGCCGGCCGGAAAGCGGCGCTTGCTCAAATGATCGAAGAAGATGTCGTCGGGGACGAGGCCGGGTACCGACACGATCGTCCAGCCGGTGCGGGCGAACAGCCGCTCGTTCAATTCCTCGAAATCGGGAATGCCGGGCCGGGACAGGCGCAGAACGTCGAGGCCGTCGAAGAAGTCGCTGACCGCCCGGCCTCGCAGCATCTCGGACTGGCGGGCGAAGAGCAGGTCCCAGACGCGGTGCTCCTCGGCGCTGAACCGCTCCCAATGTTGGGGGATGGTCCAGTCGGCGGCGCAGCCCGGCGGCGGGGCGCTCGGATCGGCCTGGAGGGCAAGATTGGATAGCACGGTCTTTCTCCCATAAAGAAAAACCCCGCCCGGAGGTCCGGACGGGGTGCGATTTGAAGCTCGTTTTATGCGCGCGTCAGATCGGTCCCGCCCGGGCGAGCCGATAATAATAGACGCTGGCGATCATCGTGCGCATTGGTTCCGGAATCACCCTACCATCACCATCTGTCAAGGACCTGAACGCGCCCCGGCCCGGAAAAGTTGCTTCGCGAGGCCTAGGCCGCGGCTTCCGCCGCTTCGGCCCGACGCCGGCGCGGACGGAGATAGAGAAAGTTCAGCAGCAACCAGAACAGGCCGACAGCCGCCACGCCGGCTCCGCCCGCGACCAGCCTTTCGTTCCATTCGACTTTCGCCGACTCCCGGTCATAGGCGCTGTAGCAACCGGCGTTGGACTCGCCGCTATAGCGATTCCCTTCGACACAGGCCTGCTGTCGTTCGTACGCGGCCGCGGATCCGCCAAGTGGATGCAGATCCATGACAAAAATGGCGACGCCACCAAAGATCGCCACGCTCACGACGATGCCCAAAAGCATTTTCACCAGCTTGCTGCCCATCTTCCCGTCCCCCAAATTGTTTCGCTGACGTAACGCACCTAACAGCTTTGGAGGGTGGGTCCTAATCGCGCGGTTCTAGCGCGCAAGGTGCCGGACAAGCTGCTCCTCGATCGCCGTGTAGGCGGAGCGGCCGCGGCTCGGGGTGTCGCCATTGCCGGTGGCGAAGAAGGCGATGCCGGTGCCGGTGGCGGGATCGACCCACAGGCCCGAGCGGACTCCATAGGCATCGCCGGCGTGGCCGAGCAGGGCCCTGCCCGATCCGGCCAGATCGTCGTTGCAGCCCGCGGCGCCCACCGGCAGGCGCTGCACGGCGAGGCCATAGCCGCAGTAGAAGCCGTTTTCGGTCACGCCGTTGTTTCCGTCGAATTGCCAGGCCGACTTCACCAGGGTGCGCACGCTCTCCGCCGGGAGGAAGCGGGCGCCGCCGTGCATCCCCTCGTTGAGCAGGAGCCGGCCGACCGTGGCGAGATCGCGCGCCGAGATCCTGAGGCCGCCCTGCGGCGAGAAGAGCGCGCCGTTGCTCCCCGGCGCATAAGCGGCGAGATCGCAGGCGACGCCCTCGGGCGCCAGTACCGGGCAAAGCGGCGGCCGCCCCCCGAGATCGTCGCGGATCGCCCGCCCTTCGCCGTCGTAGAGCACGGCGGCGCGCGCCAGATCGGCGTGGCTGCAGGTCGTCCAGTTGAAGCAGGCGTCGAGCCCGAGAGGCTGCAGCGCCAGCCGCGCCATCAGCCGGTCGAACCGCTCGCCCGACCTCCGCTCCATGATGGTGGCGATGAGCGGGAAATTGAGGTTGGAATAATGGAAGAAAGCGCCGGGCGGATGGGCGGCGTCGAAGGCGGCGGGTTGGGCCAGGACGGACCGGATCCCGGTGCCGAGCGGGATGGCATAGTCGACCTCGTCGACCAGCGACGAGCGGTGCGAGAGCAGCAGCCTGAGCGTGATCGGGCGATCGGCGAAGGCCGGGTTGCGCAAGGTCCAGCCGAGATAGTCGGAGACGTCGCGGTCGAGATCGAGTTGCCCCGCCTCGACCATCCGCATCACCCCGAGCGCGACCACCAGCTTGGAGATGGACGCGATCCGTACCGGATCGTCGATCGTGATCGCCCGACCCCGCGCCCGATCGGCCAGCCCCGACGCGCCGGACGCGGTGACGCCGGATTGGTCGAAGGTCGCCCAGGCGTAGGCGATTGTCGGCGAAGGCCGCGACACCGTCGCACAGCCGGCCAACGCCGCCAGAATCAAAAGAACCAGAACCCGCCTCACACCCCACCGTCCTTCCCGCGGCCTCGGGAATCCAGCTTTTTCTTCGAACGAGGCTTTCACGATTTCGCAAAAGGTGGCGGAATATCATCGGGACATGGCATCGAAATCCGCCAAGATGGAAAATCCGACCCATGCTGCCCGGCATTGTCTGGAACAGAATCCATATCGAATGATCACTTACTTGAGGTCAGACGGCAACGGCACGCCACTGTTCCTTGTCACCGGGTCGCCTTCCCGCGAGACCGGCGCAAGGAAGGCTTTGCGCGAAGCGCACAAATTGCATGGCGGAGAGTGTTTCTATTGTAGGCAGAAGATCGCGGAAACGGTTCTCGCGATCGATCACGTCGAGCCAGCAGTGCTTGGCGGGCGAAGTCACATTCAGAACCTGGTGCTAGCTCACAAGCGCTGTAACGCGGCCAAAGGACACAAGCTCATCGAGACTTATCATCCGGAAGCTGGTCGCGAGTGGCTGAACGCGCTCCTGCTCCAGGTCCAGGATCGCCTCAGCCGAATCCAGCCCGACTGAATCCAACCCACAGGACCGACCTCATGAAAACCATGCTCGAATTCACCTCAGACGCCTTTCCGGCCCAGCCGGGCGAGGAGGACGAGGTCAATCCGGGACGGCATGGCCGGGCGCTGGCGGAATTCGTCGCGGCGGGGCTGGCGGCCAAAGGCTTCCGCGCCGGGACGCCGTTCGCCGAGGACTGGGGCTGGCAGGTCGATGTCGCCAACGAGGAATTCCCGCTGTGGATCGGCTGCGGCAATATCGAGGAGAGCGCAAACGGCTTCCTCGTCTTCGTCGAGCCGTCACGGCCGTTCGTCCGCAAATGGTTCCGCAAGATCGCGACCGAACCGGCGGTGGCCCCGCTCGCAGCCGCGCTCCACGCCGTCCTCGCCGACAGCGGCAAGGTGTCGGGCCTGACCTGGGTCGATACCGTCGGCGAGTCGCTCGACTAGGGGCCTCAGCCCTTCTTCGCGACTCCCACGAGCGCCGGCCGCAGCAGGCGGTCCTTGATCGTGTAGCCGGTCTGCATTTCCTGGACGATCGTGCCCGGTTCGGCGTCGTCGGTCGGCACTTCCATCATCGCCTGGTGGAGGTGCGGATCGAGCTTCTCGCCCATCGCCGCGATCGGCTGGATGCCGTGGCGCTGGAAGGCGCTGTCGAGCTCGCGGCCGGTCGCCTCGATGCCGGCGACCAGGCCCTTCATCCGCTCGTCCTCGCGCAAATCGTCGGGGATTACCGCCAGCGCGCGGGCGAGATTGTCCTTCACGCTCAGCATGTCGCGGGCGAAGCCGGTGGCGGCATATTGGGTGGCGCTCACCTTCTCCTGCTCCAGCCGGCGGCGGACGTTCTGGGTCTCCGCCTGGGCGTAGAGGACGTGCTGGCGCACTTCCTCCAGCTCCCTTTCGAGCTCGCCCAGCCGGTCGAGATTCATCTCGCCGCTGAGGTCGATCTCGCCGTCTTCGATCTTCTCGTCTTCCTGATTCATCCCAACAATCTCGATAAAGCCTTTGCCGTGAAGTCCACCATGGGAACCACGCGGGCATAGTTCAACCGGGTCGGCCCGATCACGCCGACCACGCCGACCACCTTGCCGTCCTGGCCGCGATAGGGCGCCGCAATAACCGACGAACCGGACAACGCGAACAGCTCATTCTCCGATCCGATAAAAATCTTCATCGCCGATCCCGCGCCCGCCCGTTCGAGCAGGCGGGCGATCTCTTCCTTGCCTTCCAGCTCGTCGAGCAGCTGGCGGACCCGGTCGAGATCGGCGGCGACATGCTCGTCGATCAGCATTGCCTGGCCGCGCACGATCAGCACCGGCCGGCGCGACCCGTCCTCCGACCAGATGGCGAGGCCCTGCGCAACCAAAGCCGCGGCCGCTTTGTCGAGCGCGGCGCGGCCGTCCCTGATCTCGCCGGTCAGGCGGGCCTGAGCGTCGCGCAGGGTCAGGCCCGAAAGCCGGCTGGTCACATAATTGCCGACCTCGGCCAGGGTCGAGGCCGTGACACCGGGAGGCAGGTCGACCACCCTGTTCTCGACGCTGCCGTCGCTGCCGACGACTACCGCGACCGCCTGGCGCGCCGACAAAGGCACGAAGGCGAGCTGGCGGAGCACCGGCTCCTGGTTGGGGACGAGGACGATGCCGGTGCAGGCTGAAAGGCCCGAAAGCGCTGCGGTGGCGTTGCTGATCGCCTCCTCGATCGGCCCGCCGCGATCGATCAGCGCCTCGATCGCCGCCCGGTCCTCGGCCCTGGGCTCGGCGACCTGCATGATGCCGTCGACGAACAGGCGCAGCCCGCTCTCGGTCGGAATCCGCCCCGCCGAGGTGTGCGGCGCGGCGAGCAGGCCCGATTCCTCGAGGTCCTGCATGACGTTGCGGATCGACGCCGGCGACAGGTTGAGAGTGGAGGTGCGCGAAATGGTGCGCGAGCCGACCGGATGGCCGCTTTCCAGATAGGCTTCGACCACCATCCGGAACACGTCGCGCGCGCGGTCGCTCATCTCGCCGATGCTGGTGGTCATGGCCTTGATGTAGGCGGCCCGCGCGAACCGCTCAACCGCGCGCTATCGGCCCGGGCCGAAGATCTCGGAAAGCAAGGGCTCGGGCGCGCTGCGCAGCCGCTCGGCCAGCGCCCGGTTCCGCTCCATGTCGCAGCCATAATAGAGAGTGAGACCGCGCGTTGAGCCGTCGTCCATCGTCCATTCGATGTCGACCGAATCCATGTCGGTCGCCGTCGTCCGGCAGTCGGGCGGGGCAAGGCGGACAGCCCCGCTGGCCGGCCGCGCGGGCTCGAGCCGGGCGGCGAAATCGCGAAACTGCCGCGGCGTCGCGCTGAAGGGGCGCCGCGTCTGCGCCCTGGCGCGCAGCCGCGTGAACATCTCGCCGCTTCCGTCCGCATTGATCACCAGCCGGTATTCCGGGCAGGACCCGAAACAGGGGCCGGTCTCGTAGCTGATCGTCCGCACCTGCGCCGGCGGCGGCAGCGTGGCGCAGGCCGGAAGCGCGGCGACCAATGCGGCCGCGGCGAGCCCGAGGGGGACGCGATACATCCTAGGGCCTTCGGCCGATCATGTCGGCGATCGGAAGCAAGGCAGGTGCCGCCCTGAGCCGCTCCGCAAGCGCCCGGTTCCGCTCCGGGTCGCAACCGTAATAGTAAGTGAGCATCTGGGCGCCGCCGGTGGGCGCGCGCCAGGAGATTGTGACGGTGGGCATGTCGGTCGACATGCGCGGACAAAGGGTCGCGCCCTCATAGCGGATGCTCTGGCGGTTCGGCGGGCGGATCGGCGCCATGTGGTCGACGAAGGCGCGGAACCGCTCCCGCGAGACCGGGAAATTGCGCATGCCGGTGACGGCGGTGAAGCGCCGCCCTTCGAAGATGCCCTGACCACGCTCGGTCACGGTGACCCGGTAGACAGGACAGGCGCCGAAGCAGGGACCCCCTTCATAAGTGATTTCCGTGATCCGGCCCGGGCCGATCGGCGGCACCATGGCGGCGGCGGGGGTGGCGGCGCCCAGCGCCAGCGCCAACCCGATGATCGATTTCCTCATGGGCCGGTTTTCGCGGCGCCCGGATGAACCGCGCCTGTCCGCCGGATCAGCGCGATATTCTGCGCCCGATCCAGATCAAGCCGATTCCGACGACGGCGAGAATCGCGCCGCGCGTGGCCCAGGTCGCTTCGTCGATCATGAAGCTGGACGCCGGCCAGCGGACGAAGCCGGTACCCTGCCCGATCCACAGCAGTCCCATCAGTAAAGCAAGGATTCCGATGATCGTGAGCAAAGGCTTCAGCATTGCCATGGCGTTCCCCCTCCAGGCGTTGGTCCGGCGCTTCGTCGGCAAGAGGCTGGCATGGCCGCCATGCTTTGGTTAAAGGCCCCCCTCACCGTCAGGAGTTACTATGCGTCCTTCAGGCCGCGCGCCAGACCAGATGCGCGCCATCATCATGGAGCCCGGCTTCACCCGCCATGCCGAGGGAAGCTGCCTGGTCAGCTTCGGCGACACGCGGGTCCTGTGCACGGCCTCGGTCGAAAGCAACCTGCCCGGCTGGTTGCGCGGCAAGGGCCGGGGCTGGGTCACCGCCGAATATGGCATGCTACCCCGCGCCACCCACACCCGCGGGCGCCGCGAGGCGGCCGGCGGCAAGCAATCGGGCCGCACCCAGGAGATCCAGAGGCTGATCGGCCGTTCGCTGCGCGCCGTGGTCGATCTCGAGGCGCTGGGCGAGCGCCAGATCACGCTCGACTGTGACGTCATCCAGGCCGACGGCGGCACCCGCACCGCAGCCATCTCCGGCGCCTGGGTGGCGCTGAGGCTCGCAGTCGACGGCCTGATCGACAAGAAGCTGATCGAGAAGGACCCGGTCCGCCAGAAGATCGCCGCGATCAGCTGCGGCATCCACGGCGGCAATGCCGTGCTCGACCTCGATTATGCCGAGGACAGCTCGGCCGGCTGCGACGGCAATTTCGTGCTGACCGACGACGGCAAGTTGATCGAGACCCAGATCACCGCCGAGGGCGAGTGCTTCGACGAGGAAGGGCTGCTCCGGCTGCTCAGGCTGGCCCGGATCGGCTGCGACGAGATTTTCGCGGCGCAGGACGCCGCCGTGAAGGGAGCGAAGACCAAGTGAGGAAGCTCGATGCCGGCCGGCTGGTCATCGCCAGCCACAACCAAGGCAAGGTCCGCGAGATCCGCGACCTGCTCGGCCCCTATGGCATCGAACCGGTTTCGGCCGTGGAGCTCGATCTTCCCGAGCCCGACGAGATCGGCACCACCTTCATCGACAATGCCGACCTCAAGGCGCGCGCGGCGGCCGACCTTTCCGGCCTGCCCGCTCTCGCCGACGACAGCGGCCTGTGCGTCGAGGCGCTGGGCGACCGGCCCGGCATCTTCTCCGCCCGCTGGGCTCTCGCCGACCCAAGCGTCCCGGCCGCGGCCGGCCCCGGCGAGATCAGCGGCGACCGCGATTTCAACCGCGCCATGGCCCGGGTCCATGACGAGCTCGAAGCGCTCGGCCCCGACGCCAGCCGCAACGCCCATTTCGTCTGCGCGCTCGCCATCTGCTGGCCCGACGGCCACAGCGAATGGTTCGAAGGCCGGGTCGACGGCACCCTCGCCTGGCCGCCGCGCGGCACGGAAGGCTTCGGCTACGACCCGATCTTCGTCCCTGCCGGCCGCGACCTCACCTTCGGCGAGATGGACCCGGCCGAAAAGCACGCCATCAGCCACCGCGCCGACGCCTTCCGCAAGCTGGTGGCGGCCCTGATCGAATGAGCGACTACGCGCCGCTCGCGCTCTACATCCACTGGCCGTTCTGTGTCTCCAAATGCCCCTATTGCGATTTCAACAGCCACGTCCGCGAGTCGATCGACCAGGCGGCGTGGCGCGGGGCGATGCTCGCCGATCTAGCGCATGAGGCCGCGGCCGCGCCCGGCCGCCGGCTCGGCTCGATCTTCTTCGGCGGCGGCACGCCGTCGCTGATGCCGCCGGCGACGGTCGCCGCCTTGATCGCCGCCGCCGAGGACCTTTGGGGGTTCGCGCCCGGCATCGAGATCACGCTCGAGGCCAATCCGTCCTCCGTCGAGGCCGCGCGCTTCGGCGACCTCGCCGTCGCCGGCGTGAACCGGGTCTCGCTCGGCCTCCAGTCGCTCGACGACCGGGCCCTTCGCTTTCTCGGCCGCGCCCATGACGTGAACGAAGGACTGGCGGCGCTGGCGACCGCGCAGACGGTGTTCGACCGGGTCAGCTTCGACCTCATCTACGCCTTGCCCGGCCAGAGCGCGGACGACTGGCGGGCAGAGCTGAGCCGCGCCCTCGCCTTCGGCACCGGCCACCTCTCGCTCTACCAGCTGACCATCGAACCGGGCACGCGCTTCGCCGCGATGGCGGCCAAGGGTGACCTGGTTCCGGCCGATCCCGACGAGAGCGCGACGCTCTACGAACTCACCCGCGACCTGACCCGCGGCGCCGGCCTCCCGGCCTATGAAATCTCCAACCATGCCCGGCCCGGCGAGGAGAGCCGCCACAACCTCGCTTACTGGCGCTATCAGAATTACCTCGGCGTCGGCCCGGGCGCGCACGGCCGGCGCGGCGGCGCCGCCACCCAGCGCCACAGGAAGCCGGAAAACTGGCTCGCCGCTCTGGCCCGGAACGGCCACGGTATCGCCGAGGAACGCGAGATCCCGGCCCGCGACCGGGGCGTCGAGGCGCTGCTAATGGGGCTGAGGCTCGGCGAAGGCGTCGATCTCGCGAGGATCGCCGGCATCGCCGCATGCGAAGCGGACGATCTGGTCGATCCGGGCGGCGTCGATCGCCTTTCGCGCCAGGGCCTGATCGCGCGCGACGGTGAACGGCTAAGGGTCGCGCCGGAGGGCATGCTCCTGCTCGACGCGATCCTTCCGGAGATCGTCCGCTAGTTGAAGCCCCTGGGCGCCGGCGAGACGATGCTGGTGCCGGACGCGGTCACCTCGCGAACCTCGAGCGCGCGTTCGGCGATGCCGTCGCGGCCGAAGCGGAAGGCGCCGTCGACCCCGGTGAAGCCGTCGGCGGCACGAAGCGCCCGGGTCGGGAAGGGCCGGCCGATCGGCCAGTCCGCCGCCGCCCGCACCGCCAGCAGGACCGCGTCATAGCCGAGGCTCGCCAGACGGAACGGGGCGGCGTTGTAGCGGGCGCGGTAACGGGTGCGGAACTGGTTGAACAGGCCGTCGGACGGCGCCGCGAACCAGGCGCCGCGCAGAGCGACATTGGCGCCGATGCCGGTTTCCGTCGCCCACAATTCGGTGGCGAGGAGGCGCGGCTGCGGCACCGGCTGGCGGATCAACGGCACCGCCAGCAAGGCGATCCTCGGACCGTCGGCGATCAGCACCGCGTCGTGCTGGCCGGCCGCGTTGAGGCGGGTGGCGGCGACGCGGATGCTGGCCGGCGTTCGTTCGTAGGATTCGATCCCGGCCAGGCTTGCGCCCGCACTTTCGACCGCCTGGGTCATCGCCTGGCCGGCGCGCTGGCCGTAGACACCGGTCGGGACCAGGGCGCCGAAGCGGTTGTCGCCGCGCGACCGGGCGAAGGCGACGACGCGCCGGACGGATTCATTGGGGGTGATTCCCATCACATAGACACCCTCGCCGGCAACGCTGGCGTCGTTGGAGAAGGTGATGACCGGGACGTCCGCCCGCCGCGCCACCGCCGCGACGGCGCGCACGTCCTCGGCGAGCAGCGGCCCGAGGATCAGGCCGTTGGCTTCGGCGAGCGCCTCGTTGACCGCGGGCACGGCGCCGCTGGCAGTGTCGTAGGCGGTGATCCGGATTCGTTCGCCGCCGGTATCGAGCAGGGCCAAATTGGCGGCGTTGAGGATCGACTGGCCGAGCGCGGCATTGGCGCCGGAGAGCGGCACCAGCACGGCGACCCGGTTGCGGGTCTCGTCGGCGGGCAGCCGGCTCGGCGGCAGCGGACGGGTCTCCGGCGGCGCGACCGGCGGCGCTTCAACCGGACGCGACCGCGGCACGCAGCCGGCGATGGCGAGGGAGAGCATGGCGAACGCCGCCAACCTGGCCAGCGAGAAGGCACCCCTTGGACTCCGCTCGGGACATGCTTGCGGGCGATAGGGGTGAGATGCCATGACGATACTCCCGATGGACGATAGTCTCGAACCCGGCCTCTATATCGTCGCGACCCCGATCGGCAATCTCTCCGATCTCGGTCCGCGCGCGGCGTCGATTCTCGCCCGGGCCGATCTGATCGCGGTCGAGGACAGCCGGGTCACCGCCAAATTGCTCCACCATATCGGCGTGAAAAGGCCGATGATTCCCTATCACGACCACAATGCCGATCGTGTCCGACCCGGGCTGGTCGCACGCATGGCCGGCGAGGCGGTGGCCCTGGTCTCGGACGCCGGCACGCCGCTGATCTCCGATCCCGGCTACAAACTGGTCCGCGACGCCCGCGCCGCCGGCGTGCCCGTCGTCACCGTGCCCGGTCCGAGCGCGGTCATCGCCGCCTTGACCTTGGCCGGCCTGCCGACCGACCGCTTCGCCTTTTTCGGCTTCCTTCCGGCCAAGGCCGCCGCCCGCGCCGCCGCGATCGCCGAGGCGGCCGAGTTTCGCGGCACCCTCGCTTTCTATGAAAGCGGTCCGCGGCTGGCCACCACACTTGCCGCCCTCGCCGACGGCCTTGGCGACCGTGCGGCGGCGGTGGCCCGCGAGATCAGCAAGCGCTTCGAGGAAACCATCACCGGAACATTGTCGGACCTTGCCGCGCGCTATACCGGGGCGCCGCCCAAGGGCGAGATCGTCATCATCGTCGCGCCGCCGGGGGAGCCGGAGGCGGCCAGCGACGCCGACGTCGAGACGGCGCTGCGCGAGGCGATGGCCCGGCTCTCCCCTTCGCGCGCCGCCGCCGAGGTCGCGGCGCGGCTGGGCCTGCCGCGACGCGCCGTCTACGAGCGCGCGCAAGCGCTCAAGTGAACCGGCGCGAGGCGGAAAAAGGCGGTCGGCGGGCCGAGCGACTTGCCGCCTGGTGGCTGCGCCTCAAGGGCTGGCGCATCCTCGCCGTCCGCGCCCGCACGCCGGTCGGCGAGGTCGATCTCGTCGCCCGGCGCGGCCGCGTCCTCGCCTTCGTCGAGGTCAAGGCCCGCGCTACCGAGGCCGACGCCGCCATCGCCCTCGACGACTGGCGCCTGCGGCGCGTCGCCCGCGCGGCCGAGGCGCTGATGCCCCGTTATGCCCGGCCCGGCGACACCATCCGGATCGACGCCATGTTCATGATCGCGCGGCGATGGCCCAGACATGTCGTCAATGTCTGGCAGGAATAGCGACCGTCCTCTTCCAGTCCCGCTCCTGTCATCGAAATGAAGTCACTTCCCGTCATCCCGTTTCCATGACATCTTTTGCTTATCGGGAAAGAACGCGACTCGCGGGCCGTCGGCCTGGGCCGCGCATTCTAGGGGAGTAACATCATGAAAATGCGGTTGTTTGGCGTGATGGCCGGTGGCGGGTCCAATTCCCTTATCGGTATCGACAATGACAATGGCGCCGATGTCGGCACCAATCTGGTCCGCTACTTCCTCGACAATCCCGCCTTCACCAACCTCCGTGACATCAGTTTCGATCTCGACGCGGGCTATTTCTTCATCGTCGATTCCGACGGCAACGACACCAACGGCATCTTGCGCGGAAACATTGCCGACCTGGCCAGCAACAATCCGACACCAACCCTCACCCGCGTCTTCGAGACCGACGGTTTCGGCGAGCTGCTGGTGAGCATGGAGATCGATACCGCCAACCAGAAGATCTACTGGCTGGACGGCTCCCTCGACGTCGGATTCGAACTGCGCCGCTCGGATTATGACGGGTCGAACAACGAGCTGATCGCCACGATCGACGATGAAAATCCCGACAACATCTTCGGCTTCCCGGGCGGCGTCGCCGACTTCGTGCTCGATGCCGAGCACAATGCCGCTTACATCCTGGCCACGACTGCGTTCGTCGACGGTCTGGGCAACATCTTCGTCCTCCAGAACCATATCGTCCGGGTCAACGACCTGACGCCAGGCAGCGACGATATCACCGTCCTCGGCGCCGGCGACGGCGACGGATCGGACGGCTACCAGCCGGGGAGGATCGACCCGAGCTTCGGCCAGATCATCGGCATGGACGTCAACCGCAACACCGGCGAGCTCTATTTCATCACCATTCCGGTTTCGAACGACGACCATGGCGGGGTCTTTAAATATGATCCGGCCACCGACACCTTCACCACCCTGTGGATCCAGCCGACGCCGAACGCCGACACGACGCTGCAGGACTATCCGACCGCCTACATGAACTTCATCGAATATGACGAGGTCGCCGACAAATATTACGTCACCACCGCCTCAAGCACCGACGACGAATTCGACGCCACGCCCGGGACCAACGAGGCCGACAATTCGGTCTTCATCGGCGATCCCTCGGGCGGCGCGCCCGAGCGGTTCCTGCGCCTTCACACCGACGGCGAAGTTTCCGCGCCGCTCGGCATGGAGATCGATTACGGCGCCGACGTCGCTTTGTCGGGCAGCGGCTCGACCTACACCGAAACGGCCGGATCGGGCTCGCCCGCAGGACCGTCGGTCGACGTCGCCGGCAGCCTCGGCATCACCGATCCCGACCAGGCGACCGTCAAGGGCGCGACGGTGGCGATCACCAGCGGCTTCGTGCTTGGCGACGAACTCACCTTCACCCTCGTCGGCGGCATCTCCGGATCCTATGACGGAATGACCGGCATCCTGACCCTCAGCGGCAGCGCCAGCGCCGCCGACTATCAGACGGTGCTCGATTCGGTCGGCTTCACCAGTGCCGGTGACGATCCGACCAACGGCGGCGCCAATACCAGCCGCACCATTTCCTTCACCGCCTTCGACGGACTGATCTACGGCGACACGTCGACCGCGACGGTGACCGTCGTCGGCGTCGACGACGCCCCGACCAACACCACCGGCGGCGCCGTTGCCACCAGCGAGGACAGCGCGGGCGTTGCCGTGACCGGCCTTTCGGTCAGCGATCCTGACAGCGCTTCTCTGACCGTGACCCTCGCGGTCGGCCGCGGCACGGTCACCGTCGACACCGGCGTGCCCGGCGGTGTCACCGCCGGCCAAGTCAGCGGCAACGGCAGCGGCAGCGTGACCTTGACCGGCAGCCAGGCCGAGATCAACGCCACCCTGGCGGCGGCCTTGGGCGTCGTCTACACGCCCACTGCCAACGTCAACGGCCCCGACACGCTGACCATGACCAGCGCCGGCGGCAGCGCCCAGGACGTCGACATGGTCGCGATCAGCGTCGCGGCGGTGAACGACGCGCCGGTCGTCTCGGGCGACGGCACCGAGAGCGCCCCGCAGATCGACGAGGACACGCCGAGCCCGACCGGGCAGACCGTGTCCGCCTTGTTCGGCGGCCAATATTCGGACGCGGCGGACCAGGTCTCGGGTGGCTCGTCCGCCGATGCCTTCGCGGGCGTCGCCGTCACCGCCAACGGCTCCAGCGGGGCTACCGGCCAGTGGCAATATTTCAACGGCGCGGTGTGGGTGAACATCGGCGCGGCGTCGGATGCTGCCGCGGTCCTGCTCGCGGCTTCCACGTCGATCCGCTTCAACCCGGCGCTCGATTTCACCGGCGCCGCGCCGACCCTGGTGACGCACCTGGTCGACTCCTCGGCCGGCGCGATCGTCTCGGGGGCGCTCGCCGATGCGTCGGTGACCGGCGGCACCACCCGCTACAGCAGCGGCACCGTGACCCTGAGCCAGCAGGTCGACAACTTCAACGATCCGCCGACGGGCGTGACCGGGACACTGGCCGCGCCCGAGGACGCCACCAACGGCAGCGCGGTGGGCACCCTGGTCGGCCAGGATTCCGACAGCAGCTCCTTCACCTATACGCTGCTCAACAATGCCGGCGGCCGGTTCGCGATGGACAGCTCCGGCAACGTCACCGTGGCCGACGGTCTGCTGCTCGATTATGAGCAGCAGAACAGCCACACAATCCGCGTACGGGTCACGGACGACCAGGGCGCCTCGGGTGACTTCGACGTCAACGTCAGCGTCACCGACGTTCTCGGTGAGGACGTGTTCGACGACGGACGCGGCAACACCTTCTTCGGCGGCATCGAGAACGACATCCTCAACGGCAATGACGGCAACGACACGCTGAAAGGCGGCGGCGGCGAGGACACGCTCCTCGGCGGCACCGGCAACGACAACCTGATGGGCCAGGGCGGCAACGACACTGTTTCCGGCGGCGACGGCAACGACACGATCAACGGCGGAGCCGGCGCTGATGTGCTGAGGGGGAATGGCGGCGACGACACCTACATTTTCGTGAAAGGCGAAGCCGACGGCGACACCATCCTCGACTATTTCGGCGAGGGTGCGTCGGTCGCGGATTCGATCATCCTCCAAGGCTATGCCGCGGGGACGACCTTCACCCGAATCGGCGGGGGCAGCAGCACATTGTACGAGATCAACGACCACGGCTTCATCGAGCATATCAACATCATCGCGACAGGACAGGTGCACCCGACCGACGTTACCTTCCTGTTCTGATCCGACTTCGGGCCTCGCGCTTCGGCGCGGGGCCCGTGACAGGAGCAGCCGCCTCGCTTAAGCGGACCCGATGAGCCTCAACGTCGCCATCCAGATGGACCCGCTGGAGTCCATCAACATCGCCGGCGATTCGACCTTCGCCATCATGCTCGGCGCCCAGGCGCGCGGCCACCGGCTGTTCCATTATTCGGCGGAAGCTTTGAGCTGGCAGGACGGCCGGTTGTGGACCCAAGCGCATCCGGTCACCGTCCAGCGCGTCGAGGGCGACCATTTCCGCTTCGAGGCACCGGTGACCCTCGATCTCGGCCGCGACGCCGACGTGGTGCTGATGCGCCAGGATCCGCCCTTCGACCTCGGCTACATTACCGCCACCCATCTGCTCGAGCGGATCCAAAGCGAGACGCTGGTGGTCAACGACCCGGCCAGCGTCCGCAACGCGCCAGAGAAGGTGTGGGTGCTCGATTTCGCCCATTTCATGCCGCCGACTCTGATCACCCGTTCCCTCGTCGAGGCGCGGGCCTTCCTAGCCGAGCACGGGGAGATCGTGGTCAAGCCGCTCCACGGCAATGGCGGCAAGGCGGTGTTCAAGGTGGGCAGCGACGGCGCCAACCTCGCTTCGCTGATCGAGGTCTTCAACACCGCCTGGCGCGAGCCGCACATGATCCAGGCCTTCCTCCCCAGCGTGGCCGAGGGCGACAAGAGGATCGTCTTCGTCGACGGCGAGGTGATCGGAGCGGTCAACCGCATTCCCGGCGAAGGCGAGATCCGGTCCAACCTCGCGGTCGGCGGGGTCGCGGCGAAGACCATACTCACGACGTGCGAGGAGGAAATCTGCGCCGCACTTGGTCCCGAGCTCCAGAAACGCGGCCTGCTCTTCGTGGGCATCGATGTGATTGGCGGCGAATGGCTGACCGAGATCAACGTCACCTCGCCGACCGGCATCGTCGCAATCGACAGGTTCAACGGCACCGACACGCCCGCCCGAATCTGGGACGCGATCGAGGCGAAGCTGGGTTAGGGCCGGCTCACGCCCGCGGATGGGCGTGGCGATAGACGTCCATCAGATGGGCGGCGTCGACCGCCGTGTAGATCTGGGTCGACGACAGGCTGGCATGGCCGAGCAATTCCTGCAGCGACCGCAGATCCGCGCCGCGGCCGAGAAGGTGGGTGGCGAAGCTGTGGCGCAGCGCATGGGGCGTGGTGCGCTCGGAAAGGCCGAGCGCCCGGCGCGCCTTGACCACCGCCCGCCGCACGATCTCGCCGCGCAGCGGACCCCCCCGCGCGCCGCGAAACAAAGGCTCGTCCCTGGCGGCCGGCCAGGGGCAGATCGCCAGATAAGCGAGGATCGCCTCTTTGACCGCCGGCAGCAACGGCACGATCCTGGTCTTGTCGCGCTTGCCGGTGACGCTCAGCGCCTCGCCCAGCGGCAAGGCAGCGCCGGTAAGGCCGAGCGCCTCGGCGACGCGCAGGCCCGAGCCGTAGAGCAGGGTCAGCACCGCGAGGTCGCGGGCCGCGATCCACGGCTGTGACGCGTCGTCCGCCGCCTCGCCGGCCAGCGCCACTGCTTCGTCGGGCGAGATCGGACGCGGCACGCTTCGCCCCTTCTTGGGTCCCTTGATCCGGGGCAGCGCCGCCTCGCGCCCCGCTTCGGCGGCGGCGAAGGCGAGGAAACTCCGCACCGCCGAAAGCTCGCGCGCGGCCGAGGAATTGCCGAGCCCCTCGGCCCGGCGGCGGGTGAGGAAAGCGCGCAGGTCCGCGGGCTGGAGACCCGCAAGGGCCGCGTCGTCGACCGCCTCGCCAAGATGCGAGCCGAGAAAGCGGATCAGCCGGCCTGCAGTGGCGACATAGGCGCGGACCGTATGTTCGGACCGGCGGCGCTCGCGGGAAAGATGGTCGTGCCAGCGCGCCGCGATCGCCTGCGCGGGATGATGAACCAGTCCGCCCTGTCCCCCGGACAGGGCTGAAAGATGCGGGGCATCATTCACTTGGTTCATGTCAGGGGATCAGCCACCGGCCCATGCAGCGGGTCAGCACCCGGCCGAGGAAGATCAGCAACTCGGAGCCGTGGCGGGTCTCGAAGCTTTGCGCATTGCGCTGGCCCAGTGCGAGCAGACCGCTGGGCAGCGGTGGTTCGCTGGTCAGACGGATTAGCGCCTCGGCGCGAATCAGCTCGCAGGCCGGACCGAACAGCGGATGGCCGCGCCCGACGCCGCGCAGCAGCACGCCGTCGAAGTCCCTGACCGACCGCTCGATCAGCCGCGCGTCGACGAACTGGAGGCCGGATGCGTCGGCGCGGACGCCCATGTCGCCGGCGAACAGGGCGACGGCGACGGCGTCGAGGCCCAATATCTGCGGCCATTCCTGGGTGACCACGTGGAGTAAATGGTCGAGCCCGTCCGTTTCTATGGCAGCGAGGACAGCGGCGTGAATCGAGGAGACCGCACCCGAATGGCCGCGCGCGAATGCGATCAGGTCCTGATTGGCCTCCTCCGCCGCCGCGACCCGCGCGCGCAGGTTCGCCAGCGCATGATTTTCAAAGCTGATCACGCTTCCCATGCGTCGGAGATTAATACGGATATGGTTAAGAAGCGATGGGCAAAACCGCGCCACGGCGAGGCGCCCCGTTTCGGGCCGTCCCGCGTCGAATCACCCAGGGTCTTTGTAAAAGCCCGGATTCAGGCGATAAGTCGGTTGTTATGAGCGACGAACGCCTCGATCGTTTGACCGACAAGCAGCGCGAATGCCTGCGCCTTGTCTACGCTCATCTGTCGTCGAAGGAGATCGCCCCGCGCCTCCGCGTCGAGCCGGGAACGGTCGACCAATATATCAAGGCGGCGATGCGCACCCTGGGGGTAAGCGACCGCCGCGCGGCGGCGCGGATGCTCGCCGAGCATGAGTCCGGGACCCCCCGGCCATTGGTATACCAACCGCTGGATATTGCGCAGATCGGCGAACCGGCCATGTTCGTGGCATCGACCGAGGGGCGGCGAAAAGCGGTGTCCGGCGGTGCGGTGCGGGAAGACCAGGCTGTGTTCGAAGTCTTGCCAACCCACCCGCCGGAGCCGTTCAAGCTTCCCCTCCCGATCCAGGGAGGAAGGCCTCGTGACCTAAGCCCGATCAAGCGTTTGGGATGGATATTGGGTCTCATCCTGCTGCTCGCCTTTGCATTCGGTTCGTTCGTAACCGGATTTGAGGCGCTCTCCCGGCTCCGCTAGCCGGACCGAAGACCAAGATAATTCGCGCAAGTCATGAATCGCGCCGCAGGGTGGCGCGAGAGGGGGAAATCATGCCGAGAACACGTCAAGCCGTTGCCCAGAAAGTCGCCGACCGACTTTTCGCACTTGAGGAAGCCATCGACGTCGCGCTGACCCGCGCCGCCGAATTGAACGCTTCGATGCCGCAAGCGCGGGGCGAAGCCCGCCTGCCGGCGATGGTCGGCCAGGATGCCTTCGACAAGGCCGCCGAGGCCTTCACCTCGCTCGTCCTGGCCCGCCGCCGCGTCGTCGAAACCCATATTTCGCTTGATCAGGCGCGCGCCGAGATCGGCCTCAAGGAAGTCGCTACCGGCGACCTGATCCCGAAGCCGGGGGAAACGCCCATGGGCGGTCTCACCGGGCCTGCGCCGCTCCGGGTCGTAGCTTGAGCGGGTTCGTCTTGACCGGCCCGCCGGTGCGTGGTCCGATCGGGAATGGCGGTAAATTACGTCTTCCTGATCCTGCTGATCGCCTGCTGCGCATTTGCCTTCCTAAGAGGCGGCGCGCCGGAGTGGATCGGCATGGCGATCTACGCCGCCGGGTCGGTCCTCACCTTCGTCGTGGTTTCCGCACCCCCGATTCGATTTCGGGGAATCGAAGTAGGAGTGTTCATCGTTGATATCGGTGTCTTCATCGGCTTCGTGCTGCTCGCCCTGCGCGCAGAAAGGTTCTGGCCATTATGGGTGAGCGCGCTCATCGGCCTCGGCCTGGTCGGACACCTCGCGATGCTGCTGCATCCGCGCGTGATTCCGTGGGCCTATGCGGTCGTCCTTTCGATCTGGAGCTATCCGATCCTTCTCCTCATGGTCGTGGGCACAGTTCTCCACCAGCGTCGCCTGAAACGGAACGGTGCCGATCCCTCCTGGACGCGCTCCTCCGTCCCGCCTGGCCCGCTTTCGCCCCCGCCTGGGCGGACGGGCTGATCGCCGCCTTCGGCTCGCTGCCGGCGGCGCTGACCGCGGGAACCCATGATCGCGCCCGCATCGTCGGCACGGAGGCGGCGCGCTTCCTCGGCACGGTCCAGGCCGCTGTCCTCCATAGCCTGCGGCTGCCGATCGCGGAACGGCCGGTCATCTCTACCTCCAAGCAACTGATCGACTATCTGCAGGCGGACATGACCAATCTCATCACCGAGCGTTTCCGCGTGCTCTTCCTGACCTCGCAGAACGAACTGATGGCCGACGACCTGGTCTGGGAAGGGACGGTGGGCGAGGCGCCGGCCTATCCGCGCGAGATCGTCAAGCGCGCGCTCGAGGTCGGTGCGACCGGAATCATCCTCGTCCACAACCATCCGTCGGGCAATCATCAGCCGAGCCAGGGCGACGTCGACGCCACCCGCCGGATCGCCGAGGCCGCTTTGCTGATGGGAATCTGCGTCCACGACCATATCATCGTGTCGCGGACCAGCTGGTCGAGCTTCCGCCGGCTGGGGCTGCTCGACGTCATGCCGGTGATGCAGGGCGACTAGTTCCGGCGTCAGCCGATCTGCTGGCCGGTCTTCTGCCAGTCGGCGAGGAAGGCGGCGATGCCCTTGTCGGTCAGGGGATGGTTGAACAGCTGGCGGATGACCGCCGGCGGCGCGGTGACCACGTCGGCGCCGATCTTGGCGGATTCCAGGATGTGGATCGGGTTGCGCACGCTCGCCACCAGGATCTGGGTTGGGAAATCGTAATTGTCGTAGATCAGGCGGATGTCGGCAATCAGCTCCATGCCCGGCTGGCCGACATCGTCGAGCCGGCCGACGAAGGGCGAGATGAAGCTCGCCCCGGCCTTCGCCGCGAGCAGCGCCTGGTTGGCCGAGAAGCACAGGGTGACGTTGACCATGGTGCCGTCCGCGGTGAGCTTCTTGCAGGTCTTGAGTCCGTCGACCGTCAGCGGCACCTTGACCGCGATATTGTCGGCGATCTTCCTCAGCACCTCGGCCTCGCGCATCATCCCCTCATGGTCGAGCGCGACGACCTCGGCCGAGACCGGCCCGTCGACGATCCCGCAAATCTCCTTCACCACCTCGAGGAAGTCGCGCCCCGATTTCTGAACCAGCGAGGGGTTGGTGGTGACGCCGTCGAGCAGGCCGGTCTCGGCCAGGTCACGGATATCGGCGGTGTCGGCGGTGTCGACGAAGAATTTCATGAAAAGGGTCCCGAGACGGAGATTGACCCGATGCGCTTAGCGTGGGAGCCACCGGCTCGGCAATCGGCGAAAGGGAAAAGATGCGCTGGATCGTCCTCATGCTCCTGGCCTTCACGGTTCCGGCTGCGGCGAGCCCCCGCGACTGGGTTGCGGCCCATCGCGAACCGCTGCTCAGCGAATATCGTGCTCTGCTGGCGATCCCGAACGTCGCCTCGAACCGCGCCGACATTCGCCGCAACGCCGATCACATCGTGGCAATGATGACCCGGCGCGGCCTTGCACCGCGGCTGCTCGAAAGCGAGGACGGCCAGGCTCCGCCCCTGATTTACGGCGAATGGCGCGTCGCCGGCGCCGCGCGCACCTACGTGATCTACGCCCATTATGACGGCCAGCCGGTGACTCCCGCCGACTGGACCATGACCCGGTCGTTCGAACCGCTTCTGGTCGGCGAGGGCGAAGACGCCCGCCTTTACGCCCGCAGCGCCTCCGACGACAAAGCCGGCGTGATGGCGATCCTCGCCGCGGTCGACTCACTTCGCGCCGAAGGGCGGACCCCGAGCTTCAACCTCAAGATCGTCTTCGAAGGCGAAGAGGAGGCCGGCTCGCCCCATCTGGCTGCTTTGCTTCGCCGCCATCGCGAGACACTGCGATCGGACGGCTGGATCATCGTCGACGGCCCGGCTCACCAGTCGGGCCCGCCTTTGCTCTCCCTTGGCGTGCGCGGCGACGTCAATATGGACGTCACCGTCCACGGCCCCGCCCGCCCGCTTCACAGCGGCCATTACGGCAATTGGGCGCCCAATCCGGCGATGATGCTCGCCCAATTGCTCGCTTCGATGAAGGACGAGACCGGGCGGGTGACCATCGCGGGCTTCTACGACGACGTCGTGCCGCTCACCGCGGCCGAACGGGCGGCCATCGCCGCCGCCCCGCGCCCCGACGACAGCTTGCGCCGCGAGCTCGGCCTCGGCTGGACCGAAGGCAGCGGCGCCAGCCTGACCGAGCGCATCCAGCTGCCCTCGCTCAACATCAACGGCATGCGCAGCGCAGATGTCGGCGAGAATGCCCGCAACGTCATCCCCACCACCGCCACCGCCACCCTCGATTTGCGGCTGGTGCTCGGCAACACGCCGGAACGGCAGGTGGGACGCATCGTCCGCCACATCCGCGCGCAGGGCTTTGAAGTGCTCGACCACGCGCCGACGATGGACGAACGGCGCCGCTTCCCCCGGATCGCCACCGTCACTAGCGAGCCCGGCTATCCGGCCGAGCGTGCGCCGCTAAACCACCCACTGCCCCAGGCGCTGGCCCGCGCGCTTCGCGACAACGGCCCGTTCGTGCTGCTGCCCAGCGTCGGCGGCAGCCTGCCGCTCTACGTGATCCACCGCGAGCTCGGCATACCGAGCGTCTCCCTCGGCCTGTGGAACCACGACAACAACCAGCATGCCGAGGACGAGAACGTCCGGCTCGGCCACCTCTGGAACGGCATCGCCGTCATCGCGAACGTGATGACGATGGAATGACAGCGGCGGCCGAAACGCGCGGCCTCTCCGCGGCGATCTGGGCGATCGCCCTCCCCTCCATGCTCACAAACGTCGCCACGGCCCTGTTCGGCCTCGCCGACCTTTGGGTGATCGGCCAGTTGGGCGATGCGGAAGCCCAGGCCGGCGTCGAGATGGGCGCCAAATACATGATGGGGCTGCTGGTCGTCTTCAATTTCCTGAGGACCGGCACGATCGCGCTCACCGCCCAGGCCGCCGGCCGCGCCGATGCCGAAGGCCAGGCCGCGACCTTGGTCCGCGCGCTCGGGCTCGCCTTGCTGATCGCCGCCCTCCTGCTGCTGGCGATGCCGCTCGCCATCCCGGCCGGGCTCGAACTGCTCCACGCCCGGGCTGGGGTCGAGACGGAAGCGACGACCTATGTCGGCATCCGCTATTGGGGTGGCGCGCTGTGGCTGGCCAATGCCGCCCTCGTCGGCTGGCTGATCGGGCGCAAAAGGGTCCGCGCCGTCCTCGCGGTCGAGGTCGCCGCCAACATCATCCACATCGCGCTCGACCTTCTTTTCGTGCTCGGCCTCGGTTGGGGCGTCGCCGGGGTGGCAACGGCGACCCTCCTTTCCGAAGCCGGCAAATTGCTCGCGGTGGCATTGATCGCCGCGCGCGAGCCGCCGGCCGGCCTTGCACCCGGCCTCGCCCGGCGCGGCGAGACCTGGAGCCGGGCGGCGATGGGCGCCCTGTTCCGGCTCAACCGCGATCTCTTCATCCGCACCCTCTTGCTCACCGCCGCGATCCTGATGCTGACCCGCGCCGGCGCCTTCGGGGGGCCGCTGGTACTGGCGGCGAACGGCATCCTCTATCAAATGTTCATCCTCTCGGCGCTGATCCTCGACGGCTTCGAAAGTTCCGCCCAGGTGCTGTGCGGCGAGGCCGTCGGCGCCCGCGACCGGGCACGCTTCGAACGCCTCGTCCGCCTGTCGGTGGCGTGGGGCCTCGGCTTCGGCGCCCTGATCAGCCTCGTCTACCTGGTCGCCGGCGCGCGCTTCGCCGCGAGCTTCAGCACCGATCCGGCGGTGGTCGCGACCACGCTCACCTATTACCGCTGGGCGATCCTGCTGCCGCTGATCGGCGTCACCGCCTACGTCTTCGACGGCGTCTATATCGGCGCCACCTGGACCCGGGAAATGCTGGCGACGATGGCCGCCGCCTTCGCCGTCTACGCTCTGCTGCTGCTCATCGCCGGTCCGCTCGGCAATCACGGCCTGTGGCTCGCCTTCACCCTGTTCCTGGCGGTGCGCGCCGTTGGCCAGGCCCTGCTGCTGCCCCGGCTGGAAAGGCGCACGTTTCAGCCGTCGGTCTAACCCTCGGGCTCGGGCCTGGCCTCGGCGCCCCGCTGAATCTGGGTCTCGATCTGTTCGCGCTGCCGCTCGGCCTGGACAGCCGCGTCGGTCGCGTAGAGCGCCTCGAGCAGCTGGTCGTCCTGCGCGGTCAGTCCGGGCGGGCCGGTTTCGCCGCGCTCGCGCATCGCGAAGATCGAAAGCACCGTCGCCGCGTCATAGTCCGCGTCCATGCTTGGCCGGGCGAGCGTCGCGAGGCTGAGATAATCGGCCAGCTGCCCCCACGAGATCCGTTCGAGGCGCCCGGCATCGACAATGGCGAACGAAATGCCCGCATTTTCGCGCGTCGACAAAGTGAGCCGCGACGCCGAGTAGATCCGAGTCGCTCCGTCATAGCGCTGCCGTCCTTCCGAATTGCCGGTGCGGGCCCCCGTCAGCCATCGCACCGGGCGCGGCCGCACGAGACGCGCGATCTCGCCGGGCGAGGCCATGCCGGCATCGGGGTCGCCGAACAGCCTCGGGTAGCGCTGGGCCAGCAACGTCGCGAATTCATCCGCCTCGGCGGTCACCACGATGATGATGTTGCCGGGGCAATTGCCGCGGGCGACGGGAATGCCATGCCGCCGGGCCGTGGCGTTGATCCGGTTGACGATGAACGCGGCGTGGCCCGGGTCGAGCCCGAGCACCTTGGGGCAGACATGGCCGTTCCAGCGCGAAAGCTGCCGTCCGCGGTCGACCTGGGTGACTGACCGCACGAAGCGCTCGACCGCCTGCTCCGTTCGTCCCTGGACTGTGATCGTCTGCCCCTCGTCCTTGCCCGTTTCCGGGGACTGAGTCTGGGCGGCCAGGGCCGGCGCGGCCAGCGAAGCGGCAACGGCCGCGATAGGGGAGAAGCGCTTCATGATCATTGCTTCGGCCGCCTTGGCCGCTGCTTGGCCGAGATCGACTTGATGATCAGCGTCTGCCCGGCAGCCGGGTCGATCGGCCGGTCGGCGCTGGCCAGGGCCTCGGCGATCAGCGCCTGGATCCTGGGATCGTCGAACGCTTCAGGCTCATGCAGACGGACGTTGCGAACCCGGCTGCCGTCGCCCTTCAGCAATTTGTGCGGGTCGGAAAGGCTGGCGCCCCACAGGAAGCAGAGCGTCACCCAGCGCGGCATCACCGCCAGCGACAGGATGGCCTCGCCGGCCTTTTCACTCGGTCCGAAGCCGATCGCGAGCGCGTTGTAATTGTCATAGACAAGGATCGTCGCGCCGGGGATCCGCGCCTTCGCCTTGGCGAGCAGCGCCCGGGTCAGCGCCGCCACCTGAGGCGTGAACTTGTCGATGAAGGTATCGAGTTCGCCCTGCGCGTCCATGGCTCGGCATAGCATGTTTCACGGCCGGTTGCCCGGCGCGCCGCTTTCTTAATCGGCGCGCGGCGCCATGGTGACCCGGAACGAGGCGAGCATTCCGGCGCGGCACGTGTCGGTGCAATTGTTGTGTATCTCGTAGCGCAGGCCCTCGGCGATGAAGACCAGGAGGCGAGGGTCGGGCGGAAAGCGCTCGGCCGGCGCCGGCGCGGCCTGGAGACAGTCGCGCAGCACCGGGCCGAGCTCCTCCACGTCGAGCGAGCGCGGCGCGAGATTGCGCGAACATGAGATGCTCGTACCGGGCTCAACCCGGCAGGTGCCGGCGCGGAAACCGGGCACGATCACGACTTTTGCGACCTCCCTTTCCAGCGATAAGAAGGGCACAGGCTCGCGGCCCGCCGCGGCGATCCGGTTGACGGCCACGCACATGTTCTGGGCGAAAGCGGGCCCCGGCAAAGCCGCCAACAGCGCCGCTGCCGTCAGGAATTTTCGAATGCCGCCCATGTCCTTCTCCCCCGGGCTTGCCTGCCTCTTCGCGACACCCAATGGCGGCGGCAAGATGAACGGCTGCCGACCGATCGTGGTCACCGGCCCCCGGGGTCAGCCGGAAATCACTTCGAAATGCTCGACCTCCGGCTCGAGCTCAAGAAGATAATCCGGATCGAAGTCGTAATATTTCGCCCTGGTCATGTCGTCGCCGGCGAAGCGGCGTATGGCGGTTTCGTCTTCCCAGAGGGTGAACATCTCGACGTGGACGATTTCTCCGTCGTGGCGATGGAGGCACCAGGCGCCGCAATTGCCGTCGGTAGAGCGGTAATCGGGCAAACCCACCTCGGCCATCAGGGCGAGATACTCTTCGGCCTTTTGAGCGGGGATCCGGCCGTGCCATCGGCGTGCGATCATATTGCTCCCCTGCCGCTGCCAGTTCCGCTCTGTTATCATATTCCGTGAGAGGTCCGGGAGGAATCCGATTGCGCAAATCCAGGCTGCTCCTCGTTCGCGACTTTCGCCGGCAAACCGGGGGCAACATAAAGGTGCGGGACTATTTCCGTCATGCCGCGGCGCATCCGCGGTTCGAGGCGCGGGCCTGGTTCCCTCCCCAGTCGCGCCATCGCGACAGCGAGATCTGGGAAGATCTTGCCGCCGGGCAGGTCTCTATATCCTTCGACCCGGCCGCGCAGGATTTCATCTGCGTCAACGGCAGGGACTGGGCGCTGCTGCCCGACGATTTGGGGACGGCCGAGATCATCCACTTCGTGCAGCACGCGGGCTATGCGACCGATCCCGTGCTGCGCTCCTATCTGGAGCGGCCCGCGCGCCGACTGTTCACCAGCCAGGCCTTGTTCGAAGCGATCGGGGCCCTCGCCAACGGCCCGGCGCACGTCGTACCGATCGGGGTGGATCCCGTGTTCCAGACCGGCGCGCCCTACAATACGAGCCGGCGGGTGACGATCCTCTGCGCCAAGCAGCCGGACTTCGCCGCGGCCCTTGCCGCCCGGCTGGAAGCGCTCGACCTGGAACCTGCCATGCTCGACGGTGCCTGGCGCCCGCACAACGAATATCTGGGCATGATGCGCCGGAGCGAGATCCTCGTGACGCTGCCGCTCAGGCGCGAGGGCTTCTACCTTCCGGCGCTGGAAGGCATGGGCCAAGGCTGCGCCGTGATCTGCTGCGACGCCGTCGGCAATCGCGGCCATTGCGTCGCCGGTGAGACCTGCCTGCAGCCGGCCTTCGGCGACGTCGACGGGCATGTTGCGGCCGTCGAACAGCTGATCAGGGACGACGCCCTGAAAGCTCACCTGCGCGCTGGCGGGGCGCGGATGGCGCGCCGCCACGGCATGGCACAGGAGCGAGCCGCCTTTCATACGATGCTCGATGCCGCCCTCGCCGATCAGGAAGCGCGAAGACTCGGCGCCTGACCGCTGAAGAATCCGTACTTGCTGGCGGAGCTGCCGGCGAGGCGGGACCCCAGGGCGCCGCGGCAGAGCCGCTTCCCCAGCCGCTCCAGATCCGCCGCCACGTCCGCTGGCGAGCAGGTTTCGGCCGCCACGGCGCCGATATATTCCAGCTCGACCTGGTCGAGGACGGGCCCGCCCAGCTGGAAGCAGTGATCGAAGCTGATCAGAAAGGCACGGCCACTGGGGCGCGCGAAGGGAATCTTGGTCTGATGCTTCTCGAAGGAGCCGAGGCGCACGAGCTTCTGACGGGCGAGGAAAGCCGCAACCGAGGTCAGGTCGCCGGTGCGATCCGTGGTTCGGCAGGCCGAAGTGTCGCGAAGGAGGACGTCACCGAGGCGCCGCGCGTGGCGCTTGCGTTTGAGCGACAGCCGCCCGCTGGCGGTCTCGACGATTGTGCATTCATCGCCTTCGACGGGGTCGTGGCAGAGATGATAGCGCCGCATGCGCTCGACGCCAAATGGCCGCGGCAACAGCAGTCGAATATCGCCGAGGGCGGCCAGGCATTTCTCGATCAGGTCCACATCGAATCCGCCGAACAGGTCGAACTTGAGCTCCATCTCGGGAAAGCCGTGTACGGCGGGCACGACCCGCCGGCGCAGCATGTCCTGGAAGAGCAGCTCGAGGGAGCGATTTGGCTGGCGCTTCATCATGCGTTCGGGGTCGAGATTCGCGCGCATGCGCTCGACCGTTTCGCGCGCGGGCGCCTTGATCTCGACGCGGGGGCCGAGCTGGCCCAAGGCCTCTAAACACCCTTGCCCGTCGATGCGAAAAAGGTGCCGGTCGGAATCCACGGTCACCCGCATCGCCTCGGCCGCGGCGTCGAAAGGCGCGACGGCACCCGGCGCAAAGCTGTAATGGACCCGCTGCGAAACGCGGACCGAGCCGGCTCTCACCGGAAATCCCTCGACGCCGAACCTGCGGCCCTGCCGTTCGAGCGTCACATCGCCGAGAGCCCGCGTTTCGCCCGAGGTCGACTTGACCTGAAGCTTGCCCGCAATCCCGGCCTCCAGGACCTGGGCGATCGCGTCGCCGGAGATCGATTCGAGATTCCGGTAGGCGCGCAGCCGGATCACCCTGGCGAGATCCAGCTCCTCCTCCTCTTCAGGATGGAGGAAGACGGTGAGCGTATGCTCGAAAGGACGCGGGATGACAGGCAGCCGCCGGATGCGTCCCAACGCCCTGTCGAGATCGGTCGCGAAGACGTCTCCCCGCCATTCGACTCGCGCAGCGCTCATGCGGCGAGTTCGCTTCCCGCCACGCCGTCACGAAGGTAGGTCGCCGCCAAGTAGATTTTCGCTCGGATCGCGCCGTCAGCCTCGGCGACCAATTTGAGATGATTGATCGACCGGAAGAGTCGCCCACCCGATTGCGGCCCGAGCAGCAGATCGAGGCTGTGAAACGGCTCGGGCCAGGCCTGGGCGTCGGCATCCTTCTCCGAGGGCCAGCGGCAAATCGCCGCGCCTTCTTCCGGTGTGCAAAGGGCGCCGGCGACCAGGTGCGCGACCAGCTTTTCCCACGTGCCGTCGTCGACAGGAAAATGGCACTCGAGGCCGATGCGCGACTCCAGCCGTTCGACAAGGTCGATGGCGGCGATCCGGATCCCGCCGGCATCCTCGAACAAGCCGAGCAGGCGATCGAGCGAGGCAACGACCGGCGCACCGGGATCCAGAGCCTCTACAAAAGCGCGCAGCGCCTCGGCCCTGTGAAATCCGACATTGACGCGCACCGGACTCCCCGGTCTGCCGAGCATGACGCCGAGATGGGTGATCCAGCTTTCGCCCTCGACCTGGGCGGCGGCGGCTCGGGCAATCATTCGTCGCGCACGCAGGGACCGGGCGCCAGGCAGTCCGTCGACCAGCGAACGGAGAGCCGTTTCGCTGGCTGGCGCGCGCGGTGAAAAAGTCGCGAAAATGCCGGCGAGCGCCGGACCGTCATGCAGGTCGTATTCGAGCAGGACCGGCCCGTCATGCTCCACCCATGTCCGCACGCCCAGGCAGGCGGGGATGGCGGTCATCTTGCCGATACTGACGTCGGTGCGCCCCGCGCCCGCCCCGAGATGGTGCTCGAAGAGCAGGTAGCGCGCAGGCGGAAGCTCTCCCGCCAGCGCGCGCAGGTCGCTGACGGCGCGCGCGCCGAAAAGCGGCGGGACCAGGCATGGCTGGAGACGGTCGATCATCATTTCCAGCGGCGGGGTCGCGCCGACCGTCAGTTCCATGTCAGCACCGTCGGGACCTGGCGCGGAGAGGCGATGCGCAAAAGCTGATAGCCGATTCCGGCGAGGCCGCGAAACAGGGTCGGCTTCAGCGAGGCGGGCGAATCGTCGGCGCCGAGATCGAAATCACCTCTTGCGGCGGACCAGTCGAGCCGCGCGCGGGCAGCGGCCATTGCCCGCGCATGCAGCTCCGGGCGGTCAAGGCGGAGCGACGCCTCGACGAGCAGGTCTATGCGACCGAAATTTCCGCAACACAGATGTTCCGCCCGGCGAAGCCCGTATCCGAGCGTGGCATCGATCGCCGCTTCGATCTCGCGAACATAGTCCGGATTTTCGTCGGCCGTGAGAAGCGCGAGCCGGCCTAGGCCGATTCCCGGCGCGCCGTGGCACCACATCATCGAGCAGGGCCTCGCTCCATTTCCGTCGGCGGGCGGGTATCGCAAGTCCAGCCAGCCGACGGCGCGATCGTCGAAATTCTCCCGTTCGAAGGCGACGGCCTGCCGGGCCGCTTCGGCAAAGCCGGAATTGGCGCCCGCCGCCGCGAGCCGCGCAAAGGCCAGCGCAATTCCGGCCGCGCCGTGGGCAAGACCGGTGTGGCGCTCCGAAGCCTCCCAAAGCACCTGCAGGCGTCGCCCCGCCCGCGCCGCCGGTTCGAGCATGCCGGCGGAGGGCGCGCTTTCGTGCAGGGCAAGCAAGGCGATCACCGCGCCGGCGAGCCCCGAAAGGGCGTCGGGACAGGTTTCGGCCTCGATCGCCGCTTCATCGATTGCCGCGGCGATGCGCACGGCGTCCGACAGCAGATCGTCGCGCCCGAGCAAGCTGGCGCAACGGGTGAATGCATAGACAAGGGAGCCGACCCCCGTGCCGGAGCCGAGGCCGCTGATCCCCGCTCCTGGATCCGACGCGGCAAAGCAAGCCAGCCGGCGAATCGGCGCCAACGCCGCAATTGCCGCCTCGGCCAGGTCGCCCCTTCCCGATATCCCGGCCGCCGTCGCCAGGAACAGCGCGATGCCGGCATTCCCTTCGTACAGGCCATAGCCAAGGCGCTGCAGCGAGTGGCATCCCGTTGCCTCGTGCAGGTGCAGGCCAAGCCAGTGCAGTTCCTCGCCGGTGTCGCGCAGCGCCTCGCCGACGAGCCGATCGGCAATCGCCAGCGCGGCGCAGGTGAGGTCATCGGAGTCCCCGTCGGGCGCGGCGGGCGCGGAAGGATAAGCGACGAAGTCTTCCCAGGGCTCGGTCAATTTCGCCGAGACCGCCTGGAAGCTCGCCCGGACGAGCGCCGCCTGCCGGGCAAGGTCCGCCTCGCCCAAATGCGCAAATCGCTCGCGCGCATCGGCAAAGGCGTTGCGAATCCCGGGCAAGGCTATCGCCTGGCCATTGCAGGCCCGGACGGCATCGCCGGGCGGTTCGATCGTGAAAAAGGGAATGTCGCCCCGGGCCAGCGCCTCGAGCTCGGCATCGCGGATGGCGCTCCAGGCGCCCTCCCCGGCCAGCGCCAGGGGTGCGAGCCGGTGGAGGTGCTGCCGATGCGCGGCCTCGCTGCGCAAGTGCGCCGGCTCCAGCCCCGATCCGATCAGCGCCGCATAGCTCTGCGTCGGGCGGAGCACGAAACGGAGCCGGCTCTCGGCAAGGGCCCGGAAGGCCGCCGAACCCTCGAGCTCGCGCCTCCGCGCGACGAGGCGGCGATACATCGCACTGAAGCCCTCGATCAGTGCGTCTACGTCGGCGTGCATCTCCCGTCCGCCAACGGGCAAGGGCGCCGGTTCCCTCCCAACGGTCATGGCGTCGGTATTGATGTCGCGCCAGTGCGGCATCTGGAACGTCCCGCGGACGTCGGCGAGCCTGCCCAGTCCGCTCGGATCGCAGGCACCGCCCCCATCGACACTGAACATCCAGCCGGGCGTGAGGCCCGTGCGCAGGGCCGAGTCCCACGGCCACCGGCCGCCGAAGCCGAATGGCGGATCCTCGGCGGAAGGAAGCGGCGGCTGCAGGACGGTCTCGGCGTCCACGAGCACGAGCTGCGTGCCGTGGACGATCACATTTTCCCAATGACAGTCCGTCGCGCCCAGCAGGTACAGCACTGCCAGCAGGCGGCCCGACGCGACCCACAGTGCGTGGCGTTCGCCCGCCGCGCCCGGCCAGGCCTCCTCGACCAGCTCCATCCAGCCGTAGCCGTCCCCAGGCACGAAGCGCGGCGCCGCAGCTTCGGGATCGCAGAGCCGCCAGAAGTCGTTGAACCTGACGTCGATTTCCAGATCGCGCGGTTTGTAAACGATGGCCGACCCCGACTCGAACACGAGCTTTGCGACCGACCGGCCATGCCGATGGGGGTCCGACAGAGAAGGACTGATCGCGACTATCCCTCCCGGATCCGCTCGCCAGCCAAGGGTTTCCCCAATGCGCGGCAGGTCCATCGCCAGTCGCCGGGACATTTCGGCGGTCCGCAGCCTGAAACTCTCGAGCTCACTTTCGATCAATCCGGCGAGCACGGGATATTCGTCGAGCATAGGCCGGAACCCATCCTGCAACATGTCCTGGGCAAAGGCGTCGTAGAGATCCCGGTGCTCGACCCTGTCGGAATCCGCTTTCCTGACGGCGCCGTCCAGAAAGTCGGCAAGCAACTGGCGCCCCCGCGGCCGGCGCCGATCGAAGACTTCGAGCAACACGGCGGCACTGACCCCGGTCAGGCGCTTCAGCAATCCTCGCGCCAGCGCGACCCTCGAGCCGGCGCAAAACCGACCCAGCGCCGGAGCCGCATCTTCCATTGCGACAAGGACGCAGGGCGCGAGCACGTCCTCGAAAGGCAGGGGCTCCCGCGAATTGCGCCCGCAGGCGTCATGGATGGGGGGAACGATGTTCAAATCATGCCGGCCCGCGAATTGGGCCCGCCGTCAGCGGCGCCAGGCACCATATGAATTCCCGATCCGGACGTCGGGCCGACGCCGAGACGCTTCGGAGCCGGCCCACTCTGCTCTTGCGCCGATCAGCAGCCGCGAAAGACATTCCATGTGCACCAATTGGCGCTGTCGCAGGTATAGCCTTGCGACGTGTTCGGCGGGGGCGGCGGAGGCGGCGGTTCGTCGCCGAGCAAGGTTGCGCGCTTGGCGAGGAACGATTTGCTGTGCGCGGGGGTGAAGGTCACGCCGTGCTCGGCCCCGATCTCCACGATCTTGTCGTGGAATTCGTCCTGCGTCTGGGCCTCCGAGAGCCTCGCCTGCAACTCCGGGCTGTCGGCAACAGCCCGCTTGACCTTCAGCATCTGATTGTTGAGGTCATCGCTCAAGTCCGCGCCGGCATCGGGTGGAACGGCCTTGCCCGCTCCCTCGTAAGCTTGTTGTCCGGCTTTTCCGTGCGGATCGTTGGTCGAATCGTCATTGCCGCTGCCCATCTGGCGCTCCTCTCCTGAAGGGAAATATTCGCTACGCAAGTCGACTGCGCGCGCCGAAGAAACAATGGGCTTTGTGAAGCAAAAGCGCGCTTGCAACTGGTACCACCCAATGCTTCGAAGTCAAACCGGACGGACATGCTGAAACCCTCGACGATCCCGACCGAAACGCGCATGCCCATCGAGGCACCCTTGCGCTCGATCGACGAAATCGATGCGCCCGACAGCGAGGTCGAACGATTGGTCCGTGTCGCTTCGGCCCGCCTGCTGTTCCTCGACCATGAACTCCTGGCGCACGACCTGCCGGCACTCTCGGACAGCGCGCTCGTCGCGGGCGGTCACGATCCGATCCGGTTTCGCAACAACTGGCTGCTGGAGAATGCCGGGCTGATTTCGACGACGCAGGCGGAGCAGAGCGTCGTCAACACGCCTATTCGAACCGAAGGGACGGTTCGCCGCGCCTGGCGTCCGCCCCGCTACGGTCGCGCGGTCGTGGTCGAAGCTCGCGCCGGGAATGGCCAAGGCAAATCCCAGACGCTGCTGCTCGACGTCAAGGGTGCCGGCATCGGCCCGACGCGCGTGCCGCGCCTTGCCCACCACGGCAACGGGCTGTGCTCGCTTCGGGAGGCGCTGCGCGAGATTCTCTTCGAGGCCTTCGTCTCGTCGATTTTCGCAAGTGCGGCGCCCGATCTTTGGACGGTTTCGATTTACGGAGCGATCGACCTGGGCTTCGACATCCGCACCCACCGCGGCGAGACGCTGCCGGCGGGATTGCTCGTCCGACGCGCGCATCGTCGTCCCCTCGAGGAGGTGAATCCGCCGGCGCGCGGAACGCGCGATGAGCGGCTTCGGCTCGAGATCGAATTGCTGCTCCGTGCCTACGGCCTGACCAGCACCAATGCCGGAACCCGCTATCGACTCGAGACCGGCCGGGCCGAACTTCGCCTCGCGTTCGGCGACGAATTGCCCGCCGAACTCGACCGCGCGCTCGAGCCCGAGGCGCGCGCGATCCTGGGCAAGGACTGCGAGGCCTATTGCGACGGCACGAACGTGCAGCTCGTTCGAATGGCGCCGCGGCCCGGCTTTCGCGCGCAACTGGTCGACTTCGGCCATTATGAGGTCCGACGCGACTTCGAAATGCCACTGGTGAGCCTGGTGCGGGATCGTCCCCACCGATGGGGCGCCTGCATCCTGCCCACCGATCCTGCCTATGTCCGGCCGCATCCGACGCTGCACGCGCCGCTCGCCCGCTGGGAAAGGGAGGCTTCACCATCGGACCTGGGAGCGATGCCGCGCGCCGTGGCCGACCCGCCCACGCGGTGGGCCGGCGAGACGGCGCAGGCGTTTCGCAGCGGGCGGATCGCGGGCGAGGAGATTGCCGGCGCGATCCGGTCTTTCGCCCGCTGGAACTGACGACAGCCTTCCGGTTTGCGATGGAATAGCGATATGCGGGGCGCATGAGCCGCGCGCGCGTCATCCTGCTCAACGCAGCCCTGGGCCCGCTCGACTATCGGGTGCCGCAGGGCATGCACGTCGAGCCGGGATCGATCGTCGTCGCGCCTTTGGGCCCGCGCCAGCTGGTCGGTGCGGTCTGGGAGCCGGAGCGGTTGCCCGCCGAGGAGGTCGGCGACAACCGGCTGCGCAATCTGATCCATGTCTACGACCTTCCGCCGATCGCGGCGCCGCTGCGCCGGCTCGTCGAGTGGACCGCCGATTATTATCTCTCGCCGCTGGCGTCGGTGCTGCGCATGGCCCTGCCCTCGTCGGGGGCGCTGGAGGGCGCGCGCTCGATCACCGAATATCGCGCCACCGGCGTGGTGCCCGAACGGCTGACCCCACAGCGGACCCAGGCGCTGGAGCGGATCGGCGAGCGGCAGGGGCTGGTCTCCGAGCTCGCGATCATCGGGGGCGTTTCCGACGCGGTCGTTCGCGGCCTGATCAAGACCGGCGCGATCGAGGGCGTGGAGGTCTCGCTCGATGATCCGTTCCCGGTGCCCGATCCCGACCACGACCCGCCCGCGCTCGAACCCGCCCAGGCTGAGGCGGCGGCCGAGCTGAGCGGCGCTGTCGCCGCCGGCGCCTTCGCGCCTTTCCTGCTCGACGGCGTCACCGGTTCGGGCAAGACCGAAGTCTATTTCGAGGCGATCGCCGAAGCGATCCGCCAAGGGCGGCAGGCCCTGGTCCTGCTTCCCGAAATCGCCCTGACCGAGCCCTTCCTCAAGCGCTTCGCCGCCCGCTTCGGCTGCGATCCGGTGCCCTGGCATTCGGGTCTGCGCCAGTCGCAGCGGCGGCGCGCCTGGCGCGCCATCGCCGAGGGCGAGGCCAGGGTGGTGGTCGGCGCGCGCTCGTCGCTTTTCCTGCCTTATCCGAAGCTCGGCCTGATCGTCGTCGACGAGGCCCATGAATCGAGCTTCAAGCAGGAAGACGGTGTCCAATACCATGCCCGCGACGTGGCGGTGATGCGGGCCAAGCTGGAGGAGGCGCCGGTGATCCTCGCCTCGGCCACGCCCGCCATCGAAAGCCGGCACATGGCCGAGATCGGCACCTACAAGGAGGTGCTGCTCCCCGACCGCTTCGGCGGCGCGCGCATGCCCGACATCAAGGCGCTGGACCTGATCCAGGACCCGCCGGAACGCGGCCGCTGGCTCGCCGGAGAGCTGGTCGGCGCGCTCGCGGCCAATCTCGACGCCGGCGAGCAGAGCCTGCTCTTCCTCAACCGCCGCGGCTATGCGCCGCTCACCTTGTGCCGCCATTGCGGCTATCGCTTCCAATGCCCGAATTGCACGTCCTGGATGGTCGAGCACCGCTTCACCCGCCGCCTCGCCTGCCACCATTGCGGCCATGTCATGCCGGCGCCGCGCGCCTGCCCGGAATGCGCCGAGGAAGACTCCCTGGTCGCCTGCGGCCCCGGGGTCGAGCGGATCGCCGACGAGGTCGCCGCCTTGTTCCCGGACGCGCGGACGGCGATCGTCACCTCCGACACGATCTGGTCGCCCGCCAAGGCTGCGGAATTCGTGTCGCGGATGGAGGGTGGCGAGATCGACATCGTCATCGGCACCCAATTGGTTACCAAGGGCTATCATTTCCCGAACCTGACGCTGGTCGGCGTGGTCGACGCCGATCTCGGCCTGTCGGGCGGCGACCTGCGCGCCGCCGAGCGCAGCTTCCAGCAGATCCGCCAAGTCTCAGGCCGCGCCGGCCGTGGGGAAAAGCATGGCCGGGTCCTGATCCAGACCCACGATCCCGCGGCGCCGGTCATCCAGGCCCTGGTAGCGGGCGACGCAGAGGGCTTCTACGCCGCCGAGACCGATGCGCGGCGCGAGGCGGCGATGCCGCCCTTCGGACGCCTCGCCGCGATCATCGTCTCGTCCGAGGACCAGGCCGAAGCGGCGGCGGCGGCGCGGACGATCGGCCGCGCCGCGCCGGCGCGCGAGAATATGGCGGTGTTCGGCCCGGCGCCCGCGCCGCTCGCCATGCTGCGCGGCCGCCACCGCTTCCGCCTCCTCGTCCACGCCGCCCGTACCGTGCCGGTGCAGGACATCATCCGCGACTGGCTGGGCGGCCTCAAATTCAAGAACAATGTCCGCGTCGCGGTCGACGTCGATCCCTATTCTTTCCTCTAGCGACTGGGTCGCTTGCCGCGCGCCGCCTCTGTGCCATAGAACCAGCGCGATGAGCAGATTGCTGATCCTCATGCTGCTTCTGTTCGGCGCCGCCGCGCCGGCGCGGGCGGATGACATTTCCGCCGCGGGTCGCAGCGTCGTCCGCGTCGTCATCATCGCGTTCAACGAGGACGGCGAGGTTTCCGATTTCGGTCATGGCAGCGGTTTCGCGGTGGCGCCCAACCGCGTGGTCACCAATGCCCACGTCGTCGAGATGGCCCGCGAGGGCAAGCAGGTGGCGGTCGGCATCGTCCCGTCGGAGGGCAATCAGGCCTATCGCGCCCGCATTGTTGCCGTCGATCCGGCCCGCGACCTCGCCTTGCTCGAACTGGCGGAAGGTTCGCTGTCGCCGATCACGCTTTACGGCGGCCCGCTCGACGACGGCGCGGCCGTGGTGGCGCTGGGCTATCCCGGCAATGTCGATCTCGCCACCGCCCGATCGGCCCGCGACTATATCACGCCGCTGCCGCCCACCCGCTCGCCCGGCACTTTCTCAAACGTCCGGCCGATCAACGGCATCACCCTCCTCCTCCACACCGCCCCGATCGCGCGCGGCAACAGCGGCGGCCCGCTGGTCGATCAGTGCGGCCGGGTGCTCGGCGTCAACACCTTGATCACCCGCACCGAGAACGGCGATTCGACCTTCGCCTTCGCCGTCGCCAATCGCGAGCTCACCGCCTTCCTCCAGCAGGCGCGCCAGCCCTTCCGGTCGGTGGCGACCGAATGCGTCAGCATGACCGAGCGGCTGCGCCAGGACGCGGATCGCACCGCCGCCGAGGAGCGCGCCCGCCAGGCCGCGCTCGCCGCCGATCAAGGCAAGGCGCGCGACCTGCGCGAGCGCAGCCAGGTCGCAGTCGAGGAAACCCGCGAGACCCGCCTCGCTGTCGCCATCCTGCTCTTCGCCCTCGCCATGATCGCCTTCGGCGGCGGCGGCATCATGTTGTTCAAGGATCGGCAGAAGCCGGCGAAGATTCTGGGCGGCGCCGGCGCGGCCCTGCTGCTCGGCGCGATCATCGCCTTCGTTTCGCGGCCGAGCCTCGCCGCCGCCGAGGCGACGGACCCCGCCGCCGGCAACAGCACGACCACAGCTGTGGCGCCCGACCGCTTCACCGGCCGCAATATCTGCCATCTGGTGCCGGAGCGGAGCCGGATCACGGTCTCGCCGCCCGACGACGTGCCCTTCGAATGGTCGACATCGGGCTGCGTCAACCAGCGCACCCAATATGCCCAGAACGGCGACGTCTGGACCCGAGTCCTCGTCCCCGAGAGCGAGCAGGCGGTATCGGTGCTCCAGTTCCGGCCGGGCAATGGCGAATATGTCGTCACCCGCTACCTGCTCGACGCCCAGACGATGGGGCGGGTGCGGGCCTTGCGGCACGATGTCGGCGTCAAGTCGTGCACCCCCGACACGGAGAGCCGGACGGTCCTCGCCAACCAGCTGCGCGACATCAACGAGATCCTGCCCCGCCAGGCCAACGAAAGGCTGGTCTATTCCTGCAGCCGGCAAGGCGCTGCGCCCGCGCCCGCGCGGTAATCCCGAGGTTGCGCGGTGCGCCCCGCGGGCGTAAATCCCTGAGCGATACCGGGGGGATATCCATGTTTCGCAAGCTCCTGATCGCAGCAGCCCTGCTCTGCTCGTCCGCCGCGCACGCCGAATGGCGCGAAGCCGTCTCGAACAACTTCATCGTCTATGCGGACGGCAGCGAGCAGACCGCCCGCGACTTCGCGGCGAAGCTCGAACGATTCAACTTCGCGCTTCGCACCTTCCATCGTGTCGCTGCGGCCCCATCGTCGAACCGGCTGCGCGTCTTCCTTTTGCCCAGCGCCGGCGCGGTCGGCCGGATGTACGGTGGCAGCAGCGTCGCCGGCTATTACGTTCCGAGTGCGCGCGGCCTGATGCTGGTCGGGACCAGCTCGAGGTCGACCGGATCGAGCAGCGACCCCCGCTCCCAACGCTATGAGGGCAATGCCGATCTCGACGCGGAAAGCACCCTTCTCCACGAATATACCCATCATTTCATGTTCCAGTATTTCCCGGCGACCTATCCGACCTGGTACAGCGAGGGCTTCGCTGAATTCTGGGGCGCGACCCGTCTCGAAGCCAATGACGTCGTCCATGTCGGCCTTCCCGCCGAGCATCGCTTTTCCACCTTCCGGGCATTGGGCTGGCTGCCGCTCGACCGGCTGTTGCGGGCGCACAATTATTCCGAGGTCGGTGGCGAGAATGTCTTCCTGCTCTATGCGGAAGGCTGGCTGATCGTCCGCTATTGCTTCGAGCATCCCGAGCGCCAGCGCCAGGTCCAGCAATATCTGCGCCTGATCAACGGCGGCGCCAGCTACGAGGAGGCGACCCGCCAGTCCTTTCCCGACCTCGCCGCCTTCAATTCAGAATTGTTCAACTATGCCAATTCGGGCCGCTTCAATGAAGTCGTGCTGCCGTTCCGGACAATCGACGTCGGCCAGATCGCGGTCCGCACCCTGCGCCCGGCCGAGCAGGCGCTGATCACCGACGAGATCAAGCTCAGCCAGGGCTACTCTCAGGACGAGGCGGCCGAATTCGCCAACCGCGTCCGGGGAATCGCCGCCCGCTTCCCGGACGATCCCTTCGCGGTCCGGATGGTGATGGAAACGGCCTTTCTGGCCGGCGATAATGCGGCGGCCGCCACCGCGGCGGACCGGCTGATCGCCCTCGAACCCAATAATGGCCGCGCTCTCGCCACCAGGGGCCGGATCCTCGTCGCCGGCCTTGCCGCCGCCCATTCGACCGATCGGGCGGCGTGGACCGCTGCGCGCCAATATATCATCCGCGCCAATCGCGCCTCGCCCAACGATCCGGTCGTGCTCCAGGCCTATTACCAGAGCTTCGTAGATCAGGGCGCCTCCCCGCCGGACGACGCGCAGAACGCGCTCTACACGGCGATGGAGCTGGCGCCGAGCGATGGGGAATTGCGCTACCAGCTCGCCCGCGACTTCGAGCAGCGCCGGATGATCCCGGAAGCAATCGCGATCATCCGGCCCGAAGCCTATCAGGTGCCCCACCGCGGCAACGAATCCGAGGCGGAAAAGAGGCGGCGCGAGGAGCGCGAACAACGTTACCGGCGTGCGGGAACCGTCCGCCACGAAACCGCGCTCGAAATGCTGACGCGGCTCGAAGCCGCGCTCAGCCCGCGCGACCGCCAGCGGCAAAGCGAAGCAAGGAACTAGCGCCCGGCCGCCCCCTGATCAGGCGCTGCGCCGCTCTTTGGCCAGCAGCCGCGCCTTGCGTTCGAGCCCATAGGCATAACCGCCAGGCATGCCGTCGGTGCGGATGACGCGGTGGCACGGGATCAGCACCGCGACATTGTTCGCGCCGTTGGCCGAGCCCGCGGCGCGCACGGCCGCCGGCCTTCCGACCGCCGCGGCGATCTGGGCATAGGTGCGGGTCTCGCCCGGCGGGATCCGGGTCAGCTCGCGCCACACCGCTTCCTGGAAGGCGGTGCCGTGGACGTCGAGCGGCAGATCGTGGGGCTTTTCGGGCGCGTTCACGGCCGCGACCGTGCGCCGGACGAGATCGGCCATGTCGGGGCCGCCCGGGCTGATCGCGGCATTGGGGAAGCGCTCCTTCAGCACGGCGTCGTCCTCGTCGAACGACAGCCGGCAGATGCCCTTGTCGGTCGCCGCCACCAGCATCGTGCCGAGATCGGTCTCGGCCGTGGCCCAGCGGATCGTCTCGCCGCGCCCGCCGTTGCGCCAGGCGGACGGGGTCATTCCCAGCCGCCCCTTGGCGTCGGCGTAGAAGCGCGCGGGCCCCGAATAGCCGGCGTCGTAAATGGCGTCGGTGATCCGCTCGTTCTCGCCGAGCGCGGTTTCGGCCCGGCGCGCCCTCAGGCTGCGGCTATAGGCGGCCGGGGTGACCCCGGTCGCGCGCTTGAACAGGCGGTGGAAATGGTGCGGCGAATAGCCGACCGCGGCCGCCAGTTCCTCGAGCGAAGGCGCCTCTTCGGCCTGGCCGAGCAGGCGGAAGGCCTTTTCGAGCGCGATCTCCTCGCGGTTTACGTCGTCGGGCTCGCAGCGCAGGCAGGCGCGGTAGCCGGCGGCCCGCGCCGAGGCGGAGTCGGCGAAGAATTCGACATTGTCGCGCTTTGGCCGCCGCGCCGGACAACTCGGCCGGCAATAGATGCCGGTGGTCCTGACCCCGCCGACCAGCCGCCCGTCCCAGGTCCGGTCGCGCCGCTCGAAAGCTGCCCAGGCCTCGTCGGCGGTGACGGTGATGCGATCATTCACAGGAGCCGATCTATTGCCTGTGTCGAGGGTTGCAAGGCTGGCCATGGTCAATTCCTTTCGATCTGCGCCAGGAAACAGCCGTAAGTGGCGCTGTGCGCGTGGATGGTGGCGATATCGGGACTGTCGAACAGGGCCCTGATCCCGCCGTCGGCTTCGCCGGGCCTGGCCAGCACCGCATTTTTCAGCATGCCCGCCTCGTCGAACCCGCGCAGGCTGAGGGTCCTGGTTTCCAGGAGGGCCGGCGTCGCGTCCTCATAGACGGACGGTTCGGCGCCCTTGCGGACGAAAATGCCGTAGGCGGTGCGGAACGGCCCGGCGACGTCGTGCGAGACGTGGTTGAGGAGGATCAATTCCTCGCCCGGCGCGGCGTCTTCCAGCGAGATCCGGCAGGGAAAGCCGCCGCTGTCGTCGGCGGTCACCCGCACTGCGTTGCGGGCGGCAAGCTCGGCCTCGCCCATGGCGAACAGCGGCTGGAATTGCGCAGGGGCCAGTCCTTCGATTCGATAGGTCATATGGGTCTCCGTTGGTTCTGGAGAGTCTTTTGCCGGACACGGCGACCGGGTGCGTCCCGAACCTTGCTTTCAAAGCTGCGCCCTCCGTCCAACCCCCACCTTGCATCGCAGCAATGCCCCTGCTAGGGCGCCCGCGAACCCATCGGGATGCGTCTGCCGCCGCCCGTTCGGATGGGTCAAAAATTCCGATCTGGGAGTTATGGAACGCGTGGATATTTCCGGCGGTATTCAGGCTAGTTTGGCGGGGCGCTACGCAATCGCTCTGTTCGACCTCGCCAATGAGGAAAAGAAGCTGGAGTCGGTCAGCGCGAGCCTGGCCGCGCTCAGGCAGGCGCTCGACGATTCCGACGAGTTGCGCGGGCTGACCACCAGCCCGCTGATCGGCCGCGACGAAGCGGTCCGCGCCGTCGCCGCCGTCGCCGGCGTGATGAACCTCGATCCGATCACGACGAATTTCCTGGGCGTCCTCGCCCGCAACCGCCGGCTTTCCAAGCTCGGCGCCGTCATCCGCGCCTTCAACATCCTGGCCGCCCGCCATCGGGGCGAGATCAGCGCGGAGGTCACCTCGGCCCATCCGCTCGACGACGGCCAGGTCGACGCGATCAAGCAGAACCTCCGCACCCGCATGGGCCGCGACATCGCGGTCGACCTCAGCGTCGATCCCGCCATCCTGGGCGGCCTCGTCGTCAAGATCGGCAGCCAGGTGATCGACGGCTCCATCCGCACCAAACTCAATACCCTCGCGCAAGCGATGAAAGGCTGAAAATGGACATTCGCGCCGCTGAAATTTCCAAGGTCATCAAGGAACAGATCGCCAGCTTCGGCACCGAGGCCCAGGTCTCGGAAGTCGGCACCGTTCTGTCGGTCGGCGATGGCATTGCCCGCATCCACGGGCTGGACAACGTCCAGGCCGGAGAGATGGTCGAGTTCGACGGCGGCATCAAGGGCATGGCCCTGAACCTCGAGGCCGACAATGTCGGCGTCGTGATCTTCGGCTCGGACGCCGAGATCAGCGAAGGCTCGGGCGTCCGCCGCACCGAGACCATCGTCGACGTTCCGGTCGGCAAGGGCCTGCTCGGCCGGGTCGTCGACGGCCTCGGCAACCCGATCGACGGCAAGGGCCCGATCGAAGGCGCCGACCGTCCGGAAAACCGCAAGCGCGTCGAGGTCAAGGCGCCGGGCATCATTCCGCGCAAGTCGGTGCACGAGCCGGTCCAGACCGGATTGAAGGCGCTCGACGCGCTGGTGCCGATCGGACGCGGCCAGCGCGAGCTGATCATTGGCGACCGCCAGACCGGCAAGACCGCCGTCGCGATCGACACCTTCATCAACCAGCGCGCCGCCAATGCCGGCGACGACGAGAGCCAGAAGCTCTATTGCATCTACGTCGCCGTTGGCCAGAAGCGCTCGACCGTCGCCCAGATCGTCCGCGCGCTCGAAGAGAATGGCGCGATGGAATATACGATCGTCGTCGCCGCGACCGCGTCGGAGCCGGCTCCGCTGCAATATCTCGCGCCCTATGCCGGCGTCACGATGGGCGAATATTTCCGCGACAACGGCATGCACGCCGTCATCGTCTATGACGATTTGTCCAAGCAGGCCGTCGCCTACCGCCAGATGTCGCTGCTGCTGCGCCGCCCGCCGGGCCGCGAAGCCTATCCGGGCGACGTCTTCTATCTCCACTCGCGCCT
>DATDAU010000025.1:0-30712 GCA_036525215.1 Allosphingosinicella sp.
CGCCCGGTTTTTTGTGGGTAAGGGCGTTCGCCCAGAACCGGTTCCCGGCAGCCGCCAGCGGATTCGACGCTGATCTTCCCTGCCGGCGCTTCAGTAGTCGGTTATTTGCCAACGGATACTGCCGCTTACCGTGTCGGCAACAGGATGGCGATCGGCGTCGCGGGCGGGTTCGAACCGCGCCCTGACGATCATCGCCTGGCATGTCCTGAGGTCGAGCTGGCGGCTGCCGCTGCTGCGCATGACCCGGCAATTCGTCACCCGCCCCACGGGTGACACATCGAGTTCGAATTCCACAATGCCCTGTTCGTGGCGCCGCAGCGCTTCACGCGGGTAATCATTATTCCAGATGTAGGACGAAAGATCGGCCCGGGCACGGGCGCCGGTCGGCTCGGAAGGCAGCGCCCAGGTGATCTGACCGGTGACTTCGTCCGCGACCGCTTCGCCGGCCGCGTTTCGCGCGGGGGTGAAACGGGCGCGCTCGGTCAGGATTCGGCAAGTGCCCTGGTCGAGCGACTGCGAGCCGCTGGAAGCGGTCACCCGGCATCCGGCGACGCCGCCGTCGGGCGCGACCTGGATAGTGAAGGCGACGTGGCCGACTTCGCCGCGGACCATGGCGTCGGCCGGATAATCGGCATCGCGGAAATAACTGGCGAGGTCGGTCTGGGCCCGAACCGGGGGCGTGGGTACGGCCGCGGCGAGCGCCGAGAGCAAGGCCAGGATCGCGATCACGCGACATTTCTGTCCAAAGGCCAGAGGCTTGGCAAGCCATGCTTATTGACGGTCAGCGCGAATTTTTCGCTGCGCCGCACAAAAACGGCTTGCACCCAAGGGCCGCTCTGTCAAAGCCATGGGACATGAGCACCGATTTCTACAAGATCCGCCGGCTGCCGCCCTACGTCTTCGCCGAGGTGAACGCGATGAAGGCGGCGGCGCGGGCGCGGGGCGAGGACATCATCGACCTCGGCATGGGCAATCCCGACGGGGCGCCGCCGGCGCACGTGATCGAGAAGCTGGCGGAGGTCGCCCGGGATCCGCGCGCCCATCGCTATTCGGCGTCGAAGGGGATTGCGGGCCTACGGAAGGCCCAGGCCGCTTATTATGCGCGGCGCTTCGGCGTCGATCTCGATCCCGACAGCGAGGTGATCGTCACTTTGGGGTCGAAGGAGGGGCTGGCCAATCTCGCCCAGGCGATCACCGCGCCGGGCGACGTCGTCCTCGCGCCCAACCCATCCTACCCGATCCACCAGTTCGGCTTCATCATCGCCGGCGCCGCGATCCGCTCGATCCCGGCGGCGCCCGGGCCGGACTTCTTCGACATATTGGAACGGGCGGTGCGCTACACCGTGCCCAAGCCCACCGTCCTGGTGATCGGCTATCCCTCCAATCCCACCGCTTATGTCGCCGACCTGCCTTTCTACGAGCGGGTCGTCGCCTTCGCCCGCGAGCACGGCCTTTGGGTGATCAGCGACCTTGCCTATGCCGAAATCTATTTCGGCGACACGCCGACGCCGTCCATCCTGCAGGTCGCGGGCGCGAAGGACGTCGCGGTCGAGTTCACCTCCATGTCCAAGACCTATTCGATGGCGGGATGGCGGATCGGCTTCGCGGTCGGCAACCAGACCCTGATCGGCGCGCTTACACGGGTGAAATCCTATCTCGATTATGGCGCCTTCACGCCCATCCAGGCGGCGGCGGTGGCGGCGCTGAACGGGCCCCAGGACATCATCGACGCCAACCGCGCCCTCTACAAATCGCGGCGCGACTGCCTGGTCGAGTGCTTCGGCAGGGCCGGGTGGACGATCGATCCGCCACAGGCCAGCATGTTTGCCTGGACTCCGATCCCCGAGGCCTATCGCCCGCTCGGCTCGATGGAATTCTCCAAGCGCCTGCTCGCCGAAGCCGGCGTGGCGGTCAGCCCCGGCGTTGGCTTCGGCGAGGAAGGGGAGGGCTATGTCCGCATCGCCCTGGTCGAGAACGAGCAGCGCATCCGCCAGGCTGCGCGCGGGCTGAAGGCATTCCTGGCGAAAGGCCAGTACGACCACAACCGCAAGCCGGACTAAGCCGGGACCCTTCCGTTCAGGGCAGTTTCGCCTTGGGAAAGCCGCCCCAGGCCTCGTCATAATCGCCCTGCAATTCGCGGCACTGAAGCGCGAATTCGGTCGGGCGGTAGGGCCAGCAACTCTCGACCATGAAGGCGAGGCTGCCCTCGATCCTGTGCGGCTTCAGTTCCGCCTCGCTCGCCGCCTTCCAGCTGGCGGCGTCCGGGCCATGGCCCGACATCAGATTGTGCAGGCTCATTCCGCCCGGTGCGAAGCCCTCGGCCTTGGCGTCATAGGCGCCCGAGATCAGGCCCATGAATTCGCTCATCACGTTGCGGTGGAACCAGGGCGGGCGGAACGTATCCTCGGCGACCATCCATCGCGGCGGGAAGATGACGAAATCGGCATTGGCCCGGCCCGGCGTGTCGCTGGGCGAGGTGAGGATTGTGAAGATCGAGGGATCGGGGTGATCGTAGCTGATCGTGCCCATCGTGTTGAACCGGGCGAGATCGTATTTGCAGGGCGCGAGATTGCCGTGCCAGGCGACGACGTCGAGCGGGCTGTGGTCGAGTTCGGTGACCCAGAGCGACCCGAGATGCTTCTGGATCAGCGCGAATGACCCGTCGCGGTCCTCGAAGGCGGCGGCGGGTGTGAGGAAATCGCGGGCGTTGGCGAGTCCGTTCGATCCGATCGGCCCGAGTTCGGGCAGGCGGAACAGGGCGCCGTGATTTTCGGCGACGAAGCCCCGCGCGCCGCCGTCCGGCAGCAGCACCCGGAAGCGCACCCCGCGCGGCACCAGAGCGATCTCGCCGGGGCCGATCTGGATCCGGCCCATTTCGGTGCGCAGGTCGAGCCGGCCCTGCTCGGGAATGATCAGCAGCTCGCCGTCGGCATCGAAGAAGTAGCGGTCATCCATGTCGCGGTTGGCGCGATAGACGTGGACGGCGACCCCCTCGAGGCTGGCCGGATCGCGGTTGGCGACCATCGTCGCAAGGCCGTCGACGAAATCGGCATAAGCGTCCGGCATGTCGAGCGGGTCCCAGCGCAGCCGGTTCGGCGGCAGCGGCGCGTCGGACGTGCCCGGCGCGAACAGGGGCGCGCCGTCATAGCGGCGATAGGGCGGATGCTGGGCGCTCGGCCGCATCCTGTAGAGCCAGGAGCGGCGGTTTTCGGCGCGGGGCGCGGTGAAGGCGGTGCCCGACAATTGCTCGGCATAAAGGCCGAAGGCCGGGCGCTGCGGCGAATTGCGTCCCTCGGGAAGCGCCCCGGGCACCGCCTCGCTGGCGAAATGGTTGCCGAAGCCCGGCATCATGTCCTTGTCCGGTGTCGCGTTCATTGCATCCCTCGGCTGCTGCGGCCCGCTCTAGCATTCAAGAATGGGCGATTGAACCCGCCGTGGGGCACGGCCATAAGCTTGGCGGCAATGCCCTTGACCAATCTCACCCGCCAGACCAGCCCGCGACTGTTTCGTGGCCTGATCTGGCTGTTCTGCCTGCTCCTTGCCGGTGGAACCTGGTGGGTGGTCCTCACCCAGATCGGGTTCGAACGGCGCCAGGCGATCGACGACGGCATTCGCCAGAACGAGAACCGGGCGATCGCTTTCGAGCAATTCGTGCGTCGCACGCTGGAGGCCGCCGATCTCGTTACCAATTATGTCGGGGGGCGGTTCGCCCGAGGCAATGCTGCCAGCGAGTTCGAGGGAACGCCCGAACATCCCTACCGAATCCAGGGCAGTGTGGCGCGAAGCGGGACCTTTCTGGGCATCGCCATCGCCGACGAACATGGCGATGTCGTCGCCTCATCGCGCGGACCGCCGATCAGCCGCCTCAACGTCGCCGCGCATCCCGGCTTCGCCTATCACGTCGCCAGGGACACAAGGCGGCTCCATGTCGCGGCCCCGACGCCGTCGATTTTGCTGCCGGGACGCAACGTCGTCTGGCTCAGCCGGCGGCTCAATCGTCCGGACGGTTCGTTCGCCGGCGTCATTGCCGTCATCATCCTTCCCGAGCAATTCACGGCTTTCTATCGCGACGCCCGCGTCGGTCCCCACGACGTCATGTCGGTGATCGGTCTGGACGGAATCGCACGCGCGCGGCGCAACGGCAACGTGTCGACCTCCGGCGAAGACTTTCGAGGCCGGGCTCTGTTGACATTTCAGCAGACCTCTCCCGACAGCACCCATGTGGGCCCGAGCACGCTGGATGGAATCACGCGTCTCTACAGCCAGAGGCGAATCCGCGGCTACGACCTGTTCGTCGCCTATGGCGTTCCGGAGGCGGAAATCCTCGCGCCGTCGCGTTCCCGCGCCCGCATCATCCTTGCCGGCGCCGCCCTGGTCAGCCTCGTCATTCTCGCCTTCGTCGCCTTCATCACCCTCTATCTCAGCCGCCGCGACCGGCTGCTCTCGGAGATGGCGCGCGCCAACCAGCGGCTCCAGGAAGCGCAGCGGATCGGCCAGATCGGCGATTGGGATTACGACCTCAAGACCGGCAAGACGATCTGGTCGCCGCAACTGCTGGCGATGTACGGACTGGAGACCAGCCCGACCCTCGATCAGTTCATGGCCTTTCTCGACGATGAGGGCCGCAAGACCGTCGAGCGCGCCCATGCCGACGCGATCGGCACCGGCGAAGCGCAGCAGATCGAATATGCGGTGCGTCTCGTGGACGGCGAGGAATCCTATCACCAGAGCGCGGTCATTCCGACGTTCGACGGCGCCGGCAAGGTCGTCGGACTTCACGGCGTCGATCAGAACGTCAGCGCCCGCATGCTGCTCGAACGGCTCCAGGCCCATGTCGCCCACCTGTCGCGCGCCGACGCGATGAACGCGATGGCCGCGACCCTGGCCCACGAGCTCAACCAGCCGCTGACCGCCGCTTCCAACTTCCTGGTCGGGAGCCGGCGCAGGCTCAAGGCCGATCTGCCCGGCGCGCCCGCGGAGGTGGAGGGCGGGATGGTGGCGGCCGAGCAGCAGGTCCATCTCGCCGGCAACATCATCCGGCGGGTCCGCGAGATGCTCTCCAACCAGCCGAAGACGGTCGCGCCCGTGTCGGTGCCGCGGGTGGTCGACGACGCCGTTGTCCTGGTCTCGATGGCGAGCGCGGAGAGCCCGCTCCGGCTCAGCAAGCACATCGCTCCCGACGCGGTCCGGGTCATGGGCGATCGCATCCAGATCCAGCAGGTCCTGATCAACCTGATCCGCAACGCCGCCGACGCGATCGTCGGCATGGCCGACGGCGCGATCACCGTGTTGAGCCGCCGCGACGGCGCCCACATCGTCATCTCGGTCTGCGACAACGGTCCGGGCTTCACCCAGCCCGACGGCGAGCGATTCTCGCCCTTCTCGACGACCAAGACCTCGGGCCTCGGCCTCGGTCTTTCGATCTCGCGCACGATCATCGAATCGCATGGCGGGCGAATCTGGACCGAGGATCTGGAAGGCCGCGGCGCGCGCGTGTCGTTCAGCCTGCCGGCGCCGCCCCAGGGCGAGGAGACGGAGAGCGACGAGGCGGCATACGCCTAGGGCCTGTACCCATGACCGGAGGTGGCCGTGATCGGTCGGGAAAGGCCCTCAGCCGTCGTTTCGCCGCTATGAATCCCATTCGACGTGAAGGTGCACCGGGAACGGCGTTCCGTCATTGTCGATGCGGCCGGCGGCGCCCGCCGCGCGGCGCAGGCCGGGCTGGGCCAGCAAGGGTTTCAGCAGCGCGGGCAGGGTCGCGCGGTTGAGCCAGGCGCCGAAGCAGGTGTGAAGGCCATAGCCCCACAGGATGTAGGTTTCCCAAGGTCGGTCGGTGCGGAAGCTGTTGGACGACGGAATGGCGAGCGGATCGAACATGGCGGAGAGGTTGGACGCCATCACCATCGTTCCGGCCGGGATCTTCCGGGATCGAAGCGTGCCTGCGGCGACCTTCGTGTCGCGGACCGCGCGGCGGTAGATCACCGGATTGAGCGGGTGGAAGCGAAGCGCCTCGAAAATATAGGCCTCGAACAGCGCATCGTCGCCCGATGTCGCCGCCGCTCTCGCCCCGGCCAGGGCCTCGGGCCGGTCGAGAAGTTCGTCCAGCGCCAGGTTGGCGGTGGCCGAGATGGTCGGAAGTTCGCCGATCAAAAGGCCGATCAGATTGTTGCGGATGTCGAGGTCGCTCATCCCCGCGATCCCGCCGGCCTGCATCGCCAGGCACCGGCCGAGGATGTCGTCGCGCGGCCCGACGCCCGCCTTGCGCTCGGCGATGCGCTCGTCGAGCCAGGTCCGGAATTCCGCCGCCGTCGTCAGGGCGCGGGCATCGAGATCCGGATCGGCCTTGAGGTCGATGAACAGATACCAGAACAAGGTGCTCGTCCATGACGCGATCTGGGCTTCGGACGGGCCCGGCGTTCCGAAATAGTGATCGAGCAGGCGCGCCGCGACGGGGAGGGTCAGCCCCTGGGGGACGTCGATCCGGCCCGCGGCCTGGTCGACCAGGGCGGCGGCGGTGGCGGCGACGAACGGCGTCGTGATCGCCGGCACGTCGTCGCGCCGCATGGCGAGGCGCATGTTGGAGGTGTCGCGCGTGTATCGCGGCGTGTTCTGCATCCCCAGGAAGAAGTTCTCGCCGCCGGTGATCGCCTCCATGCGCGGCTGGTAGACGACCTCGAAATCCTCGTCGCGCGACAGGATTTCGATCACGTCGTCGCGGCGCGTCGCAACCGCGGTACCGCCGTTGTCGTAAGAGACGACGATCTTGCGCTTCAGCACCAGATTGGGCTGAAACAGGCGCAGCACGGCGAAGGCGCGGCGCAGGCCGGCCGGGGCGGTGAAGGCGGCGCCAAGCCGGCTGCCGACAGTGCCGCCTTTTCCGAACAGCGCGCCCAAGCCGGCGCCAATGAGGAGAAGGAGCGCGCCCAGCCCCTGTCCGATCAGCACCAGACGGCGCCACAGGGCGGCGGGCAGGTTGAACAATGCCATCGAGCGCCTCCTTGGGAACGGGCCTTCACTCAGGTCGGGTCGACGATTCCCATTCCGATCATGCGCAGAGCCGTCATGCTGGGGATGAAGAAATAATCGCCGCCGCGGGTCTCGACGAGCTGGGGAATGCGATCGGCGACAAAGGGCTGGCGCCCGGTCTTCGGGTCGGTCACGACGACCAGCTTGGCGGACTCATGGTCGTGGCGGCCGATGATCGGACAGGTGTCGCTGCCGGCATTGAAGTCCAGCCCATATTCCATCCATTGCTGCTGGACGAACTCGAACTGGCGGAACAGGCTGCAGCAGATCGCCATGAAGATGATGCCCTGCTCGTTCGCGTCGTTCGGCGCGGCGGGGTCGACCTCGCCGTAGGGAAGGCCGCGGCGCAGGATTCGGCGGCGGTTGACCAGCGCCGAGTCCGAGTTCTTCGCATCGGGCGAGAGGAAATTGGGATCGAGCATGTCGCGCGGATTGGCGCGGCGCATGTGCGAGGTGACCGGGCACGCCGCTCCGTCGGGATCGGACTTGTATTTGAAGTCGGTATATCTGAGCGCGAGCTGCGCCAGCTTCGGCTTGTCGTCGGCGGAATGCGCGTCGGCCAGTTCCTTGCGGAAGGCGAGCCAGTCCTTGAAGGTCGGCGCGGCCATCAGCGGTATGCCGTCGGCCCAGCGGCCCACCATCTTGGCCTTCACCGTCTCGCGCGCTTCGCCTTCATGCTCGATGCCGAACGTGCGGGCGTAGCGGGCGCCGGCCTCGTCGATATAGGCGGCGAAGCTGCCGACATTCTCGTGCAGCTTGCGATAGGCCATGAAGGTGCCATTGCGGCTGAATTCGATCGGCATCGCCGCGCCGGGAATTTCCTGCGCCTCGTCGGGGTAGCCGAGCAGGAACTCGCCGGTCGCGATCGGGGCCCAGTCGTTGCTCCTGGTAATCTTGCCGCCGCCGATCGTGCGGAGCCGTTCGGCCTCGCCCGAAAGCTGGCCTTCGAAGACGGGATCGCCGAAGCCGTCGGACAGCCCGAAATGCTCCTTGTTGGTCGGCATCAAGCCGTCCCCGCCGGGGGCCAGCACCGCCGACATCTCCTGCCAGTCCGCGCTGTCCGCATCCGGCCCGTTGCCGGAGAGGAGCACGACGCCGCCGTCGGAATCGGCGCACAATTTCCGCAGCCAGCCGGTTTCCTTCTCCAGCTCGTCGATCGGCGTCCCGTCCGGCTTCATCTCCGCGTTCAGCTGGACGAGCATGTGGACGCGGTTCTTGCCCTCCGAATTGCGCCAGACGGCGTCGCGGGCTTCCAGGAACTTGTCGTCGCCCAGGATCGGCGCACGCCGGGCCATGCCGTCAATGAATTCGTCCGGCATCGCGCGCAGGGTGCGCGTCGGCACCTCGAGCGCGACCAGGCCGAAGAAGGTGAAGGCGATGTTGAAGGTCACCTTCGGCTTCATCAGCTGCACGACGCCTGGATAATCGGGCGCGCCCTCGGCGCGGACGATGTCCTTGACCCTGGGATTGCGGGTACGGGTCAGCGCGTCGCCGCGCTTCGGGTTCTTCCAGCGGGCGGCGGTAGTGATCCGCGGCCGCAATTGCTCGACGAACTGGCGGCCTTTGACCGGATCGCGGATGGTCAGGAAGAAGCAGCGCGCCTTGGGAAAGCCCTGCCGCCCGTAAGCGCGCAGAATTCCGCCCTGGATGTCGGCAAGGTCGAGCGCGGTCATGCGGCGCCTTTCGGAAATTCGGTGCGGATCACGCCGGGCTTCTGGGTCGGTCCGTCGAGATCGCCCGGGCGGTGCCGCTCGAGGAAGGCGCGGAACGCCGCGCCGAGCGCGGCCGGCGGGCTGTCCTGGTGTTCGGCGACGAAGCGGGTGAAGGCCTGCTGCAGATACAGGCCCTTGAGGACGTCGCGCAGCGTCGAATTCGGCGCCGCCGGGAACGGGCGTCTGCCGCGGCGCATGATGATCCAGTAATCCAGCGCGAGGCCGACCAGCAACAGGCCGAGGCCCAGCAGCAGGCCATGCCACCAGGGCCAGTGGCGCCACCAGGCCACCAGCAACGGCACCACCAGCCCGGCGATCGGGATCGCCGCCAGCAGGGTCGTCGACAGCGACTTGAGCGGCGGCGACCCGACCCAATAATCGTTGAACGGCATCGTCGTCTCGAGCTGGCAGGCGAGAATGAAGTCGGCGAAACCGGCAGCGTCCTTCACCGCCGGGAAGCCGTAGCAATAGCGGAACACCGCGCTCAGCTCCTCGGGCATCAACCGCCACAATTCCTCGAAATAATTGCGCGGATCGCCCTCGCCGTCGGGATCGGCAGGGTCGAAGTCGATCATCACCAGCAGATAGGGACAGGCGAGGACGTCGACCGGCTGCGCCTCGAGCAGATCGGTGCCCTTGATCGCCGCGACCAGCGCGTCGCCATGGTCGCGGCCGTTGTAGAACGGACCGTCGAGGACCACGATCCGCACGAAATGGGTGCGCAACGACCGCGCGAACGGGCTCTGGATTCCGATCTTCTCGGCCGCGGCCGATTGCAGCGCGGGCGGAAGGGTCTCCAGCGCCTCGCGGACCATGTGGATCGGCGAACTCTTCATCCCCTCATGCTCGACGATGCCGACATTGCGGACCGGAACGGCCGCCGTGAAGAAATAATGGCCGCCGTCGAAATCAGGCATCGGATTTCTCCTCCGAAGGCGGCGTGGGCGGAGGAGGAACGATCTCGACGGGCTTCAGCTCGGGCGCCTCGTTCACCCGGGACGGGGCGTCGACGACCTTGGCGATCGCGTCGCGAACCGCCTGCTGCTCGCGTTCCTCGTCGGCGGCGGCCGCGCCTTCGGAAACCGACTCGAGGGCGATCGGTTCGGGCGCGATGACTTCGGGGGCGACGGCGCGGATGACATGAACGGCCGGCGGCGGGCCGGGGGCTTTCGGCCCCCAGCGCGCACGCACCGCCTCGCAGCGGTGGAGGTCGGCGGCGCTGGTGTCGCAGCTCGCGATCGGCCCGTAGCCGGGGACGCCGAGCCCGCCCTGCACCTCCAGCAGCACCGCCCGATAGGCTGCGGCGAGCGCCGCATCGTCTCCGCTGGCGTCCACATTCAGCAGCGCGGCCTTGAGCTTCAACCCCGCCTTGATGTCGCGCTGGGCGCTGCCTGGCGTGGCGTTGTAGTAATAATTGGTGTCGATCTGATTGGCCCGAATATAGGTCTTGAAGGGCGTGATCGGGATCGAATTGGGGTATTTGGTGCTCGAATACCAGAACAGGTCGAGCCCGCCCGGAATGCCGTCGGCGAAGGCATCGATATACTGGTCCCAGGTGCCGTTGAAGTTGCTGCAGAACAGCATGTAGTCGTTGACCAGTGTCTGCCGGCCCTGGCCGCGATCGGGCCATTGGTCGCGCCTGATCAGCACCCAGCGCGCAAAATGGATCAGCGACAGGCCGAGCAGGCCGGCCAGCGTCGAGGGCAGGGCCCGCGACAGCATGAAGATGAAGCGGTTGATCCACGTCATCGCCGGCCGCATCGGCGTGACGACGTTCATGGCATAGGCTTTGCCCGCGACGTTCGACATCTACGGTTCCCCATCCGAAGCCGACGCCCGGACTCGGCCCGATCATAATGGAAAGCGGACGAATTTCTAAGCATTATTGGCCAACGCCGCAAAATTCGGCGACGTCGCCAATAGAGCCTTAGTTAATCGTGGTCGTTGACGCAGAGAAACCGCCGACGCCGCAAGACCTTAGCGGGTAATGATAGAGAGCCGGCGGGTGTCCAGCCTGTGGCGTCAGGACGGCTTGTCGCCGGCCGGCGCGGCCGCGGGCGGCGTGCCGCCCAGGCCGGGCCGAATCTGGTTGAGGCAGGTCATCATCGCCGCGCGCGCGGCCGGCGGCGGGGTCGACCCTGAGCCTTCGCGCCGGAGCTGCTCGGTCGTTGCCTGCGCCATGTAGGCGTCGACCGTGCACCCGCACAGCCGCTGGAAATCGACCTGGGCGGCGGCAGCGGCGGCATTGGGCGCGGACCGGGCGCCAGTCACGCAGCTTTCGACGGCGCCGGTGCGATAGGTCGCGCGATAGGCTTCGTCGCTCGCGCCGCAGGCGCCGAGCCCGGCGATGGCGACGGTGAGAAAGGCGGCGGTCAGGACAAGGCGCATCGGCGACTCCTTTCGCGGGGCCCGCTCCCCAATCTGGCCGGCGAATCACTCGCCGGAGGCGCGGCGCCGCAAGGATCATGGACGCGCGCGCCGCCGCGCTCAATATTCTTGAACAATAGGGCGCGGTGAAGCCTCTTGATTTGCCGCCCCGTTCCGCGTTTGCTTGTCCATTGAGACTTCGAGGGAGACACGGGTCATGGGCCTGCTGAGCGCCGAGAAGATCGGGGAAATTTACACAAAGGCCGTCGAGGACGGCCTTTACCTCAAGCGCTCGGTTCTCCTCGCCGGGCTGGCGCCGGCCTATCTGGCCAGCCTGGAAATGTCGCCGGCGCCGGCGGGGCAGCTTCTGCTCGACCTCAACGGCATGAACCAAACGCCCCGAATCATCGGTGACGTGACGCCGCTTCACCACTGGCTGATGAACGCCAGCTTCCTCAGCGCAGCCTTTCCCGACCGGCAGCGTTTTTATGGCGACCTCGCCGACGAGGCCGCGCGCCGCGCCGACGAAGGTAGAGCACCTGCCGTTGGCGGCGGGGGCGGGGAGCCCCCCGCAGGTCCGACAGACCTCCTCCCGGAAAGAATCATCTTCAAGAACGATCTCGTTCCGGCCTCTTTCGTCGCCGGTGCGGCGCGGACATCTTTGTCGATCGCGCGGGTCGTCGTTCCGCAATATGACGGCGGAATGCCCAGACTCAACCCGTCCACGGGCCAGCAAGGGGTCGGCTACGGGACCGGCTGGCTGATCGGGAAGGGCTATCTGATCACCAACTGGCACGTCGTCGTCGCGCGCGCTCCCGGCGAACCGGCGCCGGCGATCGAAGACATTCGCCGCCAGTGTCAGGGCACTCAGGCCGAGTTCGACTATGACAGCATCGACATGGTGCCGAACACGGTCGCGGTCGCGGAACTGGCCCATGGCGATCCGGCGCTCGACTATGCGATCCTCAAGTTGGCCAGCGCGCCGGACCGGCCGACCCTGCCGCTGCAGCGGGAATCGCTTGTCGTCGACGAAGGCTCGCCCTTCCCGGTGAACGTGATCCAGCATCCCGGCGCGGCGCCGAAACAATTCGGGATTCGCAACAACCTCGTGGCGGCGCTGCGCGGCAACGACCTCGCTTATTATACCGATACGGCCGGCGGATCGTCGGGCGCGCCGGTCTGCGACGACCGGTGGAACGTGATCGCGCTCCACAAGGCCTCCACCCTGAGCTTCGGCAAGCTCAATTTCCAGGGCAAGGACACGGTGTGGGTGAACGTCGGCACGCCGATCCACCTGATCGTCGCCGATCTCGGCGAGAAGAAACCGGATCTGTGGACCGAGATGGCGGCGAACCTAGTCTAGCCGATTTGCCGGTTACCGTAACTATGCTAGACTGTTTCGAAGCCGGGTCCAAGACGACTGACCCGGGCAAGCGGAAAGTGGCCAGATTTTCGCGGTGACCTAGTTTGCGGGGAACTGGATGGCGCTGTTCGACTTCGAGACGGTTAGCGAAATCTACCAGAAGGCGGTGCAGCTCAACCTGGCCGACCGGCGCGACGTGCTGCTGGCCGGAATCGACCAGGCCTATCGCGCGACGCTGGAAATGTCGGGCCGTCCCAGCGATCAGCTGCTGCTCGACCTGCGCGCGATGAACAGCGCGGACCGGACGGTCGGGGACGACATTCCCCTTCGCCGCTGGCTCGACAACGCAAGTCTGCTGCTGGGAGCCCAGCCGGATGAGGCGGCCTGGTTCGCAGCCTTGAGCGCCCGCACGCTGGCGCAGCGCGGACCTTCGCTCGACGAAGCGCACCGGGGGGCGGAAACGACCCTGAAAAACCTGCGGGATATCGCCGCCGAGAACGAGCCCCTTCGCCAATCCCTGACCGCGACCAACCAGGAACTGGAGGACATCGCGCGGACGATGAAGCTTCTCGTGGTCTACAAGGGGCTCCACGACATCCTTCACGAAGTCCAGATCTACTCGCTGCCCCTGCTGGCGGCGATGCTCCGTCGCGGGCTTACGACGGCCGAGGATTGGGGGATGTTCAAGCAGCAGGTCTCTGAACTCGAATTCAAGCATATGCGCGCCACCAGCGAGGTTGAACGCTTGCCCGCGGATTCCACCGCGCGGATCGACGAGGAGCGTTGGCTGGAAGGCCTCGGCGAGGTCCATCGCGCGCTGACGGGTGCGCGCGAAAGCGGGGAGGTCGATGCGGCGAAATTCGCGCTATCCGACCTCCGCCGTCTGGTGCGCAGCAAGATGCTTCGCTTGAACCTGCTGCTTTACGATTCGGCGCGGCGATTGAGGATCGACGTCCTGATCGGTCATATGCGCGCCTTTGCCGCGTCGCTGGACATGGAAGATCCCCGCGCCGGGCAGCTTCGCGACGCGGCCACCCGATTGCTGCTTCTCAAATCCGAGATCGAGACCCTGCTCTCCAGCCATGACGACTGGCAGCGGATCGACGAGGATCTGTGGACGGCGGAGGAAGATTTGGTGTTCGGCGGCGAAGCCGAGTTCGCGCTGCACAGCTTCTCACGGCTGTGGCCGGTGATGATCGAGCGCATCGTCAGGATCGCCGGTCCGGGGACCGACGCCTGGTACGTGCAGACGCGGCGCTTTGTCGATGCCTTTGCCGAGCGGTGTCCTCTACCCGCCCGGGCACCGGTCGCACCGGATGCAATTACTGAATTCGGAGACTTCCTGAAGGTCACGCGCGATCAATTCTTCAGCATCGACAAGGAGTTGAAGGTGCGTTGCAACCGGCTGGCGGAGATCGCCGATCCGATCGAAAAGCTGTCTCGCCTGCAATGAACGAAGTCACCACCAAATTGAGCGGTTCGGCGCCCTTTGCCTCGATGCCGGAATTGCAGCGGGAGCATCTCGAGCTTGCCGAAGCCACCGACGCGCTCGAACGCGCCATCGAGGGCGCCGGCGATCAGGACCGCGCGCGCCTGCGCCGCGAAACCATCGTCCTGCGCTGCAACATTCGTCGGTTCGTGCGCCGCGCGGTGGCGACCGGAACCGTGCTCGACATGTCGCCCGACCGGGCGCTGGCGCGGAGCATGCTCGACTTCTGGAGCATCCGTCAGGCCTATCTGCGCCGCCACAGTGCGCGCCTCCACCCCGGCGACGGCGAGCGCGCGATTCTTTCGCCCGACGCGGCGAGACTCTGCGATTCGATTTCGCTCGCGCCGTTCGACGAGGAATCGGCCCCGGAGCTTCCCGACTTTCCTTCCCCCTTCGTCGGCCTCAACGCCTTTGGCGAGCGCGAGGCCAAGGACGCGATCTTCTTCGGGCGCGAGGAGGCGGTCGCGGAACTTCGAAAGCTGCTCGCGGAGCGCCGGCTGGCGATCGTCACCGGCCCCTCGGGCAGCGGCAAATCGTCGCTGATCATGGCCGGACTGGTGCCCGCGCTGCACGCCGGAGCGATCTCCGGAAGCGAAGGATGGCGCTATTGGCCACCGGTCCTGCCGGGCGCCGACCCGTTCGCCGCCCTGCTGCAATCGCTCTATTCGGGTGACGGAGATCAGGCGACCTGGGTTGCCGAGCATCGCAAGGCGCTCGAGCAGGATCCACGGACGCTGGCCGATCTGCTGACCCGGCTTGGGGAGGGCGGTCCTTCGCTCCTGGTCGTCGACCAGATGGAAGAAATGTTGTCGATGGTCGCCGACCGGTCGCTTCAGGAGAAATTCGCCGCCGCGATCGTCGCGCCGAGCCTGGTGGCGAAGCCCGATCACCACGTGATCGTCGTCATTCGTGAGGATTTCCTGCCGCGGCTGATGAAGCTGGAGCCCTTCGCTTCGATGACCGACCTCAGCGTGACGTCGTTCCGGCCGAAGCCGATGACAAGCGTCGAACTGCGTCAGGCGATCGAGGCGCCGGCGAGGGCGGTCGGCCTCAAGTTCGAGGAAGGAATTGTCGAGGACCTGGTGCGGGAGGTGGTCAACGACCCCGCCGCCTTGCCGCTTCTCCAATTCACGCTCACCCAATTGTGGCAGCGCCGGCGGCGCAACCGGATCACGCGCGAAGCCTATGCCGAAATCGGCCGGCCCGCCGAGGCGCTGGGCAGGACTGCCGAGAACGTCTTCGAGGACCTCAAGACGGAACAGGCCCAGGCCGCCGCGCGCGACATCTTTCTCGCTCTCGTCGTTCCCGCGGTCGGCGCGGAATATGTCCGCCGTCGGGTGCGGCGCGAAGCGCTCCACGCCTTGCGCGATTCTACCCAGATCGATCGCGTGCTCGACGCCTTCGTCGCGGCCGGCCTGATCCGCAAGACACAGGGCGTCGAGGCGGGCGACGACCGCTTCGACGTGATGCACGAGGCGCTGCTGCGCAACTGGTCGCGGCTGATCGCCTGGCTCAAGGAAATCAGGGAAAAGGACGAGCACAAGCTGCTCATGCTCAACCGCGCCCGAATCTGGGAGCAATCAGGGCGCGAGCCCGATCATCTGGCGGTCGGCGCGGCGATCGACGAAACCGCCGAGTTCGCCGCAGCCGATCCGCTTGTCCTGGAATATGTCGAGGCAAGCCGAGCGCACGCGAAGGCGCTGAGACGGAGACGCAATCTTCGGGTTGGCGCGGTCGTCTTTCTGGTCGCCGCCCTTGTCGTCCTCGGCGTGATGACCAACCTTTTCAGTCGCTGGAAGCATTCCGACGTCCTGAACGACGTTCAGGAATCGACGGTCGAACTCCAGGAGAGCGTCGCCAGACAGCTCGCGCGCGAGAATGAAGAACTCGTCTCCTCCCCGTCGGCGCCGAGAAAACTGGCCGTTGGCCCCGGCGTGAACGGGCTGGTCAGGGTCGGGCTGGCGGCCCAATCCTATCTGCGGTCCGTCGACGGTGAGGATGTTGTGCCGGCCGCCGATGTTCGGGCCGGCAACTTTTACCGGCTGCGCGCCGACGTCCCCCTGGTCCTCTATCCGGTGTCCGGTGGGGATCCGGCCGGCCAGGTCCGCCTGATCGGCAGTGCCAGCGCCGGCGCGGTCGTTCTCGCGCGCAGCGGCGTGACCCACACGGACAGGGCGACCGGACGGCAATATTGGCTGCCGGTTCGCGTCATACCCCGGGTCCTGCTTCAATATTCCGGAAGCTCGGAACGGGTGGTCGGTCTGATCTCGGATCGCCTTCGCGCCGGCGGTTATGACGTGCCGCCCATCCGGCGGCTCACCGGTCCGCGCGGCAGAGCGGAGATTCGCTACTATTTCGAGCAGGATGCCGAGCAGGCGAGGGGACTGGCCAACGCGCTTCGCGAGGCGCTGGCCAGGCGCGTAGCGACGCCTCCGCCGGTTTCGGTCCGGCATGTCTCCGGCAACGCCAAGGCTCATCAGGGCTATCTGGAAGTCTGGATGGACCTTCCGCCCGATCCGGCCTGCGCCGCGGGCCAGTCGACGGCCGGTTGCGAAGGCAATGGCGCCACATCGGGCAGCCAGGGCGGCGCGAACACCCGCGATCGTCGCGAGACTCCGGTCGCGCCGAGTTCTCCGGCGCAAAGCCCAAAACCTGAGTAGCGTGGACCGGCCCTAGCGCGTGCCGTAGGTCCGGTCGCCGGCGTCGCCCAGGCCGGGGATGATATAGCCGTGGTCGTTGAGTTCGTCGTCGACTGCGGCTGCCCAGATCGGAACGTCGGGATGGGCGTCGCGCAGCGCCTCGACCCCGGGCCGCGCGGCGAGCAGGCAGACGAAGCGCATGTCGGTGACTCCGACTTCCTTCAGCCGGTCGATGGCCGCGGTCGCGGTATGGCCGGTGGCCAGCATCGGATCGACGACGATGACCAGGCGGTCGGCGACGTCCTCGGGCGTCTTGAAATAATATTCGACCGCCTGGAGCGTGACCGGATCGCGGTAGAGGCCGATATGGGCGACGCGCGCCGAGGGAACCAGATCGAGCATGCCGTCGGCCATGGCCAGGCCCGCCCGCAGGATCGGCGCGAAGACCAGCTTCTTGCCGGCGATCGCCGGCGACTCGGTCTGTGCGATGGGCGTCTCGACGCGCACCATCATCGTCGGCAGGTCGCGCGTCACCTCATAGCAGAGCAGGGTGGCGATCTCGCGCACGACCGCGCGGAACAGCTTGATCGAGCTGTCGCGGTCGCGAAGCAGGGTCAGCTTGTGCTGCACCAAGGGGTGCCGAACGATCGTCAATCCGTCCATGTTCAAAATACCGTTCCGTCGCTGATGATGATGAAGGGTGGGCCGCCGCCCGGGCGGAGCTCGGCGGCGATGCGGCGGCCGGCCGCCCAGGTCCCGCCTTCGAGCATTCGCGCCAGCGGAAAGCTCTCCTCGCCGACACCGAGCAAGGCACGAACCTTGGGCGCGAGCCGGTCCAGCAGCGCCACGGTCATCGACCGCCAGGCGACGACCAGCGGGTCCGACACCTTGTGGGGCTGGTCGGCCATATCGGGATCGGCGAGGCGGAGCACGCCGCAATCGACGAACAGACCGCCGTTGCGATATTCGGCGAGGCCGGTCAGGCCGTCGACCTCGACGATCTCGATCCCCGCCGCCTCGAGCGGCTCGATCAGCGAATAGGCCAGCCATTGCGACAATTTGTGCAGGGGGACGAGCCCGTCGCTGGCGTCGCGGCGCCGAATCGCGGGATGGCGCCAGCAATCGCCCAGCGCGACGCCGTCGATCACCAGCCGGTCGGCCCAGATCGGGCCCAGGGCTTCGAGCAGCAGCTCGAGGATGGCCGTCGCCGGCAATTTTCCTCGCGACGACCGGCCAGCCAGCACGTCGTAGAGGCCGCCGGGGCGGGGCACGTCGTCGCTGGCGAACAGATCCGGCCGCGCCGATATTCGGGCGCCGAGCCGGCGGAGCAGGCCGGTCCGTCCGTCGAGCCCGACCAGTGGATTGGTCTCGTCAGCCTGAAAACCGCGTTCCAAAGTCTCGGTGCGAAGATGGGCGAGCACTGCTCCGTCGGCGCGAAGCGGTTTCGCCGGGCGGGCGGAAAAGGCGCCCTGCTCGAACAGCCGCTGGCTCGCCACCGCCAGTCCCTCGGAGCGGGCGAACGTCCTGCCGCTGACCGCGTCGCGATACTGCCAGTCCGGGCCGGCGCCGGCGTCGAGCAGGACCGAGAGGATGATCAGGTCGAAGGCGGCGCGGGCGCGCGGCGCCGGATCGGCGCCAGCGCCGTTGGGGAGGGCCGGCGCGCCGGCGACGAAATGGCGCCAGCGGGCATGGAAGGGGATGGCGAGGTCGGGATAGGCTTCGCGCGTCACCGCGGCGGTGCGCGCCGCCGCCTCGTCGAGGCTGCTGAGGTCGACCGTCCACCCTTCGACGCCGCCGGCCAGAGCAATGTCGAGCATTTCGTGCGCCCGCTCGCGCACGGCGGCCGCCGAAAGCAGGCCGTGGAGTGCTTCGGTGGAGTTGCTCACGGGTGCTAGAATTTTCCGAGGTCCCGGCCGACGATGGTGCGCAGCTTGGCCGCGCTCGGGGCGCCTTCCGGCGTGAAATAGCCGGCTGCCTTCTTCGCCTCCATCTCGACGCTGGCGTCGGGCGGAACCAGATCGTCGGGGATCGGGACGCGCTCGCCGATCTCGATGCCGCCGCCGACCAGGGCGTCATATTTCATGTTCGACATCGAAACGAAGCGGTCGATCCGGCGGATGCCGAGCCAGTGGATGATGTCGGGCATCAGCTGCTGGAAGCGCGCGTCCTGGACGCCGGCGACGCATTCGGTCCGCTCGAAATAGGTTGCCGCCTGGTCGCCGCCGGGCTGGCGCTTGCGGGCGTTGTAGACCAGGAACTTGGTCACCTCGCCGAGCGCGCGGCCTTCCTTGCGGTTGTAGACGATCAGGCCGACGCCGCCCGCCTGGGCCTGGCGCGTCGCTTCCTCGATACCGTGCGTCAGATAGGGGCGGCAGGTGCAGATGTCGGAACCGAAGACGTCGGAGCCGTTGCATTCGTCGTGGACCCGGCAAGTCAGAATCTTCTTCTTGTTTCCGAGGCCCGCCGGATCGCCGAAAATGTACAGGGTCATGCCGCCGATCGGGGGCAGGAAGACCGAGAGATCGGGGCGGGTGACCAGCTCTGGATACATGCCGCCGGTCTGCTCGAACAGGCAGCGGCGCAGGTCCGATTCCTTGACCTCGAACCGTTCGGCGACGCCGGGCAGCCACCACACCGGATCGACCGCGATCTTGGTCACCGAAACGTCGCCCGCCTCGTGGACGACTTCGCCGTCGACTTCCAGCCGCCCGGCGGCGATCGCGCCCTGAATCTCGCCCAGGGTCAGGCGCGCCTTGGTGATCGCGATCGAGGGGCGGATGTCCATGCCGGCTTCGATCAGCTCCGCGAAATCGTGCGCCACCCGGTGGCCGAGCGGGTCGAGCGAAACAATCTTGCCCGGGTCCGCCCATTGCGGGTGGGGCCCAATCTCGCAGATCGGCGACGTGTCGTGCAGGTCAGGCCGCGCCTGCGGGTCCATCGCGCCTGAGGAAATCGCGAGCGCGCGGTAGATGGAATAGGAGCCGCCATGGGCGCCGATCGCGTTGCGGTCGCCGCTCGAATTGACCGTCGCGACCACCGGCCCGCGTGCCGCAGCGCCTTTCGCGCCCCATTTGATCGGGAAGCGCGCCGGGCCGCGCGAGCCCGAATGCGACGTCAGCCTGATATGATTGCTCTTCCCCGGCACGGATGAATTCACGGACATTCCCCACCCTCTCAATCGAAACGCGGACCCTCGGGTCCTTGCCGCAAGCTACGCCACGATGGGCCGTGGTGCTAGGCCGCTAATTTACGGGATAAATATGGAGCGCGCAGACGTCGCGCGATGTGAAATCGCGCGGAAGGCTGCGGTCCGTACCGATCCGTGATAGGAACCACCTGAAGCAGTCGCGCGACACCGGGGGGTGGAGCAATGGGTGAATCGGTCAACCGGCCCGCAATGCCGTCGGAGCGGATCGTCGCGCTCGACGTGATACGCGGCTTCGCCATGTTCGGCGTCCTCATTGCTTATTGTATGTGGAGTCTCGGGACCCTGCCGGCCGAGGCCTACACACCGCTGGATAATGCGTTGGAAAATATCGTCGCGTTCGCGGTCGATTCCAAATTCTACACGATCCTCGCCTTCCTGTTCGGTCTCGGTTTCCAGCTCCAGCTCAGCCGTTCGGACGCGGCCGACCCGGACATCGTCCGGCTGTATCGGCGCAGGCTGCTGGTCCTCGCATTGATCGGCCTCGTCCATGCTTTGCTGTTGAGGAATGGCGACATCCTCCTTCCTTACGCCCTCACCGGCTTTCTGCTGATCCCCTTTCGCTGTGCGTCGGACCGGACCATTCTGGTCGCCGCTTTGCTGATCCTGCTGGTGCCGTTTGGGGCGCGGCTGCTGTGGCAGGCGTCGGGTGTCGCGATGCCGGAGCGCCCCGATCTCGCCGGCGCGGGATATTTGACCGAGAATTTCGCCTGGGTTCGTTATTGGTATGCGACCGCAATCCTGAACTGGCCCGGGAACCTTACCTTGTTTCTGTTTGGTTTCTATGCCGGCCGGCACGCCTTGGTCAGCAAGGTCACAGCCGACCCGGTCGTGGCGCGCCGCATTCTCGCCGCCGGCCTGGTGGGCGCCGCCGGCTTCCTATTCCTCCGGGCCCGGATTGGCGCCGGTGTGCCCGATGCAGGCCCATCGGCTATCCAGGGACTCGCCATCAGCCTTCTTTTCTCCTTCCACGCATGGAGCCTTGCGGTCGCCTATATGGCGATGCTGCTGCTTGCGGGGCGGACTCGGAGCGGCGCATCCTTCTTGCGGCCTCTTGCCTCGGTCGGGCGCATGGCGCTCACCAATTATCTGATGCAGGCCTTGTTGCTGGTTCCCATTTGCCTGGCATTCGGTCTGTTCGATCGCTTCACGCCGACAATTGCCTTGACCCTGGCAATTGCGATCTTCGTACTGATCCAGATGCCCCTCAGCCATTTCTGGCTAAGTCGTTTCGATTTTGGGCCCGCCGAATGGCTCTGGCGATGGCTGACCTATGGCCGCGTACCCACTTCCGAAAAGGCAACCGCGGAGCCGGCTCTCTAGGGTCCGGAATCGATACCGGCGGCGGGCCGGAATCCCCGAAATTTTCATTATGATTAACCGGCTGTCGACCATGTCTGCACCGTCCTAATTTAGGAAAGGGAGGGCATCTGGGTCGAAACCCGTCCAAGGCCGATTGATCTGTGATGCAGAACGGCGCCGTAGAAACCATCTTTTCGCTCGCGCGCGACGTGCCGCCGCCTGAGCCCGATCTCGGCCGCGTCGATCTCGACAGCCTGCAATCGGCCGCGCTGGCGCAGGGCAGCATCCGGCAGATCTGTTCGCTTCGCAAGATTTCCGAGGCCGGGGCGGTTCTCCATACCGATACGCCGCTCCACGTCGGCGAGAAGATCTCGCTCGAGCTGGTCAGCGGCCATACATTGCGCGGCACCGTCGAATGGAGTCGCGGCTCGGGGGCGGGGCTTCGCTTCGATGGGCCGCTCGACGTGTTTGCCGTCATCGCCCGCAACCTCGTCAACCAGCCCGGCGAGCGCCGCCGCCTGCCGCGCGTGGAATTGACCTGCGAGCTGCGCATCCGCTCGCGCGCCGGCATGGAGGTCGCCACCACCCGCGACATCTCCCAGGGCGGCGCCAAGATCGAGACCGGCCTGGCGTTGGAGCCGGACGAGCCGGTCGAGGTGACGATCGAGGGCCTCGGCTCGATCGGCGGAGTCGTGCGGTGGCGCAAGGACGGGCTCGCCGGCATCGAATTCTCGCCGGAGCTCGGCTGGCAGGAGCTGATGCCCTGGTTGCGTCAGGCCCGCGATCTCTCCCATCGGGCCCGCCCGGCGCGGGTGACTCCGGTGATGCCGATCGCCCCGGCGCCCTGGCAGGTGCCGGCGCAGGATCCGCCCGACCTGGCCGGCAAGGCCGTCCATCTCAACATCCCGGCCCGGGTTCGCGAAGGCAATAACCGCTGGAAGATCGAGGTCGCCTCGGTCAACACCCGCCAGATCGAATTCGATTCCTTCGCGGCGCTTCGCCTCGGAACCCTGCTCTGGCTCGCTCTGCCGGGCCTCGAGGGCTGGTCGGCCCGCGTCGTCAAACTCGAGGGTTTTCGCTTCACCTGCGAATTCACCCACCCGCTCCACCCGGCGGTGCTCGAGCGCATGCTCAGCATGCCGCGGGAGGCGCAAGCCTAGCAGGCTCCGCCGACGACAAGATTCGGATCTATGTGAAGTGGAGGCCCGAGCCGGAATCGAACCGGCGTGCAAGGATTTGCAGTCCTCTGCGTAACCACTCCGCCATCGGGCCGCCGCCGGGCGAAATGGTCGGCTTTGCCCGGCCTGTCAACCGCGATGGCGCCGGTCTTGTCCGCGTTGCGCTTCGCGGTCATGATCCTAGGCATGGCGGAGGCCGCCCAACTCGCCCGCACGCTCTCCCGTGCCCTCGTCCGGCCGCTGCTCGATTTCGCTCTGCCGCCGCGCTGTCCGGGCTGCGGGACGGTGACCGCGGCGCCGCATGAATTTTGCCTCGCCTGCTGGTCGCGGCTCGATTTCCTCGGCGACCCCTGCTGCGCGGCCTGCGCCTTGCCGTTCGCCTTCGATGCCGGCGCCGACGCGTTGTGCGGCCGCTGCATCGCCGAACCCCCCGCCTTCGACCGGATGCGCGCCGCCGTCGCCTATGGCGAGATTTCGCGCAAGGTGGCGCTCAAGCTCAAATATGGTGGCCGGCCGGGCGTCGCCGAGACCATGGCCCGCTTCATCGGTCGGCATCTCGACGGCGCCGGGGCGAGGGAGGGCGCCCTGCTGGCGCCGGTGCCGCTTCATCGCTGGCGGATCTGGCGGCGGGGCTACAACCAGTCGGCTTTGATCGCCTCGGCCCTGGCGAAGCGGGCCGGCCTCGAGACCCGGCTCGACCTGGTCGAACGGGTCAAGGCGACGCCGCCGCTTCGCGGCATGAACCCGCGCCAGCGCGCCGAGACCCTGCGTGGCGCCTTCCGGGTCAATCCGCGCCACGCCGAGGCGGTGAAGGGGGCCGCAGTCGTCCTCGTCGACGACGTCTACACCAGCGGCGCCACCGCCAATGGCTGCGCGAAGGCTCTCAAGCGCGCCGGCGCGGCGCGGGTCGACCTGCTTTGCTGGGCCCGGGTGGTTCGCGAAGAAAGTGGCGACACGCAATTGCCCGCGCCCGACGCTCAATAATAATAGCTCCAGCTCGCCCAGCGTTCCCAATCCGGCTCGTCGTCGGGCCGCCGGGTCGAACAACCGCCTGAAAAGTGATCGCAGTCGAACCACCAGCGGGTGCGTCGCGCGGCGTCGCTTTCCGGGAAACGGCTGTGCAGCAGATCCCATGCCGTGTGCGAATAGGGGCCGTGACCGCCCTGGCGCTGGCAGCCGTAGCGGGTAGCGCGGATGGCCAGCGCCAGCGCCTCGTCCTGCCCGGCGCCGTTGCCGCGCCCGCGCCAGGCGATGGCGCGCTCCGCCAGCATTTTCGGCGCGCTGGAAATTTCCGAGAGGGCGGTCTGCTCCCCGATGTCCTGCGCCTGCCACAGCCAGCTCGCGCGCAGCAGCGGTCCGAGCGCGGACGAGGCGCCGGCGGCGGCCATCGCGTTCCAGTCGTCGTCCGGGCGGAAGAAGCTGCCGTACATGATCGCGCTCGCCGTCAGCCGGTGACGATCGGGCTGCCAGGCGCACCACCAATTGTTGTCGCTATGCTCGAACGTGTCGATCGAGGTCAGCGACGGCGGGTCCGAATAGCCCATGCCGTCGTTGCCGCCGCGCTGGTGTTCGGTGATGACGATGTTGAGGCCCGGCGATCGCAGCACGTCGAGGAGCAGCGGACGGTCATCCGGCCTGGCGCCCGGCCGCGAGGTCCAGCCGGCGGTGATCTCCGGATTGAGCCGGCGCATGAGAGTGTCGAGCGGGCGCGGGATCGGCCGCTGCAGCGCGTAGAGGCGGCTCCAGGCGGTGCGGGCGAAGCGGGCACGGACAGGGGCGGGAAGATCTTCGCGCCCTGCCAGCCGGGTGAGAACCGGGATCGAGAGGAGGTTGATGAAGCGCTGCCCGCCCTCGGGGCGCGCGACGATTTCACCCACCAGCTGGTCCTCGGATTCGGCGAGCAGGACCAGCGCCGTGACATTTCCCTGCTGTTCCCCGCTGCGCAGATCGATCTGGTCGCGCAGCGTCCGCGCTTCGGCGATCCGGCCCTTCGCCGCCAGATAGCGAAGCATGTCGGCGGTGAGCGTCCGGTAGAATGCGCTGTCGCGCCACGGCCAGGCGCGGACCCGTTCGAGCGCCGCCGTGAAGCCGCCCTGGCGGTCGAGCGGCTCCATATTCTCGTCCCGCGCCGGATACATCAGGGCCGCGCGAACCTGATGGTAGAAAAGCGATGGGGCGATCGCCAATTTGTCGTCGGAGGGGCAGGCGCCCGCGTCGCGGACGAGCGTGTCGAGGGCGATCCAGGCGGCAGGATCATATTCGCTGCGGCTCGCCGCGCGCACGACTTCCCACACCCGCGCCGGCTCCAGAATGCGGTCGTCGCGCTGGAGCTGCCAGTAGATCGAATTATCGCTGCCGTAGCGGTGGAGGATCCAGGGCTCGCGCTCAAAATGGGTCTGCCCGGTCAACAGCCAGGCGGCGAAAGGATCGCGCGCCGCGCGCCCGGCAAGCGCGCGGACCACGCTCGATCCGGTCGGCCGGACAGCCTCGTCGCCGCCGACCCAGCCATCGCGGGGCACGTCGCGCCGCAGCCAGGCGATGTCCGCGGCGGCGCGGGCGTAGCGGTCGCGGGCGACCGGGTCGGCGGCGATACGGGCGGACGGCGCCTCGAGCGCGTCGAGAGTCGCGTCGATCTGGGCGGCGCGGACCGCGGCGTCGCCCGTCCAATAGCCAAGATAGCCGATCATGCCCTGGGTGAGGGGATGGATGTCGCGAAGCCGGGTGTCGGCGAGGATGGCGCGCGCCTCGGCGAGGGCGGCGCGGGCACGGGCGGTTCGCTGGCTTTCGCTCCCCTCGGGTGGGTCGAAACCGCTCGCGCCGATGTCGCGCGCGACGAGGGCGAGCCCCATATAGCGCGCGATATGGGCGTGCGGTGAAGCCGAGGCGGCGATGACGCGGAACGCCGCCGCCGCGCCCGGCGCCGAACGGTAGAAGAGGAGCGAGGCCGCCTGGTAGGCGCGATCGTCGCGCTGCAGCCGTGCGACGGCCGGATCGGCGGCCGCCATCGCCGGCGGCAGAGACGTGGCGGCGGGCGTCGGACTGCGGGACGCCGACCAACCTTCGTTCCGGCAGGCCGAGAAGACCGAGCGCTGCGTCCGCAGCCACTGCGCCACATAGGGATGATTGGCGCCGAGGGCGGCGACGCGCGCCTGCGCGACCGACAGCGCATAGTCGACCCGGCAATTGCCGGGCTGGGCGTAGAAATATTGATCGTCGGTACTGGCCTGGTCGGGCAGCATGCGGACGAGCAATGCCCGCTGCTCCTGGGAGAGGTCGGTCCCGTAATAGAGGTGATGGCTGTCGGCTTCGACCCCCGGATCGCCCATGCCGGCTTGGGCGCGATAGGTTTCGGGTGCCCTGGGCTGGGACCAATAATGGTCGATTCTGGTGGCGACGTCCGCGGTGGTGCGCGCCTGCACGGCCGGCGGGCAATCGGCGAGGGCCGGGCCCTGTATGGCGAGCATCGAGGCTGCGATCAGCGAAACGTGGAAACGGCGCGGCATCCTGGTCCCTCCAGCGGCGAGATCATTGCCCGGAAAGACTCGTTTCGCCAGCGTGATTGTCGGCCGCTTACGTCCGGGTCTCGGCAGTCCCGTGCGGCTTTGTGCGGAGTCATGAACCGGGCCGCCCGCGAAACGTTGACAAGGACCGGTCCGGGCCCCCACCTCCAGGCCAGGAGACGAAAGAATGGCGCGTGTCGAAATCTATACCAAGCTCTTCTGCGGCTATTGCGCGCGCGCCAAGATGCTGCTCGCCGAAAAGGGCGTCGAATTCGAGGAGATCGACCTGACCATGGGCGGGCCGCAGCGCGCCGAAATGATCGACCGGGCGGGCGGCCGCACCACCGTCCCCCAGATCTTCATCGACGGCAAGCACGTCGGCGGATCGGACGATCTGTTCGCGCTCGACCGCGACGGCCGGCTCGATCCGATGCTCGCTTCATGAAGATCGCGCTCTTCCAGGCGCAGACCGGGATCGACCCGGCGGAGAATGGCCGAATGCTTGGCCAGCGCATCGCCGAGGCGGCGGCGGGCGGTGCGGCGATGCTTTTCACCCCCGAGATGAGCGGCCTGCTCGACCGGGACCGAGTGCGGGCGGCCGCCCACCTCCACGCGGAAGCGGACGATCCGGTCCTCGCTGCGGTGCGCGAGGCCGCCGCCGAGGCCGGGATCTGGGTCCATCTCGGTTCGCTGGCATTGCGCGCGGAGCAGGGCGATAAGCTGGTCAATCGCGGCTTCGTCATCGACGACCAGGGGGCGATCCGCGCCCGCTACGACAAGATCCACCTGTTCGACGTCGACCTCCCGACCGGCGAGAGCTGGCGCGAATCCGCTTCCTACAAGGGCGGCAGCCGCGCCGTCGTCGTCGACACGCCTATGGGGCCGCTCGGCCTTTCGATCTGCTACGATCTGCGCTTCGCCGATCTCTACACCCAGCTCAGCAATTACGGCGCCACCCTGCTCGCCATCCCCGCCGCCTTCACCGTCCCCACCGGCGAGGCCCACTGGCACGTGCTGATGCGCGCCCGGGCGATCGAGGCGGGCGTGTTCGTCATCGCCGCCGCCCAGGTGGGCCTCCACCAGGACGGGCGGCGGACCTACGGCCACAGCCTGGTCGTCGATCCCTGGGGCAAGGTCCTGCTCGACATGGGTGGGGAGGAGACCGGCCTCGGCTTCGCCGATCTCGATCCGGGCGCGGTCGACGAGGTCCGCTCGCGGGTGCCGGCGATCTGGCACCGGCGTCCGATCCCGCCGCCCGAGCACGTTCGCCAATGATCATCTTTGATCTGAAATGTGCCTCGCAAGGTCATGTTTTTGAAGCCTGGTTCGGTTCAGGAGACGATTACGAGGCGCAGCGCGCCCGCGGCCTCGTCGCCTGTCCAATCTGTGGCTGCGGCGACGTCGCCAAGGCGCCGATGGCGCCGGCCGTGCCCGCCAAGGGGAATCGCGCCGCCGCGCCGGCCGATGTCCCGGTCGCGCGCGAGGCGCTGAGCCCCGAAAAGGCCAAGGAGATGCTCGCGACCATGGCGGAGATGCAGAACCAGCTGCTCGCCGGTTCCGAGCATGTCGACGACCGCTTCGCCGACGAGGCCCGGGCGATCCATCTCGGCGAGGCCGAAGCCCGCTCGATCCATGGCCGCGCCACCCAGGAAGAAGCCGAAAGCCTGCGCGAGGACGGCATCCCGATCGGGACCTTGCCGTTCCCGGTGGTCCCCGGACGGAAGAATTAGGGCCTAGAAGAGTCCCGGCAGCAGCCGGTAGCGGACGTCGCCCTGGTAGGCGCGATAGGCCGGATCCTGCGACAGGAAGGCCTCCTCCTCGCGCACCCGAAGCAGCAACGTGCCCCAGGTCACCGCATAGACCGCGACGTTCCAAAGGCTCGGGTTGAGCAGCAGGAAGCCGATCTGGGTGATGACGTAGCCCGAATACATGGGATGGCGGACGAGCCGATAGGGACCGCCGCGCCGCACGCCGCGGCTGGCGGCGACGATGCCGAAGCTGCGGCGCAGGAAGGCCTTGGCGGCGAGGCTGACGAACAGGCCCGAGACCATCAGGAAGGCGGCGAGCTTGATCGGGACCAGCGCCGCGTCGCCGGTCGGCAGGACGAGCAAAGGCGAGCAGGTGCCGACGATGGCGATGAGCCAGGCATAGAGGCTGGTCGCCATCGGGCCGGGGCGGCGGATCAGGACCAGGAAGGCGGTCAGCGATTCCGAGACCAGGATCAGCATATTGTAGGGCTGGTCGGCGACGCTGGGCAGGATTCGCGAGACGAACCAGGCGAACAGGCAGAGCAGGAACAGCCGCTCGGCCGCGTCGACCGCGTGCGCGCTCCACAGGCGCGGCGGCGTCGCCGCGACGATGTCCGGCGAAATCGGCTTGCTTCCCATCCTCGTCTCCTCCTCGCCGGGGCTAGGGAAGAGTGGTTAAGATTAGGAAAATCCGGCGTCCGGACGCAGAGGCCGGCGCGGAATTGACCCGAACGGCGCCTTGCGCCAAACCGCGCCGAGGCACGGCCCCGTAGCTCAGCAGGATAGAGCGACTGATTCCTAATCAGTAGGCCACAGGTTCGAATCCTGTCGGGGTCACCAGTTTCCGAGGGGGATGGGGTGGAGATGCAGCCAAAGGCGATCAGGGACTGGCACGACTTCGCTCGCTCCCGCGATCCAGCACTCCTGGAAACGCTGATCGCCGTCGATGCCGTCTTCCAGTCGCCGGCGGTCCACGCGCCGCAGCAGGGGCGGGCCATCGTCGTCAAATATCTGGCCTCGGCGATGGAGGTGCTGGGCAATCCGGACTTCCGCTATGTCGGCGAATGGATTGCCGAGGGCTCCGCCGTGCTCGAGTTCGAAACCAATATCGACGGCGTCTTCGTCAACGGCGTCGATATCATCCACTGGGACAACGACGACCGGATCATCCGCTTCAAGGTGATGGTGCGGCCGATGAAGGCGCTGACCATTGTCATCCCCCGGATGGCCGAACGTCTCTCCCGAAGCTGACGTCATGGCGTCACCCCCGGTTCATTTTGCGCCTGCCACGATCGGGCCGCATCGAGGGGCGGGAGACGGTCCGTGAGGGCAAAGCACGGGATCAGCAGGCGGTCCTTTCTCGGTCAGGTCGGCGGCGCGGCGTCCCTGCTCGGGGCCGCCGGCTGCACGGTCTCGCACGACAGCGATTCGGTCGACATCGGCAGCGGCCCGCGCCGGCCGGGCACCGGCGCCGGCAATCCCCGCTGGGAGCGCGAGCGCGAATGCACCGACGGCGATTCCGGCAGCTCCGCCGATCGGCCCGGCGCGGGGCGGCGCTGCATGCCCGACGCCAGCAGCCGACGGCGGCGCCACTAGTCTTTCGCTGGCCGGCCCGCTAATCGCCGCCGCGAAGGAGCGCTTTGATGGCGAGCAGCGACGATGGCGATCTGGTCGGCGAACCGCCGCGGGTGGCGGTGCCCCTCGAAGTCCAGGATGCGGTGCGGACGCTGATCCGCTGGGCGGGCGACGATCCCGACCGCGAGGGGCTGCGCGACACGCCGGCGCGGGTGGCGCGGGCCTGGCGCGAATATGCGCGCGGCTATGCCGAAGATCCGGCCCATCATCTCAGCCGCACCTTCGACGAAGTCGGCGGCTATGACGAGATCGTGCTGCTGCGCGACATCCCCTTCCAGTCGCATTGCGAGCACCATCTCGCGCCGATCATCGGCAAGGCGGCGATCGCCTATCTGCCCAGCAACCGGGTCGTCGGCATCTCCAAACTCGCGCGCGTCCTCCATGGCTTCGCCCGCCGCCTCCAGGTGCAGGAGCGGCTCACCGCCCAGGTCGCCGACACGATCTGGGAGCATCTGAAGCCGCAGGGCGTGGCGGTGGTGATCGAGGCGACCCACGCCTGCATGACCGCGCGCGGGGTCTCGACGCCCGATGTGATGATGACCACCAGCCGGATGATGGGCGTGTTCCGCGACGACGAGCGCAGCCGCCGCGAGGTGCTCGCCCTGATGGGTTATTGATGCGGGCCATTCTTCCACTCGCTCTGCTCCTGCTCGGCGCCTGCGGATCGGGCGATGTCGTCGTCGAGGATAAGGTCACCGTCAACCAGATCGAACGCCTCTCGGCGCCCAAGGAAGAGACGGTGGATGTGACGCCCGCCGTGCGCCTGCAGCCGCTCCGGCGCGCCGACCTCGGCGGGAAGGACCCGGCGGGCCCAGGCTGCGCCTTCGGGCGCGACGGCAGGATGCTGGTCGCCGCTTATGGCGGCGATGCGGTCGCGCGGATCGACGGCCGGCTGCTCCACCTCGTCCATTCCAGCCCGGTCAACGAAACCGGCGGCTTCTTCGAGGATCGCCAGATCTCGATCAGCGTCGGCCGGCAGGACGTGGCCGCTGGCGTCGAGCCGCCGCCCGGCGCGGCCGGACGCTGGCCCGCGCGGCTCACCGTCACCAACCGCCGCGGGCACGCGCAGCGCGACCTGGACGGCGTCTGGCGCTGCGCCCGTTGATCGCGCAAGCTCTGGCGGACAGGAGTGGGGAGTCGGACATTGGAAGCTGAAAACGGAAAGAAAGGCACGGCGTCGCTGAGGCGGGTGGTGATGGCGAGCCTGGTTGGCACGACGATCGAATGGTATGATTTCTTCCTTTACGGCTCGGCCGCAGCTTTGGTCTTCAACCGGCTGTTTTTCCCCACTTATGATCCACTGACCGGCACCCTTCTTGCCTTCGCCACCTACGCGCTCGGCTTCGTCGCCCGGCCGGTGGGGGGCGTCGTCTTCGGCCATTTCGGCGACCGGATCGGGCGCAAGAAGCTGCTCATGGCCAGCCTGATCCTGATGGGGGTGGCGACCACGGCGATCGGCCTGCTGCCGACCTACGCTGCGATCGGCATCTGGGCGCCTATTCTGCTGATCCTCATCCGCCTGCTCCAGGGCTTCGCCGTCGGCGGCGA
>DATDAU010000026.1:0-11372 GCA_036525215.1 Allosphingosinicella sp.
ATGCGATCATTGCCCAAGTCGATCGCTACGCGCCGGGCTTCAAGGCGTCGGTGATCGGCCGGCTGGCGCTCAGCCCGCTCGACCTAGAGCGCCGCTTCGGCCTGATCGGCGGCGACATCTTTCATGGCAAGATGGGGCTCGACCAGCTCTTCTCGAACCGGCCGATGCTCGGCAACGCCGACTATAGGATGCCGCTTCCCGGCCTGTACCTGTGCGGAGCCGGCGCCCATCCCGGCGGGGGCGTGACCGGCGCGCCCGGGCACAATGCGGCGCAGGCGGTGATCAAGGACCGGCGCAAGCTGAAATTATGACGTCACAGTCGGCGGACGATCTGCCGCCGTTCGTCGATCGCCGGGCAGGAAAGCTGCGGTTCCGGCGCCTGGCTCAGACCAACAGGAAGGCGAAGAATAACAAGGTGGCCGCGAACATGACCGACGTCGCGCACCAGCCCAGAATCGTCGCGCGCCGCGAAAGGGTGAGCTGGCCCATGGCACGCTTGTTCCGCACGATCAGCATCATGACCGCCATCAGGGGCGCCGCGAGCACGCCGTTGACCACTGCCGCCCAGTAGAGCGCGCGCACCGGATCGACGCCCACCGAGTTCAGCGACGCGCCGGCCATCGTCGTCACAGCGATGGTCGCGTAGAATGTGCGCGCCTTGAGCGGCTTGGCATCGAGGCTCCCCGCCACGCCGACCATTTCGGTGACCGCATAAGCGGCGGAGCCGGCGAGGACCGGGACCGCGAGCAGGCCGGTGCCGATGATGCCCAACGCGAACATCAGGAAGGCGAACTGACCGGCGATCGGGCGAAGCGCTTCCGCCGCCTGGGACGAAGTAGCGATGTCGGTTATGCCGTGGGCGTTGAGTGTGGCCGCCGTGGCGAAGACGATCGCCAGCGAGACGATCGAACTCACCGCCATGCCAGTCAGCGTGTCCGTGCGGATTCGCTTGAGTTCGGGGCCTGCCTCCTTCGGCGCGATGCAGAGCGGCTTGGCGTGGTGGCGATGTTGCTCCTCGATTTCCTGCCCCGCTTGCCAGAAGAAGAGATAGGGGCTGATCGTAGTGCCGAGGATCGCGACCATCGCGGTCGCGTAGGCGGCATTCCATTGCAACTCGGGCACGACCAGGGAGGTCAGCGCGCGGCCCCAAGGCACCGGCGAGACAATGACCACGGCGACGTAGGTGAACAGCGAGAGGGTCGTCCATTTGAGGATCGCGGCGTAGCGTTCGTAGCTCAGCCCTACTTCGAGCAGGACGCACAATATCCCGAACAGCAGGGTGTACAGGACCGGATTGCCCCCGGTCAGCAAGACGAGGGCCGCGCCCATCGCGCTTAGATCCGCGCCGAGGTTGACGATATTGGCGACGAGCAGGAGCGCAACCATCGACCACAACAGGGGCCGAGGATAGTGGCGGCGCAGATTTCTGGCGATGCCGCCGCCGGTCACCCGACCGATTTCGGCCGCCACCTCCTGGATGACGACCATGAGCGGGAAGCTGAGGACGAAGGTCCAGGCCAGGCCATAGCCGAACTGCGCGCCGACCTGGCTGTGGGTGCCGATCCCGCTCGGATCGTCGTCGGCGGCGCCTGTGACCAGGCCCGGGCCGAGGCGGCCGAAGAAGCCTGGCGGCTTTGCCCGTTTTCCCCCCTCCATCCCGCAAGACTGGCATCCGAAGAGCTGGCGGGCAATGGCCATCCTCACTGCGGACGCGCGCCCCGCATGATCCTTTGGACCCGCGCTGATGGGTTAGGGATGGGTCTGTCGCCACCCTCGATGCCATTTTCGAAAACGTACCCACCCCCGTCCCCTCCCTGCGTGCAGGGAGGGGGGAACGAGTCTAATCCGACTTGTAGCTGTCGTGGCAGGCCCCGCAGGTGCCGCGCACGGCGTTCCACTGGGAGAGGAAGGCGGCCCGATCGCCGGTATCCGCGGCTTCGGCGAGCAGGCGGGCGGCGTCGGCATAAGCGGCGGCGCGGGCCTCGAAACCAGCGCGATCGCTCCAGATTTCCGGCCGGGCGTGGCTGTTGGGCAAGTTGGTGCCGGCCGGGAACAGGCTGGGCAGGGTCCGCGCCCAGCGGGCCAGCGACCGGGCCGGAACGGCGAGCTGCTTGACGTCGGCGCCGGCGTCGGCCGCCGCCTTCATCGCGACGAAGCTCCCGCGGGAAAGAATGTAGGCCGACTGGCGCGCGGCGACGATCTGCTCGGGCGTAAGGCCGGTGGGCGGCGCGGGCGTCTGCGTCTGGGCGGCGGCGGCGGTGAGCGGAATGGCGATCAGGGCCGCGATCAACGATGTCTGTTTCATTCGTCCTCCTTGCGCGCCGCATATCTAGGCAGGTTCCCGGCGGGCAACAATCGGAACCTTAGTTGCCCGCCAAGCGCTTTCCAGCTGGAGGGACAGAAAGACAGGACTTTCGTCATGTCGCGTATCGGTCGTCTGGTTGGTCTCCTCGCATTTCCTTCGTTCCTCTGGGCAGCGAATGCCGAAGCGCAGATCCGCCCTCCCGATCCCGCCCCCGAGGCCCTGACCAATGAGGCGGCGCCCAGGACTCCCGCCGAGGTTCGCCTGGCCCGTTACTTCAGGGCTTCGCCCGACGGCATCCCCCTGACCGGCACCATCCCGGTCGCGTCCAATATGCAATTCGCCGTCGGACGCCTTTCCGTCCCCAGTTTCAGGGCGCCGCGGATGGAGGCGGACGAAATCCGCCGCGGTTACCGCAACATCGCCGCGATCGGCTTCAGCCTGCGCTTCTGACGATCAGGGGATCGGGACTAGAGCGGTTTGCGATCCGATTGCATCGGATCGACCGCTCCAGGTTATTGATCTGCCGCGATTTCCGAGTCGTCAGATGATTCCATCTGACTAGAAATCGCTCTAGCGCTCGACCGGGACGGGGCGTGGAACGAAGCTGAATTGCAAACGGGCTCGCTGGGCGAGGGCGATGACGCCGCTTATGCATCGGTAGGGCGTGCTGCGATCGCCCACGATCACGACCGGCCGACGGCCGGCATGCTTCAGCTGTGCGAGCAGGGTCGCGATCCGCGCCTCGTCGGCCGGCCAGGCATAGGATTGTCCGTCGATCCGCAATGGGCAGGCGCCCGGTGCAAGATCGATGTTGACCTCAATGGGCTCCCGCGCCCGCGCCGTGACCGCGCCTGACATGAGCGCGCACAGGAGCAGGCAAGCCGCGACTCCCGCTTTCCGAATGTGCGCGTGCCGCGAGGTCATGATTCGCCCCCCGACGCTCAGATGATCGGGTGGCGTTCCCAGTCGGCCTTGAGCGCGCGGCCGGTCATGCGGCGGTGGAGCTTGTCCATGGTGCGGCTGCCGGTGTTGACGAACAGGAACGGGAAAACCGAGTGGATCAGGACGGCGAAGCCGCCGGCGAGCATTCGAAAGCCGAAGGCGGACGCGTTCATGAGATGGTGGAAGTAGCTTTCGCCGACCTCTTTGGGGTGTCTGGTAAAGGGATTGCTTGCCATGGGTTCCTCGCTGGCGCGCAGAAATAGCGCGTAGCGGGCCGAGGTTCCAGCGCTTCCCTTCAGGCGACGGCCTGGGCGTGCGCGGCCTTGACCGACTCGACCAGGGCATCCTGGCGGTGCTGCTTCTCGACCGCCTCGACGCCGCCTCTTGTCTCGTGGAACAGGTCGAGCGCCTCGAGCTCGTTGTGGCCCAGCGGACGGGTGGCGAGGTCCTCATAGTCCCAGCGCGCCGGATCGGCGACGATCCGCTTCAGCAGCCCCTTCGCCCGGCGGAATCCGCGCCAGTAATTCCATGCCTTTCGCGCGCTCTCGAAAGCGAACTTCGGATAGAAGAGCAAAGCCGGCTCGCGCTTCAAAGCGGGGCGGCGGGATTTCCGGCGCTTGCGGCGGATCACGCCGCCTTCCAGCGTGTGCACGCCTTCGTTCGCATAGAGCAGGCGGAACTCGACCATATATTGCATCGCCTTTTTCGGCCGGCCGCCCTCGAGCCGCGCATGGCGCCGGGTCACCGTCTCCATATGCTCCCAGGTGAAATAGCTGTCCCAGGCGGCCTTGTAGGCGGACTCCCATTCCGCGTCGGACATGGTGTCGTGGTGGGAGACGCGGTGGTGCAGATCGTATTTGTTGAGGTCGGGATCCATCCAGGCGCCCGCCTTGTGCAGCTTTTGATGGTCCTCCGAGCCGGGAAGCGGCGTCAGGAAGAAGAATTCCAATATGTCGACCGGCAGCTCGCGCTTGATGATCTCGATGTCGCGGAGGATCGACTCCTTCGTATCGCCCGGGAAGCCGAGGATGTAGCCGGCGATCGTGAACACGCCGCGCTCGTGCCATTGCTGGAAGAGGTGGCGATATTCGGTGATCTTGTTCTGGCGTTTGTTGGCGGCGAGCAGATTGTCGGGATTGATGTTCTCGAGCCCGACGAAGGCCCGCATCACCCCGGCGCGCTTGGCCTTGTCGATGAAATTGGGAATGCGGTGGCAGAGCGTGTCGACCTGGATGGTGAGGTTGGCCTTGAGCCCCTCCTCCTCGTTCAGCTTGATCAGCCGGTCGAAGAAGCTCTCCCAGTCCTTGTTGCGGGCGAGATTGTCGTCGGTGATGAAGAAGGCCTTGATGCCCTGCGCCAGATTCTCGCGGATGATGATTTCGAGGTCGTCGGCGGTTCGGAAGCGGCTCTTGCGGCCCTGGACGTTGATGATCGTGCAGAAGCTGCACTGGAACGGGCAGCCCCGGCCGAGATCGAAGCTCGACCATTTGCCTGAGTTCCGCTCGAGGGATTCTCGCGGCATCCATGGCACGGGTACGCCGGCCATGTTCGGCAGTTCCTTGAGATAGTTGTAGATGGGCTTGAGTTCGCCGTTCCAGGCGTCGCGCATCACTTCGTCCAGCCGGCCCTCCTCGGCCTCGCCGGCGAAGAGCGAGCAGCCGATGTCGAGCGCCTCCTGGATCTCCGGCGGGATCTCCTTGAGCATCGACAGGCAGCCCGAGACGTGGAAGCCGCCGATCACCACCGGAAGGCCGGCGGCGCGGAACTCGCGGGCGAGATCGAGGGCGTGGTGGAACTGGTTGGACTGGACGCCGACCAGGCCGATCAGCGGCTTCGACCCGCGCCTCTTGATGTCGCGGATGATGCGGGCGGGGACGACATGCTGGTTGCATTCGTCGATCGGCACCAGGTTGAAATCGACGTCGGGGCCGAGCACCTGCCGCTCCGCGGCGTCGCGGGCGAGGCCGTTCAACGCGGCCAGCGAATTGGACGGCAGGATCGTGCGCCACCAGACGATCGGATAGCCGTCGTCGTCATAATGCGACGGCTTGATCATGATGAAGTCGAACTGGCGGGCGCGCTCCTTCATGGGGGCGTCATACCGTGTTTCCCCCTGATGGCCTAGAGCGAGCGCTTGTCGAGAGGCTGCGCCTGCCTGTAGGGAGCCGGCCAAAGCGAAAGGGAATCTCCATGAAACTCGACGGCAACATTTCGGCGGTAGTCACGGGCGGCGCATCGGGCCTGGGCGAGGCGACGGCGCGGGCGCTGGCCGCCAGGGGTGTCAAGGTCGCGATCTTCGACCGCGACGCGGACCGGGGCGAGAAGGTCGCGGCCGATATCGGCGGCATCTTCTGCCAGGTGGACGTGACGTCGGACGAAGCGGTCGATGCCGGCTTCGCCAAGGCGCGCGAGGCCCATGGCCAGGAGCGGATCTGCGTCAGCTGCGCCGGCGTCGCCAATGCGATGAAGACGGTCGGCCGCGACAAGGTGACCGGCGAGGTCAAGCGCTACCCGCTTGCCCAGTTCGAGCTTGTCATCCAGATCAACCTGATCGGGACGTTCCGCGTCCTCGCCGCCTCGGCCGCCGGCATGGCGACGCTGGAGCCGCTCGAGGACGGCGAGAAGGGGCTGATCGTCAACACCGCGTCGGTGGCCGCGCAGGACGGCCAGATCGGCCAGGCGGCCTATTCGGCGTCGAAGGCGGGCGTGCTGGGCATGGCCCTGCCGATCGCGCGCGACCTGATGGGCGAGGGGATCAGGGTCAACACCATCCTGCCCGGCGTGTTCGAGACGCCGATGGTGGCGATGATGCCGCAGCAGGTGAAGGATGCGCTCGCAGCCCAGGTGCCGTTCCCGAAGCGGCTCGGCCAGCCCGAGGAATATGCCCGCCTCGCCGTCTTCATGGCGGAGAACGTCTATCTGAACGGCGAATATGTGAGGCTCGACGGCGCCATCCGAATGGCGCCGCGCTAAGGGCCTGTACTCAGGGCCGACTCCCGGCCGCCGTGCGGCCGGGAAGGGATTGCTTACGGGCTGACGGGATTGCCGAAATCGTCGTCGTCGTCACCCTTGGTGACCAGCACGGCGACGACGAGGACGGCGATGATCACCGCCGCGGGGATCAGATAGCCGGATTCATCGGCAAGCCTGTTGCCGTCATCGATCACGGCGGCGCCGCGCGCGACCGAAAGAGGCGCGGCAGACTGGGCCAGAACCGGCGTCGCGGTCAGCGAAAGGGCAAGGGCCGCGGCGGTGGCGGCTCGGAAGAAACGCATGGTTGTGGACTCCCTGACAGGTTGAGCTGTTTTGACAATGTTACCGGAACGTATTGGTTCCCCAAGGCGACCGGCGTACCTACCAGGCTGTTTGGTACGGAATTCGCCAGTCAGCCGCAACTCTATTCGTCCGCAAGTATTGCGGTATCGTTACGTACTCGTACCGATCCACTCGAGCTCGAAAGCCACGGCGCTGCCCAGCAGGCCCGGTTCGGCATCGGTGAGCAGCCGCACCGGGGTGCGCTGCATGCGGGCGCGGTAGCGGCCCTTGGCGGTGAAGCGCGATTCGAAGGCGGGACCGCGCAGCAGGTGCGCGATCCGGTTGGCGAGGCCGCCGGTGATTGCAACCCCCATCGCGCCATGGGCGAGCGCGAAATCGCCCGCCGCGGCGCCGAGACATCGGACCAATATGTCGAGCGCCTGGACGGCGAGCGGATCCGCGCCGTCGATCGCGGCCGCCCACAGGTCGCCGGCGGCATTCGGCTCCCAATCGCCGCGCCCGCCGAGGAAGCGGTGGATGTCGATCAGGCCCGGACCCGAGACGATCCGTTCGAGCGACGCGCGGCCATAGAGGGCGGCGATCGCGTCCGAAAGCTCCTCCTCCTCGGGATCGAGCGGGACGAAGCCGACATGGCCGCCCTCGGTCTCGATGACACAAACGCCGTCCCGGCGATCGAGGATGGCGACTCCGAGGCCGGTGCCGGGGCCGATCACGGTCGTGATCCCGTCGGCGGGAAGGTCGCCCGGGCCGGCGATGGCGATGAAATCCGCCGGACCCATAATCGAGACGGCAAAGGCGACCGCGCCGAAATCGTTGAGCAGGGTCAATTTGTCGACGCCGAGATGGCCGGCGAGGCAGTGGCGGGGAATCCGCCATTCCGAATTGGAAAAGGTCAATTCGTCGCCGTCGATCGGCGCGGCGACGGCGATGGCGGCGGCACGGGGCAACGTACCACCGCTGTCCGCCTCGAACCGGGCCCAGGCGGAAGCCAGCCCGTCATGCTCGCGGGTCCGGTATTTGCGCATGTCGCCGAGGACCGGGCGGGCGCCGGGGCGGAGCTCGGCCAGGGCGAAGCGGGCATGGGTGCCGCCGATATCGGCCGTGACAATCTGCATCAGCGGTTTCGCCTGCCTTCAATCAGGTCGTCGACCAGGCTGGGATCGGCGAGGGTCGAAGTGTCGCCGAGCGCGCCATAATCGTTCTCGGCGATCTTCCTCAGGATGCGGCGCATGATCTTGCCCGAGCGGGTCTTGGGCAGAGCCGGGGTGAACTGGATCAAATCGGGGGTGGCGATCGGGCCGATTTCGGCGCGGACATGGGTCTTCAGCTCCGCCTCCAGCGCCGGGCTGTGCGCAACCCCAGCGTTCAGCGTCACGTAGCAGTAAATGCCCTGGCCCTTGATGTCGTGGGGATAGCCGACCACCGCCGCCTCGGCGACGAGGGGATGGCTGACGAGAGCGGATTCGACCTCGGCGGTGCCCATCCGGTGGCCGGCGACGTTGATCACGTCGTCGACCCGGCCGGTGATCCAGTAATAATCGTCCTCGTCGCGGCGGCAGCCGTCGCCGGTAAAATATTTGCCTTTGTAGGCGCTGAAATAGGTCTGCACGAAACGCTCGTGGTCGCCGTAGACGGTGCGCATCTGGCCCGGCCAGGAGCGGGTGATGCACAAATTGCCGGAGGCCGCGCCTTCCAGGACCGCGCCGTCGGCGTCAACCAGCTCGGGCACGACCCCGAAGAAGGGGCGGCCGGCCGATCCCGGCTTCATGTCATGGGCGCCGGGCAGGGTGGTGATCATCGCCCCGCCGGTCTCGGTCTGCCACCAGGTGTCGACGATGGCGCAGCGTTTCTCGCCGACGGCGCGGTAATACCAGAGCCAGGCTTCGGGATTGATCGGCTCGCCGACCGTGCCAAGCAGGCGGATCGAGCTTCGGTCGTGCTTCTTCACCGGCACTTCGCCTTCGCGCATCAGGGCGCGGATGGCGGTGGGGGCGGTGTAGAAGATGTCGACCTTGTGGCGCTCGACCACGTCCCAGAAGCGCGAGAAATCCGGATGGTTGGGCACGCCTTCGAACATGAAGCTGGTCGCGCCGTTGGCGAGCGGGCCGTAGACGACGTAGCTATGGCCGGTGACCCAGCCGACATCGGCGGTGCACCAGAAGATCTCGCCGGGCCGGTAATCGAAGACATAATGGAAGGTGGTCGTCGTCCACACCGCATAGCCGCCGGTGGTGTGGAGCACGCCCTTGGGCTTTCCGGTCGAGCCCGACGTGTAGAGGATGAACAAAGGATCCTCGGCGTTCATCGGCTCGCACGGGCAGTCGCCGGCCGCCCCGGCGGCGAGGTCGTGATAATAGAAGTCACGCCCCGGCTTCATCGCGACGTCGTTGCCGAGATGGCGGACGACGATCACCGCGGGGGTTTCGCCCTTGTCCTCCGAGATCAGGTCGATCGCGGCATCGACATTGGCCTTCAGCGGCACCAGCCGGCCGGCACGCATGCCGCCGTCCGCGGTAATCACGATGCGGCTGGCGCAATCCTCGATCCGGCCGTGCAGCGCCTCGGGCGAGAAACCGCCGAAGACCACCGAATGGATCGCCCCGATCCGGGCGCAGGCGAGCATCGCCACCGCCGCTTCCGGGATCATCGGCAGATAGAGGGTGACCCGGTCGCCTTTGGCGGCGCCGAGGCCCTTCAGGCAATTGGCCATGCGGACGACTTCGGCGTGAAGCTCGGCGAAGGTGATTGCGCGGGTGACGCCGGGTTCGTCGCCCTCCCACAGGATTGCGACGTCGCCGGCGCGCTCGGGCAAATGCCGGTCGACGCAATTGTGGCAGAGGTTGAGGATGCCGTCCTCGAACCATTTGATGTCGACCGGATCGAACGACCAGTTGGCGATCCGCGTCGGCGCCTTCACCCAGTCGATCCGCTTCGCCTGGTCGGCCCAGAAGCCGTCGGGATCGTCGAGCGACCGGGCATAGAGCGCGTTATATTGCCCGGACGTGCAATGGGTGTCGCGGACGGTCTCGGCGGGGGGTGCGATGCGGTCGGCCATGGCGGATTGTCTAGCGCCTCGCGGCGCGCGCACCTAGCCCCTCGGTGGAAGAGCAAGGCCATTTTCTTCCGCAGTTACGCCGCCCATAAAGGCGGGATGCGATTGATACTCGGAGTAATCGTTACCTGCCTCGCGGCTGCGCCGGCAGCCAAGGCGCAAGTGGGCGCCCTTCAGAGTGACTGTCGGCTGGGCGGACAACAGGCCGATGGCGGCTATCAATTCGTCGCCACCTGCGCAGGGCGTTCAAAATCCCCCGATGGACGTTACGCCGTTGCTCAACGATCATATCGCGACGCGCAGCCGCCGATCGAGCTTCAGGACGCTCGCGGCCGCACATTGGCGCAACTGCCCAGCCTAAGTGACGATATGCCCTTCTCGGTTTCGTGGGCTCCCAACTCCAGATGGTTCTTCGTAAACCACCATGTCGGATCGTTCATGGATACGCTTCAGGTGTTCGAGATCGTCGGGGGCACGGCGATTGAACGTCCCGCTCTCGCCAATGCGGCGGTACGGCTGGCGACGACCCGCTACCCCTGTCTGCATCCGGGATGGGTGCATCCCAATGGCGTGCGCTGGACGCACGATAGTCGCCAGATCGTCCTGTTCACCATCAGCGCTTCCTACGCTTGCTCGGAGATGACAAAACGGCCGGGAAGCTGGCATTCGCTGTGGATGATTGGAGATGTGACCAGCGGACTTATCGATCCGGATTCGGTCCGCGTTCAGTCCGATAATCAGCCGATGCAAATTCCGCAGGATGACGCCTACTCACGCCTGTGACCACAGTTCCGGGAGTTCCCGGGTGTTCCGGAGACACGTGCAATTAGCCCTTAACTCCGTGAACCTGACGTCGCTAAATTGGGCTTAGCGAATGTCCGCTTTCGACCCATTGCGGACATTCAGTGGCTCGTGCACGAAGGCCATATGACGAAGCTAAAAGTTGGAGACGTGTTTCTCCTGCCGCTCAACGGCGCACATTTCGGTATCGGTCAGATTGCTGGCAACTGGAAGGGCGAGTTCTACGTGGTCGTTTACGACAAGCTCGTATTGCGGGATGCGTCACCAGTGGAACTGAATGGTGCAGGCATCCAGTTCGCGGCGCTCACGCTCGACGCAAAGTTTCATCATGGCAACTGGCCAGTGATCGGACACTGCCAAGACAATGTTGCTGAAATCCCGCAGCCTTGGTTCAAGGTCGGTGTGGCTGGCGAGACGCACATTGAGTCGCGGGACAGGTCAGTGACACGCCGAGCAACGGCGACCGAAGAAGCAACGCTTCGACATCGAACCGTGGTGGCTCCTGTCCGTATCGAGAACGCATTCAAGGCGCTGCACGGTATTGGGGAATGGAACTCGCGATACGACGACCTCCGTTCTGATTATGCCTTCGAAAGTGCGAATCTGGTCAACGGCTAATGTCCGCTTTCCACCCATTGCGGACATAGCCCTGCGGTGCAAATGGGATCAATGGACGGTCGCAGATGCCTCGGCGAGCTGGGGAGCATCATACGGTGGAGAAGCAGAAGTGACGGATAACAGGCTGGGCCTGGGCTGCGCAGTCGTTGGGCTTGCTCTCAACACCGTGCTTATGGGGCTCTTGGCGTCACAGTTCGCCAGGGGACCCTATGCAAGTCAAGAGCAGGAGATTTGGTACCGCTACGGCTCTCTTGGTTTTCTGCTGATCGGCGTAATCTTGCCGGCCGTCGCGTTGGTCTTAGGCACTCGCCGCTTCCCGACTCTGAGCACCGCGTTAGCCTTCTGGATGGCCGCAGTCTTATTCGTGTTCATCTATTA
>DATDAU010000027.1:0-49012 GCA_036525215.1 Allosphingosinicella sp.
GTGGGTGGTGGGGTGGGGGTGCGGGCCGGCCTCGGACTCCGCGCGGTAGGTGCCCGAGGCCGCACCCGGGGTCACGCGCGCGGCAAACTAAGCCCTGAGCCAGACAGCGAGGGCCAGCGCGGAGAGTACCAGAATTCCCCAGCGCACCTGGCGCTCGAACCTGAAGTCCTCAAACCGGGTCAGGATCAGCGCGCTTGCCGGCATCAGGACGACGAGCAGGCCCAACGCCAGCAAGACGCCGGCCCAGACTCCGCCCAGCACCGCCCCGGCCACGGCCAGAGTCGTCCAGGCCAGGCAGAACAGCAGGGGTTCGGGATGGAGCTTGGGCATCGCCCGCTCGCCTAAACCATGCGCCGCCGGTCCCGCAATGGGGTCAGGCGGACTCGCGGCGGCCGAGCAGGGCCGAGACGTAATTGACCGGCGCGTGATCAGCGGCCGAGCGCGCGGGGGCGTTCCTCCAGAACCGCCATGCGTGATGGAGCAGATAGGTGACGCAGGCCATGAAGCGGTCGCCCAGCACATCCCAGCGCGAAGGCGGCGAGGCGCGCAGCCGGCCCCTGCGGTCGAGATAGCGCTTCTCGCCGACATGGCCGTAGCCGAAGAGCGGCGGCGGCAGACGGGTGACGATGTCCGAGCAATCGACGTATCGGCGCACGTCGCGGCGGGCCACCGAGTCGATGAAGGCCCGGTTGCCGACCCGCGGCGAACCGAAGGTGACCAGCACCGCTTGAGGATGGAGGCCCGCCATCAGGGTCGCCATGGCTGCGCCAAGGCTGTGGCCGGTCATGACCAGCCGCGCGCCCCGGACGCTGCTCAGCCATTCCTCGATCCCGCTCTGGAGCGCGGTCCAGGTCCTGAGGAAGCCCTTGTGGACGAGGCCGGCGCCGCTCCACGGCTTGAGGCAGACGCTGGCGTCGGCGAGCGCGTCCTTGAAGCTGTCGAACTCGGTGCCGCGAAAGACGACGAAGACGGTGCCGTCCGGCGCCACCGTGCCAAACGCCTGGGCGCTCGTCTTCGGGTCGTCGAAGGGCTTGGCCGCGGTGAAGCCCGCTTTGGTCAGCGTATGGTCGAGGGTCGCGCTTTGCCCCTGCTCGAACCTTATATAGGCCAGGCGGCTCAGCTCGGCGCAGATCTGGTCGAGCGCCCAGCCTTGCGCGAAATCGTCGAGCGGCGGCCGCCGTTCCGGATGGAACAACGCCTCGTTGGTCGGATCATAGTCCATTCGCCCCCTCCCCCTATCGGCGCCCCCGCGCCGGCGCCGAAGCGCAGCTCAATGTCCCGCCTGCGGCCCCCTCTTCACGCCCGACAAAGCCAGCTGCTCGTCGATCTGGGCGACCAGAGCGTCCAGCCCTTCCTGGTCCGCGGCCTCGGCGCGGGCGACCAGTACGTCCTGGGTATTGGAAGCGCGCAGCAGCCACCAGCCGTCCTCGGTGGTAACCCGGGCGCCGTCGGTGCGGTCGACGTTGGCGCCGTCTGCGGCAAGCCGGTCGAGCACCTCGTCGACCACCGCGAACTTGCGGCTCTCGTCGACCTGGAACCGAAGCTCGGGCGTGTTGACCATCGCCGGCATCGCATCGCGGAGCGCGGTCAGCGATCCGCCAAGCTGCGTCACCGCGCGGATCAGGCGGACGGCGGCGTAGAGCGCGTCGTCGAAGCCGTAATAATCGTGGGCGAAGAAGATGTGGCCGCTCATCTCGCCGGCGAGCGGCGCGCCCGTCTCCTTCATCTTCGACTTGATCAGGCTGTGGCCGGTCTTCCACATCAGGGGCCGGCCGCCCAGCTCGGCGATCCGGTCGTAGAGGGCGCGGCTCGCCTTGACGTCGGCGATGATCGTCGCGCCCGGCACGTCGGCGAGCACCGGCTCGGCGAGGATCGACAGCAATTGGTCGCCCCACACCACCCGGCCCTGGCCGTCGACGGCTCCGATCCGGTCGCCGTCGCCGTCGAAGGCGATGCCGAAATCGAGGCCCTTGTCGGCGACCAAGGCCTTCAGATCGGCGAGATTGGCCTCCTCGGTCGGATCGGGATGGTGGTTGGGGAAGCGGCTGTCGACGTCGGTGTAGAGCAGATGATGCTCGCCCGGCAGCAAGGCGACCAGCTTCTCGAGCGCGGGGCCGGCGGCGCCGTTGCCGGCGTCCCAGCCGATCCGGAAAGCGCCGCCGTCGAAATTGTGGAGCAGCCGGGCTACATAATCGTCGATCACCACCTTGTCGGAAACGCCGCCCGGTGTCGCGCCGGTGGTCCAGTCGCCCTCGGTCGCCATCCGTCCCAGCTTCTGGATGTCGGCACCGAAGAAGGCCTGGCCGAACAGGACCATCTTGAAGCCGTTATAGTCGGGCGGATTGTGGCTGCCGGTGATCATGATGCCGCCGCCGACGTCGAGCGCGCTTTCGGCATAATAGAGCATCGGCGTCGGGCCCAGGCCGACGCGGACGACGTCGACGCCGGTTTCGGTGAGGCCGCGGACCAGGGCGGCCTCCATCGCCGGCGAGCTTTCGCGCCCGTCGCGGCCGACCGCCACGCTGCTGCCGCCGCCGCGGACGACCAGGGAGCCGAAGCCCCGGCCGATGGCAAAAGCGTCGTCTTCGCTCAGGGTACGGCCGACAATGCCGCGAATGTCATATTCGCGCAAAGCGGTCGGGTGGAATTGGTGGATCAGCATTCGGGCTCCGTCAGGAAAGGCGCGATCGGCCGTTCAGTTCGGCGATCAACGCATCGCGCGCGGCATTGACCCGCGTCGCCAGACCCGCCGAGCCGCCGGCGTCGGGATGGACCTTGGCGATCAGCCGCCGATGGGCGGCGCGGATCTCGTCGATGGTGGCCTCTGTGCCGACGCCGAGCAAAGCGCGGGCCTCGGGCGGCCGCATCGCCGATGCCGCCACCGCGCGTCGCCGCCACCACATATAGGCCATGCCCACCAAAGCGAGCAGCAGGATGATCTTGGTCATCAGCCCGCCATCGCCGCCTGGCGCGACATCGGCGCGGCGCCCCCCGGCTCGGGCAGGCCAAATCCGGCGACCATCTCCCTGAGTTCCTGGCGGGCGGCGATATGGGAGAGGCCGACATGGTCGATCTCGTGGAGGTCGAGCAGGGTAAGTCCCTTGGGGAAGAGCTCGCGGTAGATGACTCGCTCGCCGAGACCCGGGATGATGCGGAAGCCGACGCGGCGGGAAAGCTCGCTCAGCGCCTCGCCGACCCGGCGCATGTTGCGCGCCTCGATATGCTGCATGCGGTTCCGCAGCACCACCCAGTCGACGCTGGCGCCGTGGGTCTTGGCCCGCTCGGTGCGGCTGTTCCACACCAGCTCGGCGTAGAAGCTGGGGCGGCGGACGCGGTAGGTCTCGGCGTCGACCTCGCCGATCAGGTCAAGATCGACGAAGCTGTCGTTGATCGGCGTCACCAAAGTGTCGGCGCGCACCATCGCCGCGCGCGACGCCGCGTCGTCGCGGCCGGGCGTGTCGATCACCACGAACTCGGCGCCGTCGCCAAGCCGGTCGAGAACGGCGTCGAGGCTCTCGCCGCCATCCGGATCGAAGGTCTCGTGGACCGGCATCGGCAGCGCCTCGCCGAGCCGCCGCATCGTTGCCGCCCGGTTGTCGAGATAGCGGCCGAGGGTGCGCTGGCGGGTGTCGAGATCGAGCGCCGCGACCTTGCGCCCCTGCGCTGCTAGGGCGACGGCGCTGTGGACTGCGGTGGTCGATTTGCCGGTGCCGCCCTTCTCGTTGGCGAAGGTAATGAAATGCGGCCCCGCGCCACCGATACTGCCAGCCATGTCGTACTCGTCCCCAAACACTTGATCTTGCACCTCGCGGGCCGCAAACAACCCGCCGCCAATCTCTATCGGAGGCCATCAGGCGGTGCAAATCATCCGTGACGCGGAAACGCTCCGGCGCGAGATCGCCGCCTTGAGGGCGGGCGGCGGAACCATCGCCTTCGTGCCGACCATGGGCGCGCTCCACGCCGGCCACATGGCGCTGGTCGCCGAGGCGCGCAGCCGCGCCGATCACGTCGTCGCTTCGATCTTCGTCAATCCGACCCAATTCGGTCCGAACGAGGACCTGTCCACCTATCCGCGCCGCGAGGCGACCGATGCGGCGATGCTCGAGGAAGCGGGTGTCGCGATCCTGTGGGGGCCCGACGCCGCGGCCATGTATCCGGAGGGATTCGCCACAACGGTCACCGTCGGTGGGGTCGGCGAGGAGCTGGAGGGCGTCGCCCGGCCCGGCCATTTCGACGGCGTGGCGACGGTGGTGGCGAAACTGTTCGGGCAGGTCCGGCCCGACATCGCCTTGTTCGGCCAGAAGGATTTCCAGCAGCTTGCCGTGATCCGCCGCATGACCCGCGACCTCGATCTCGCCATCGACATCGTCGCCGTGGCAACCATGCGCGATGGTGATGGCCTCGCTCTGTCGTCGCGCAACGCCTACCTTTCGGAAGAAGAGCGGGAGGCGGCCCTGGCGCTGCCGCGCGCTCTGGGCGAGGCCGCCAAGGCGATTAGCGGCGGCGCACCGGTCGCCGGGGCGCTGGACAACGCCCGCGCGCGGCTGGCCGACGCCGGCTTCGGACCGATCGACTATGTCGCCTTTTGCGACCCCGACACCCTCCAGCCGCTGGCGACGGCGGACCGCCCGGGCCGCCTGCTCGCCGCCGCCTTCATCGGCACGACCCGGCTGATCGATAATCTTGCTGTGGATGCCCCCGCAATAAGGTGACCGCGGCGTTAACCATTTGTTGGCAATTGCGGGCCGAAATGAGCCCGACAAGGCAATCAAAGGGGCACGTCACATGGGTCACAGCCTTAAAGCAGGAATGTTCCTGATCGAAAGCCGGATGGCCGACGCCGCGATGGGGGACGTCAAGGCGCTCTACGAACTGGGCGTCGCTTATTCGACCGGCACCGGCGGCGTCGAGATCGACTTCATCGAAGCCCACAAATGGTTCAACCTCGCCGCCCTGAACGGCAGCGAAATGGCCCAGGAATGCCGGGCCGACATCGCCGAAGACATGACCGCCCGCGAAATCGCCGAAGCGCAGCGCCAGGCCCGCGCCTGGTTGTCCGACATCGCCGACACGCGCCACGCGGCCTAGGCTATTGGGCAGCCGCCGGCGCAGAAGGCGCCGGCCTGCCGTTCCTGTACCTTTCGAACCACGCCAGGATCGCGCCGGCCTTCGCACCGCTTTGCGAAGGCCGTGAAGCGATGCCGCCATGGCTGGCCCCCGGCACCTTCACCAGGGCGGTCGGCACGCCCCTCAGTTGAAGCGCGGTGTAATATTGCTCGGCCTCGCTGACCGGGGTGCGGTAATCCTCGCTGCCCACCACCACCATCGTCGGCGTCTGGACGTTGCCGACCAGCGACAAAGGCGAGCGGCGCCAGAAGGCCTGCGGGTCCTCCCAAGGATAATGGCCGAACCAGTAGCGCGAGAAGAAGGGCGGGTTATCGGCGGTCAGGACGAAGCTCGACCAGTCGATCACCGGCTTCTGGGTCACCGCCGCGCGGAAACGGTTGGTGGTGCCTACGATCCAGGCGGTGAGCACGCCACCACCCGATCCGCCGGTGACGTAGAGGCGCTCGGGATCGGCGACGCCCTGGGCGATGGCGGCGTCGACCGCGCTCATCAGATCCTCATAATCGTGGCCGGGATAGGCATGATGGATGAGGTTGGCGAATTCGGCGCCATAGGAGGTCGATCCGCGCGGATTGACCGACAGCACGACATAGCCGGCGGCGGCGTAGAGCTGGTCGTCGGTCGAGAAATGCGGGCCGTAGGCGGCGAAGGGGCCGCCATGGATTTCGAGGATCAGCGGGTAGCGCTGCCCCTGCACGTAATTGGGCGGCAGGGTCATCCAGGCGTCGATCGGCCGCTGGTCGAACGACGAGGCGGCGGTGATGTGGCGGACCTCGCCGAGCCCTTTGTTGTCGAGCAATTCACTGTTGAGCCGGGTTAATTGCCGCCGCGCGCCGCCGCGGACGAGGACGACGTCGGGCGGACGGGTGGCGCTGCCGCCGGCGAGCGCGACGGCGCCGTCGCGGGCGACGCTGAAGCTGCCGCCGGTATAGGGGCGGTCGAAATCGGCGCCGGACAGGCCCTCGGCGACGGTTCGGATCGATCCGTCGAGGCCGACACGCGCGACCCTGGTCTCGCCATGATCGTCATAGGAAACGAAGATCGAGCGGCCGTCGCCGGCCCAGATCGGCGCTTCCACGCTGCGGTCGAGCGCGGCGGTCAGCGCCCGGCGGTTCTGACCATTGGCGTCCATCACATAGAGGATGGCATTCTCGTAGCCGCGCTCACGATCGTCATAGCCGGTAAAGGCGATCAGCCGGCCGTCGGGCGATACCGCCGGCTCGGCGTCCGGGCCGTTGCGGTCGGTCAGCGCGCCGATCTGGTTGGAGGCGATGTCGAGCGTGTAGATCTCGGAGTTGAACCCCTCCCGCTCCCAATTGGGCGAGCGATAGCCGCTGAACAAAAGCGTGCGTCCGTCCGGGGTCCAGGAGAGTGGGCCGCCATTGTTATAGGGGCCGTAGCTCAGCTGGCGCGGCGCGCCGCCTTCCGACGAGACCAGGAAGAGCTGGTCGTAGCCGGCGCGCAGATAGCCCTGGCCGTCGAAGCGGTAGGTGACCGCGGTGATCACCTGCAGCGGATCGGCCCATTGTGCGCCTTCCGGGCGGGTCTGCGCCGGGCCCATCCGCGCCGTCTCGTCGGGGACGAACATCGAATAGGCAATCTGGCGGCCGTCGGGCGACCAGGCGATGCTGCTCGGCGCGTCGGGAAGGCCGGTGATCCGCACCGCCTCGCCGCTCGCCATCCAGCGCACGAAGAGCTGTGGCCGCCCGCCCTCGGCAGTCGAGATATAGGCGATCCGGTCGCCGTTGGGCGACCAGCGCGGCTGGCTGTTCGAACCGGCGCCGGCGGCGATCGGCATCTGCTGGCCGGTCGCCGTATCGATCAGCCAGATGCTCGGCCGGAAGCGGTCGGTCATGATGTCGCCGGACCGGCGGACATAGGCGATCCAGCGCCCGTCCGGGCTGATCTCGGGATCGGCGGCGGCCTCGAGGTCGAACAGGTCGCGCGCGGTCAGGCCGCGCTCGGGGCCCGTGGCGGGGGCGGCCGGCAGGGCCGCGGGCCAGAGAAAGAGGATCGCCCAGGTCCACAGGATCTTCCGCATCATCGCCTCGCCGCCGGCTGGAATGTGGCGAGATCATAGGCGGTCCGATGGCCCGGGCAAGCGCCCTTGGGGATGGCCGAATCAGCCCTTGCGGAAGGGGGTCATCTCGCCGAGCGCTTCGATCTCGTGGACGACCGCCGCGCGTTCGGCGGCGAGGAAATCGGCGACCGCGCGGCGGAAGCCCGCGTCGGCGATATAGTGGGCGGAGAAGGTCGGTACCGGCTGATAGCCGCGCGCCAATTTGTGTCCACCCTGCGCGCCCGCCTCGGCGCGGGCAAGGCCGCGGGCGATGGCGGCGTCGATCGCCTGATAATAGCAAAGCTCGAAATGGAGATAGGGCACTTCGTCGGTCGCGCCCCAATAGCGGCCGTAGAGCGCCTCTGCGCCGATCACGTTGAGCGCGCCGGCGATCGGCTCGCCGTCGCGCAGCGCCAGGATCAGCAGCAGCCGGTCCGCCATCCGTTCGCCGATCAGGGAGAAGAAGGCGCGGGTGAGATAGGGGTGGCCCCATTTGCGGGCGCCGGTGTCCTGGTAGAAGGCCCAGAAAGCGTCCCAATGCGCCTCGGTGATGGCGCCGCCGCTCAGATGGACGATTTCCAGCCCGGCGACCGCTGCGGCGCGCTCCTTGCGGATCGCCTTGCGCTTCCGCGACGACAAGGTGGCGAGGAAGTCGTCGAACGAGCCATAGTTCCGGTTCAGCCAGTGGAACTGGCTGTCGGCACGGATCAGCCAGCCGGCGCGCTCGAACAGGGCCGCCTCGTCCGGGGTGATGTAGGTGGCGTGGGCCGAGGAGAGGCCGTTCGATTCGACGATCTGCTCGGCCGCGGCGATCAGGGCCGGCGCCAGGGCCGGATCGCGCGCCAGCAGCCGCCGCCCGGGCACCGGAGTGAAGGGCACGGCGATCTGGAGCTTGGGATAATAGGCACCGCCGGCTCGGTGCCAGGCGTCGGCCCAGCCGTGATCGAACACATATTCGCCGAGGCTGTGGCTCTTCAGCCAGGCCGGCATGATCGCCGCCGGCCGGCCGTCGGTGCCGTCGATCGCGATCGGCAGCGGCCGCCAGCCGGTGCCGGCCACCGCGCTCTGGCTATCCTCGAGCGCCGACAGGAAAGCGTGGCTGAGAAAGGGGTCGTCCGGGCCGGCGCAGGCGTCCCAGTCGGCAGCCTCGAAGCTGGAGACGCCGCGGCCGATCCGCGCGACGACCGGCTCGCCGCTCATCGCGCCGGAACCTCATAGATAATCTGGTCGGCATGTTCCGCCGCCCGCGCCCGGTCGGCGACGGTGCGGCAGGTCCAGGTCAACACCGGCAGGCCCTTCAGCCGCTGCGCGCCGGCAAAGGAGGAGGGGAGGTCGCGAATGTCGTAGGCGAGGAATTCGGCCCGTGACCGCCACAGGGCGAATTGGCGGGTCAGCGCGCCGCGCCAGCGCTTGCCCGCCTCGGTCACGACCAGGCCGCGCAGCACATCGGGCGCGTTGCGGGCGAACCAGCGCCCGACCTCGGGATTGAACGACATCACCGCCACCGGTCCGATATAGGATGTGAGCGCCGCCGCGACCGAACGGCTCAGCGCGCCGATCTCGCGTCCCGGCGATTTCACCTCGATCAGCAAAGGTGCCTTGCCGCCGATCAGGCTCAACACCTCCCGCAGAGTTGGGATAGTCTCGTCAGATCCCTTGAGCGCGATCCGGCCGAGTTCGGCGGCGGTCATCGCGGCGAGCTTGCCTTCGCCCTCGGCCAGCCGGCCGAGGTCGTAGTCGTGGAAGACCATCGCCTCGCCGTCGAGGCTGGCCTGGACGTCGAGCTCGATACCGTGGCCGGCGGCGATCGCCGCTTCGAAAGCGGCGCGGCTGTTCTCGATCCGCCCGTCCCCGTGCAGCCCGCGATGCGCGAACGGCCTGGCGATCAGGGCCCTTAGATCAGCCTGCCTTGACGGCGACGATGGCATCGATCTCGACTGCGGCGCCGAGAGGCAGGACCGGCACGCCGACGGCGCTGCGGGCATGGCGGCCGGGTTCGCCGAACACCTTCTCCATCAGCTCGGAGGCGCCGTTGGCGACCTTGGGCTGGCCGGTGAAATCGGCGGCGCTGTTGACAAAGACACCGAGCTTGACGACCCGTTCGACCCTGTCGAGCGAGCCCAGGGCCCTCTTCATCTGGGCGATCAGCATCACCCCGCAGGCCTCGGCCGCGCGGACCCCGTAATCGAGGTCGCGGTCCTCGCCGAGCCGGCCGGTCATGACCTCGCCCGAATCGAAGGGAAGCTGGCCGGAAATGTAGAGAAGGCCGCCGGTCTCGACTGCCGGGACATAGGCGGCGACGGGGGCGGCGGGTTCGGGAAGGGCGATGCCGAGCTCGGCAATGCGGTCGGAGATGCTGTGGGTCATGGCCCGAGGCGTAAGCACCCGCGCCGCGCGCGCGTCAAGCCGGTCCCGCCGGATCCGCTTCCCTGCCTTCGGCGAAGCGCGCCAGGATCCACGACACGGCCACGTCCCAATGGTCGATCCGTTGATGGGCGAAGGGCGCCGGCGGGGTGTGGGCGGCGACGCGCGGCTCGGCGACCATCTGCAGCCGCCACACGAAAGGCGCGTGCTTGTTCACCGATTCATGGTGGACGGCGAGATCGTCGACGAAGACGGTGACCGAGGGCTGCATCTTCTCGATCAACTCGAGCACCGGTCGGCCCTTGCCGCCCTGGTTGCACAGCACCCGGTGGCGGATGTCGAAGGCGCCCAATTGCTCGATCCGGTTCGCGCGATACTGGTCGCCGATATTGGTGAGGATGACGATGTCGGCGGCCGCGCCGATGCGGGCCAGCGCCGCGAGCGCGCCGGGCACGATGCTCTGGCGGTGCATCTCGCCGTCGAAGAATCGGTCGAGCAATGGCCATACGGTCTCCAGCGCCACCGGCCGCCCCTCGCGGTCGGTGAGGGCGTCGGCGAAGCCGGGCTTGTCGAGCGAGAAGAGGAGATCGTGCTTCTCGTCGACCCACTCGGCGAAATGGGAGGCGAAATGGAGCAAGACGTCGTCGCAGTCGCTGATCAGGAGCGGCCTGTTCATGCCTCGAGCCCCCGGCGGGCGGCGACCAGCCGCGACGGGAAGACGCCGAGATCGCTGGCGCAGGCGACCAGGTCGGGCTCGTGGCCTTCCAGAAAGAGGAGCACCGCGGCGAGAAAGACGCGGTCGTCGAGCCGCTCGCGCAGCAGGTCGGACGTCATGCCGGTGAGCGCCAGCAGCCGCGACGCGCGGTCGTCGTCGCTCAGGGTCCAGCCAAGCGCGCCAAGCGCCAGCGCCTCGTCGTCATGTGCCTGTTCGTCTCTGATCACGCGCCCGATCCATGTCCTTGCCGAAAAAGCCGTACCAATTTTTCAGCCATGTGCTCTAGGGTCCGCCGCGTGGGACAGAAAATCCTGGTTGTCGAGGACAACGAACTCAATCTGAAGCTCTTCTGCGACCTGCTTCGCGCCCATGGCTATGAGGCGGAGCCGGTCCGGGACGGCCGTGAGGCGGTGGAGCGGATCCGCGCCTTCGCTCCCGATCTGATCGTGATGGATATCCAGATGCCGCATATCAGCGGGCTGGAACTGATCGAGCAGATCAAGGTGGACGACGCGCTGCTGCGTATCCCGATCATGGCGGTGACCGCTTATGCGGCCAGAGGCGACGAGGAACGCATCCGCGACGCCGGCGCCGAAGGCTATGTCTCCAAGCCGATTTCGGTGCTGAGGTTCGTCGAATCGGTCGCCGCCCTGCTCGAAGTCGCGGCGGCGCGGGCGGCCCCGGTCGAGGCGGCCGAGCCGGAGCCGGAGCCGGACGAGGAAGAGACGGCCGAAGGAGACGAGCCGGAACCGGCCGCCGACGGCGAGGCCGATCCCGAAACAAACGAAGCGGCCGAACCCGAAGGTCAGGCCGCTCCCGAAACGCCCGAGGGCGAGGAAGACGAGGGCGAAGCCGTCCCCGGTCCTATTTGATCTTGGCTTCCTTGAACTCGACGTGCTTGCGCACGACCGGGTCGTATTTGCGGAAGGTCATCTTCTCGGTGATGTTCCGCGGATTCTTCTTGGTGACGTAAAAGAAGCCCGTATCGGCGGTGCTGACGAGCTTGATCTTGACCGTGGTCGGCTTGGCCATGACAGCCTCTCTCGAAAATTGGGTGCGTTGAAAAAATAAAGCGGCGAAACCGCCGCCCTGCTGCGCGCCGCCTCTGCCCCGAACAAGCCCCTGATGTCAAGGCCGCAGCCGCGAATGAGACCGCTATGGTTAACGGTACGGTAACCATAAGCGCGCATCCTCCCCTTGATACCGGTGAGGGCATGACATGAAAATGGACCATGACGGGATGATGCTGGTGCGCGCCGACCTGTGCGACCGGCTCGACAGCCTCCAGCTGGCGGCTGGAAAGATCGCCTTGCGCGACCTCGTCCAGCGCATCGGTGCGATCCGGACCCTGGCGGCGGCCTATGGCCTCGCCCCCGTCGCCTGCCTCGCCGAAGCGCTCGAGCGGGCGATCGCCGCCGAGCCGCGCAACTGCCCGGCTGGCATCTATTTCGACCGGCTGCGCGACGCCATCGGCTGCCAGCGGCTCGACGACGCGGCCAGCCAGGCCATGCTCGCCTCGGTCTCGATCCGCCTCGGCGTCTGAGTGGACGCACTCCTCACCGCCTTCGTCACCGCCGTCCTGGCCGAGTGGGGCGACAAGACCCAGCTGATTGCGATCATGCTCGCCGCCGCGACCCGGCGTCCGGCGGCGATCCTCGCCGGCCTGTTCCTTGCCGCCGTGGCGAGCAGCACCGTCGCTGCTATCGCCGGCGTCTACGTCGCCGGGACGGTGACGATCCGGGCGATGACCCTGATGGTCGCCCTGGCCTTGTTATTCGCCGGAGCCGCCGGACTGATCCGCCGCCGGCCGCCGACCGAGCATTCCCCCAGGCTGCCGGTGGTGAGCGCCTTCATCCTCTTCCTCGCCGCCGAGCTTGGCGACCGCACCCAATTCCTCACCTTCGCCATCGCCGGCCGGTTCGATTCCGCGCCCCTCGCCGCTGCCGGCGCGACCGCCGGCATCCTGGCGGCGACGATCCCGGCCGTCCTGCTCGGCGATCGATTGCCGTCGGCCGTGCCGGTGAGCGCGATCCGCTACGTCGGCGCAGGCCTGTTCCTGCTGGCGGGCTTCATCGTCGCGGTCAACGCACTGCGCCTGACCTGAACCGGCGCGCCGCCAAACTTGTCAGCGAGAACAGGGGCTTGCGTGGCCCGCTCCCGGCGCCTGAAATCGGCTGAATCCGGCGCTTTCGGGCGATTTTTCCGCTCGTCCCGGATCGCTTGAGATTTGCGCCCGAACGTGCTTACTTCGCCCGCATCCACACAGGGGAGGGATAGCGATGCTAGAACCGACGAATCCTACGCCGACCGGCCTGCCGGGCGTACCGGCGTCTCTTATCGAGCGCGTCAAGAACATACTCATGTCACCGAAGACGGAGTGGCCGCGCATCGACGCCGAAGCCAACACGATCGGCGGCATCTATACCGGCTACGTCGTGATCCTGGCCGCGATCGGCCCCATCGCTATGCTGATCGGACAGCAGGTTGTCGGCATGTCGGTCCTTGGCATCACCTTCAAGCCCAGCATCGCCTATTCGGTCGGCATGGCTGCGATCACCTATATATTGTCGCTGATCGTCGTCTACGTGTCGTCGCTGGTCATCGACATGCTGGCGCCGAGTTTCGGCGGCACCAAGAACCCGGTGAGCGCCTTCAAGGTCGCGGCCTATTCCGCGACCGCCGGCTGGGTCGCCGCGATCTTCAATATCATCCCGATGCTTGGCTGGCTCGGCGGCCTGCTCGGGCTTTATGGCCTCTACCTCCTCTATCTCGGCCTGCCGCGCCTGATGCGCGTCGGCGAGGACAAGGCTGTTGGCTATACGGTCGTCGTGATCGTGGTGCAGATCGTTCTGTACTTCGTCGCCATCATGATTGTCGGCATGCTCGTGGCGAGCTTCTTCGGCGTGGCCGGCATGGCCGGAATGGCCGGCGCTCCGACCGTCCGCTACTGAGCGAACAATGATGCCTGGACGGCGCTCGAAAGGGCGCCGTCCAGCACCGCCGCCTTCGCCCAGGCGACGTCGCCGGCGAGATAGCGGTCTCTCTCATAGAAAGCGACATGGGCACGGATGGCGGCGACCGCCTCCGCCAGCGGCGCGGACGTCTTCAGCGGCGCGTGGAAATCCACCCCCTGGGCGCCGGCCAGCAGCTCGATTCCGATCACCGCCGCCGCGTTGTGGGCGATCCGCCGCGCCTTCAGCGCGCCGTGGGTCGCCATCGACACATGGTCCTCCTGGCCGGCCGAGGTCGGGATGGTGTCGACGCTGGCCGGAAAGGCCAGGCTCTTATTCTCTGACACCAGAGCCGCGGCGGTCACCTGGACGATCATGAAACCGGAATTGACGCCGCTTTCCTCGACCAGGAAGGCGGGAAGGCCGCTCATCTTGGGATCGACCAGGACGGCGGTGCGCCGCTCCGAGATCGAGCCGATCTCGCACAGAGCGAGCGCCAGGATGTCGGCGGCGAAGGCGACCGGCTCGGCGTGGAAATTGCCGCCGGACAGGGCCTCGTCGCCGAATAGCAGGGGATTGTCGGTGACCGCATTGGCCTCGATCTCCAGCGTGCGCGCGCTGTTGCGCACGAGATCGAGCGCGGCGCCCATCACCTGCGGCTGGCAGCGGAAACTGTAGGGGTCCTGCACCCGGTCGCAATCGTCGTGCGAATGGCGGATCTCGCTGCCTTTGAGCAGGTCGCGCAGCACCTTGCCGACGTCGATCTGTCCGGGCTGACCGCGGGCGGCGTGGATGCGCGGGTCGAAGGGCACGTCGGTGCCTTTGAGCGCGTCGAGCGACAGCGCTCCGGCGACCAGGGCCGAGGCTAGCACCCGCTCGGCGGTGAACAGGAGGTCTAGCGCGATCGCGGTCGAAACCTGGGTGCCGTTGATCAGCGCCAGCCCTTCCTTGGGTCCGAGCGACAGCGGCGCGAAGCCGAGCCGCGCCAGCGCGTCGGCGGCGGGCATTTCCTCGCCCTTGAGCGCGATCCGGCCCTCGCCGAGCAAGGCGGCGCTCATCAGGGCGAGCGGAGCGAGATCGCCCGAGGCGCCGACCGATCCCTGGCTGGGAACGACCGGCAAGGCGTCGGCTTCGACCATCTTCAGCAGCCGTTCGACCACCGCCCGGCTGATCCCGCTATTGCCGCGGGCGAGGCCGACGATCTTGAGGATCATCATCAACCTTACAATCCGCGGATCGAGCGGCTCGCCGATCCCGGCGCTGTGCGACAGGATCAGGTTGGTCTGGAGCTCCTGCAGTCGATCGGTCGCAATCCGGGTCTGAGCGAGGATGCCAAAACCGGTGTTCACACCGTAGACGGTGCGCCCGCTGGCAACGATCCTGCCAATGCTCTCGGCCGATGTCTCGATCGCGGGCCAGGCGCCTTCGTCGAGCGCCACGGGCGCGCCAGCCCAGACATTGCGCAATTCGGCAAGGCTCACCGATCCGGGCTTGAGGACGATCGCGCTCATTTCCCTACCATCGGCAGGTCCAACCCCTGCTCGCGGGCGCAGTCGATGGCGATCTCGTACCCGGCGTCGGCGTGGCGCATGACGCCGGTGCCGGGGTCGTTCCACAGCACCCGTTCCAGCCGCCGCGCCGCTTCGGGCGTGCCGTCGGCGACAATGACCATGCCGGCATGCTGCGAATAGCCCATGCCGACGCCGCCCCCATGATGGAGCGAGACCCAGGTCGCGCCCGAGGCGGTGTTGAGCAGGGCATTGAGCAGGGGCCAGTCCGAGACCGCGTCGGAGCCGTCGTTCATCGCCTCGGTCTCGCGGTTGGGGCTTGCCACCGAGCCGCTGTCGAGATGGTCGCGGCCGATCACCACCGGCGCCTTCAACTCGCCCGATGCCACCATCTCGTTGAACGCAAGGCCGAGCCGGTGGCGCTGGCCGAGGCCGACCCAGCAGATCCGCGCCGGCAGGCCCTGAAAGGCGATCCGCTCGCGCGCCATGTCGAGCCAGCGATGGAGGTGGGGATCGTCGGGAATCAGCTCCTTCACCCTGGCGTCGGTCCGATAGATGTCCTCGGGATCGCCCGACAGGGCCGCCCAGCGGAAGGGCCCGATGCCGCGGCAAAAGAGCGGACGGACATAGGCGGGGACGAAACCGGGGAAATCGAAGGCGTGGGTCACGCCCTCGTCCTTCGCGACCTGGCGGATGTTGTTGCCATAGTCGAAGGTCGGAACGCCCATGCCGCGGAAGGCGAGCATCGCCTCGACATGGACGGCCATCGAGGCTCTTGCGGCTTTCTCGACGGCCGCGGGATCGCGTTCGCGCATCTCGATCCATTTCTCGACGCTCCAGCCGATCGGCAGGTAGCCGTTGACCGGATCGTGGGCCGAGGTCTGGTCGGTGACCGCGTCGGGCCGGATGCCGCGCCTGACCAATTCCGGCAATATCTCCGCGGCATTGCCGAGCAGTCCAACCGAGATCGGCGCCGGCGAGGCGCGGAGCAGGTCGAGCGCTTCGTCGATCGAGGTCGCCCGATGGTCGAGATAGCGGGTCTCGAGCCGCTTCTGGATGCTGCTTTCCTGGCACTCGACGGCGATGCAATGGGCGCCGGCCATCACCGCCGCCAGCGGCTGGGCGCCGCCCATGCCGCCCAGGCCCGCGGTCAGGATCCAGCGGCCGCGAAGGTCGCCGTCATAATGCTGGCGGCCCATCTCGACGAAGGTCTCGTAGGTGCCCTGAACGATGCCCTGGGTGCCGATGTAGATCCACGATCCGGCCGTCATCTGGCCGTACATCATCAGGCCCTTGCGATCCAATTCGTGGAAATGCTCCCAGGTCGCCCATTTCGGCACCAGGTTCGAATTGGCGATCAGCACCCGCGGCGCGTCTTCATGGGTGCGGAAAACGCCGACCGGCTTGCCCGACTGGACGAGCAGGGTCTCGTCGTCCTTCAGCCGCTTCAGCGTCTCGACGATCCGGTCGTAGCTTCCCCAGTCGCGCGCCGCCCGGCCGATGCCGCCATAGACGACCAGCTCGTCGGGCGCCTCGGCGACGCCCGGATCGAGATTGTTCATCAGCATTCGCATCGCCGCTTCGGTCGACCAGCTCAGGCAGCTGATCTCGGTGCCGGTCGGCGCCGCGATGTGGCGGCTGTTGTCGCGTCTTGAATGCAAACCTAAGTCCCCGTTTCAGCAATCCTCGCCGGCCACGATCCGTCGCTCGGGTCCGGGTAGTCCAATCCAGTAGCAAAGCTCGGCCGGCCGGCCGATCCGCCACACCGCGAGGTCGGCGGCCTTGCCGGCGCTAATCGTGCCGGTCTCGGCCTGCAAGCCCAGCGCCTGCGCCGCGTTGCGCGTCATTCCGGCCAGAGCCTCTTCCGGGGTCAGGCCGAACAGGGTGCAGGCCATGCTCATCATCAAGGTCGGCGACATGACCGGCGAGGTGCCGGGGTTGCAGTCGGTGGCGACCGCCATCGGCACGCCGCAGCGGCGCAGCAGGCCGACCGGCGGCTTCCTTTCCTCCTTCAGCGCGTAATAGGCGCCCGGCAGCAGCACCGCGACCATAGAGGCGAGGGCCATGGCGGCGGCGCCCGCCTCGTCGAGATGCTCGAGATGGTCGGCGGAAAGCGCGCCATAGTTCGCCGCCAGCGCCGCGCCGTGCGAATTGCTGAGCTGCTCGGCGTGGAGCTTGATGCCGAGCCCGTGGTCGCGGGCCGCTTCGAACAGGGCCTGGACCTCGTCATGGGTGAAGCCGATCCCCTCGCAGAAGGCGTCGACCGCGCTCGCCAGACCCATGTCGGCGGCCGCCGGCAGGATCGATTCGGTCGCCAGGCGGACGAACTCCTCGCGACGGTCGCGAAACTCCTCGGGCAAAGCGTGGAGCGCGAGCAAAGTGGTCTCGACCCGCACCTTCTCGCTTTCGCCGAGCGCTTTGGCGGCGCGCAGCATCTTCAGCTCGCTTTCGATGTCGAGGCCGTAGCCCGACTTGATCTCGACGGTGGTGACCCCGCCCCGCATCAGCGCCTGGAGGCGCGGCCGCGACTGGTCCACCAGCTCGTCGAGCGAGGCGGCGCGGGTCGCCCGCACCGTTGAGGCGATGCCGCCGCCGGCGCGGGCGATCGCCTCATAGGACGCGCCCTCCAGCCGTTGCTCGAACTCGCCGGCCCGGTCGCCGGCGAAGACCAGATGGGTGTGGCAGTCGATCAGCCCCGGCGTGACCCAGGCGCCGCCCAGCGGCTCGACCCTTGCCGCCTGGTTGCCGGCCAGCTCGGTCCGCCGTCCGACCCGGACGATCCGCCCGTCATGGATGCCGATCGCGCCGTTCTCGATCGCCCCGAACGGGGCGTCGATAGCCGGGTCCATGGTCGCAATGTTGCAGTCGACGAGCAGCCTGTCCCACATGGCTGGTCTCATAGGGCTTCGGATGTATATGGGCAAAGGATGAGCTGGAAATCCGTCGCCGATCTGATCGTGGACGATCTGGCCGCCCCCGTCGCCATATTGGGCGCGCCGATGGAGGCGGGGTCGGTGACGCCGGGCCGCTGCGATCTCGCGCCCGGCATCGTTCGGCGCACGCTGAAAAGGTTCAGCACCTACGATCTGACCCAGGGCCTCGAGCTCGACCTCGCGATCCATGACGCCGGGGACGTCGCCGTCCAGACGATGATGCCGTCCGAGGGTTTCGAGCCGATCAAGCGGGCGGTCGAGGCCTGCGTGGCACGGCACGACCTCGTCATCCTGATCGGCGGCAACAATGCGGTGACCCGGCCGGCGGCGCACGGGCTCGGCCTGCCGCTCGACGCGATCGGCCTGATCACCCTCGACGCCCATTTCGACATGCGCGACACCGATCATGGGCCGATGAACGGCAATCCGGTCCGCTGCCTGCTCGAGGACGGCCTGCCGGGCCGCAACATCTGCCAGATCGGCCTCGCGCCGTTCGCCAACACAAGAAAAATGCACGAGGATGCGGCGGCGGCCGGGATCGGCATCTGGGACGTGGACGAAGTCTGCTCGGACGGCATCGAGGCGGCGATCGACGGCGCGCTCGAGCATCTGAGCGGGGTCGAGGCGATCATGGTCGACTTCGACATCGACGTGATCGACCGTTCGCAATGCCCGGGCGCGCCGGGCGCGCGGCCGGGCGGGCTGCCGGGCCACGAATTTTTCCGCGCCGCGCGACGTCTGGGGGAGGAAAGCCGGGTACGGCTGGTCGATCTCACCGAATTCGATCCCGGCCTCGACCTCAGCGACACGACGGCGCTTACCGCGGGGCGCTGGCTATGCGAGGTCCTCGCCGGTTATACGATGCGCGGATGAGCGACACCGATTCCCAGCTTGCCGACGGCTTCCGCCAGGCGATGCGCCGCGTCGCCTCGACCGTGAACGTGATTTCGATCTGCGTGAACGGCGAGGCGCTGGGCATCACCGCCACCGCGGTTTCGGCGATCTCGATGGACCCGCCGAGCCTGCTCATCTGCATCAACCGCGCCGCCTCGGTTCATCCCAGCATCCAGGACGTCAGCCATTTCTCCGTCAACGTCCTCCACCGCGACCAGGAGGATATCGCGGCGATGTTCGCCGACCGCAGCCGCCAGGGCCAACGCTTCGTCCGCGGCTGGGAGAACGACTGCGTCCGGCCGCCGCGCCTGATCGACGCCCAGGCCGCCCTGCTTTGCCGGCGCACCGATCACCACCAGTTCGGCACCCATTCGATCTTCATCGGCGTGGTCGAAGACGTCGTGATCCGCGACGAAATCCAGCCGCTCGTCTACCTCGACGGCAGGTTCGGTACCCTCCAGGCGGATTAGTCGCTCGCGAACAGGTTCGCAGGATCGCGCATCGCCTTGATCTCCAGCGCATTGCCGGAGGGGTCGCGGAAGAACATCGTCGCCTGTTCGCCCGCCTGGCCGCGAAAGCGGACATTGGGCTCCAGGACGAAGGCGACCCCCGCCGCCTTCAACCGCCCGGCCAGGCTCTCCCAGGCCGCCATGTCGAGCACCGCCCCGAAATGCGGAACCGGCACGTCGTGGCCGTCGACGAGATTGCTGCCTTCCGCCGGCGCCGCCGATCCCGGCACGAGATGGGCGACAATCTGGTGACCGAAGAAATCGAAGTCGATCCATTCGTCCGAGCTTCGTCCCTCGGGGCAGCCGAGCAGGCCGCCATAGAAAGCGCGCGCCGCCGCGAGATCGTGGACCGGGAAGGCGAGGTGGAAGGGGGGAAGCGCGGACATGGACGTGCTTCTAGCAGCGGATCGCGGCCAGTGGGAGCGCTTGGCGCGGCGGAATTCGAGCCGGGTATTGTAGCGAGCGCCTATCCATGATTCCCTGTCGCCGCTAGGGAGGCGACCGTGATGACAAGATTAGTACCGGCACTATTGGCCGCCTTACTCGTCGCCGGCTGCGTCTCGGCGGAGCGCGAAGCGCCGCCTGTCGCGCCGCCGCCCCCGGACTATGGCATCAACGGCCTGGAAAGCGTGATGGGCCAAGGTGCCCGCGCGCTGATCGCCCTTTTCGGCAATCCCGATCTCGACGTCCGCGAGGGGACGGCGCGCAAGCTCCAGTTCCTCGGCCCCGCCTGCGTGCTCGACGCCTATCTTTATCCGCCCCGGGGCGGGGGAGATCCCGTCGTCGTCCATGTCGACGCGCGCCTTCCCGACGGCCGCGACATGGACCGCTCCTCCTGCGTCGCCGCGCTCAGCCGGCGAGAGGAAGCACGCTAGACATCTTCAGCCGGCCCAGTGCCCAGCGCGCCGCTTCGGCCACCACCGCATCTTCGTCGTCGGCCAGCGCTTGCAGCGGTTCGATCAATGACGGCAGGCCGCTATTGCCGGCGGCGATGGCGGCGTTGCGCACCATCCGGCCGCGGCCGATCCGCTTGATCGGCGAACCTGCGAACACCCTGCGAAACGCCGCATCGTCGAGCGCCAGAAGGTCGGCGAGCGCCGGCGCGGCCAGTTCTGCGCGGGGCAGGAACGCCTTGTTGGCGCGGGCGGCGTCGGCGAAGCGGTTCCACGGGCAGACCGCCAGGCAATCGTCGCAGCCATAGATGCGGTTGCCGATAGCGGCGCGGAACTCCTCCGGGATCGGCCCCTTATGCTCGATCGTGAGGTAGGAGATGCAACGCCGAGCATCGAGCTGGAATGGGGCGGGAAAGGCGTCGGTCGGGCAGGCGGCCATGCAGGCGGTGCAGCTGCCGCAGCGCATCTCGTGGGGCGCGTCCGCGACCATGTCCGGGCCGAGGTCCAGGGTGGTGTAGATGGCACCGAGGAACAGCCAGGAACCGTCGGTGCGGCTGACCAGATTGGTGTGCTTGCCCTGCCAGCCGAGGCCGGCGGCTTCGGCCAGCGGCTTTTCCATCACCGGCGCGGTGTCGACGAACACCTTGACGCCGACGCCGGCTTCCTCGGCCAGCCAGCGGGCGACCCGCTTCAGCGCATTCTTGACGACGTCGTGATAGTCGGCGCCCAGAGCGTAGACCGAGATCCGGCCGCGGTCGGGATGATTGGCCAGGGCCAGCGGATCGGCCTCGGGCGCATAGCTCATGCCGAGCGCGATCACGCTCCTGACCTCGGGCCACAGGCCGGCGGGAGAGCCGCGCCGGTCCTTCTTCTCCTCCATCCAGATCATGTCGCCATGGGCGCCGGACGCAAGCCAGGCCTCGAGCCGCGCCGCCGTCTTCGGCGCGGCGTCGGCGGCGGCGACGCCGACCGCGCAGAAGCCGGCCTCGCGGGCTATTCCGTCCAGTCTTTCCCGAAGCTTTGGCTTGCGCTCCAACACTTTATTCGCTTTACCTTTTTACTTGTTCGCGGGGGGTCGAGCCATAGTGCGTTCTGGTTTAGCGATCGAGGCCAAGGGCCTTTTCAAATCCTTCGACGACAAACCCGCGGTCCGTGGCATCGACATCGCCGTTCCCGAGGGAAGCATATACGGCATATTGGGGCCGAACGGGGCGGGGAAAACCACCACGCTTCGAATGCTGCTCGGAATCATCGAGCCGGACCGGGGCCATCGCAGCCTGCTCGGCCATGAGCGGCCGCTCGAGGCGGCGAGGATCGTCGGCTATCTTCCCGAGGAGCGCGGCCTTTACCCGGCGATGACCACCAAGGAAGCGATCGCCTTCATGGGCGCGTTGCGCGGCCTGCCGCTGGAGGTCGGGCGCAAGCGCGCCGAGATATTGCTCACCCAGAACGGCCTCGGCGACTATGTCGACAAGCCGATCAAGAGCCTGTCCAAGGGCATGGCCCAGACCATCCAGCTGTTCGGCACCATCGTCCACAAGCCGAAGCTGGTTGTGCTCGACGAGCCTTTCTCGGGCCTCGACGCGATCAACCAGGGTCGGCTCGAACATATGATCCGCGACGAAGCAGCCTCGGGGACGACCGTGATCTTCTCGACCCACGTCATCGCCCATGCCGAGCGGTTGTGCGAGCGGATCGCGATCATCGCCGGCGGCCAGATACGGTTCGAAGGGCTGGTCACCGAGGCGCGCGACCGCCTGCGGCCGCAGGTTCGCCTGCAGACCCGGCAGCCCGACGGCGTCTGGCGCAAGGCCTTGCCGGGGAACGCGCGGCTGAACGACGGCCGCTGGCATTTCGAGCTGCCCAAGGCCGGCATCGAGCCTCTGCTCAAGGCGCTGATCGACGGTGGCGCGGGGATCGAAGAGCTTTCGATCGAGCGGCCCGGCCTGCATGATGCCTTCGTCGCCATCGCCGGTGAAAGCGCCGCCCGCGACATGGAGATCGATGTGCCGGCGTCGCTTGGAGAAGCGGCATGATGAGCATATTCGAGGCCGCCTGGGTGATCGCGCGCCGGGATTTCATCGCCACCGTCTATTCGCGGAACTTCATCCTCTTTCTCATGGTCCCGCTGATCGTGTTCGGAGCGACCATCCTGGTCAGCAAGGCCGCCAATGAAGGCGATCGCGCCGCCTCGCAACCGGTCGTCGCCATGCTCTCGGACAGCGCCACGGTGCAGGCGCTGACGATTGCGCGACAAAGGCTGGTGGCCGGTACAAACGATCGGGTCTTCCCGACGTTGCGGGCGGTGGCGCCCGCCGAGAATGTCGCGGTCCAGGCCGGCAATCTGCTCGCCGACGAGCAGGGCGGCTATTCGGCGGTGTTCAGCGGAACGCTCGAAGCGCCGGTGGTGACCGGGCCGAACAAGATCAACGAAAGCGTCGGGTCCCGCATGCAGCTGTTGGTCGACGAGGCCCGCCGCACTGCCGCTCTCGGCGATGCCTCGGCGACCCCGGCCGCGGTGCCGATCGTCCGGGTGGTTACCGCCCAGGCTGCCGGCAATCTGCAGATGATTCGGCGGACCATCGCCCAGGGCGCGCAGACCGGCATTTTCATGGTCACTGTACTCCTGGCTACCTTGCTGCTGTCGAACCTCGCCGAGGAGAAATCGAACAAGATTATCGAGGTATTGGCGGCGGCCGTTCCACTCGACGCCATCTTCCTCGGCAAATTGATCGCGATGCTGGGGGCCTCCCTGGTTGGGATCAGCGTCTGGGGCGGCATGGCCGCGCTGGCCTATTTCTTCGTCGAGGCCATGAACGACTTCATGACCCTGCCCGAAGTGGGACCGGCTGTTGGCTGGCCGATCTTCCTGGTGCTGATCGCCGTCTATTATATCGCCAATTACATGCTGCTTGGGGCACTCTTCCTCGGCATTGGCGGCCAGGCCAGCAACATCCGCGAAATCCAGACCCTTTCGATGCCGGTGACCCTGCTCCAGGTCTTCGTCTTCCTGCTCGCGCTGACGACATTGCGAAGCGGCAGCGGCGCGGTGATGTGGACCGCTTATGTCCTGCCGTTCAGCTCGCCTTTGTCGATGGTCGGACTTGCCGCCCGGTCGGACAGTTTGTGGCCGCATCTTGTCGCGCTCGCCTGGCAGGCCTTCTGGATCGTCATCATCATCCGGCTCGCAGCGCGGCTGTTCCGCATGACCGTGCTCAAATCGGGTTCGGACGGCGCCCTGTTCAGCCTGTCGAGCCTCGCCGCGCTGCTCGGCCGCAAATCGGGGAAGTCCGGCTGAGCCGGATCAGGCAGGCGCCGCGCCCTTCTGCTGCCAGAGCTCGACCTTGATGCCGTCGCAGTCGAGGATCCAGGCGAAATTGCCGTAATCCTCGTCCTGCCGGCCGAGGATCTCGACGCCCTTGTCCTGGAGCGAGGCGGTCATCGCGTCGAGGTCGTCCACCCGCAAATTGATCATGAAGCCGGCTTCCGACGGGGCGAAATAGTCCGTCGCCTGCTTGAACGGGCTGAGCAGACTGTAGGGATCCTCGCCGCCTTCGTCGGCCCAGCGGAAGGTTGCGCCCCAGTCGCCGCCGATGCCCAGTTTTTCCTGATACCAGGCCTGCGTCGCCCCCGGATCGGCGACCTTGTAGAAGACGCCGCCGAATCCCGTCACTTTCGCCATGATTCTCTCCTCGTCCGATGCGCGCAGGGTAAAAGTGTTTCGGGTCCGGCGATATCACCCTGATGGGTGAAATTGCCCGATTCAGTCGTCCTGGGCGCCCAGCTTCGCCGCATAGACCGGCGTTTCCCCGATGCCCTTCAGCAGCGCCGACTGCTTCTCATAGTCCTGGATGGTCAGGGTCTGGAAATAGGTCGCCTCCGAAACCGCGATTCCGTTCAGCGGCGCGACCCCCTGCAGCCGGCTGGCGATGTTCATCGTGTCGCCCCAATAATCATAGGCGAGGCGAGTGCTGCCGATCACCCCGCCGACCGCCGGGCCGGTATGGACCCCAATCCGCGCCTGGAGGGGCAGGCCGGTCTCGATCGCCATCGCCTCCAGCTCGGCGATCAGGTCGCGGGCGAAGCGGATCGCCGCCTTGCTGTCGCGCACCGGCGAGGCCATGCCGCCGATCACCGCCAGATAGGCGTCGCCGATCGTCTTGACCTTCTCGACGCCGTGCCGCTCGGCGCAGCGGTCGGCGGCGGAAAAGAAGAGGTTGAGCGTTTCGACCAGGTGGCCGGGCGACAGTCTCTTGGTCAGTACCGAAAAGCCGGCGAGATCGACGAAGATGGCGGTGAGATCGGAGAAGGAATCGGCGACCGCCTCGCCCGCCCTGAGCCGCGCCGCCACCGCCTGGGGCAGGACGTTGTAGAGCAGTTCCTCGGTTTTCTCGCGCTCCGCCTCCAGCGCCCGGTTGGCGACGAACACCTTGCGGGCGCGGCGCTCGACGTCCCAGTTGAAGTAGAGCGCGAAGATGAAGAGGGTCGAGAAGTTGGTGATCGTGTAGAGCTTGGAGATCGGGCTGATGTCGCGAGTCAGCAGCCAGGCGGCGAACAGGGCCAGCACGCCGAGCATCCACAAGAGGTAAAGGCGGAAGGTGCCGGCGAAGCCGACGCTGGCGAAGATCACCAATATGCCCATCTGGACCATGACCATCACTGCCGGCGGGAAGCCGGTAATCGCCGCCTGAGCGGCGAGCACGATCGCCAGCCATTTCATGCCCGCCGCCATGGCGACGAAGACCGGCAGGTCGATCCACGGCGTTTCCAGGTAGAAGGCGGTGCGGGTCAGGATGAAGAAGCCTGCCATGACCAGGATCAGGGCGGAGGCCGCCATCGAATAGGCGACCACCCCCGCCGGCGGGAAATGCATCGGGTTGAGGAGGACGTAGGAGAGGAGGGTGGCGACGGCGACGACGATCAGCGCCCGGATCGCCTGGCCGCGCTCCTCCCGCTCGGCGCGCAGGAAGGCGCGCTCGGTGTCGGGATCGGCAAAGTGCTGCAATACGCGCATCCATCCGCCCCCAGCGATCAGGCGCGGCCAAGGCTAGGGGCGTTGGCGTCACGAGTCCAATGGACAGCGGCGGCCGGGCGTTTCATGGACGCGTCGGGCAATCCGGAGCCGACAGATGGACGATGAATTTCGCGGCCTTTTCGACGTCAGTAACGACTTTGCCTATTTCAACTGCGCCGCCATCGGCCCGCTGCCGCACGCGGCGGTGCGGGCGATCGAGGCGGGGGCGGCGCGCCATGCCCGGCCCTGGCAGATTTCGACCGTCGATTGGGTCGACGATGTCGAGGAACGGCGCGCCCTGTTCGCGGCGCTGGCCGGCTGCGACGCCGATTCGATCGCCCTGGTCCCCTCCGCCAGCTACGGCCTCGCCACCGCCGCCCGCAATCTCGACGCCGGGCCGGGCCAGCGGGTGCTGGTCCTCGCCGAGGATTTCCCGTCGAGCGTCTACACCTGGCGCGCCTTCGCCCGCCGGACCGGCTGCGAGATCCTGACCGTCGAGCGGGCGCCGGACCGGAGCTGGACCGAAGCGATCCTGGATGCCCTGGACTATCGGGTGGCGGTCGTCTCGGTGCCGACGGTTCACTGGACCGACGGCGCCCTCGTCGATCTGGAGGCGGTCGGCGCGGCCGCGAGAGCAGTCGGTGCCGCTCTGGTGGTCGACGCCAGCCAGTCCTTCGGCGCGATGCCGATGGATCTCGGCATGATCCGCCCTGATTTCATGGTCGCGGTCGGCTATAAGTGGCTGCTTGGGCCCTACGGCCTGTCCTACCTCTTCGTCGGCGAGGCGCATCTGGAAGGGACGCCGCTCGAGGAGAACTGGCTGCAGCGCGCCGGTTCCGAGGATTTCGCCCGGCTGGTCGACTATGTGGACGAGTACCGGCTTGGCGCCCGCCGCTTCGACGTCGGCGAGCGATCGGCGTTCGAGCTGACCAAGGCGGCGTCCGCCAGCCTGGCCATGATCCGGGACTGGACGATCCCCCGCGTTTCGACCCGGCTCGGATGGGTCACTGAACGGATCGAGGTTGCGGCGCGCGACAGGGGGCTGGCGACTACCTCCGGCCCCATTCGCTGCCCGCACATTCTCGGTGTCGCTCTGCCGGCGGCGGCGACGGGCAGTGCCGCGGCGATCTTCAAGTCGGCCAATGTCCAGGTCGGCTTCCGCGGCCGCGCCGTCCGCATCGCGCCGCACATGTACACGAACCGCGCCGATTGCCTCCGCCTGATCGGTGCGCTCGCCGAAATTGCTGCCTTGGCTTAGGCCGCCCGCGCGAGTTGGGGCGGCAGACGCGTGCCGGTCCAGTTGGCGGCCTGAAGATAGGCATGGCCGAGCTGCAGGCAGGCGCGTTCGCGATTGATCGGCGCCACGATCTGGATGCCGATCGGCAGGCCGGCTGTCCCGAATCCGGCCGGGACGGCAAGTGACGGGCAGCCGGTCATGGTGATGAAGAAATTGCCTTTCTGCCATTCGTGATAGGTCTGCATGCGGGTGCCGGCGATTTCGTGCGGCCAGTCCAGGCTGGCGTCGAAGGGGAAGAGTTGGGCGGTCGGTGCGAGCAGATAATCGTAGCGGCCGAACAACTGGCGGACGACATTGTACCAGCGCGTGCGTGTGACGGACGCCGCGCGGATGTCGAGCGCGGACAGCCTCAGCGCGCTTTCGACTTCGAAGACCGCCTCGGCCTTCATCAGCGCCCGCTTGGCCGGGTCGTTGTAAAATTCCAGCATGCCGCCGCCGCTCTGCCAGGCGCGAAGCTTCAGCATCGCCTGCCAGACCGGTTCCATGGGGATGTCGACCCTTGCATCCTCGACCACGCAACCCAGCGATTCGAATGCCCTCAGCGCCGTTCGGCAGGTGTCGAGGAGGCCAGGCTCACAGGGCGTGGAGCCGTTGAAATCGCCGAGCCAGCCTATCTTCTTGCCGCGCATGTCCGCCGACAAGTCGCCGCTTAGATCGAGACTGTCGGCTTCCATCGAGGTCGGGGCCCGGTCGTCATGGCCGGCCTGGACGGCCAGCAGCATGGCGAGATCGGGAATATTCCTGGCCATCGGTCCCGGCACGCTCATGCCCGGAAACCACAGTTCGTCGCCACCGACTGCGATCCGGCCGACGCTGGTGCGGAACCCGAGCACATTGTTCCAGCCGGCCGGATTGCGCAGGCTGCCGCCAAAGTCGCTGCCGTCGGCGACGGGAAGCATGCGCATGGCAAGGGCGACGGCTGCTCCGCCGCTGCTCCCGCCCGCCGATCGCGATGGGTCATAGGCATTGCGGGTCAGCCCATAGACCGCGTTGAAGGTGTGCGAGCCAAGCCCGAATTCGGGCGTGTTGGTCTTGCCGATGAAGATCGCGCCGGCGCGGCGCAGCCGCTCGACCATCAAGCCGTCCGCGGTCGGTATGAAGTTCCGGAAGATGGGCGACCCGCGGGTCGAGATGATGCCGCGAACCGGCTGCAGATCCTTCACCGCCGTCGGGAAGCCGTGCAGGAGACCCAGAAATTCGCCGCGCCCGGCCTGCGCGTCGCGCTCCGCCGCCTGGGCCAGCAGCGCCTCGCGCGGCTGCAGCGCGACGATGGCGTTCACGCCGGGATTCCAGCGCTCGATATGATCGAGAAAAGCGGTCATCACCTCGACGCAGGAAAGCCGTCGCGCCCGGATCGCCGCCGCCAGCGTGACCGCATCCATCCCGACAATATCCGGCGCGAGGGTCCGGCGCCGGGTTGCCTGCGGCTGCGCCTTTGCAGTCCCGACGCCGGTGGCTGCGGCCGCAAGCGCGCCCCCGCCCAGGCCGAGAATGGTTCGTCTCGTCAAATCGCCGCCATCCTTCTCCCCGCCTGCCATCGCCCCCTCCGGTGATCGTGCGACATCGGCACGTTTCCGAAACGATAGTCGGGGTCGATCAGTCGGGCAACAACGGACCCTAAGCGAGAATTTCAGCAGCCGCGTCGGCCAGCGCCTTCATCGCCAGCTTGTAGGGGAAGGGGCCGTGGCTGATCCGGGCGACGCCGGTGGCGGCGATGTCCGATGCCGGCGGCGTGCCGGGCCAGGCCATGAAATTGACCGGAAGGGGCGAGGCCTTGCAGAGCCGTTCGAGCAGCCGCAGATCGGCGAGGCCGGGGGCGAAGAAACCGCTGGCGCCGGCCGCGGCATAGGCGGTGGCGCGTTCGATCGCCGCATCGACCTTTGTATCGTCATGGCTGTCGGCCTTGGCCTTGAGGAAGATGTCGGTGCGGGTGTTGATGAAGAAGTCCGCGCCCACGGCGGAACGCGCGGCGGCGATTCGCTCGGCCTGGAAGTGGATCGGGTGGAGACCCTCGCCGCCGACCACCTGGTCCTCGAAATTGCAGCCGATCGCGCCGGCCTCGGCCAGCCGCCTCATATTGGCCGCCACGCCGGTGGGAGCCTCGGCATAGCCACCCTCGAAATCGATTGTCACCGGCAGGTCGACCGCGGCGACGATCCGCGCGGCGTTGGCGAGCACGAAGTCGAGCGGCACCGCCTCGCCGTCGGCGAAGCCGTTGGCCACGGCGACCGAGGCGCTGCCCGACGCGATCGCCTTGGCGCCCGCCTCGGCGATCACCTTGGCGCTGCCCGCGTCCCAGGCGTTGTAGAGGATGAGGGGATCGCCCGGCACGTGGAGCGCGGCGAAGCGGCGGGAAAGTTCGGACTGGGTCATGGCGCGAATCTAGCGGCCTTGCGAAGGCCTGTCGTCTCGATTCCTGCGGTCAACACTCTCCGGGCCGAAAGCGATCAGTGGACGAAGCGCGCCACCACGTCGCGGTAGGAGCGGCTGACCTTCACCTGCGCGCCCGAGTCGAGCACCAGGAAGCACTCGCCGTTGGTGTGCGGCTTCACCTGCTTGACCTGGTCGAGGTTGACGATGGTCGAGCGGTGGACGCGCTGGAAGCGGCGTGGATCGAGGCGCTTTTCCAGATCCTTCATCGTCTCGCGCAGGATCAGCGTGTTGTCGCCGGTGTAGATGCACATATAGTCGCCGGCGGCGTCGATCTTCTCGATCGAATCCACGTCGACGCGGAAGATCTGGCCGCGGTCCTTGATGTTGATCAGTTTCTCGTAGCGGTTCGAGGCATGGGCGTCCTCGACGCCTTCGACATTCTCGGCCGCTTCCGGCGCCACCTCCGCGAGCACCTCCATCAGCCGGCCGACCTCCTCGACGCCGCGCTTCTCGGCGAGGCGGACGCGGACGCGCTCCAGCGTGTCGGCGAGCCGATCCTCGTCGACCGGCTTCATCAGATAGTCGACCGCCTGCGCCTCGAAGGCGCGCAGGGCATGGTCGACATAGGCGGTTACGAAGACGAACAGTGGCGGCTCGACCTCCATCAGCCCTTGGATCACCGAGAATCCGTCGAAGCCCGGCATCTGGATGTCGAGGAAGACGAGATCGGGCTTGTGGGTCTTGATCGACCGTATCGCCTCGCGCCCGTTCGAGCAGGTGTCGATGATCTCGACATCGTCATAGGGCTCCAGGCGGAGTTGCAGCCCCTGGATGGCGAGCGGTTCGTCGTCGACCAGGATCGTGCGAATGGTCATTTCGGCTCCTCGGTTTCGATTTGGTAGGGAATGTCGATGAAAACGCGGAAGCCCCCTGTCATATCCGACTGTGTCTCGAAGCGGTGGTTGTCGCCATAGGCCTGCGCCAGACGGTCCCGAATGTTCGCCAGACCGACGCCGGTCGATTCTTCGGCGCGGGCCTTATACTGGTTGTCGGCGCCCGGACCGGTGTCGGAGACGGTGATCAGCACCCGATCGGCCTGGCGCCGCGCCTCGACCGAGATGTCGGCGCCCTCCTCCTGCGGAGTCACCGCATATTTGATCGCATTCTCGATCAGCGGCTGGAGCAGGAGCGACGGCAGGTGCGCCTGGGTCGCATTGGGGTCGATATGAAAATGCGGCCTCAGGCGCTCCTCGAAGCGCATCTTCTCGATCTCCAGGTAGAGTTTCAGCGTCTCGATCTCCTGCGCCACGGTCACCGTGCCGATCGACTCGTTGACCAGAGTATAACGCAGAAACGAGGAAAGGCGGCTCAACATCGCATTGGCCCGGTCGGTCTGCTTCAGGAGCACCAGGGTCGAGATCGAATTCAGCGTGTTGAAAAGGAAGTGCGGGTTGAGCTGGTAGCGCAGCATCGCCAGCTGCGCGTTCGATGCCTGGCTTTCCAGCCGCAGCAGCCGGTCGGACTGTTCCTCGAGCAACAGGAAGAAGTTGATGCTGTAATAGAGCGCCGACCAGGCGACGAGCAGGGAGACGGTGAGGATGATCGCGCCGAGGAACTGGATGCCCTCGGGCCGGGTGCCCGGCTGGATGAAGGTGGCGACGCTCCACGTCTCGATCGCAGAGAAGGCGGCGGCGGCGACCACGACGATGATGATCGTTCCCACCCAGGTGAAGACCGGCTTCATCCGGATCAGCCGCCGATAGGCCGCCGCCATCAGCAAGGTGATCGAATAGCCCGCGGCGGTGAGCAAGGCGGTGTGGACGACGAAGCTCCAGCCCATCGAATTGGCGAAGCCGGAAAGGGTGCGCAGCACGAAATAGCCCGCCCAGCCGACCGACTGCAGGATCCAGAAGGCGCGGTTCTTGTCCTCGAAGAAGGGGCGCCGGGTCAGTCCGAGCGGGCTCCACCCGCTCCTCGCGACCTGGGGCGTCAGGGGCTCGACGGCCGGGACTGCGCTATTGCTTGCCATTCGTCATTCTTGCCGAAATTCCTCTAAGCATGATCCGGACCGGTTGGAACCGCTTTTCCCGCCAACCCCCGGTCAGGATCCTCCTCCACCGGTGGTATTGGCCTGGGTCCGGGCGGGCAGGACCAGCATCGACCAGTCACCCTGATCGGTGACATAGGTCGCCACCGCGCGGCGGACATCCTCGGCGGTGAGGCCCCGATAATCGGCAAGATAGGAACGCACGGTCTCGATTTCACGGGGGTCGTGGTCCCAGTCCTCGATGGCGTCGATCCAGTAGGCGTTAGTTGCGACCCGCCGTTCGATGCCGCTCAGCACCGGATTCTGCGCCCGCGCGAACTCGTCGGGCAGGGCCGCGTGGGCGGCCATGTCGGCGATGATCTCGCGGCCGATGCGAAAGAAGGTGGCGGCGCTGGCCGGGCGGATCTCGGCGGCGGCGTAGAGAACGCCCCAGGCCGGGAAGCTGTCGGCGGCGACGCTGGACGCATTGGGGGCGTAGGTCGCGCCCTCCTGCTCGCGCAGCCGGTCGAACAGGCGGGTCTCGAACATGTTGGCGGCGAGCGCGAGCGCCCGCCGGTCGCGCATATTGTCGATGCCGCCGCGGGTCGACCAGCCGATCAGGGCATAGGCCTGGTTGGGATCGCCGCTGTGGGTGAAGGCGCGCGGCTCGGGATTGGTCGCGGGCGGCTGCAGCGCCAGCGCGTTGGCCGGAATCCTTGTCTCGGGTCGGCGCGGCAGCGCCGCAACGGTGCGCCGCATCGCCGCGACCGCAGTCTCGAGGTCGGTGTCGCCGACGATGATGGCGTGGACCGGACCGGTGGCGAGCAGGGGCGTGTAGAAGGCGCGGAACTGGTTGACCGTCACATTCTCCATCTCGCTCTTGTCGATCGGCCGCCAGCGCTGGTCGGCGGGGCGAAGCACGCCACCCAGCTCGCGCGCGGCGCGCGCCGAGGCCGAGGAGAAATGGAGGTCGAAGCTTTCCACCGCGGCGCTGCGGAAGCGGGCGAACAGCACCGAATCCCAGCGCGGATGGGTGAGCTTGACGGTCAGCAACCTCAGCTGGTCGGCCAGATCGGTGCTGTTGGTCTGGCCGGCGAGGACGAAAGCCTCCTCGTCGACCGCGAAGCCGAGGCCGATGCGCCGGCCGGTCAAGAGCCGCTCCATGCCGTCGAGATCGAGCCGGGCGAGGCCCGAGGGTGCAATCAGCCCGGCCAGCCAGGCGAAGCTTGGCCGGTCCGGCGCCATCGCCGAAACGCCGCCGCCGAAGCGCAGCCGCACCTGCACCGATCCCCGCTCGAAATCGGTATGCTTGAAGGTGAGGGTGGAACCGTTGTCGAAGCGGACGATGGTCACGTCCATGTCGGCGATGCGCTCGCGCGAGACCTCGCGGCCCGGCCGGCCGGGGGAGGGCAGATCGCTGAAGGTGACCCGGCGCGCCGCCAGGCGCTGTGCCGGCGCGGCGGCGCGGGCGGCGGCGAGACCGGCGGCCAGCGCCGCGTCGCCGCCCTCGATCGGCTCCGGGCTCACCACCAGCATGCGCGGGCCGAGCCCGACGAACAGGCGCTGCATTGCCGCGCCGACCCGATCCGGCGTCATTTCGGGCGCGTTGCGCTCGAAATTGTCGAGCACCGTCTGGGCTGTCGCCACCACCGCCCCCACGTCGATCGCGCCGACCAGCTGCTCGGCCCGGTTCTGGGAGAGAGCGGTAGCTTCGCCCTGGACCGCGGCGCTGACGCCGGTCCGCAAATTCTGGAGCTCGCGGTCGATTTCGACCGTGCTCGGCGGGGCGCGCAGCGCGTCGGTGATGATGGCGAAGGCCTCCTCCATCGACTGGCGCCAGCTGCCGTTGTGGGCGGTCAGCTGCAGGGTGGTGGAATTGACGACATTGCGCTGGCGCGCGCTGCCGATGGCGCCGCCGATGAAGGCCGATCGGCCGCGGGCATGGGCCTCGAGCCGGCGGTTGATGATGGCGGAGGCGAGCAGATCCTCGAGGTACAGCCGCTCGCGCGCCATGGTGTGGGGAATGGCTTCATAGGGCCTGAGCCAGGCGACGTTCACGCTGGTCGGCACCCCGGCATAGGTCAGGCTGGCGACCGGATTGGCCGGCTCGGTGGGTCGGCCGTATTCGGGGTCGGCCGGCGCCGGCCCGACCCCCGTCCAGCCGCCGAAACGGGCCCGGATCAATTCCTCCATCATCGCCGGGTCCGCGTCGCCGACCATGACGATGGCGGCGCGCTCCGGCCGGTACCAGCGGCGGTAGAAGGCCCTGAGCCCGTCGGGGGTGGCGGCGTTGAGCGTCTCGTCGACGCCGATCGGGTCGCGGTTGGCGAAGCGGACGCCGGAATAATAAAGCGGGCGGATGATCTCCTGATAGCGCACGGCGATTTCGGAGCGCCGGGCCTTTTCGGCGAGGACCACGGGCCGCTCGGCGGTCACCGCGGCGGGCTCGAAGCGGGCATGGGCCATCATCTCGGAAAGGACGTTGAGGCTGGTGTCGAGGCTGGCCCGGTCGGCGTGGGGCAGATCGAGCTGGTAGACGGTGTCGGTGGCGTCGGTGCGGGCGTTGGTGTCGCTGCCGAAGCTCGCCCCCAGTTGCTGCCAGATCTGTCGGGCCTGATGGTCGGGATAATGTTCGGTGCCGCGGAACATCATATGCTCGACGAAATGGGCCCAGCCGCGCTCGTCGTCGCGCTCGTGGAGCGAGCCGGCGTCGATGCGGATGCGGATCGAGACCTGGCCGGCGGGAAGGGCGTTGCGCCGCACCGCGTAGCGAAGGCCGTTGGGCAGGGTGCCGAAATGCCAGGCCGGATCGCGGGCGATGTCGCTGCCCCGGTAGAGCCAGTCGCCGTCGCCCGCCGGCGCCGCCTCGGGCGCGGCGGTGGGCGCCCCTGTCGGTATACGCGCCTGGACGCCGGTCTGGGCGTAAGCGGGGGCGGTTGCGAAAGCGAGGGAAAGGAAGGCGAGGAAGGCGGCGCGGAACAAGGTCATGCGGTCTTCTGGGTGAAGGGGGAAGGAATGTCGAGCGCATGCTTTCCCTTGCCCGGCCTTGACTCTCGGTGAATGGAGGCGGAACATAAAGTGAACATATGAGTCCGAGTCGCATGTATGCTGCCTTGCCAGGGAATGCGCGCCTCGCCGCCTTGCGCGACGAGGTTCGCGCCATCGAGAATGCCGGCCCCGCCCGGGCCGGCCGGCCGTGCCTGCCCTTCGGGATCGCGGCGGTCGACGATCGGCTCGCCGGCGGCGGCGTCGCGCCGGCGCTGCACGAGGCCGCCGCCGCCTCGATCGCGCCCGGCGACGATGCCGCCGCCACCCTGTTCCTCGCCGCGCTGGCCGCCCGTTTCGCGATCCGCGAGGGGCGGCAGGTCTTGTGGGCGGTCGCCCGCCGCGACCTGTTCGCGCCGGGCCTCGCCGGTGTCGGCCTGACCCCGGACCGGCTGATCTGCGCCGAGTGCCGCGACGACCGCGAGGTGCTGGCGGTGATGGAGGAGGGGGTACGCCACGGCGGCCTCGCCGCGGTGATCGGCGAGGTCGGCCGTGCCGTCATGGCGTCGACCCGCCGGCTCCAGCTCTGCGCCGAGGAAAGCGGCACCGCCACTCTGATGCTGCGGCGCTGGCGCAAGGCGGATTGCGATCCCCTCCTCATCCCCTCGGCCGCCGTCACCCGCTGGCGGATTGGCTGCGCGCCGTCGTCGGCTTTGCCCTTCGCCGGGCTCGGCCGCGCCCGCTGGCGCGTCGCCCTCGCCCGCCAGCGCGGCGGCCCGGCCCACGACTGGTTATTGGAGGCGCCCGATGCCGAGGCTCGCCTCGCTCTGCCTGCCCGATCTGGCGATCGACCGGATCAGGCTGGCCGCGCGACCGCCATCGCCGCCTGAACGCCGGACCGGTCCTTCCGCCGCGTCCGGCGCCGACGTCCTGCTTGAAGCGCGGGGCGGCGGCTGGCGGCCGGGCGCGCGCTGGGCGCGAGCGCCGGCGCCGTCCGACCTGGCGATAAAGGGGGACGGGGCGCGCGCGCGCGCGGGCGCGCTGGTCACGTCCCGGCGCGAGGGCAATCGCGACCTGATCGCCGCCGCCTGCCCGGCGGCGCGGGCGCTCGGCCTCTTTGCCGGGATGCCGCTGACCAAGGCGCGGATTCTCGTCCCCGGCCTCGACGTCCGCGCCGCCGACGACGAAGGCGACGCCGCCTGGCTCGCCCGCCTCGGCCTGTTCGCCGCCCGCCGCTGGACGCCGCGCGCCGCCGTTTCCGGCGCCGACGGCCTGTGGCTCGACCTCAGCGGCGGCGCCCATCTGTTCGGCGGCGAGGAGAGGATGTGCGAGCGGATCCTCGCTTTCTGCCGGCGGCTGGGCTTTTCCACCCGCATCGCCGTCGCCGGCAGCGCCGGCGCCGCCCACGCGCTCGCCCGCTTCGCCGCCGGCCCGCTCACCTTATGCCCGCCGGGCGGCGAGGCGGCGGCGCTCGCGCCTTTCCCGCTCGCCGCCCTGCGCCTCGACGAGGCGGTGCTGAACATCGCCCGCCGGCTCGGCATCGAGCGGATCGGCGAACTGATCGCCATGCCGCGCGCGCCGCTCCAGCGCCGTTTCGGCGCGGATTTGCTGCTGCGCCTCGACCAGGCTCTGGGCCGCGCGGGCGAGCCGTTCGATCCGATCGTGCCGATGGAGGCGCCGGCGATCCTGCTGCGCTTCATGGAGCCGATTGCCACCGCCGAGGCGATCGCGGAAGCCAGCGGCGAAGCGGTCCGCCGGCTGATGGCGGATCTCGCGCGGGACGGGCTCGCCGTCCGCCGCCTGGTCCTGTGGTGCGAACGGGTCGACGGCGACGTCCAGCATATCGCCATCGGCACCGCCCGCCCGACCCGCGACGGCGCCCATCTCCACCGTTTGCTCAGCGCGCGGATCGAGACGATCGAGCCCGGCTTCGGCATCGAGCGGATGCGGCTGGTCGCGGTCCGGGTCGAGCCGCTCGGACCCCAGCCGATCGCCGGCGCCCTGGCGGGCGAGGCGCCGCCGCCCGATCTCGCGCCGCTGATCGACCGGCTGGCGATGCGGCTGGGCGTGCGGCGGCTCTACCGCCTCGGCGCGGTCGAAAGCGACGTGCCCGAGCGCAGCGTGCACCGCGCCGATCCGCTGGGCGAGACCTCCGCCTGGCCGGCCTGGCCGCGCCCGATCCGCCTGCTCAGGCCCCCCGAGCCGGTCGAGGGGGTGATGATGGTCCTGCCCGACGGCGCGCCGATGCGCTTCGCCTGGCGGGGCAGGGCCTATCGGGTCGCCGCCGCCGACGGCCCCGAGCGGCTCTACGGCGAATGGTGGAAGAGGCCCGGCGAGGCGGACGCGCTGCGCGACTATTTCCAGGTCGAGGACGAGGAGGGCAGGCGCTTCTGGCTGTTCCGCCGGGGCGACGGAGGGAATCCCGGCGCGACCGGCCGGAGCTGGTATCTGCACGGCATTTTCGCATGACCTATACCGAGCTCCAGGCCGCGACCCATTTCAGCTTCCTGCGCGGCGTCTCCAGCGCCGAGGAGTTGTTCGCCGCCGCTTCCCTGCTCGGCTACGAGGCGCTCGGCATCGCCGACCGCAACAGCGTCGGCGGCCTGGTCAAGGCGCTGCGCGCCGGCGAGACGACCGGGGTAAGGCTGGTCGCCGGCTGCCGGCTCGACCTGATGGACGGCGCTTCGCTGCTGGTCTGGCCGGAGAACCGCGCCGCCTGGTCGCGCCTCACCCGCCTGCTCAGCGTCGGCAAAAGCCGTATCGACCGCCGTAAGGGTGAAAAAGGGCAGTGCTTCCTCCACTGGGAGGATGTCGACCGGTGGAGCGAGGGGCTGGTCGCCGCTCTGGTGCCGGACGAAGCGGACGAAATTACCGAGAGGGGGCTGGCCGAGACCGCCGCCATCTTCGGCGATCGCTCCCACCTCGCCCTCACCCACCGGCGGCGGCCGGGCGAGGCGGCGCGGCTCCACGCGCTCGACGCGATGGCGCGCCGCCACCGGTCGCGCGGCCTCGCCACCGGCGACGTCCTCTACGACAGCCCCGACAAGCGCATGCTGCAGGACGTGGTCTCCGCGATCCGCGAGCATGTCACGATCGACGAACTCGGCTTCCGCCGCGAGCGCTATGCCGACCGCCACCTCAAGGGCCCCGCCGAGATGGCACGCCGCTTCGCCGCCTTTCCCGACGCGATCCGGGCGACCGCGGACATCGCCGAACGCTGCACCTTCTCGCTTCGCGAGCTCGCCTATCAATATCCCGACGAGATCGTGATGTCAGGCAAGACGCCGCAGGACGCGCTGGCGATGCTGGCGCGCTCGGCCCTCGCCGCCAAATTCCCCGAAGGCCCGCCCGGGGATTATGCCGATTTGCTGGAGCACGAACTGGGGCTGGTCGCGCGCTGGGGCTATGCGCCCTATTTCCTCACCGTCAATTCGATCGTCCAGTTCGCACGCAGCCAGAAGATCCTCTGCCAGGGCCGTGGCTCGGCCGCCAATTCGGTGATCTGCTATCTGCTCGGCATTACCTCGATCGATCCGATCTTCCACAAATTGCTGTTCGAGCGCTTCCTCTCCGACGACCGGGACGAGCCACCCGACATCGACGTCGATTTCGAGCATGAGCGGCGCGAGGAAGTGATCCAGTGGATCTACGAGACCTACGGCCACGACCATGCGGCGCTGACCGCGGTGGTCAGCCGCTATCGCACCCGCGGCGCGGTGCGCGAGGTCGGCAAGGCGCTGGGCCTGCCCGAGGATCTCACCGGCACATTATCGAGCCAGGTCTGGGGCTGGTCGAACGACGGCGTCGCCGAAAAACATGTCGCGGAGCTCGGGCTGGACGGCAAGGATCCCCGGCTGGCGCTCACCCTCGAGCTCAGCCGGCAGCTGATCGGCACGCCGCGTCATCTTTCCCAGCATCCGGGCGGCTTCGTCCTCACCCGCGACCGGCTCGATGACCTCGTCCCGATCGAGCCGGCGACGATGGTCGATCGCCGGATCGTCGAATGGGAGAAGGACGATCTCGAGGAATTGAAGATTATGAAGGTCGACATCCTCGGCATCGGCATGCTCGGCTGCATGCGCCGCGCCTTCGATCTGCTTAGCCAGCACAAGGGGCAGAGGCTCACTCTGGCGTCGCCCGAGATGCAGGAGGACGATCCGGCGGTCTACGACATGATCTGCAAGGCCGACACGATCGGCGTCTTCCAGATCGAAAGCCGGGCGCAGATGTCGATGCTGCCGCGGCTCCGCCCCCGCGAATTCTACGACATCGTCATCCAGGTCGCGATCGTCCGGCCCGGCCCGATCCAGGGCAATATGGTTCATCCCTTCCTGCGCCGGCGCGAGGGCAAGGAGCGGCCCGAATATCCCAGCCGGGAATTGCGGGACGTCCTCGAAAAGACCCTGGGCGTGCCGCTCTTCCAGGAGCAGGCGATGAAGGTCGCGATCGTCGGTGCCGGCTTCAAGCCGGCCGAGGCCGACGCGCTGCGCCGGTCGATGGCGACGTTCAAGTCGACCGGCGGCGTCACCCATTTCCGCGACAAGATGATCAGCGGGATGATCGAGCGCGGCTATGAAGCGGATTTCGCCGAACGCACCTTCCGGCAGATCGAGGGCTTCGGCAGCTACGGCTTTCCCGAAAGCCACGCCGCCAGCTTCGCCAGGATCGCCTACGCCTCATCCTGGATGAAGCATTACCATCCGGAGATTTTCTGTGCAGCCCTGCTCAACGCCCAGCCGATGGGCTTTTACGGCGTCGCCCAGCTGGTCCGCGACGCCCGTGACCACAATGTCAAAGTCAGACCGGTCTGCATCAACGCGAGCAGATGGGATTGCACGCTGGAGGCATCTTCAAATCCCTCCCTCGAAATCGAGGGAAGGAATTTGCTCCCCCTCCGCCTCGGCCTGCGCATGGTGAAGGGCCTCGCCAACGACCATGGCGCGCGGATCGCGGCGGCGGCGAGGGATGCGCCGTTCACGTCGGTGGACGATGTCTGGCTGCGCTCGGGGGTGCCGGCGGCGACGCTCGAGAAACTGGCCGACGCCGACGCCTTCCATTCCCTGGGGCTCGACCGGCGCCAGGCCCTGTGGCGGGTGCGGGGTCTGGGCGGGACGCCGCTGCCGCTCTTCGCCGCTGCCGAGGCGCGGGCAGAAGAGCCGGCGGTGACGCTGACCCCGATGACCGACGGGCGCGAGGTGGTGGAGGATTACCGCGCCGTCCAACTGACCCTGCGCGGCCATCCGCTCGCCTTCCTTCGACCGGCGCTCGACCGGCGCGGGATCACCCCGGCGGCGGGCCTGGCGGCGCTCGGGGACGGCGACAAGGTGCGGGTCGCCGGCATCGTCCTGGTCCGCCAGCGGCCGGGCAAGGGCAACGTCACCTTCCTGACCCTGGAGGACGAGACCGGCATCGCCAATGCGATCGTCTGGCAGCGCAATTTCGAGGCCCAGCGCCGGATCATCCTCTCCGCCGCCATGGCCGGGATAAAGGGTACGCTGCAGCGCGAGGGCCAGGTGATTCACATCATCGCCGACCGGCTGGAGGATCTGACGCCCATGCTCCACGAAGTGGGGGCGATGCAGTTCCCACACCGCCCGGGCCCCGCCGACGCCGCCCGCAACGGCGGCCATGATCCGCGCGAGCATCCCCGCCGCGCAGAACCGGCTCTGCCCGGCCCTCGCGACGGGGGAATGCGAATCAGGTCACGCAACTTTCAGTGAGCCGATCAGGCCAGTTCCTTGATCCGCCGGTCGAGCGCCGCCAGGCCCCTGCCGGATTCGAGGAAGGACTTGAGGCTGGAGAGAACCAGCGGCCAGCCCGCCGAGACGCCGGCGCGCATCCCTTCCTCGTTGAGGTCGCTGTGAGTCACGACCAGCTTCGATTCCTCGCCCATCGCCGTGATCTCGTAGGTCACGTGCGAAGTCCTGGCGGGGTCGCCCTCGCCGTCCGGGGAATGCCAGCTCGTCACCAGCCGATGCGGCGGATCGACCTCGATCACCTTGCCGGCGACGTCGATCACGCCGTCGGGCCCGACCCGGACATGCTCCCAGCGCGATCCCGGCTTCCAGTCGGACCGGTTCTCGTGGCCCCAATATTGGCGCGTGACGTCGCCGTCGACGAGGGCGTTCCATACCCGCTCGGCGGGGGCGGCGATGTAGACAGTGTAGACGAATTCAGGTGCGGACATTCTTCTTCTCCTTTGCTTCGAGTTCGGCCTTCAGGCCGGTCAATGATTCCACCCGCGCATCCTCGAACTTGCCGACCCAGCGGCGGACGATGTCGCCGATCGGGACCGGGTTCAGATAGTGAAGCTTCTCGCGGCCCTGCCAGTGGACGCTGACCAGGTTGGCCGCCTCCAGGATGGCGAGATGCTTGGCCACCGCCTGGCGCGACATCGGCAGGTCGGCGGCAAGCGCGTTCAGGCTCTGGCCGCCGCGGGCGAACAGACGGTCGAGCAGTTCGCGGCGGCTTTCGTCGGCCAGGGCCTTGAACACGCTTTCCATCGCTTCCCTATATGCAACCATATAGTTGCATGTCAAGCCCCTCTTGTGCCGGCCCCGAGCCTGGCCCTAAGTGGCCGGCCCAGTTGGAGTCCGTGATGCGCCGCCGCCCTGTCCTGCTTTTCGCCCTCGCCTTCGCCACCCCCGCCGCCGCCCAGGAGCTGGGCGCGCGCACCACTTCGCCCGAGGCGATGATGCGCCAGATGAACAACGGCTCGCCCGAGGACGAGATGCAGCGGATGATCGCCGAGGCGGACGCCCATCCCTTGGGCACCCCCCAGAATCCGATCCGCGTCGCCGGACCGGAGGGCGAGCGCGCCTATCTCGCCCATCTGCGCTGCTCCGACGGCACGACGATCCGGGTCGGCGGCCGCCGCGAAGCCGGGGTCGGCGCCTATGGCAGCGTGGTCGCCGCCTATGACGTAGCCTGCGGGGCGGCGACCGGCCGGCTGGTGTTCGACATGTATCAGGCGGAGAATGTCGAAACCCGTGCCCCGGCGGGTTATAGCCTGACTCCCTGAAGCTTCCCTTCCCCACAGGAGGTGCCCCGATGCGCAAGGTTTCCGCATTCCTCGCCGCGCTCGCGATCCTGGCCGCGCCCGCCGCGGCGCAGACCAGCACGCCGCGCCAGATGATGCGCGCGCTCGGCGCGGTGCCGTCGGACCGTGAGGTGCAGCGCGCCGTCGAAAGGGCCGCCGGCCAGCCGCTCGGCTCGAGGCTCAATCCGGTTCGGGTCAGCGCGCCTTCGGGCGAGCACGAATATATCGCGCGGCTGCGCTGCGGTGACGGAACGGCGCCGGGCGTCGGCCAGCGGTCGAACGCCGGCGAAGGGCCGTTCGGAACGATCATCGACGTCTATCCGCTCGATTGCGGCGAGGCGACGCCACGCCGGTTCGAGCTGGCGATGGACATGTATCACGACGACCATGTCGAAACCCGCGCGCCCGAGGGCTTCACCCTCGCGCCGAAATAAGCGCCGCGGCCCCATTGATTCGCGCCGCGCTGAAATGGTTGGGGACGCTGCTGCTGTTCGCGGCGGTGGCGGTCTGCTTCGCGCCGACCATCGTCCCACCCTTCCTCGACCGCATCTATTACCGGGGTCCGTCGAGCGATCATTTCAACGGCGCCCGCTTCTTCAATCCGGCGACGCCGGCGCCGCGCTCGGTCGACCCGGGCCGCTTCTTCAACCGCTGGGCCAATAGCGAGCGCGCCGTCTGGCCCGAGCAGGTGCCGGTCCGCCCCACCGTGCCGCCGCGCCGCGTCGACAGCGATGCGATGCTGGTCACCTGGATCGGCCATGCCACCGTCCTGGTGCAGACAGGGGGCCTCAACATAATCACCGATCCGATCTGGTCGGACCGCGCCTCGCCTTTCTCCTTCATCGGCCCGCGTCGGGTCCGCGCGCCGGGCGTCCGCTTCGAGGATCTGCCCCGGATCGACCTCGTCCTGATCAGCCACAACCATTACGACCATATGGACCTGCCGACCTTGCGCCGGCTGTGGGACCGCGACCGGCCCTTGATCGTCACCAGCCTCGGCAACGACGCCATCTTGCGCGGGCAGGGGATCGAATCGGTCACCCGTGATTGGGGCGGTCGTGTGCCGGTGCGGCCGGGGATCGAGGTCCTCGTCGAGCGCAACCAGCATTGGGGATCGCGCTGGGGCACCGACCGCAACCGCGCCTTGTGGTCGGCCTTCACCATCCGCCTGCCCGGCGGCAACATCTTCTTCGCCGGCGACACCGGCTGGGGCGACGGTTCCTGGGTTTCCGAGGCGGCCCGCCACGGCCCGTTCCGCCTCGCCATCCTGCCGATCGGCGCCTATCTGCCGCGCGACGTGATGCAGCCGAGCCACGTCGATCCCGACGAGAGCTTCCGCATCTTCACCGCGCTCGATCCGGTGCGCGCGCTTGGCGTCCACTGGGGCACGTTCCAGCTCACCTTCGAAGGGATCGACGCGCCGCGCCGGGCGATCGCCGCGCTCGCAAGCCGGAATCGCGTCGCCCCCGATCGCTTCCTCGCCACCGAGGCCGGGCAAAGCTTCAGCGTTCCGCTGGCCGCTCCGCCGGCGCCGGGACGATGAGCTTCAGCGCCTTCGGCCGGATCCGGTAGCACAGGGGCGTTTCCAGCCGCTCGGTCTCGCCGTCCAGCGAAACGGCGAGCAGCGGCCGGTCCGAGGAGATTTCGGCTTCGGTCACGTAGGCGGTGACGAAGTCGCGCTGCTGGTCGAGCCGTCCGAAGACGCCCCTGATCCCCGCCCAGAAGAGGTGGAGCCGGGTCCGCGCCTTGATCGCGTAGAGGCAGAGCGCGCCCTCGTCGATCCGCGCGCGCTGGCCCAGGGCGAAGAGATTGACCTGATATCTGTTGTTGCCGACGAAGAGCAAAGGCGTCCGCACGGGCGCCTCAAGCCCCGGCGCGCTGATCCACAGCCGGTGTTTTCGGAACGAATGCAGGGACGCGAGGCTGGCCGAGAGCATGGCCAGCCGTTTGCTCCGACCGGTCCGCTCCTGCTGCGCCTCGCGCAGCCGCACCATGTCGGGATAAAGGCCGACCGAGCTGTTGTTGACGAACACCCGGCCGTTGACCTCGGCGACGTCGATGTCGTGATCATGGCCGGCGGCGATCACCGCCGCCGCCTGGTCGAGATCGTTGGGAATGCCGGCGTCGCGGGCGAGGTGGTTGAGCGTGCCGAGCGGCAAGATGCCGAACCGCCGGCCGCTTCCCGCCAGCTGGCCGGCCGCGCAGCTCAAGGTGCCGTCGCCGCCGCCGGCGACCACCGCGTCGAGCCCCGGCGCCGTCGCCGCGTCACGGAACGCCGCGACGATGTCGCCGGGCTCGACCAGCCGCACCTCGGCGTCGACGCCGTGGGCGGCGAAGGCCGCTTCGATGCGCGCGGCCTCCTCCTCGCCACCGTCCTTGAGGGTGCCGCCGCTTCGGTTGACGATCACCCTGATCTTCATGCGCTCGTAATTCTCCCGGGCGGCCCCTAAGCGGGCCCAACCCGGAAGGCGCACAATTTGTTGCCTTCGGGATCGCGGAAATAGGCGCCGTAGAAGGCCTGGTCGCCTTCGTCGCCGCGCACCCCCGGCGGGCCCTCGCAGCTTGCGCCAAGCTCGATCGCCTTGTTGTAGAGGGCGTCCACCTTGGCCCGTTCGTCGAGGACGATCGCGGTCATGTTGCCGTTGCCGGCGGTGGCGGGCTCGCCATTATAGGGCGTGGTCAGGGCGATGCCGGGCTGACCCCAGGCCTTGCCCCACATGGTGAAATTCTCGCCGAACTCCATCAGCCGGCCGACGCCGATGGTGGAGAACAGGGCGTCATAATAATCGCGCGCCTTGGCGATGTCGTTGGTTCCCAATGTTACATAGCCGATCATCATCCGCTCCTCGTCTGTTGCCGACGTGCCTACCCACCCCGCGCGCCCGCTGTCATCGCCTTGCCGCCGGTGCCGCGGGCCGCGGGGCCGGACATTGCCCGATCCTCCGGGCGACGGTGTGCCCGGTGATGATCAGGTCGGCGCCCGCGGGCATGCCGGTCGATTCCATGCGCATGGTGACCTCGTAATAGGTCGGCGTGTGACGGCCCTCCATCGTGGTGGTTATTACGCCTGGAAGGCCGCCGCCGGTGCAGCGCATCCAGCCGCTGACGCGGCCGCCTTCGGTCGAATAATCGCGAAAGGCGCAGCGGCTGCCGCGATGCATCTGCAGGAAGCTGCCTTCGGGATGGGCGGCGCGCTCGGGGGTGATGCAATAGCGGACGCTTCGCCCGCGGGTCAGCATCTCGGCCCGCGCCTCGCGCGGCAGGTTCGGGCCGCTGGCGTCGATCATCCGGCTGTCCGTCTGCCACAGGCCGGGCTCGATCCGGACCTTGCGCAATTCGGCGGCGACCTCGCTCGAGCTCATGTCGCGCGGCGAAGGCGGGCCGCAGCCCGCCAGCGCGAGCAACCCGGCCGCCAGCACGGCCGCGGCCCGGCGAGGCGGCCCCGGTCTAATGGCTGTTGCCGCCGCCGGCGCCGTCGGCCGCGGCGGGCGTGCATTCGCCGGTCCGGCGGCCGGTGACGTGCGAATCCACGGTGACGTTGCCGTCGGGAATCAGCTGGGTGCGAAGGTTGCGGGTGTAATCCAGGCTGTCGGCCGTGAAGGTGCCGTCGACCACCGGCAAAATGCTGCCCTCAAGGCCGCTCTTGCGACATTGCAGGCTGACGTTGAGCCGGCCGTTGCGGGCGTAATAATTGCCGATCGTGCAATCGTAGCCGGCTTCCATGAACAATTCGCTCGGCGCCTGGGCGCCGGCGCCGACGCAGACCGAAACTGTGGTCCGGGTGCCGACGGGCGTGTTGATCCTGGGCGCGGCATTGTCGGTCTTGTTGAAGCCCGTGACTTCGGAGGCCAGCTCCCACTGGCCGGCCGGCAGGGTGGTCGGCGGCGCGGCCGCGTTGGCCGAATTGTTGGCCGGTGTTTCGCCGCCGCAGCCGGCGACGATCAGCAATGGAAGCAAGGCCAGTGCGCGCATCTTCTTTCCCCCCTGTTTTGCCGGAACGCTGGCGGCGAAGCCCCCCTGGCCATCACCCTCGCGTCGCGGCGTCCCCGTCTATTTGCCGCCGCCGCCCGCCGGGCATTCGCCGACTCGCCGGCCGGTCATGTGGCCGGTTGATTCGCGGGTCTGCCCGCCGATCGTCGAACGCATCTGCTGGGTGACGTCGTAAGCGGTCGGCGTGAACGATCCGTCCATGGTCATGGTCATCTCGAGGCGGTCGCTGCGGCAGATCGAGGTGCCGCTGATCCGGCCGCCGGCCATGGTGACACCGCTATAGTCGCACTCGACGCCCGGCTGGCCGCCGCCGCCGAGGAAGGCGGCGCGGGCGTCGCGCACCTGTTCGGGCGTGATGCAGGTTCGCGCCGTGATCGGCCGGGCGGGCGGAAGCTCCACGCCGGGCGGCAGATTGGCGACAGCGCCCATGTCCATCAACATGGTGGTTTCCCATTCCCCCGGCTCCATGACGAAGCCGCCGCTTGCCGCCGGCGCGCCGCCCGCGGCGCCCTCCGCCTTCGCCGTCTGGCTGTTGTTGCCGCCCTGCTGGCCGCAGGCGGCGAGGAGCAGGGCCGTTGCGAGGATCGTGCGATTCTTCATGGTGCGGCTTCTCTCTCGTTCCGGGGGACGAAAAGGCTTGAGCACACGCTAGCGCCTGCAGCCGCTTATGACCATATGTGGGTCATGGCGATCAGCATCAGAACCAGCCTGGAAGAGCCGGAAACCGGCCAGGCATTCATTCCCCATCGACCGCAGCGCCCCGAAAAAGCCGAGGGCGGGCGGCGCTTCAAGCTGGTCTCGGATTATCAGGCGGCCGGCGACCAGCCGGCGGCGATCGCCGAGATCGTCGACCAGATCCGCCAGGACGAAAAGACCCAGGTGCTGCTCGGCGTCACCGGCTCGGGCAAGACGTTCACCATGGCCCGGACGATCGAGGAATTGCAGCGCCCGGCCCTGGTCATCGCCCCCAACAAGATCCTCGCCGCCCAGCTCTACGGCGAGTTCAAGAGCTTCTTCCCCGAAAATGCGGTGGAATATTTCGTCTCCTATTACGACTATTACCAGCCCGAGGCCTATGTGCCGCGCTCCGACACCTATATCGAGAAGGAAAGCTCGGTGAACGAGGCGATCGACCGGATGCGCCACTCGGCCACCCGCTCGCTGCTCGAGCGCGACGACGTCATCATCGTCGCCTCGGTCTCCTGCCTCTACGGCATCGGCTCGGTCGAAACCTATTCGGCGATGATCTTCGACCTCAAGAAGGGCCAGAGCGTCGACCAGCGCGAGATCATCCGCAAGCTCGTCGCTCTCCAGTACAAGCGCAACGACCAGGCCTTCGCCCGCGGAAATTTCCGCGTCCGCGGCGACAATCTGGAGATTTTCCCGTCCCACTATGAGGACATGGCCTGGCGGATCAATTTCTTCGGCGACGATATCGAGGAGATCGTCGAGTTCGATCCGCTGACCGGCAAGAAGATCGCCGCGCTCGACTATGTGAAGGTCTACGCCAACTCTCACTATGTGACGCCGGGCCCGACGCTCAAGCAGGCGATGGAGGCGATCCGCTTCGAGCTCACCGAAAGGCTGAAGGAGCTCCAGGCGGAAGGCAAGTTGCTCGAGGCCCAGCGGCTGGAGCAGCGCACCCACTTCGACCTGGAGATGATCGCCGCCACCGGCTCGTGCGCCGGCATCGAGAATTATTCGCGCTTCCTCACCGGCCGCCTGCCCGGCGAGCCGCCGCCGACCCTGTTCGAATATCTGCCCGAAAACGCTTTGCTGTTCGTCGACGAGAGCCACCAGACCGTGCCGCAGATCGGGGCGATGGCGCGCGGCGACCACCGCCGCAAGCTGACCCTGGCCGAATATGGCTTCCGCCTGCCGTCGTGCATCGACAACCGGCCGCTGCGCTTCAACGAATGGGACGTGATGCGCCCGCAATCGGTCGCGGTCTCGGCGACGCCGGGTCCCTGGGAGCTCGAACAGACAAGCGGCGTCTTCGTCGAACAGGTGATCCGCCCGACCGGGCTGATCGACCCGCCGGTCGAGATCAAGCCGGTCGAGGACCAGGTCGACGATCTGATTTTCGAGGCGAAGGCGGTGGCAGCCAGGGGTTTTCGCACCCTGGTCACCACGCTGACCAAGAGGATGGCCGAGGATCTCACCGAATTCCTCCACGAGGCGGGCCTTCGGGTGCGCTACATGCACTCCGACGTCGAGACGCTGGAGCGGATCGAACTGATCCGCGATTTGAGGCTCGGCGTCTACGACGTGCTGGTCGGGATCAACCTGCTGCGCGAGGGGCTCGACATTCCCGAATGCGGCCTGGTCGCCATCCTCGACGCCGACAAGGAGGGCTTCCTTCGTTCGGAAACCTCGCTGATCCAGACCATCGGCCGCGCCGCCCGCAACGTCGAGGGCCGGGTGATCCTCTATGCCGACCGGATGACCGGATCGATGGAGCGCGCGCTACGCGAGACCGACCGCCGCCGCGAGAAGCAGCGCGAGTATAACGTTGCCCACGGCATTACCCCGACAACGATCAAGCGCGACATCGCCGACATTCTCGCCGACGTCTCCAACCGCGACTCCGTGCTGGTCGACACCGGCGACGAGGAGAGGCCGCACCTGGTCGGCCACAATTTGCGTGCCTATCTCGACGACCTCGAAAAGAGGATGCGCAAGGCCGCCGGCGACCTCGAATTCGAGGAGGCGGGGCGGCTGCGCGATGAGATCAGGCGGCTCGAGGCCGACGAGCTCGGCCTCGCCGGCGGCACGCCTCGCGCGCCGGTGATTGGCCATTCGAGCGAAGGCAAGCCCGGCACCCGCAAAACCCGCTACGGCAAGCAGAAGCAGATGCGAATGGGGCGGCGGATGCGCTGAAGCGCGGAACCGCCTCGGGCGCCGGCCCGGCCGACCTGTTTCAGCCCATCACCCCCAGGATCGCGCCCATGACGGTGAAGTGGAGGGTGAAATAGCCGGCGTTGATCAGCCACAGGCCGAGCGGGCGGCGCTCGAACAGGTAGGAGACGCCGAAGCTGGTCGCGACCCAGCACAGGCCGACCGCCAGGCCGGCGAGCGTCCCAAATTTGAAGTCGGGGGCGATGCCGATCAACAAGGCGAGCATGAAGGCCGCGACCAGGTTGAGCAGGAAGGTGGTTCCGAAGATCATCGCCATCGAGCCGGATTTGAGCTTCTCCGCGCTCACCCCCGCCAGCGCCGCCCATCTGCTGGCGAACAGGATTGGCGAATACCACAGGCCGCCGAGCAGGAAGGCCGACAGAGCGGCGAGCGCGACGGCGAGATAATTGACTTCAGGCATATTCCCCTCCCTTGCCTGGCTCAGGCCGGCACGCGCGCCGCCCTTGCCGCTTCGAAATGCATGTCGAACTGGCCGCGCAGCATCGCGATGCTGCGGTCGAAATAGCCGATGTCGCGATAGGTGCGGGCCTGCATCACCGCGCCTTCCATCACCGTCAGGATGAATTCGGCGAGCGCCCCCCGGTCGAGTGTGGCGGGCAGGCGGTCGCCGGCCGCGTCGAGGCAGCGCTGGATCGCGCCGGTCCAGTTGGCGAAATTGGCGGCGAGCAGGTCGCGGATCGCGGGATCGGGCTCGTGCAGCTCGAGCGCCAGGCTGCCGATCGGGCAGCCATAGGTGCACTCGCTGGTCAGCAAATGGGTGCGATAGGCGCCGAGCAGGGCGAAGATTCGCTCGATCGGATCGTCGATCCCCTCCCAGGCCGGCGCCAGCAGCCATTCCTCGATGCCGTCGCGATAGGCTTCGAGCACGGCGGCGAGCACGTCCTGCTTGCCCGGGAAGAAATGGTAGAGGCTGCCGCTATGCGCCTGGGTGCGGCTCAATATGTCGGCGACCGAGGTCGACTGGAATCCCTTTTCGGCGAAGAGGTCCATCGCGGCGAGGACGAAGCGGAGTCGGGTGTCTGCGTTCATTCCTTGGTTGAATGATCAATCAACTGCTTTGTCAAGCCTCGCCCCTTTCCACTTCCGGGCAAAGCGCCCTAAGAGCGAGCGAGAAGATTGAAGGAGGATTCGTCATGGTTCGCCTCGCAGTGCCTCTGGCGCTGATCCTGCTGACCGGCTGCGCGCGCTCGGAGAAAGCCAGCTTCGTTCCCGCCGACAACAATGCCCTGAGCGAGGTCGAGCGGGTGCGGACCCCCGATTCCGACGAGGAGGAGCTGACCCTCGGCACCTGGCGCGACGGCCTCCAGGACGAGCAGGCGGCGCTCGAATTCGGTCCGGCCGGGGCGGCGCCCCTGTTCAGCCTGCGCTGCGACGCGCGGCGCAGCCTGCTCCTTCAGCGCCACGGCGCCGCCACTG
>DATDAU010000028.1:0-12311 GCA_036525215.1 Allosphingosinicella sp.
TCGGGAATGCGCAGCAACCGTTCTAGGTCGACCGCCCCGCGCAGCGCCGCCCAGTCGCCGTCTTCGCCACCGCCAAGCAACTTAAGCTGGCCGCGCGCGTGCTCCGACCCGCCTTCCGCGGCGCGCAGCAGGCAATCAAGAGCGCGGTTCCAGTCGGGGCTCCGCCCGGCCCCGACCGCCTCCAGCGTCGCCAGCAGGCACAAGGCCTCAGCGTGGCCGCTCGCCGCCGCCGCCTCGATCACGGCCACGCCCTGTGCGAACGCGCCGGGCGCATCCGCCCGCGCGAGCAGTTCCGCGCCGAGCGCATATTGCGCCTCCGCATCCCCGCTTGCGGCCCGCCGCTCGAGTTCCGACACCCCTGTCATGATCGCGGAATGCCTCATGCCGATGGCTATCGCCAAGCACTATCCGCCCATTGCGGAAACTACGGAGCCTGTCCTGGCGTGCCGGCATGGATGAAATTCAGACAGTGGCTCAGCGCGGCGCGCGGCGGCCCTCGATCTCGCGACCGCCCTGGTGGATGACCAGCCGGTTCACCTGGCCGTTCTCGCCGTGGAACACGACACGGGCGTTGACCCGCTCGACGATGAACTCGGTGTCGCTGGTCGCCCGCAGCGGCAGCGTCAGCCGGCCGCTGAGCTGGATCGTCAGCCCGCCGCCCTCGGCCATCGCGATCTCGGCCACCGGGCCGGGCGTGATATAGCGCCCGACATAGGATTCGAGGAGCGCGCGCGCGACCTGGTGGGGCGGCGCCTCGGGCGGGATGTCGCCGGTCCGCGCCGCCAGCTCCGCCACGCTGGCGCCCTGCTGGTGCATCTCCATCACGTGGGCGCCATCGGGACGCCGTACGATCCGGAACCAGGTCAGGCTTGCCGGCCCGTAGAAGAAGCGGTCGTCGCCGGCGGCGAAGACTTCCTGGTCGGCGGCGCCCTCGCGCATCGTGAAGAGCTTGCCGTCGCGCGTGAAGAAGCGGCGCGTGGCGCCGGCCTCGCCGGCCCGATAGAGTCCGAACAGGGGCGCCAGCGTCTGCGCATCCACCGCGGCGCGGGTGAAGTCCGGAAACGGATCGCCAAGCGCGAGCGCGGCCAGCCGCCGCGTCACGATCGAGGACGGCGTCGCCGCCTCGTCGCTGTTGGTGAGGACGGCGACGAACAGATCGTCGGACGGCACATAGGTGCTGTCGCTGCTGAAGCCGAAAATGCCGCCATTGTGCCCGATCGTGTTGCGTCCGCGAACTTCACCCATGCCGAGGCCCATGCCATAGGGCAGGGTGCTGCCGTCCGGCATGCGCACCGGCGTGGTCATCGCCGTGTACATCGCCGGGCTCACCACCCGCCCGTGATGAAGGGCATAGGCCCAGGTTGCGAGGTCGCCGACCGTGCCGACCAGCGCGCCGGCGGCGTGCGGGACGCTCATGTGGATGCGCCGCGCCGGTATCACCCGGCCGTTCTCCGCGGAATAGCCGTGCGCCATGCCGGGCAGCGGCTCGCGGTCGACGCCATAACCGATCGAGGCGAGATGATGCGGCCCGGCGATGCGCTCGGCGACCGCCTGGTGCCATGGCTTGCCCGTCACCTGCTCGATGATCGCGCCGAGCAGGACATAGCCCGAATTGTTGTAGGCCCAGGCCTGGCCCGGCGGCGTCACCTGCGGCCGGTCGCGGAATTCGGCGATCATTTCCGCGGTGGTGTGCGCACGGTTGGTGTTCGCCTCCACCATCCAGCCCGGAATGCCGGTATAGGACTGGACTCCTGAAACGTGGTTGAGGAGCTGGCGGACCGTCGCCGCGGCGCCGGGCTGCGGATAATCGGGAAGGAAGCGCGACAGCGGGTCGTCGAGCGAGATCCTGCCTTCGGCCACCAGCTGGAGGACCACCGCCGCGGTGAACTGCTTGGTGATCGAACCGATGCGGAAGACCGTGTCGGGCGCGATCGGGCGGTGCGCCTCGACATCGGCCAGGCCCCGGCCCGCCGTGTAGATGGTCCGGCCGCCGCGGGTGATGATCACGGCGCCGCCGGGGCCGTCGGCCGGAAAGGCGGCCTCGACGATCGCGTCCGCCCGGGCCTTGAGGTCGGCGGGCGGCGCGGCGCCCGCGCCTGCGGCCCCGGCCGAGGCGGCGACAAAAGCGGCGAAACCCAGAAACTTGCCCGAACCCGACATGAAAGACCTCCCCACGACTGTATTAGTCGACTAAATCAGTAAGCAGGGTCTCGCGGCCCGTCAAGCCGGATGTATCAGGCAAAAAATGGAAGGGTTCCCGAAGGATACCCTTCCACCCTCTTGCGGAGCCCTAGCGAACCGGGATCATCAGATGAGCATAAGGCGTGCCCGGGAACATCACATAGGGCCGGCTGGTATCGGGGTTCCGGCCCGACGGATATTGGGCGAGCAGGCTGTCCGAGCCGACCACCATGATGTGCGGGCCGGTCCGAATCCACGCATTGTCGCGGGTCGGGCGAGTCGCGTGGGGATCGATGTTGCTGGCGTCGGTGCCGCCGGCGAGCATGTACATCAGGCCGACCCCGGCCGGCGGCGTGCGACGCTCCATCCACGCCATCGCCCAGGCGACGCTATTGGCGTCCATGCACATCGGGTCCGGACCCGGGGTTTGCGGATTGTCGGCCATGCAGGTGAAGCCGTTCGATCCGCGGCGAAGGGTCCGATGCGTGCCGTTGTCGCGCATCTGGATCACGGTCGCGCCGCGGGCGACCGAAGCCGGCGCCGCCGACAAGGCGCTGCGGATCAGCGCCGCGTCGCCGCCGCCACGCCGGCCGCTCTGGCTCCACGCCGCGCCGGCCAGCACCAGGCTCGCACCGGCGGCGAGCAGCATCGTCTTTCTGGTTCGAGTCATGCTTCTTCCCCTCTGTCGTTACCGCATCGATACGCACGAACGAGACCCTGTGGGTCGATCGGGGCGGGCGGCCTGAAGCCGCGCCGTCGAGGCCGCGACTATCCTCCCGATGGGCCGAGTCGGGCAAGATCGTTTCGCGCGCCCTTCAAGACCAGCCGGAAATGCAATCGGCGCACCATCTTTGCTTCTGAATCAGTAAATTAACTTGATCCAGGTGAATTTCCTTGTTCGGCTTTAACAGGTTGGAAACCCTAAGGGGCGCAATTCTGAGTCGCCGCGCCGATCCGGCGGATCCATTGTGGATCACCCCGGCGGTGGCACTGAATTGATCAGGAGCAAAACCATGTCGTTCATTCGCAAGATGATCAAAGACAAGAAGGGCGCCACCGCCATCGAGTACGGCCTGATCGCCGCCCTCATCGCCGTTGCCGCCATCACTGCCATGCAGGGTCTCGGCACCAGCCTGACCTCGACGTTCACCAACGTTTCGACGGCGATGAACGGCTAAAGCCGTTCTCGGCGGATAACCGCCGAACAGCGCTCTTCCCATTTGGGGCGTCGTTCGGCGACTATCCGCCGCCCCTGCGGCCGGCCGTTGGCCCGCCTGCCGCCGCTGGCGCCGATCGGCCGGTCCTCCGTTCGATTGGCCCGCGGCTTTTTCATTTGTCCCCTTTGCGCCCTCCCATCCCGGGAGCGGGTGGACTCATGAAGTGCAATGGTGGAAACTTGGCTGCCTCCCCGGCTTTTCCCGTGGAGGAGAAGCGAAGGGTCTCGCCGTCATGAACCGCACGCTTTTCACAGCCAGTGTCGCAATTCTCGCCCTCACCGGCGTCTCCGCGCTGGCGTCGCAGCCGCCCGAGGAACAGGCGAAGCAGAAGGCCGAGGCCGACGCCCGCTACGAGGCGTTGCAGGCTCAGGCTCGGCAACAGGAGGAGGAACGGCGCCAGGCGCAGCTCCGCTACGAGCAGGGCGTGGCCGAGGCCGCCGAGGCGCGGCGGCGCTACGAGGCCGAAAATGCCCGCTATCAGGCCGAGCTCGCCCGCTCTCGCGAGGCCCAGGCCGATTATGAGCGGCGCATGCGCGAGCGCGAAGCCGAAGGCGGCCGCCGCGGGCAGAGCAGCGCAACGGCCCCGGCCGGCACTACGGATAGAGGTGCCTCGTCGGTCCTGCCGACCGGGGTGGACGGGCGGACCTGCGAACAGCAGCAGCGGCGCAACCGCCGCCGCGGACGCACCGCCGGCGGATTGGTCGGCGGTGTCGCCGGCGGCCTCCTCGGCAACAGCAACCTCGGCCGCCTCGCCGCCATCGGCACGCTGGCGCCGGTCGGCGCCCTGATTGGGGATGCGATCGCCTCACGCCTCAATTGCCGCGAGCAAATCCAGGCCGCCGCCGCTACCGAGGAAGCGGTTCGCGGCGGCGTCGGCACGACCACGACCTGGACCAGCGATACCAGGCCGAACGTCACCGGCTCGTCGACCGTGGTCTCCGCCGACGCCTCGACGCCCAACGAGGCGCAATGCCTCACCGTCACCGACATCATCATCGTCGACGGCGAGGAGACTCGCGCGCCCAAGCGCATGTGCCGCCGGCCGCCATCGAACGCGTTCGTTCGCGTGTGACTGCCGCGCACCGGTCCCCCAACTATTTGATTTGAATGCGGGCCAACCGGAACCGCCGCCGTCCGTCGCCGTTTGACCCGCTGATGGTCAGTGGGTGCGGGCGAACGTCGAATGATAACGGGAGTTCGTTCCTCGACCTCGGAAGTGGGTGTGGCGATGGTCCATGATCCCGGCTTCGATGCGCATCTGTCGGATCAGCGCTTCCAGCTCCTGATCAACGCCGTCTCCGATTACGCCATCTACATGCTCGACCCCGATGGCCGGATCGTCACCTGGAATCCGGGCGCGCGGCGATTCAAGGGCTATGAGGCCGACGAGATTATCGGCGAGCATTATTCGCGCTTCTTCGGCGAGGAGGACCGCGCCGCCGGCCTCCCCGAGCGCGCTTTGCAAAAGGCGGCGAACGAAGGAAGGTACGAGGCCGAGGGCTGGCGGATCCGCAAGGACGGTACACGCTTCTGGGCCAGCGCCGTCATCGACCCGATCCGCGACGGCGAGGGCCGGCTGATCGGCTTCGCCAAGATCACCCGCGACATCACCGAGAAAAGGGCGGCCGAACAGCGTCTGTTCGCGAGCGAGCAGACGTTCCGCATGCTCGTCCAGGGGGTGACCGATTACGCCATCTACATGCTCGATCCGCACGGCCTGGTGACCAACTGGAATGCCGGCGCCCAGAAGATCAAGGGCTATCCCGCCGCCGAGATCATCGGCCAGCATTTCTCCCGCTTCTATACCGAGGAGGACCGCGCCACGGGGGTGCCGGCGAGAGCGCTCGAGACAGCGCTTCGCGAGGGCAAATACGAGGCCGAGGCGTGCCGCGTCCGCAAGGACGGGTCGGAATTCTGGGCCCATGTCGTGATCGATCCGATCTTCGACGATGACGGCGCGCATGTCGGTTTCGCCAAGATCACCCGCGACATCACCGAGCGTCACCGCGCCCAGGTCGAGCTCGAGCAGACTCGCGAGGCCCTGCTCCAGTCGCAGAAGCTCCAGGCGATCGGCGAGCTGACCGGCGGCATCGCCCACGATTTCAACAATCTGATGACCGTGATCCGGGGCTCGGCGGACATGCTGCGCCGCGACGACCTCGATCCGCTGAAGCGCGAGCGCTATCTGACCGCGATCCTCGACACCGCCGATCGCGCTGCCACCCTCACCAGCCACCTCCTCGCCTTCGGCCGCCGCCAGCCGCTGCGGCCCGAAGTGATCGACCTCAACCTGCGGCTCGACGCCTTCGCCGATCTCGCATCGCGGACGCTGGGCGGCCAGATCCGGGTCACGCTCGATCTCGCCCCTTCCCTGTGGCCCTGCGAGGTCGACTCCACCCATCTCGAAACCGCTTTGCTCAATGCCGCGATCAACGCCCGCGACGCCATGCCCGAGGGCGGCGAGCTCGGGATCGCAACGCGCAACGCGCCGGAGACGGCCGGCGACCTGGTCTGCATCGCGCTCACCGACACCGGCATCGGCATGTCCGAGGAAACGCTGAGCCGGGTCTTCGAGCCCTTCTTCACCACCAAGCCGGTCGGCGAAGGGACCGGCCTCGGCCTTTCCCAGATCCACGGTTTCGCTACCCAGTCGGGCGGACGGGCCGAGATCCGCTCGGTGCCGGGCAAGGGGACCACGATCGAAATCTATCTTCCACGTTCCAGTCAGCCGCTTGCCGGCAAGACTGCGCGCGACGACCAGCAGGCGGAGGGCGAGGGCAAGCTGGTCCTGCTCGTCGAGGACAATGAGAATGTCCGTGAATTCGCGCGCGGCCTTCTCGCCGATCTCGGCTTTCGCGTGGTGGCGGCGTCGTCGGCGACGGAGGCGCTCGAAATACTTTCCACCCGCGCGTTCGACCTCGTCTTCTCCGACATCGTCATGCCGGGCCGGAACGGCATCGATCTGGCGCGCAGGATTAGGGAAATTGTTCCGGATCTGCCGGTGCTGCTGACCACCGGCTACAGCGACGAGCTGGTCGCCGGCGACGCGTCCGAATTCGCCATCCTCGCCAAGCCCTACAGCGCCGGCACCCTGTCCTCGGCGCTGACCGCGCTCGCCGACCAGGGAAAGCTTTCCGCGACCTGATCCCGGCCGGCCGCGCGTTGCCGATGGGTGCGCGGCACGCTAGCTTCCCCGGCGATGGATCATGAGAAATCTTCCGAACCCGCAAGTCGTCTTTCGCTCGCTTTGGCCGCGGTCGGGATCGGCGCCTTCTGCGCTGTCGCCGTCGCCGGGATATTGTCGATCGCGACCGGTCGCAGCTTCGATCTCACGCAGCTATTTCCGAATCTCCTCTTTCAGGCGGCGATGGTTTCAACCCCCTTCCTTCTTCTCGCCCTGCTCAATGTCCGGACCAGGGGTCCGTGGCTGCTCGGCGCGGTGCTGACCCTGATCGCCTGGGGCTATTTTCTGTTCGTCACCTTGCGTGTCGAGTTCGCCGGGGATGTGCGGGGGATCAATATCGGCATGGCGCTGGCAATGTTCGCCTCGCCGATCGTCATCACCCTCGTCTGCCTGATCGCCGCTCTGGTCGGCCGCTTCGCAAAAGCCGGCGGCGCTCGGCCTCCGGCAGCCTAGTTTATTCTTCAGGACCTTTTGCCGCCGGTGCCGGTCGCGCGCACGGGCTTTCTTCCACCTCGAGCCGGGCGATGGCCTGGAAATTGGCGACGCGCTCGCCGTCCTCGCTGTCGACGATCAGGCTGAGGCGGACGTCAGTCTTTCCCTGGCGGAGCTCGTCGGCGATGATGTCGGCGATCGCCTGGGTGGCATGGCCGCGCACGGCTTCGAGATTCGGCATCTCGACTCCGTCCAGGTCAGGCATGAAACCGCCGTCATTTACCAGGCTGAACTTGTAGCGGCCCATGCTTCAATTATCGATTTTCCACACCGGGACGCAACAAACTGGGTTAGTATAGGCGGCGACGCGCCACGCGGGCTCAACGCCCTTTTCGCCGCTCCGCGATCTTTCGCTCCACCTCGGCCAGGTCGGCGCGGTTCGCCGCGATCGCGGCCGAACGCTGATCCCTTGTCTCCCTCTGCTCCAGAGGCCGGTTCTCCAGCAGGTTGATCTGGATCTCGAGATTCACCCGATCGGCGAGCAGCCCATCGAGCCCTTCGTCCCGGATCGCTTTTCTCGCCATTCCGGACTCCTTCGTGAACGCCCGAGCATGCGGCATTACCGCCGACAGCGCCATTACCTCGATCAAGCGAAGGCGGGATCTACCAGATTTTTCAATAAAGCGCGCAATATCAAAGATATGACTGGACACTTCAGGCGGGATTTCATAATTCTCATCCTTCGAACTTCGTTTTTCCGGGGGAGGAAAATGAATCTGCTTTCGAGGGCCGCGGTCCTGTTCCTGGGTCTCGCCGTCCCGCTCACCTGCGCTTCGGCCTCGACGCCGTCGCGTTTCACCCCGCTCGAAGGCATCGTGTCGACGCCGCGCGACATTCGCATCCTGCACGCTTTTTCCGCGTGCGCCGTCCGCCACCAATTCGGCCGCGACCGCGGCCGAGCGGTGCTGGCCATGGACCCGACCACCGAGGAATACCGCCAGGCGATCCTTGCCCAGGCCGGCAGGAGCAGCCATTGCCTGCCCGGCAACGGCAGCCGGATGCGCTTCCGCGCCCTGCCCTTCGCCGGCGGCATGGCAGAAGCTCTGCTGGTCAGCGATCGCAGCCTGGGCGATCTCGCCGCGCGGGTCGCGTTCAACCCCTCCTTGCCGGCTTTCCGGGCGCACGACGAGCTGGAGGTGATGAGCGTCTGCGTGGTTCGCGCTGCGCCCGGCGAGGTCGCCGCCTTGTTCGCCACCCAGCCGGCGAGCGATGCGGAAAATGCGGCGTTGCGCGCGATCATGCCCCGCGCCGGCCAGTGTCTCACCGCCGGCACCAGGCTGCGGGTCAACGCGCTGTCGATGCGCTCGATGCTCGCCCTCGCCGCCTGGCGGCTCGACCAGCACAACCACGTCGCGACGGCTTCGACCCGCTGACGCCGGCGGAGTCAGTGCCGCCAGCGGGACCTGCGCTTCTTTTCGGCGCGCGATGCTCGATCAACTGAAGCGCGCCATGCGCTTGCAAGTCGCCATGCATCTGTCATTTCGGCGGGATGAGGCGTCACCTGACCATGAGCGAAATCGCGCTGGCGGAGACGATCTTCGGCGACGCGATCGATTACGCGCCGGTCACCGTCAACCGCCGCCGCTGGTTCCCGTTCCAGCCGGCCAATGTCGTGATGGCGCCCGACGGCCATATCTGGATCAATCCCAGGGGCAAATTGTGGAGCGAGGATTACGCCAGGGAGGATCTGCCGATCCAGGCCCTGTTCCTTCACGAGCTGACTCATGTCCTCCAGACCCAGGAGCGCGGCCGATTCTACCTGCTGCTGATGCGCCATCCCTTCTGCCGCTACCGCTACACGGTGAAGCCCGGCCGGCCTTTCCGGCGTTACGGCCTCGAACAGCAGGCCGAGATCGTCCGCCACGTCTTCCTTCTGCGCCACGGCCTCACGACCGCGGGCGCCGCGCCGCTGGACGTGCTGGAGGAAATATTGCCGTTCAGCCGCCGATTGGTCTGATCACGGATTAACCACAAGCACCGCAATGCCGGCGCGGGGTGCATTGACCACGGCATAGCGAACGCCCGGCAACAGGCGGAAGCGCGGTATGATCTCGCCGGCGTCGCAGATCAGGATCCGTGGCCTGCCTCCAGCCTCGTCCGACTGCCACTGCGCGCCCGGCGCAAGCGCGAACCGCTCCATGGCGGAGCCGCGGGCGCGTCGCAGTCCGCAGCTCAAGGTCATCCGCGTGTCGTTGCGGATCGAGTAATTGCCCTGTTCCTGGGCGATCGAAACGGTGGGAATCGCGCCAAGCGCCAGCGCCGCGGCGGTAAAGATGAACCTGCCTATCATTTTCGGCCCCTTTTCAGGCGGCACACGCATCCGTCGCGCAATCGACGGCAAACCTCCGCCCGCCGCCCTTATCCGCCAAATTCCGGGTTTGCGCCAGTCTCTTGCATTTCCATCTTCAGTCCTGGCGGGTGCACTTCGCCCAGCGCCACCGCACCTGCGCGAGGTAGAGATTGCGCGCGCGGATGCATTGGGTCAGCGTGGCATAGCGGCGTTGGACCAGGCAACGTTCGCGGTCGTAATTGCAGTCCCAGCGCACCCAGGGACGGACGCCGAACGGGCTCGGCTGCGGCAAGGCCCGCGGATCGCCGCGAACGGCATGGCCCTCCACAATGATGGTCTGGTCTTCGTCGTCCTGCGCCGTCACGGGATCCGACAGTGCGGCCATGGCCAATGCAGCAACAAGCAGAAACGTCATTCGAGCCCTCGTATCCCCATCCCTGTCCGCGCCATTCCCCCAGCGCGGGTCAAGTGGGCTAGACCAGAAGGAAACGCATGGCCAGCCCGCCACCGCGCCGTTTTACGCCCGCCGCCGCTTCATTTCCAGATAGCCCGCCAGCCCCAGGAAAAGGACGCCGATCACCATCAGGAAATACCACACCCCGGTCTGGGTCTCGACGCGCAGCGTCGAATGCTGCGGATCGGCCGGGCGGTAATGGACCTGGACCTTGCCGCCCATCGGATAGTCGAGCAGCACTTCCTCGGCCGTCGACCGAGTCCGCGAGCTGAAGGTTCCGGCGAGCGCGATGGCGTCGTTGCGATAGGTCTTGCCCTCGACGTCATAGGAATAGGCGACGATCGGCCTGTATTCGTAATGCGAGCGTCGCCCGCTGACCCAGTGCGAATCGATCCGGCTCTCCTCGATCCGCCCGTTTGTCGACGGCCAGCCCTGCGCCTCGGCGAACTCGCGCTGCCCCGAGACCAGGCCGGCGGCGCCGCCGCCGATCAGGCCGACGCCAAGCAGGACACAGACGATCAGGCCGATGATGGTTTTCATTCAAATCCCCTTCGATGGCCCCGCGAATCCCGCGCAAGACACTCGGAAGATTGAACAACCCGAATTTCAAATCAAGACGTGGACGTTGCGCAGATGTAACTTCAATTCAGCCCCCGCATTTACCGAACGTCCATCTTTTGGGCGCTTCAATGACCGCTTCGATCGCCACCTGTATTCGAAAGGCATTGGACATGCGGAGCCGTCGGTTCACCGCGAACCGTGAATTTCAGGCGACTCTGGTGACGGTATTGATGGCCCTGCTGATCATGCTCCAGCTCGCCAGCCATTAGGGTCCCGAAGGGTCTATACCCGGAATCCTCAGCGGCGCGATTCCCGCCACAGCATCAGCGCCAACCCACCCGACACCAAAATGCCGACGATGCTCACCCATTGCGGCAGGGCGGTTCCGTCGACGACGACCTCGAATCCCCTGACCAGCCGGTAGGCGTGGACCAGCGCGATGATGGCGAAAATCACGGCGGCGATGGTGGTGAAAGGTTTCGTCATAAGAGCTTCTCCTCCCGGGTCGGCCGGGAAAATAGGCGCGTCCAGGGAAAATGGCGATTCCCGGCTGCCCGTTCCCTTATCGGGAATCATCTCCGTCTGTTGGTTCGCTTCGCTCCATGTTAAGATCATCGCAGCCGTCTGTTGAGCTGGACGGTGAGGGTCGGGTGTTTGGATCCCCTTTCGCCCGGCCCGTCGCTTCGACCGGGCAGCGAATGCCGTACCGCGTCGACCAGCGAGGCCTGCCGAGCCGACCAGATAGTTTGCAAATCCTTGTGCGGCGCGACAGAGCCTGGCCGATGCGCTTCTTCATCGCCCGTCACGGGGAGACCGTCCACAACGCCGCCGCGCGCATGCAGGGCAACGAGGCCCACGCGCCACTGACTCACACCGGCATCGTCCAGGCGCACGCAATGGGCGCGCGCCTCGCGGCCTTGCTGGGCTCACGCCCGGACCTCGACATCTGGGCCTCGTCCGCCGGCCGCGCGCTGCAGACCGCCGCCATCGTCGCGGAGCATCTCGGCCGTGACTATTTCGAAATTCGCGTCGATCCCCGCCTGCGCGAGATCGAAGTCGGCGACTGGGCGGGCCGCCTCTATCGCGACATCGTCGCCGAGTCGGGGCCGATCCTCTGCCCCGAGCGCTACGCCTTCACCGTCCGGCCGCCCGGCGGGGAGGTCCATCGGGAGGTCGCCGCCCGCCTCGCCGCCTGGCTGGCCGCGCTGCCAGCCGACCGGGACGTCCTCGCCGTCACCCACGGCATGACGTCACGCGTCCTTCGCGGCCTGCTCGCCGGCGGCGCGCCGTTCGACGGCGTGGCGCTCGCCGACTCCGTCCCGCAGGGCAGCATCGTCCAGATCGAGGACGGCCTGGAAACGCTTCTGGCCTGCTACGAAAAAGCCGGGGCGCCGAACGATTCAATCTGATCGCCCAGCGCCCCGGGGTCACTCCTGGTTGAGCCGTTCGCTTAGCCGGTGCTCGGCCCCAGCTGGCCGCGGATCGCGCCGTTCGGGAATTCGTCGGTCTTGATCAGCACGTAGAAATCCGCCGGATTGGCCTGGATTTCGTCTGCCAGCGTGTCGCCGACATTGTCGCAATCCTCGCTGTCCTGGTCGTGACCGCCCGGCCGGTCGAGATTGACCACCGGGTCGCCTTCCTGGCCCTCGCGGCCGCGGAAGATTTGGGCCGAGGTGACGTGGCCGATGCTGCGCACCTCGAGGTCGGCGCAGACCAGGTTGAGGCCATCGTTGACGCGGATATTGGCGCGGCCCCAGCCGTCATTGTCGCCGCCGCGGGCGACCTTGTCGCCGTTGAGCGTCGCGCTGAAGCGCGCGGCTTGGGCGATGCCGGTCGTTCCCGCACCGGCCAGCATGAGCACGCCCGCGAACGCCGTCAGCGCACGGCGGCTCTTTCTGTTCATCAGCATGTTCAATTCCTCTCGTCGAAGGA
>DATDAU010000029.1:0-29766 GCA_036525215.1 Allosphingosinicella sp.
CCTCGATGCGGTGCCGTTCGCGATCGCCGTCTCAAAGGCCGCGGGACGTCTGATCGGGCAGAATTTCGCGCTGGCCGCATTCTACAATCTGGTCGCTCTCCCGATCGCCATCGCCGGCCTGGTCACGCCGCTCATCGCCGCCCTCGCCATGTCGAGTTCCTCACTGATCGTCGTCGGCAACGCGCTGCGGCTCAGGCCCGGACGATGAACGTCCTGTGGTTCCTGATCCCGATCTCGCTCGGCCTCGGCGCGCTTGGTCTGGCGACGTTCTTCTGGTCGCTCAGGAACGGTCAATATGAGGATCTGGAGGGCGCGGCCGCACGCATCCTCCTTGACGACGAGCCGATCGCCCCGCCCGTACGCACGAAGGGGAACGGCGATGGCGACAGGTAGGCGATCGGGCCGCCACGGGGCTGGGGAGCGGCGGCCGGCCCCCATCCTGGCCTTCGCCGCTTTGGCGATGATGGCCTGGTCGGCGCCGGCCCGGACCGCCACCACCGGCGGCGCGATCCTCATCCCTCTATGCGGGGGCGGATTCCACCCGCTCGATCTTCCCGGCCCGGGTCCTGTCGATGCGCCGGACTGCGACAAGGCGTGTCACGCTTTATGCGGGCGCCGCGGTCAGGGGACAAGGACAGGCTAGCACTCTCAGAACCGGTCGAGCAGGCGATCGACGCTTTCGTCGGCGGTACCGCCCTTGCCTTTCGACTTCCGCGTCGCCGCCTTGCCGGCGCTGCCCCGGGCCTTGGGCTTGGGCCCGCCGGGCCGCTTCGGCGTGCCATGGTTGCCGGTCTCGCGTTCGAGCGCGTCGCGGATCTTTTCGATTTCCTTGTCGGTGAGATGCTCGATGCCGATGAAGGCGCCGCGCGCCTTGTCGACCGCGCGCAACAGCTCGTCGAGCTTGGCCTGAATCGCCGCGCCGTCGCGATTCTGGCTGTTCTGGATCAGGAAGACCATCAGGAAGGTGACGATGGTGGTGGTGGTATTGATCACCAATTGCCAGGTGTCGGAATAGCCGAAGACCGGCCCGGTCACGCCCCAGACGATGATCAGGGCGAACGCGACGACGAAGGCGAGCGGCTGGCCCGCCGCGAAGGCGATCTTGCCCGCAAACCATGTGAAGATCCGATTCATCGGGCCAAGAAGCGACCGGGCTGGCGGAATGTTCCGGCCCGCTTTGCGCCGGCGGCGCTCAGATGCCGTCGGCGACGATCTCCCTGCCCTCGGCCTCGAGCCGCCGGGTGAGGTCCGAGCGACAGGCCTCGAGCGCACCTTCGTCGGTGCTGCGAATGACGAAATTGGCGCCGACCCGGCCCTCCCGGAAGAACGGATAGGAGCCGATCTGGCAGCACTCGTGCGCCCGCTCGGTCTCGCCGAGCAGGTCCGCCACCTCGCTTTCCGGTGCCCAGCAGCCGATCGTCGCCGAGCGGAGCGGCGCGCCGCCCTCGAGCTGGCCGGCCAGGGCCTCGAGCATCAGATTGGCGATGTGCGGCACGCCGGCGAGGATGAAGATGTTGCCGAGCCGGATTCCCGGCGCGCCCGACATTCGGTTCTCGATCAGCTCGGCGCCGTCCGGCACTCGCGCCATCCTGAGGCGCGCCTCGGTGAGGCCGCCACGGCTCGTATAATAGGTCTCCAGGACCGCCCGCGCCTTGGGGTGGACGATGACCTTCACGCCCAGGGCCGCGGCGATCGCGTCCACCGTGATATCGTCGTGGGTCGGGCCGATGCCGCCGGTGGTGAACAGATAGTCGTTGGCGGCGCGAAGCGCGTTCACCGCCTCGGCGATCCGCGTCATGTCGTCGGGCACGACCCGCACCTCGGCGAGCCGGATCCCCTGCAGGTTGAGCCAGGTCCCGACCTGGGCGATGTTCCTGTCCTGGGTGCGGCCGGACAAAATCTCGTCCCCGATCACCACCAGTCCCGCCGTCCAGATCCGCTCGGATGCCAAGGTTCGATATTCTCCGCTCGGGCCGATCGCCCGCCTCAGCAATGAAGAAAAGCGCGCGCCTCGACAAGCCGGGGGCTTTACCAGCCCGCCTTCATTGTCTGTCTGGGCTTCGCCCGCTATATTCCTGAGATGAACGATATCCAGATTATCGACAGCGACTCCGCGGTGGTCGGCCGCCACGGGCCGATCAAGCTGCACGGGCCCGAAGGCTTTGCCGGCATGCGCGCCGCGGGCCGGCTCGCCGCCGGGATCCTCGACGCGCTGGTTCCCCACGTCGTCCCGGGAGTCACCACCGGCGAGATCGACGACATCGTCCATCGCATGACCCTGGACGGCGGTGGCATTCCCGCGACCCTGGGCTATCGCGGCTATACCAAGAGCTGCTGCACCTCGGTGAACCATGTCATCTGCCACGGCATTCCCGGCGACCGGGTGTTGAAGGACGGCGACATCGTCAATATCGACGTCACCCCGATCCTGGACGGCTGGCACGGCGACACCAGCCGCATGTACCTGGTCGGCGACGTGCCGGTGAAGGCCAGGAAGCTGGTTCAAATCACCCACGAATGTCTGATGCTGGGGATCGCGCAGGCGCGGCCGGGCAACCGCCTGGGCGACGTCGCCGACGCCATCCAGACCCATGCCGAGGCCCACCGTTATTCCGTCGTCCGCGATTTCTGCGGCCATGGCCTCGGCCGCGTCTTTCACGACGCGCCGGAAGTGGTCCATGCCGGCCGCCCCGGCACCGGGCCCGAGCTGCTGCCCGGCATGTTCTTCACCATCGAGCCGATGATCAACATCGGCAAGCCGACCTCCAAGATCCTCGAGGACGGCTGGACCGCGGTCACCCGCGACCGCAGCCTTTCCGCCCAGTTCGAACATTCGATCGGCATCACCGAGGACGGCTGCGAGATCTTCACGAAGAGCCCGAAAGGCTTCGACGCGCCGCCTTACTGACTCAAACGCCGGGGGGCACCATGATATTCTCCAAAGCCCACAAGGACGATTACGACCGGCGGATGGGCATAAGAGGCGCCGCGCCGATTCCCTGCGTCGCGCGCAGCCTGACCGAAGGCGAAGCCCGATCCTTCGAGCACCGTCGCGCCATGACGATGGCGCTGAGCCTGTTGCTGGCGCTGTCCGTCTTCCTGGGCATGATGTGGCTGACCGCAAGGTCAGCCAGGGACGAGTGGGCCATGATCGGTCCCACGATCGGCTATGTCCTTGCGGGATTTGCGGTCCTGGGAGTCCTGGTGACCGGGGTCAGGCTACGCAAAAGGCGCGGCTATCGCGATCCCCGCGCCAGGGTCGAAATTGGTGAGGTGGAAGTCGTCGTCACCAGTCCGGCCGGGCGCGACGCGCGCACTTATTCGGCCCTGGCGCCGATCGAATTGCTCAGCGGCTCGAGCGAGGGCAGCCGCTATTTCATCGGCATCGTCCTCGACACCCGGCTGGGACCGATCCGCCTTGAAGACTACAGCTACAATCAGGGCAAGGCCGCGGCGGGCGCCATCCTCAAGCGAATGGACGCGCTCGGCCTGCCGCTTGTTCCAGCCTGACAGGATGAAGGGCGATCATGGTCTTCGCCAGGGCATTTGACGAATATGTCCGCCAGACGGGCATGCACGGCGCCGCGCCGATCCCCTGCGTCTCGCGGAGCCTGACCGAGGAGGAGGCCCGCGCGGTGACTCGCGGCCAGATCGCCTGGTCCGTGCAGGTTCTGGTCTTCTTCTTCCTTCTCTTTGGCGGAATCGCCTGGTTCTCCGAGGCGCCTCCGGAAAAACTGATGTTCATGGGCTACGCGCTCGCCGGAATGATCCCGCTCGTCGCACTGGTGACCTGGCTCAAGATCCGCAAGCGCCGCGGCTATCGCGATCCCCATTTCCGGGTCGAGATTGGCGAGGACGAGGTCGTGGTCGTCGGACCGGCCGGGCGCGACGCGCGCGCCTATGCGGCGCTCGCGTCGATCGAGCTGCTCAGCGAGGCAACCAAGAGCAGCCGCCGCTTCGTCGGGATCACGCTCGACAGCCGGCTGGGACCAGTCCGGCTGGACGACGACTGGTACGACAAGGGTCAGTCCGCGGCCGGCGCCATCCTCAAGCGGATGGACGCGCTGGGCCTGCCGCTGTCACCGCAACCCTAATTGGCGGAGCCCGTCTGCACGCGCCTGTATGGCACGAACTCGCCGAGGAAGACGATGCCGGTGAGAAAGTGGTTATGGTTGTCGACCATCCGCACCGTATCGACGCTGCACAGCCGGTCGCTGGTGAGGTTGGTCACCATCGTATCCCAGCGGTTGAGAGAATCGGCGCCGTTGGCCGGGTGGTTGACGTAGACCACCGAGCCGGCGTCGTAGACGATCGCGGTGTTCGGAATGACCTGGCTAGAACGCACGTTGCGAAGCGAGATGCAGTCGACCGGTTCCCCGGCGACGCGCCCCTGGATGGCGCGGGCGAGCTCCGCCTCAGGCGAGCGGTCCCGTTCGGCCGCGGCCGGCCCGGCGAGAAGGAGGCTGCCGGCAAGGAGGGGAAGAAGTTTGCGCATATGCCGTCCTTTCCAAAATGGCCCTTGAGGGCCAGCCTAGGCCCGGTCCGGTGAACGCAGGCTGACCCGCTTCGCCGTTCCATGTAGGCATTCGCCGGCCGCGGCGCCAGAAATGGGCCGTTTTCGGGTCGGTCGGGCGCTTGCGACTCCCCGATATGCGCTTATGCTGCGGCCTCGGCCTCTGGCGAAAAGTTGGAAACGTGAAAAAGATCGAAGCGGTCATCAAGCCGTTCAAGCTCGATGAGGTGAAGGAAGCGCTGCACGACGTCGGCGTCAGCGGCATTACCGTCACCGAGGCCAAGGGATTCGGCCGCCAGAAGGGCCATACCGAACTCTATCGCGGCGCCGAATATGTCGTCGACTTCCTGCCCAAGGTGAAGCTGGAGGTGGTGGTCGAGGACGGCCTCGCCGAACGTGTGGTCGAGGCGATCGCCGCGGCCGCCCATACCGGCCGGATCGGCGACGGCAAGATCTTCGTCTCGACGATCGAGGAGGCCCTGCGCATCCGCACCGGCGAGCGGGGATCCGACGCGATCTAGGAAGACGCCGCAATGGCCGACCCCCTCCTCGCCTCGATGTCGCCTTCCGAGCTGCGCACGGCGATGAATGCGCTCGGCTACCGCACGCAAAGTGACCTGGCCGGCGCTATCGGCGTCAGCCGATCGGCGGTCAGCCTTTGGCTGGAGGGCAAGGTCGGCGTACCCCGGCCGGTAGCGATGTTGTTGAGAACATTGGTCGCGGCCCAGCGCCGCGCCTATTGAAATGCTGCACTGCAGCGTGAAATATTCACTCGGAACCCCGCGAGCACTGGACGCTGGGCGCGAGGCTTGAAATGGAAGGCCATTGGCCGTCCGCGATTCTCGCGGGCGCGATGGATAGCACCAGCTCGAGGGGCACAAGATCATGGCGAACGACGCAGCGAAAATCCTGAAGCAGATCAAGGACGAGGAGATTGAGTGGGTCGACCTGAGATTCACCGATCCCAAGGGCAAGTGGCAGCATCTTTCGATGTGCGCCGGCGTGATCGACGAGGACGCGCTGACCGACGGCCTGATGTTCGACGGCAGCTCGATCGCCGGCTGGAAGGCGATCAACGAATCCGACATGATCCTGAAGCCCGACCTGGACAGCGTCTTCATCGATCCGTTCAGCGCGACGCCGATGATGATCCTGTGCTGCGACATCGTCGATCCGGGTACCGGCGAGCTTTACGCCCGCGACCCGCGCTCGACCGCCAAGCGCGCCGAGGCGTATCTCAAGGCGACCGGCGTCGGCGACACCATCTATGTTGGCCCGGAAGCCGAATTCTTCATGTTCGACGACGTCCGCTTCGAGGACGGCTACAACGCCAGCGGCTTCACCCTCGACGATATCGAGCTGCCGACCAACACCGCCACCAAATATGAGAACGGCAATCTCGCCCACCGGCCGCGCGCCAAGGGCGGCTATTTTCCGGTGGCGCCGGTCGACAGCGCCGTCGACATCCGCGCCGAGATGGTCTCGACCATGCTCGAGATGGGCCTGCCGATGGACAAGCACCACCACGAGGTCGCCGCCGCCCAGCACGAACTGGGCCTCACCTTCGGCACCCTGACCCAGACCGCGGACCGGATGCAGGTCTACAAATATGTGGTCCATATGGTCGCCCACGCCTACGGCAAGACCGCGACCTTCATGCCCAAGCCGATCAAGGCCGACAACGGATCGGGAATGCACACCCACATGTCGATCTGGAAGAAAGGCAAGCCGCTCTTCGCCGGCAACGGCTATGCCGGCCTTTCCGAAATGTGCCTCTATTTCATCGGCGGCGTGATCAAGCACGCCAAGGCGCTGAACGCCTTCACCAACCCGACGACCAACAGCTACAAGCGGCTGGTTCCGGGCTTCGAGGCGCCCGTGCTGCTCGCTTATTCGAGCCGCAACCGCTCGGCCTCCTGCCGCATCCCCTATGGCGCCGGCGAGAAGGCGAAGCGGGTCGAGTTCCGCTTCCCCGACGCGCTCGCCAATCCCTATCTCGCTTATTCGGCTTTGCTGATGGCAGGCCTGGACGGCATCCAGAACCGAATCCATCCCGGCGATCCGATCGACAAGAACCTCTACGATCTGCCGCCGCAGGAGCTGGTCGACGTCCCCACCGTCTGCGGGTCGCTCCGCGAGGCGCTGATCGCCCTCAACAACGATCGCGCCTTCCTGACCAAGGGCGACGTGTTCAGCGACGACCAGATCGACGCCTACATGGAGCTCAAGTGGGAAGAGCAGCTGCGCTGGGAGACAACGCCGAGCCCGGCCGAATACGACATGTACTATTCGAGCTAGGCCGCGACGAAGGCCTCCGCGACACCCCCTCCCCCGGCGGGAGGGGGTACATTGTCCTAATCCTCCAGGATCAGGCTGTGCCGCCGGGTGTCGCGCATCGTCACATAGACGATCAGCGACAGGCCGATCATCGCGGTGACGTACCAGTAGAAGCCGCGCTCCATGCCATGGTCCTTGAGCCAGAGCGCGACATATTCGGCGGTGCCGCCGAACAATGTGTTGGCCACGGCATAAGGAAGGGCGACGCCCAGAGCGCGGATATGAGCCGGGAACAGTTCCGCCTTCACCACCGCGTTGATCGAGGTGTAGCCGGTGACGATCACCAAGGCGAGCATCACCAGGGTGAAGGCCGCCAGCGGATCGCGCACCGTTTCGAGCGCGGTGAAGATCGGCACGGTGAGCAGCATGCCGAGTACCCCGAAGGCGACCATCACCGGCTTGCGCCCGATCCGGTCCGAAAGCGCGCCAGCGAGCGGCTGGATGCACATGTAGACGAACAAGGCGGCGGTCATCACCTGGCTCGCCGCCTGGCGGCCGAAGCCCGACGTGTTGACCAGGAATTTCTGCATGTAGGTGGTGTAGGCGTAGAAGGCCAAGGTTCCGCCGGCGGTGAGCGCGACGACGAGCAGCGCCTCCCTGGGATGCTCGCGAATGAGCCGCAGCCCGCCCGAGCGCGGCGCCCGCGCCTCTCGCGCATTTTCGAAGCTCTCGGTCTCGGCGAGGCGGCGGCGAATGTAGAAGACAACGATCGCAAGCACGGCGCCGATGGCGAACGGGATTCGCCAGCCCCAGGCTTCCAGCGCCGCCTCGGACATAAGGAACTGGAGGACGAGGAGGACGGCGAGCGCTATCAGCTGGCCCGATATCAGGGTGACGTACTGGAAGCTGGAATAGAAGCCGCGGCGCTGCCGCCCCGCCATCTCGCTCAAGTAAGTCGCGCTCGCGCCATATTCGCCGCCTACGCTGAGGCCCTGCAGCATCCGCGCGAAGACCAGGATGGCGGGGGCGAAACCGCCGATCTGGGCGTGGCCAGGCGTCACCGCGATCATCAGCGAGCCGACGCACATCAGGCCGACCGACACCGTCAGGCCCGCCTTGCGCCCCCGACGATCGGCATAGATGCCCATCACCCAGGCGCCGATCGGCCGCATCAAGAAGCCGACCGCGAACACCGCCGCGGCGCTCAGCAACTGGGCGGTGCGATCGCCCGAGGGGAAGAAGACCGGCGCGAAATAAAGGGTGAAGGCGGCGTAGACGTACCAGTCGTACCATTCGACCAGATTGCCCGCGGACCCGCCGACGATGTTGCGGATGCGGTGGCTTTGTGTGGTGTCGTTCACGCTCTGCCCCTCAATAGTCGCGCGAAACGCGGACGTTGACGCTTTCGCGGCCGATCGTCGAGATGCTCGACAGAATCGAGAGCCAGCGGCTGATCTGATATTCAACCGTCGTCGCCGAATAGCCGCGGCCGTCGGTGATCACTTCCACATAGACCCGGCGGCCGAGATATTTGCCGGCGGCGAACTGGGTGCCGATACCCTGGGTGACGTCGGCGGGGAGAATGCGCAGCCGGTCGAGGCCGATCGAGCGGCGCAGCACGTTAATCGGATCGAGCCCGCCGCGCGGATCGTTCAGCGACGCCACCGCCGAGGCGAGCTGCACCGCCTCGGGGGCCGACAGGTTGGTGATCGACGTGCCGAACAGGATGCGCGACAACAGTTCGTCCTGTGGCAGAGCCGGGGTGCTGGTGAAGGCGATTTCGGGCCGCTGGCTGCGCCCGGAGACCCTTATCTGGGCGGAGAGGCCGGAGACCCGCGCCTCGGCGACGATGTCGAGCTCGGGATTGACCGGGGCCTCGCCCTGGAAGCGGATATTGCCACGGATGAGGTCGAAGCGCCGGCCGGCGAAATCATAGGTGCCGCGAACCATGGTCGCGTCGCCGGTGATGGTGGGGTTGGTGACCGTGCCGGCGACGCGGACGCCGGCCCTCCATTCGCTGTTGAGGCCGAGCCCGGTCACCACCATCCGGTTGGGCGCGGCGACGTCGAGTTCGAGCCGCCAGGGCGCGACGTTGCGGACGACCGGGCCAAAAGCATCACCGGGTCGGTTCAATTCGCGCACGTTGAGGCGCGCGACCTGCGCCGCCGGGGCGACGCTGCCAAGGCGGAAGCGGCCGGAGGGAACCCGCACCGCACCGGTGATCGAGCCGCCCTCGCCGTCCGAGCGGATGGCGAGATCGCCGGTCACCGCCGTCCTGATGTCGTCGCGGTCGAGCAAGCGGGCATTTTCGGCGTGGACGTCGAAGCGCATACCGACGCCTCGCGCCGTGGCGAAATCGAGCGCGCCGGAACCGGAGACGGCGCCGCCGTCGACGGTGGTGCCGGTGAAGCGGTCGATCTGAAGCTGCGACCCGCCGAACCGGCCCGAAGAGACGAGATTTTCGATGACCATGCCGGTGACCGCGCTTTCCAGCCGCGCGCCGGCGGTGCGGACCGAACCGTTGATCACCGGATTTTCGAGCGTGCCGGCCATGTCGGCGCCGATCGCCGCCGGCCCGGAAAGGTCGATCAGCTCGATCCCGGTCAGCCGCCACAGCGTGTCGGCGGCGCCGTTATAGCGAATCTGGGCGCGCATCGGCGCCCGCCTCAGCCGCTCGGCCAAGGTGCCGGATCCGCCGATCGGCGAGATCCGCGCTTGGGCCCGGCCGATGATATTACCGTCGCTGACCGCGACCGCGCGCATCGCCGCATTGACCCCGTCGAGGCGGGCGTTGAGGCCGATATCGACCGGCCGCGAGGACAGGACCAGCCCGGCGCGGGTGAGGCCACGGATGCGCAGATTCGCGTCCCCGGTCGGCGGCGCGTTAGCGGAGGGCGCGCGATAATGTACGCTGCCCGAGGCGATGCCGCCGAGGCCAAGCTCGGGATAGACGATGTCGAGCACGGTCAGCGGCATCGATTCCAGGTCGGCGTCGATCTCGGTGCGGGCGCCGAACAGGCCGGCGAGGCTGGCGGTGCCGCCGGCGAAGCGCAACCGGGTCGGGGCCAGCCGCCAGCCCTCAGGCGACAATGTTAGATCGGCGGGACTGATCAGCTCGATCGGCCGGCGATCGAGCGTGCCGCTGCCGCTTACCCGATAATGGCCCTCGCCGACCTGGGCAACGAGGTTGAAGGCGAAATCGCGGCCACGCGCGCCGGCGATCCGCGCCCGGATCGTCCCAGCGCCGCCGCGCAGGCTGGCCGTGGCGTCGAGATTGGCGATCGCCAGCGGGCCTCGGCTGAGTCCGCGGGCGACGATCCGTCCCTCGACCGAGGTTCCGGCCGGATCGAGGAGCACCACGCCTTCGATCGTGCCGCGCCCGATCATGGTCGGCGGCGGCCCGGCGAAACGGGCGCCGTTCGCCGTCAGATTGACCGCGATCCGCTGGTTGCCGGCGAACGGGTTGAACTGAAGCCGTCCGGCCAGTCCGCCGCCGTCCACTTCGAGCACGCCGGTGAAGCCACCCGGATCGGAGCGAAGCGCGCCGCGGGCGACCGCGCCCGAGACGTTCAGAGCTGCGACCTGGATCGTCGCCGGCTGGCCCGGCGGCAGCAGGATCGATCCGTTGCCTGTGAACGGCCCCAGGGTCGATCCTCCCTCGGCCCGCCAGGCGAACCCGACCGGATTGGGCTCGAGGTTCAGGAGAACGTTGCGCAGCCCGAGCGATTCCGCCGGCCGCTCCATCCGGACGGCGAGGCGCGGCCGGTCGATGCGGCCGTCGAGGTTGAGGCGCAGCGGCCCGTAATCGGCATGGCGGCCGCCGCCTTCGAAGAAGAAGGTGCCGTCGCGGCGCCGGAGGCCATTGCCGGCGAGGCCCAGCTTGGGAGCGACGATCCTGAGATTATCGAAATGGACGATCCCGTCCGGCCCGCGGGTCAGCCCAGTTTCCAGCCGGGGCAGGCCGCCGCCCACCCAGGCGAGGAAGCGGTTGTCGAGCCGCCGTACCCAGGCGCGCGCCGTTCCGGTCACCATCGTGCCGCGGCCGCCCGGGCCCGGCACGGCGCGGAGTTCGCTGAGCACGTCGACCACTCCGAGGCCGGGGATGAGGTAGCGCTGCATGCCCCCGTTCAGCGCCACGGCATATTGGCCGGTGCGCAGATCGACGACGAGGCCGAGCAGGCCGTGGAGCTTGTCAGAGGACAAAGCGAGATTTTCGCCGATCAGCCGTTCCGGCGTGATCCTTAGCTCGCCCTGGACGCGGAGATTGGCGAGGATCCCGCCGGCTACGTCGCCGACTCCGGTGACCCGCCGCGCCGTCGCCAGCACCGGCACGATCACCGGCGCGCGGGAGAGATGGCCCCTGCCCTCGATCCGCACCTCCTCGAAGCCGGTGGCCACCTCCCCGGCACGGCCGAAGGCCATCAGCGGCGCGGTGAGGCGGTAGACAAAGGCGGCGGCGCCGAACCTGCCGTCGAGCAGGGCCGTCATCCGCACCTGGCGGCCGGCCATGTTGGTGAAGAGCGCGGGCGGCTGAATGAGCTCGGCAGCGAACTGGACGTCGTCATAGCGGCCCCGCGCCAGATCGACGATGCCGCGGCCCTCGAGCCTGAGCGCCGCCGAGCTTAGCGACACGCGGCCGTCGACCCGGCGATCGCCCATCGTGCCGGTCGCATCGACCAGGACGCGCGGCGCGGTGAGCCGCTGGAGCTTACCGCGCATGAAGGGCGAAGGCGCCGCCCAGCCGGCGAGGCGGAAGCGGCCGGCGTCCATGTTCAGCCTCAGGTCGGCGGTGCGACGGCCGGATATGTCGAGACGGGCGGTGCCCGCCCAGTGCGTCCAGCTGCCGTCGCCGCCGGCGTCGAGGGAGACCGGCCGCCGCGTCCCCAGCATCGCCCCGACGACGCTCGACCCCGGTGCGCGGATGCGGGCGACGAGATCGAAGCGGTCGCGGCCCGGCTCTGCGTCGAGGAACAGGAACAGGCGGTCGCCGCCGTCGCGGACGGTGACGTTGAGGCCGATGAGGGCCCGGCCGTCGCTGATCTCGGCCTGGCCGCTGACGCTGCCGGACCGTTCGCGCCCGGTGACGGCGCGGCCGATCCGCAACTGCTGGACGTCGAGCCGGCCGAGATAGATATCGTAGCGGGGCAGCAGCGGCTTGGGCTCGCGCGCCGGGATCAGGCGCGGCATCCGATGGAGGTCGACGAGATCGGCTTCGAGCTCGTTGATCACCAGATTATTGAACAGGAAATCGAGCGGCCGCCAGTCCATCGCGATCTCGGGCGATTCCGCGAACAGACCGTTGGGATCGTAGAGCCGCACGTCCTTCAGCTGGGTGCGGGTCCAGATCGACCCCTCGATCCGGCCGATGCGGATGCGCAGCCCCGATGGCGGAGTCATCGCCGCGATCCGGTCGACGATCAGGCGGTGGCCCGCCCCGGTGTCGAGGAAGGCGACCAAAGCGGCAAAGGCGAGCAGCAGGCCGACCGCGACGGCGAGGGTCCATTTGAACAGGCCGACCATGAACCGCCTGAGCCAGGACCGTCGAACCGCCTCCTCGACCGTCTCGACCTCGGCGTCCGCGACTTCGGTGGGCGTTTCGGCCATCAGAAGGCCTGGCCGAGCGAAACGTAGACGGCGATGCGGGGATCGCCGCTGCGCGGATTGAGCGGGGTGCCGAGATCGACGCGGATCGGGCCGAAGCGGGTGTGGTAGCGCACCCCGATTCCGGCGCCGAACTGCAGATCGTGCAGGCTGGGCATCGCCGAGGTCGAAACATTGCCGGCGTCGATGAAGGGCACGATTCCGAAATTGCCGAGGCGGATCCGCGCCTCGAGCGCGAATTCGGTGAGGCTGCGGCCGCCGATCGGATCGTCGAACACCGGATCGCGCGGCCCCAGCGCCTGGAAGGAATAGCCGCGCACCGATCCGCCGCCGCCGGCGTAGAAACGCCGCGACGGCGCGATCTCGTCGCGGTTGGCGCCGAAGATCGTGCCGAGACGGGTGCGACCGGCGATCGTGATCGTGTCGCCGGCGGGCCAATAGAAGCTGGCGTCCAATTGGGCGCGGGCGTAAAAGAAGGTGCCGTTCTGGAGCGACGCTTCCGGCGAGAAGCGCGCCGACAAGCGAAAGCCGCTGGTGGGATCGAGCAGATCGTTCGAGCCGTCATAGCCGAGATAGGCCGGGATCGCGCCGATGAAGAAGGTTCGCTCGCGGATCGTGCCGCTGGCGATGTCGACGTCGCGCTCGTCGGAGGCGACCAGCTCGCCGCCGACCGACCAGGTCCAGGCTTTCTGCCAGATGATGTTGCTCTGCCGCTCGATGCCGCCGGTCAGCGTGAAGGTGTTCGCCTCATAGGCCGGACGGTCGAGATGGGCGCCGGCGACGGTGGCGTTCAGCACCTGGTCGCGGCGTCCGTAATTGTTGCGCCTGAGCACCGCCGCGAGCGATTGCTCGCGGGTGCCGGCGACGCCGCGGAAGGTGACCGCACCTTCCGGCGGCAGCAGGTTGCGGTGTTGCCAGCTTGCCTCGACCCTGATCCCCTCGCCGGTGCCGTAGCCGGCCTCGCCGGCGATCGTGCGCATCGGCGCCGGCTCGATGGCGACGGCGAGGTCGACCAGGTCGCTTTGCGGCCGGGCGACCGGGCGGATGGCGACCGACGAGACCAGGCCGGTGGCGACCAGGGCCTGGCGGAGATCCTCGATCCGGTCGGCGCGCCAGGCATCGCCTTCGCGGAAGCGCGCTATGGTCTCGATGTGGTGGGCGGAGAAGAGCGGCCGGCCTTCGACGATGACCTGGCCGAAGCGGCGCGCGCCGGCGGGCCGGACCGGCAGGACCAGGGTCGCGCCGTGGGTGTCGTGATCGACCACGACCTCGGCCTCACCGACCTCGGCGAAGGCATAACCGCGCCGGCCGAGCTCGACGCGCAAGGCGACTTCGGCGTCGGCGACGGCCTGGGCGCTGACCGGATCCTCGGCGGCGACGGCGAAGGCGCCGCGCAAGGCGGGCGCGTCGGCGCCGGCGGCATCGTCGAGCCCGGGCAATTGGACCTCGGTGAAGCGGTAGAGCGTGCCCGGCGCGACCTCGAGCGTGACCATGAAGCCGCCGCCGGGCGCCGCGTCGACCGCGGTGTCGACCAGAGCGCCATAATAGCCGTTAGCCCGCAGTACCTCCGCCATCAAATCGGCGTCGGCCCGGGCGCGGCGGTCGATCTGGGCGGCGTTGGCGGGCTGGCCGCGATATTCCTCGAGCGTCGACAGCGCGCGGAACTGGGCGAGGATCGGTGCCGACGCCGCCTCGTCCAGGCCTTCGATCCGATAGGTGTAGGTGCGCTCGGCACCGGCGTCTGCGACATGTACGCCGGGCTCGGTGGCGCCGGGCGCGGTCGGGATCGCCTGGCCGCGGTCCTCGGCCATGTCGGGCCAGTCGACGCCGAGATCGGGCCAGGGCTCAAGCGGCGCCGACGGGTCCAGGGGCGTCGTCGGCGCGGGCGGGACCGGCGGGAGCTGGTCGCGCGGCATCGGCGCCGCGGGCGGCGCCTGGGCCGCCTGCGCCCGGGCAGCGACCGGGCAGAGAATGAGGGCAAGGGCGGCCGACAGGACCGCCGCACGCCGCCCCGCAACGACTTGCAACATGGCCGGACGCTAGCGGGCGCGGCGCTCACGCGCCAGAAGCGTTTTTCAGAGCGGAATCAGTGGACGGTGGCGCCGGCGGAATCGGTGGCGGAGAGCAATTCGATCATCCGCGCGATCTGCCGCCAGCGGCAGAAATGGACGACATTGCCGAGGCCGCGGCTGCGCCGGGCACGGGCCGCCGCCTCGCCGGCGGCATGGTCGCCGAAGCGGGCGATCAGGTCGGCCGCATCGGCTGCCGCCGACGCGTCGTCGATGTAAACGCTCTCGTACAAGGCTTTCCTCTTATCTTCTCGCCGTGGCGACACACCTAGCAGACCGGACCTTTCCAAAGCCGTGAGCGGCATGCTCAACAAGGCGTAAACCACGGCGCCGATCGCGGCTTTTCGCGCTGGCGCGGGTGGTGCGGCGCTGGCAAGGAGGTGCGATGCCCGGATCCAGCAAAATTCCCCTCGCCGGCGGCGCCCTGCTCGCCTTGTCGATTGTCGTCGGCACGATCGCCGGCTCGGCCTATCTCCAGCCGAGCATCGGCTTCGTCGCCGGCCTCGGCGTCGGCGTGCTGCTGCTCATCCTGGTCTATCTCCTTGATCGCCGCTAGCTCACCCGCCGGCCGGTCCAGACCACCCGGCCTACAATGTCGATCGCGGCCGGGTCGCAAACGGGCCAGCCCGGATAAGCGGGGTTGTCGCTGCGAATCGACAGGGTCCGCGCCGCCGGATTGACCGCCACCCGCTTCACCACCAGCGCGCCGTCGATCCTCAGCACATAGATGCCGTCGCGCAGGCGCGCCGCGCCGTCGCCGCGATCCACCAATATGTCGTCGCCGTCGCCCAGGGACGGCGCCATCGAATCGCCGCTCACCCGGATGATCGAGAGCTGGTCCGGCGCGCCGCGCGCGACCCGGCGCAGCCAGGCGGGATCGAAGGCGATATGGGCCTCGCCGAGCTCGTCGCCGTCAAAGGCTCCGGCGCCGGCCGCTGCGCCGACGTCCAGCCGCGGCACCGGCACCAGGGCCGGCGCCGATTCCGTGGCATGCCCGCCGAGCAGGGCCTCACCGACCCCGAAATAGCGGGCGAGCAGGCGGCGGTCGTTCTCGGCGAGCCGGCGCGGGCTGCCGCGCTTGATGAATTGCTGCACATAAGCTGGATTGCGGCCGAGCAGGCGGGAGAGGCCGGCATAGTCCTCGCCCCTCTCCTCGATCAGGCGCTGCAGCGCCGCCCGTCCGTCGCCGGCCATGATTGCACCATAGCGCTAGGATTTTTCCTAGACAAGTAGGAAATGTCCGTTGAGATTAGAACAGAACGGGAACAATGATTCGGAGGATGAAATGATTCTTCGCCGGCGTATCGAGCTTTATCTCAGGCGCACTTCCATGGCCCCCACCCGCTTCGGCCGCGACGTGGTCGGCGATCCGCGCTTCGTATTCGATCTGAGGAACGGCCGCGAACCCCGTCAATCTACGTCCGCCCGGGTTCATCAATGGCTGGACGGGCAGGAGGAGGCGCGGTGAAACGGCAGGCCGGCGAGGCGCTGGCCAAGGCGATCCTCGATCGCTTCCAGAGTTTCGCCGGCCGGGTCGAGATCGTCGCGCCGGTGAGTCGACCCTGGTCAAGCATCGCCTTCGCCGGCGCGCGGCACCGGTTCAGCCTCCATATCCGCGGCGAAGGCGCCGGGGCGGCGGCCGACCTTTTCCTCGGCGGTCTCGATGCGCCGACCTTGAGCCAGCCAGGCCATATCCTCGCCGACATTGCCCTCACCGGCGACCTGCGCGCCGAGGAGGGGGATTCGGTGCGCCTCAGCCTCGAGGCGCTGACCGTGGAGTCGGGTTAGGAAGGCGTGCGGGCGGCGAGGCGCTGGAGGCTTTCGATCGCGCTTTGGAGGCGGTCGTCGCGGGCTTCCGGAAAGACCTGGGGCGCGGCGGGCGGCACTGACGGCGCGGGCGCGGGCGCGGGCGCCGGCGCGGGTGCGGAGGGCGAGTGGCGGCGGGCGAGTCCGCGCTCCAGGCGTTCCATCAGCTCGGGCAGGCTCGACGGCAGGTCGGCGGACGGTGCGGGCGCGGCCTCGATTTCCGGTTCGGTGACGGTTTCGGGCTCGGGCGCGGCTTCGGCGACGGGTTCGAATTCGGCCCGCGGCTCGAAAACCGGTTCGGACGCCGCCTCGACAGACGCCGCTTCGGGAGCGGGCGCTTCGAAAGCCACCGCCGCTTCCGGCTCGGCTTCGGGCAGCCAGAGCGCGGTCGGAGCGTCTCTTCGCCCGCCCCGGCGCTGCGGCTCGCCGAGATCACGGGCTGCCGAGATCGGACGGCGAACCGGCGCGTCGGGATGGACGTCGCGGCGGCGCAGCCTGGGGTTTTCATCGGCCGGTTCGGCGTCGCGCTTGCGGCGCGGCGCGTCGAGGCCGCTCCGGTCGAGCAGGCGCAGCAGGGCGAAGACCAGGAAAAAGGTGGCGAGCGCGCCGCCGACGCCGATCGCCGCCCGCGCGGTCAGGCCGAGCGGCGGCGCCGCCGCCGGCAGGACACTGGGCAGGCCGCTGGCGCCGACCGCGTCGGCAAGCAGGCCGCCCGGCATGGCGAAGGCGACGAAAACAACGGCGAGGCCCGAAAGCGCCGCCACCGGCAGATCGAGCGCATTGCGGCCGACATTGCGAAACGCATCCTGGAATGGCCGTATGGCGATCATGAAAACTTGCCCGTAAGTCGTTGATAGAGTGGCGCGTAGCAGGAAATGTTTGACGACCAGTTACGTTGGCGCTCGACGAAGCGCCGGGCGGCCTCGCGGCGTTGGCCCCAGTCCTCGCGCCGGTCAAACAGATCGGCCAGGGCCTCGGCCAGGGCCCGGGAATCGTCGGCGGGAAAGAGCGTTCCCGTCACCCCGTCCTCGATCAGCTCGCGATGGCCGCCGACGTCGGAGGCGGCGACCAGCTTGCGCTGGGCCATGGCCTCGAGCGGCTTGAGCGGCGTCACCAGGTCGGTGAGCCGCATCTTCTTGCGGGGGTAAGCGAGGATATCGACCAATGCATAATATCGCTCGACCTGGTCGTGCGGCACCCGGCCGACGAAGCTGATGTGGTCGGCAACCGGCGAGGCGGCGGCCTGGGCTTTCAGCGCCGCCTCCATCGGCCCTCCGCCGACGAGCAGCAGCCGCGCCTTCGGCCGCCGCGCGACGAGCGCGGGCATGGCCGCGATTAGATCGTCCAGCCCTTCATAATCATAGAAGGAGCCGATGAAGCCGACCGTGTCGGCGTCCTCGAGCCCCAGCTCGCGGGCGAATTTGCTGTCGCGCGCGGGCGGATCGCCGAACAAGCCCATGTCGACGCCGTTGGGCGAGACGATGATCTTGCCCGGATCGATGCCGCGTTCGACCAGATCGCCACGCAGGCCCTCGCAGATCACCGCCACGCCGTCCGCCTTGCGCACGGCCCGGCTTTCGAGAAAGCGGGTGAGGCGATAGCGCGCCGATCCCTCGCGACCGGTGCCGTTGCCAACCGCCGCATCCTCCCAGAAGGCGCGGATTTCGTAGACGAAGGGCAGGCCGTGCCGCCGCGCCACCGGCTGGGCCGCGAGCGCGCCGAGCACCGGCGAATGGGCGTGAATCAGGTCCGGCCTCCAGTCCCGCACCAGCCGGTCGAGCCGCGCCGAAAGCGCGCGGATTTCGCGCCAGGTGCCGAAGGGCCTCGGCACCCGGCCGGGCCTGGACGTGCGGTGGAAGGTTATGCCGTCGATCGTCTCGGGATCCGGCCCTTCCGCGTCGTGGCGAATGCCGGTCAGGCATTGGATGTCCCAGCCCAGCGCCTGCTGCGCCTTGACGATCGCGCGCGTGCGGAAACTATAGCCGCTGTGCATCGGCAGGCTGTGGTCGAGGACATGCAGGATTTTCATCGGATTTCCCTTTGCCACGGCAAGCTTAACGCCGCGTCAACCGCGCTCTGCTACGGGCGCGGGATGAGCGGCGGGAAATTCTCCGGATGATCGACAATTTCTCGCTTGGCCTGACCCACGCGCTGATGCTGCTCGCCGCCTGGCGACTGCTGTCGCGTCCCGATTTCGACGATGACGAAGCACCGCGGGTGAAGCCGCCGGGCTGGTTCGGACGCGGGGGCGGCAAGGATGCGTGACATCGCCCTCGTCCTCTTCGTCGGCGCGCTGATGCTGCTCGCGGTGAAGCGGCCCTTCCTGTTCGTCCTCGCCTACATGTACGTCGACACGGTCTCGCCGCAGCGCATCTCCTATTTCCTGCTCAACCGGGTTCCGATCTCGCTGATCGTGGCGGCGCTGGCGATCGGCGGCTGGCTGATCGCCGACAAGAAGGACTTCCGCGTCGCCCCGCGCCAGATGCTGATCCTGGTCCTGCTCGGCTACGTCACCTGGACCACCGTCGGCGCCGATTTCCCGGTCGAGGCCTGGGTCAAATGGGACTGGGTGTGGAAGGCCCTCTTCTTCGCCTTCTTCCTGCCCTTCACCCTGCGCACGCGGCTGAGGATCGAGGCCGCCCTGCTCTTCCTCACATTATCGGCGGCGGCGATCATCATCACCGGCGGGATCAAGACGATCCTGTCGGGCGGCGGCTATGGCGTGCTCAACCTGATGGTCGACAATAATAGCGGCCTCTACGAGAGCAGCACCATCTCGATGGTCGCGATCGCCCTGATCCCGGTCATTCTCTGGTTCACCCGCTTCGGCACCATCTTTCCGCCTTCGCCTGAGGCTTCGGCCGGCGCGGGCGCGATGCCCGCGCGCGCGGGGCGGATGCCTGGGCTGATGGTCAAGGCCTTCGCCTTCGCTCTGGTCTTCGCCTGCCTGCTGATGCCGGTCGGCACCGAGGCGCGGACCGGGCTGATCTGCATCGGCGTGCTCGGCCTGCTGATGCTGCGCGACATCAAGCGGCGCCTGCTCTACGTGACCGGCGCGGTCCTGCTCGGCGCCGCAGCCATCCCCTTCCTGCCGCAAAGCTTCACCAGCCGGATGGACACGATCCAGGGCTTCGAAGCCGACCAGTCGGCCAATACAAGGCTCGCGGTCTGGGCCTGGACCTGGTCCTATGTGCTCGACCATCCCACCGGCGGCGGCTTCGAGGCCTATCGCCAGAACCGGATCCAGGTGCGCACCGTCGCTGCCCAGACCTCGGGCGACGTCTCGGTGGTCACCGCCCAGACCGAGGCCGACGCCGGCCGCGCCTATCACAGCGCCTATTTCGAGATGCTCGGCGAGCAGGGCTTTTTCGGCCTGTTCCTGTTCCTGCTGATCCACGGCATCGGCCTGGTGCGGATGGAGATGATCCGGAGGCGCTACCGCAGGGCCGAAGGCGACGATGCCTGGATCTCGCCCCTGGCCACCGCGCTGCAGAATTTCCAGCTCATCTACCTGGTCGGCGCCCTGTTCGTCGGCATCGCCTACCAGCCCTTCGTCTATCTCATGATCGGAACCCAGATCGGCTTCGACAAATGGCTGACGGGGCGCGAGCGGTCCAGGCGCCGACCCGATTTCGCGCCTGCCGTCAGCCCGCCTCCGGAACGAAGCGTCGCGCCAAGCCTTTAGACCGCCTGATGAGCGGTGCGCGGCTTACCTATATCGACGACCAGACGCCCGGCATCAGCCGCCGGCGGCACGGCCGCTATTGGCAATATTTCGACGCCAGGGGCCAGCGGATCAAGGATCGCGACGAGATCGACCGGCTGAACGCGATCGGCCTGCCGCCCGCCTATCGCGACGCCTGGTTCAGTCCCAAGCCGAACGGGCACATCCAGGCGATCGGCTATGACGACAAGGGCCGCAAGCAATATCGCTACCATCCCGATTTCCGGGAGAAGCAGGACACTGCCAAATACGAGATGTCCGCCCGCTTCGGCCGCGCCTTGCCGAAGCTTCGCAAGCGGGTCGAGGCCGACCTTCGCCGCCGCACCCTGAGCCGCGACACAGTCGCCGCCGCCATCGTCCGGCTGCTCGACATCGGCCATATCCGCGTTGGCAACGAGGCCTATGCCGAGGCCAACAAAAGCTATGGCGCCACCACCTTGCGCACCCGCCACGCCAAAGTGCTCGGCCGGACGGTAAAGATGCGGTTCAAGGGCAAGAGCGGCAAATTGCGTGAATTATCGCTGACCGACGCCAGCCTCAGCCGGCTGGTCAGGAAATGCCAGGACCTGCCCGGCCAGAATCTGTTCCAATATGTCGACGACGAAGGCGAGCCGCAGCCGGTCACCTCCACCGACGTCAACGATTACATCCGCGAGACGACCGGCGAGGACTTCACCGCCAAGCATTTCCGCACCTGGCACGCCAGCGCCATCGCCTTCACCCAGATCTGCGCGGCTGGCGAGGAAGGGATCGGGCTCAACGCCATGCTCGAGCCGGTGGCCGAAGCGCTCGGCAACACCCCGGCCATCAGTCGCAAATCCTATGTCCATCCGGCCTTGATCGACGCGGTGAAGAACGCCAGAAACGCGAGGATGCGCGGGTACAAATGCCCCCGCGCGACGAAATATCTGACGAGCGCGGAGCGGGGCCTGATCGCCTTCCTCGAAAAAGCGCGGCGCGGGAAGAAGGGGCCGTCCTGATCCAGATGAACGAAAGCGCGTCGCTCGACATTCAGGCCGGGCAGCTCTGGGCGCAAATGGCCGCCTGGCTCTCCGACCACAGCTTCAAGATCCTGCTCGGGATCGCCGCCGGGGCAGTCATCGTCCTGGTGCTGCTCGGCCTCAAATGGCTGGGCAAGAGGCTGATTGCCGGCGATCCCGATCATATGCACTGGCGCACCGTCGTCGGGCGGGTAATGGCGCGGACGCGTTTGTGGTTCATGGTCGCGATGGCGGCGCGGCTGGTCGCCGGCCCGGCACTGGCGCCGGAGGTTGTCGCCTCGACCATCGAGGTGTTGTTCGTCATCGCCGCGACCCTGCAGGTCGCATTGTGGACGCGCGAGCTGGCCCTCGGAGTGATCGAGCACCGCGCCGGCGGGCTCGAGGCGAATAGCGGTCTGGGCAGCGCGATCGGCATCATCCGCCTGCTCATCACCATCGTCATCTTCGTCATCGCCCTCGTCGTCATCCTCGACAATCTCGGCATCAACGTCACCGGCCTGGTCGCCGGGCTCGGCATCGGCGGCATCGCCATCGGTCTCGCCGCCAAGGGCATATTCGACGACCTCTTCTCCGCCTTGTCGATCATCTTCGACAAGCCGTTCCGCCGCGGCGATTCGATCAGCTGGGATTCGACCTCGGGAACGGTCGAGACCATCGGTCTCAAATCGACCCGGATCCGCGCCGTCACCGGCGAGGAAGTGGTGATCTCCAACACCAATCTGCTGGGAAAGGAGCTGCACAATATGGCGCGGCTCAACCGGCGCCGGATCACCCAGGCTTTCGGCATCGTCTACCAGACCGACCCCGAACTCTGCGCCCGCATCCCGGCCATCGTCGGCGAGGTGGTCGCCGGCTGCGAGAAATGCGCGTTGGTCCGCTGCGGCATGACCGGCTTCGGCGCATCGAGCCTCGACTTCGAGCTCCAGTTCGACGTCAAGTCGGAGGTCTGGCAGAAGGTGTTCGACGCGCGCAGCCAGGTGCTGATCGCCCTCTTGAGGCGGTTCAACGAGGAAGGGATCGAGTTCGCCTATCCGACCCAGACCAGCTTCACCGCCGCGCCGGACGGGTCGCTGATCATGCCCTATCCGCCCGAGGAATCGACCGCGAGCAGCACGACCGAGACCCGGTAGGGCCGCTTGTACCAGCGCCAGCGGTCGAGACGCGCCCGGAAGCTCTTCGGCCGGGCGAAGAAGATCAATCCGAAACCGAGCGTGCGGGCGATCTCCTTCCAGACATTGGACCCCCGCGCCTTTATCTCCTCGGCATAGGTCCGCCCCGCCACTTCCTCGGCAGCGAGGATTCGGCTGCCGGCGAAGGCCGCGGCCAGGTCGCCCGGCGAGGGCCGGTAGCCGGTGTCGATCGGGTCGGCATGATAGGGAAAGGAAGAAGGCACGGTGGCGAGGATAGAGCCGCCCGGGCCGACGATTTCCTCGCAGGCGGCGATCACTGCGTCGCGATTCCGGACATGCTCGAGCAGGTTCGCCGCCAGGATGGCGCGAAAGCCGCGCGCCTTGAGGTCCCGTCGCACCACCGGGTCGAGAATGTCGCCGGCAATGTCGACGCCTTCCGCCTGCTTGAGATCGCTGTGGACGACTTCGACCCCGGCCGCTTCGAGCGGGCCGAACAATTCGCGCTGGATGTGGGGCTTGTCGACCTCGCGGAAGCGGCGGGTCGACGAGCCGAGATGAAGCAAAGGCGAGGGCGTCGGCAGGCGGAGGATCAGCTCGCGCAGGCGGATGGCTTCGGCCTCGAACATCCGCCCAGCATCGGCCGGACTGGGCCTCGGTTCAAGCGGCGCGTCATGTTAGAACCCCACATCCTCCAGGCTCAGCAACGTGGCGTTGCCGCCGGAGCTGGTGGTGTCGGTGCTGGTCACGCGCTCGGTGCAGAAGCGGGCGAGATAGTGGGGGCCGCCGGCCTTGGGACCGGTGCCGGACTGGCCCTCCCCGCCGAAGGGCTGCGAGCCGACGATGGCGCCGATCATCGAGCGGTTGACGTAGAGATTGCCGACCGTGCCGTTCTCCTCGACCGTCTCGGCGGCGCGGGCGATGCGGCTGTGGAGGCCCATGGTGAGGCCGAAGCCGGAACTGTTGATCCGCTTCACCGTCTCGGCGAGCTGCCCGCCCTTCCAGGTGGTGACGTGGAGCAGGGGCCCGAACCACTCGCGCTTCAGATCCTCGATCGCATCGAGTTGGATCAGGGTCGGCGGCACGAACAGGCCTTCGCCCGGTACGTCGATCGTCTTCAGCCAGCGGTCCCGCATTGCCGAACGATGGCCCATCAACTTGTCGTAGGAGGGCTGATCGATCACCGGGCCGACGTCGGTGCGAGGATCGGCGGGATCGCCGACAATCAGGCTGTCCATCGCCCCGCCGAGCATTTCCAGCGTGCGCTCGGCGATGTCCTCCTGGAGCACGAGCAGCCGCAGCGCCGAACAGCGCTGACCGGCGGAGCGGAAAGCCGACGTGATCACGTCCTGCACCACCTGTTCGGGCAAAGCGGTGGAATCGACGATCATCGCGTTGATCCCGCCGGTCTCGGCGATCAGCGGAATGATGTCCCGGTCTTCTTCGATCAAAAGCGTCCGCGCGATGCGCTTGGCGGTCGCGGTCGAACCGGTGAAGGCGACGCCGGCGATGCGGACGTCCTCCATCAGCGCCTGGCCCATTTCCGGCCGGCCGTTGGCGATCACCAGAGCGTCCTCGGGAATGCCGGCATTGTGGGCGAGGCCGACCGCATAAGCGGCAATTTCGGGCGTCTGCGAGGCCGGCTTGGCGACGACGCTGTTGCCGGCGGCGAGCGCCGCCGAGACTTGGCCGAGGAAGATGGCGAGAGGGAAGTTCCACGGCGCGATGCACACCCAGACGCCACGGCCCTCCATCCTCAGGACGTTGCGTTCGCCGGTCGGGCCGGGAAGCTCGAGCGGCTGCAGCCCCGAGCGCGCCTGGGCGGCGTAATAGCGGCAGAAGTCGACCGCCTCGCGGACCTCGGCGAGAGCGTCGGGAATCGTCTTCTTCGCCTCCTGGACGGCGATCCGCATCAGCATGTCGCGGTCGCGCTCGAGCAGGTCGGCGAGCCGTTCGAGGCATTGGGCGCGGTCCTCGACCCTCCGCGCCGACCAGGCGGCAAAGCCGTCCAGCGCCTGGCCGACGAGTGCCGAGGCCTCGACGCTGGGCGGAGTCGCGAAGTTGAGCGGCGTCGCCACCGCCTTGGCCACCCGCTCCAGCTCGGGCCGATCGTTGAGGTCGAGCCCCTCGCTGTTCGCCCGTTCGGGCCGGAACAGATCCTCGGGCAGCGGGATGGAGGGGTGGCGGGTGCCGCCGACCGCGGCGATCTTGGCGACCGGATCGGCGAGCAGGTCGGCGTCGGTCAGATTTTCGTCGGCGAGCTGGTGGACGAAGCTTGAATTGGCGCCGTTTTCGAGCAGGCGCCGGACCAGGTAGGCGAGCAGGTCGCGGTGGCCGCCGACGGGCGCGTAGATGCGGGTATGATAGCCCTGGTCGCGGACCAGCCCTTCGTAGAGCCCCTCGCCCATGCCGTGGAGCCGCTGGAACTCGAAATCGCGGGCGTCGCCGGCATATTCGAGCAGGGTCGAGACGGTCAGCGCATTGTGGGTGGCGAAGGCCGGATAGATGTTCTTCGCCGCCAGCATGTCGCGCGCGCAGGCGAGGTAGGAGACGTCGGTCGCCGCCTTGCGGGTGAACAGCGGATATTCGCAAAGGCCCTGTTCCTGAGTGCGCTTGATCTCGGTGTCCCAATAAGCGCCCTTGACCAGCCGCGCCGCGATCCGCCGTTTGGTCTTCGCGCCGAGCGCGTCGGACCAGGCGACGACCGGCCGCGCGCGCTTGCCATAGGCCTGGATCGCCATGCCCAGCCCGTCCCAGCCCTTGAGGCTCGGCAGGCCGGCCACGGTCTCAATGATGTCGAGGCTCATCTCCAGCCGCTCGGTTTCCTCGGCGTCGATGGTGAAGGGGATGCCGAGCCCCGCCGCCAGGGTGGCCAGCGCCTCGACCTGCTCGATGAGCGCCGGAACGCAGCGATCGTACTGGGCGACCTCATAGCGCGGGTGGAGCGCCGACAATTTGACCGAGATCGAGTGGCCCTCGGCCGGCACCCGGCCGACCGCGCGGATCGCGTCTTCATAAGCGCGGTAATAGCGTTCGGCGTCGGGGAAGGTCCGCGCCGCCTCGCCGAGCATGTCGAAACTGGCGGTGAAGCCGGCATTCTCGCGCTTGCGCATCCGCTCGATCGCTTCGCCGATGTTGCGGCCCATGACGAAGATCTCGCCCATCATCCTCATCGCCGCGCCGACGCCTTGGCGGACGAAGGGCTCGCCGGCCCGCGAGATCAGCTTTTTGAGCGCGCTCGCCTGCTCGCTGTCGCCGGTCAGCGCGCGCCCGATCACCAGGCCCCAGGTCGCCGAATTGACCAAAGTGGAATTGGACTTGCCCTTATGGGCGCGCCAATCGCCCTCGCCCAGCTTGTCGGCGATCAAAGAGTCGGCGGTCTCGGGATCGGGGACGCGCAGGAAGGCCTCAGCGAGCGACAGCAAAGCGACGCCCTCCTGGGTGTTCAGCCGATATTCCTGGAGGAACTGGTTGACCCAGCCGCGGCCTTGCGCTTCGCGCAGCTCGCCGAGCATGGCCAGGGCCCTTTTTTCGATTCGGGCGTGCGAATCGGCGTCGAGATGCGCCGCCTTCAGCAGGGGCGCCAGCACCTCCGGTTCCGGCGCTCTCAGCAACCGCCTGATTTCCACGCGCGCCGATGCCGTAGCGTCAGCCATCACCAAGTCTCCCGAGGGCTTGTTTGTCGCCGCCATGCGGCACTATGCGGGTGGCCACTAGCGGTACATGTACGGAGGCTCAATGCCGGTCGCCACCATCGAGGAAATCCGGGGTCGCGTCGGCGGCGAAGTGGGCGTGTCGGACTGGATCCTGGTCGACCAGGCGCGGATCGACGCCTTCGCCGACGTGACCGAGGATCCCCAGTTCATCCATATCGACCCGGTGGCGGCGGCGAAGACGCCGTTCGGCGGCACCATCGCCCATGGATTCCTGACTCTGTCGCTCTTGAGCCGGATGGCGGCCGACGCCATGTTGCGGCCCGAGAGCATCAAGATGGGGGTCAATTACGGCTTCGAGAAGGTCCGCTTCATCGCCCCGGTCCGCTCCGGCAAACGCGTCCGCGGCCGCTTCACGCTCGCCGCGTTCGAGGAGAAAAGACCGGGCCAATGGCAATTCCTTCACCAGGTGACGGTCGAGATCGAGGGCGAGGACAAACCTGCATTGACCGCCGACTGGATCGGCCAAATCTTCATCTGATCAGCAACGGAGACCCAAAATGTCCAGCCGCGACGCCGTCATCGTTTCCACCGCCCGCACGCCGATCGGCAAGGCGTATCGGGGCGCGTTCAACGCCACCCCCTCTCCCACCCTCGCCGCCCACGCCATCCGCGCCGCGGTCGAGCGCTCCGGCGTGGACCCGGCCGAGATCGACGACGTGATCATGGGTGCTGCGCTCCAGCAGGGTGTGCAGGCGACGATCGGCCGCACGGCGGCGCTTCGCGCCGGCCTGCCGGTCACCGTTCCCGGCATGTCGATCGACCGCCAGTGCGCCTCCGGCCTGATGGCGATCGCGACCGCGGCCAAGCAGGTGATCGTCGACCGGATGGACGTGTGCGTCGCCGGCGGCGTCGAATCGATCTCGATGGTCCAGACCGCTGAGATGCGGCTGGGCGGCGACCCCGAGCTCGTCGCCATGCACAAGGACGTCTACATGCCGATGATCGGCACCGCCGAAGTGGTCGGCAAGCGCTACGGCATCGCGCGCGACCGCCAGGACGCCTACGCCCTGCAGTCGCAGCAGCGCACCGCCGCCGCCCAGGCCGCCGGCAAGTTTGACGACGAGATCATCCCCGTCACCGCCCGGATGCAGGTCAAGAACAAGGAGACCGGCGAGGTCTCGACCCAGGAAGTCACCATCGCCAAGGACGAGGGTAACCGCGCCGACACCACGATCGAGGGCCTGAACAGCCTGCAGCCGGTGATGGGACCCGACGCGATGATCACCGCCGGCAATGCCAGCCAGCTTTCCGACGGCGCCTCGGCCTGCGTGATCATGGAAGCCGGCCTCGCCGCCGAGCGCGGCCTGTCGCCGCTCGGCCGCTATATCGGCATGGCCGCGGCCGGCACCGAGCCCGACGAAATGGGCATTGGCCCGGTCTTCGCCGTGCCGAAATTGCTCGACCGGTTCGGGCTCAAGATGGACGATATCGGCCTATGGGAATTGAACGAGGCCTTCGCCGTCCAGGTTCTCTACATCCAGGACAAGCTCGGCATCCCTAACGACCGGATGAACGTCGACGGCGGCGCCATCTCGATCGGCCATCCCTACGGCATGTCCGGCGCGCGGATGACCGGCCACGCGCTGATCGAGGGCAAGAGGCGCGGCGTCAAATATGTGATGGTGACGATGTGCGTCGGCGGCGGCATGGGCGCCGCCGGACTGTTCGAGGTGCTTTAGACCAGAGCCTCGCCATTTCCGTCATTTCAGCGCAGGCTGGAATGACGGGATAGGAACGGATGAGGCTGAGTCTGCGTCGCCCTATTTCGAATAGAGTGCTGCTTCCGCGGCCCGTCGGCGGGTGAGGCCGGCCATCACCTTCTTGTTGGCTTTGTTCCACTTGGCAAATTCGGCGGCGGCGCCCTTATAGTCTTTCGCCTTGTGCTTCTTCAGCAGGGTGCTGGAGGAGAAATTGCCCATGCCGACATTATAGGCGAAGCAGACCATCGCATCGAACTGGGATTGGGTGGTCGGCGCGCCACCGAGCGCATTGTCGACCTTGGCCGCGAAGGCGGCGAGATCGTCCGAGAAGCGGTCGTCGCACTGCTCCTGGGTCCAGACCAGGCCCTTCTTGACGTCGGCACCGGTCGTGCCCCAGCCGATCGTCCAGGGATCGCCGCCGGTGGCCGGATCGGGATAGGCGGCGAACTTGCCGTCGCCGGACTTCTTCTCGCACCCTTCGAACGACTGAACGAGCTTGATCCCATCTGGTCCCGGCTTCATCTTTTCCTCCCCCGACTCAACAAGGTTGAAGTAGCGGCGCGAAGAATAGCGAAGCTGCTGGCGTCTGCCAATCGTGAAGACTTGCTCAATATTTGAAAGGGATCGCCGTTCGGCCGGGGCTGTTCCGGAGCTTGAGGCCGCTTTATGGTCGCGTTCCGACCCGCTTGTTGTGGACGTTGGAGAGGCCGCCTGACTCTTACCCTGCCCCATCCCTGCGACGGCGCCGCCTGTCTCCAGGGCGCCGGCGGCACTGCGAAACATTCGCGGCTCGTGCTCGCCACCTGCATCCTCGCCTCCAGCCTCGCCTTCGTCGACGGATCGGTGCTCAACGTCGCCCTGCCGACCATCGGCCGCGCCTTCAACGCCGCCACCGCCGAGGTGCAGTGGGTGATGAACGCTTTCACTTTGCCGCTTTCGGCCCTGCTGCTGCTCGGCGGCGCGGCCGGCGACCTCTACGGACGGCGGCGGACGATGCTGGCGGGGATCGCCCTGTTCACCGCCGCCTCGATCCTCTGCGCGATTTCGCCCAGCCTCGAAACCTTCCTCGCCGGCCGCGTCCTGCAGGGCCTGGGCGCGGCGATGCTGCTGCCCAACAGCCTGGCGACGCTGAGCGCCTCCTTCGCCGGCGAGAGACGCGGCCGCGCGGTCGGCACCTGGGCGGCGGCCGGCGCCATCGCAGGCGCGGTCGCGCCTCTGCTCGGCGGCTGGCTGGTCGACGGCATCGGCTGGCAATTCATCTTCCTGATCAACGTGCCGATCGCCGCCGCCGCCATCGTCCTCGGCCTGCTCTACGTTCCGGAAAGCGCCAATGAGAAACGCCCGCCGCCCGACTGGCTGGGCGCGGCGCTGGCGACCCTGGCCTTGGCCGAGCTGACCTGGGGGCTCACCGCCTGGTCGGCGACCGGCCGGCTCGACACCGCGGCCGCGATTTCGCTGGCCGGCGGCGCGCTGATGCTGCCCCTCTTCCTCTTGGCCGAACGGCGGCGCGGCGCAAAGGCGATGGTGCCGCTCGCCTTGTTCGGCTCGCGCGCCTTCGTCGGCCTCACCTTCTTCACCTTCCTGCTCTACGGCGCGCTCGGCGGACTGATGCTGCTCCTGCCCTATGTGCTGATCCAGGCGGGCGGCTATCCGGCCGCGCTGGCCGGACTGGCCCTCACCCCCTTCCCGATCATCGTCGCCGCGGGCTCGCCGCTGATGGGCAAGCTGGCCGCCCGGATCGGCCCGCGCTGGCCGCTGACGATCGGGCCGCTGCTGGTCGCCGGCGGCTTCCTGCTCGGGCTCAGGATCGACGCCGGGAGCAATTACTGGACAAGCGTCCTGCCCTCGATCCTCACCGTCTCGGCCGGCATGGCGATCGCGGTGGCGCCGCTCACCACCGCCGTGCTGGGATCGGTCGACGAGCACCATGTCGGCACAGCCTCCGGGCTCAACAGCGCGGTGTCGCGGAGCGGCGGCCTGATCGTCGTCGCCCTGCTCGGCGCAGTGCTGTCGCTGGAGGGCGCGGATTTGATCGCCGGCCTCCATGACGCTGCTCTGGTCGGGGTGGCGCTCGCCCTGATCTCCTCGCTGACGGCATTTGCGACCCTGGGCGGCGGTGGCGTGCAGCAGCCGAAGCAACGGACGTGAGAAAGCCGGGCACGGTCGACCCGTCGCCGCCGCCCCGCCTCCCATGGCACTTCTAGTTTACCGACGTTGATGGCGTGATCTCCA
>DATDAU010000030.1:0-59830 GCA_036525215.1 Allosphingosinicella sp.
CGCCCGAGATCATGGCACAATGGCTGGCCCTGCCCGAGGTCGCGCCGAGAACGGCCACGCGCGGATATCAGGAAGTGATGGTCGGCTATTCCGACTCGAACAAGGATGGCGGCTACCTGACGTCGGTGTGGAGCCTGCACCAGGCGAGCCGGGCACTGGCCGGCGTGTTCGAGGAAGCGGGCGCGACCATGCAGCTCTTCCACGGCCGGGGCGGCGCCGTCGGGCGCGGCGGCGGATCGAGCTTCGCCGCGATCCGCGCCCAGCCCCGCGGCACCGTCCAGGGCCGGATAAGGATCACCGAGCAGGGCGAGGTGATCGCCGCCAAATATGGCAGCGCCGAAAGCGCCGCGATCAACCTCGAGGCGATGGCGGCGGCGACCCTGCTGGCCAGCCTGGAGGAACGCTCGGCCCGCCGGCGCGACATCTTCTACGCGGCGATGGACGAGATTTCGGACAAAGCCTTCGCCGCCTATCGCGGCCTGGTCTACGAGACCGAGGGTTTTCGCGCCTTCTTCCGCCAGATGACGCCGATCGCCGAGATCGCCGACCTCAAGATCGGTTCGCGGCCGGCGAGCCGGACTAAGAGCGACCTGATCGAAGACCTGCGCGCCATTCCCTGGGTCTTTTCCTGGTCGCAGGCGCGGGTGATGCTGCCCGGCTGGTACGGCGCCGGCCACGCCTTGCACGCCTTCGCCGACAAGGGCCTGCTCAAGGACATGGTCGAGGCCTGGCCCTTCTTCCGCACCACGCTCGACAATATGGAAATGGTGCTCGCCAAATCGGACATGAACATCGCCGCTTCCTATGCCGAGCTGGTCGAGGACAAGGACGCGGCGCGGGCGATCTTCGGGCGGATCCAGGGCGGCTGGGAGCTGGCCCGCGACGCCCTGCTCCAGGCGACCGGCCAGACCCGGCTGCTCGAAAAGAATCCGGCGCTCGACGAATCGATCCGCCTGCGCCTTCCCTATATCGAGCCGCTCAACCATCTCCAGATCGAGCTCCTCAAGCGCCACCGCGCCGGCGAGGACGACCCCCGCATCCGCGAAGGCATCCAGCTCTCGATCAACGCCATCGCGACCGCGCTGAGGAACAGCGGATAGGGCCCGGCCTTCAGTTCACCTGCTCGACGTCCAGACTCCCCGCCGGCAGCGACCGCAGCACATCGGCGGCCGGCACCCTTGGATCGAGCCAGCGAGCCCACTCGCGGGGCGGAAGGACGACGATCTGGCGGCTGTGATAGGGGGCGACGTCCGGCCCCGGCTCGGTGGTGAGCAGGGTGAAGGCCTCGCCGAGATCCGGCACGCTCCGCCAGATACCCGCGATGCAGAACCAGGGCTGGTCCTTCATCGTAAACAGCCATTTGTGCTTGCGCTTGCTCTTCGGATCGCTGTGCCGGGTGAATTCGTAGAAGCCGTCGGCGGGGATCAGGCAACGGCCGCTGTCGAAGGTTCGGCCCTCCGAGCGGAAATTGTAGACCGGCTTGCCGTTCGGCGCCGGCCAGCTCCAGCGGCGCTGGACGAGATCGGCGGCGAAATCCCCGTCGCCATCGCTGGCTTCGGCGGCGCGGACGATCGGCGCCGTGTCGGTGATCCGCACGTCGTCGCGCGGCTCGAGATTGGGAATGCCTTCCGGAAAGCGGATCCGGACCCGGATCTCCTCGAAGTCCTGGCGGATCGCCTCGATGTCGACCTTCAGCCGATAGTCGTTGCACATGGATTGGCGATAGCGCGCTGCGCGTCTTGCCTCAACCTCAATGTTCCTGCTATGTTCTTTCTTCAATTGTGCGGACAAGTGGCATGACCGACCGTTTCGTCAGTTACAGGACCGGGCCGGCCGTCGTCGCCGGCGAGCCGGGCGCGGTCATCCGCCGCACCGCCGGCGACGTCATCGAGATGGTCAATCTGATCTGGGGCCTGGCCCCGAACATGGGGGGCGGGCGCCCCTTCACCACGGTTCGCGCGGAAGGCCGGCGCTTCGGCAGCCGCCGCTGCCTGATCCCGGCTTCCGAATTCTTCGTCGGCAAGGGCCGGGGCGAGGAAAGGCGACGCTGGCGCTTCTCCATGGTCAATGGCGACTTCTTCTACTTCGCCGGTATTTGGCGGCCCGCCGAAAACGGCCGGGCGCCGAGCTATGCAATCCTGACCATCGCTGCCAATGCCGATGTCGCGCCCTATCACGACCGGCAGATGGCGGTGATCAAGCGCGCCAACCGCCTCGCCTGGCTCGACCACGAAATCGCCGAGAGCCTCCTCCTCGCCCCGCTGCCCGGGCGCAGTTTCATGGTCGAACAGGTCGAAGGCCCGCCGCCCGAGGCCGCCCTCTTCGACCGGGCGGACTCCGCGCGGGAGACGGTCGGGGCGTAAGCCCTAAAGCGGCAGCTCCAGTTCGCGCGGTTCGAGTTCGACTTCGGCGCCTTCGCTGAGGTTGGACAAGGTGAGGCCGAGCAATCTGATCCCCTTGGCCGCCGGCATCAGGGTGCGGAGCAAGGCGCGGCCGATGTCGAGGAATTCCTCGCGGCCGGCGACGGCGCGGTCGAGGCTGCGGGCGCGGGTGACGATCTGGAAGTCGCGATACTTGACCTTCAGGGTCACCGTCCGGCCGCTGATCTCCTTTTCCGAAATCCGCCGCCAGACCGTGTGGCTGATCTTGTCGAGCTCGGCCGCCAGCGCCTCCTCCTCGATCAGATCCTCGAGGAACGTGTCCTCGGCGCCGATCGACTTGTAGGGGCGGTTGGGCTTGACCTGGCGGTGGCAGATGCCGCGGGCGAGGTTGTAATAATAGTCGCCGCTGCTGCCGAAATGGTGGCTGAGGAAGGCGAGGCTCTGGGCGCGCAAGTCGGCGCCGGTGACGATGCCGAGCCCGGCCATCTTCTCCGCCGTTTTCGGCCCGATGCCGTGGAAGCGCTTTACCGGCAGGACCGCGACGAAGGCCTCGCCGCGCGCCGGGGTGACGACGCACAGGCCGTCGGGCTTGTTCTGGTCCGACGCCAGCTTTGCGAGGAACTTATTGTAGGAGACGCCGGCCGAAGCAGTGAGCCCGGTCTCGGCCTTGATCCGGGCGCGGATCTCCTCGGCGATGCGGGTGGCGATGCCGATCCCCTTCAGATCCTCGGTGACGTCGAGATAGGCCTCGTCGAGCGACAGCGGCTCCACCAGCGGCGTGTAGTCGTGGAAGATAGCGCGGATCGCCTGGGAGACCTCGCGATAGGCGTCGAAGCGCGGCTTGACGAAGATGAGGTCGGGGCAGCGGCGCCTGGCGGTGACCGAGGGCATGGCCGAGCGGACGCCATATTTGCGCGCCTCGTAGCTCGCCGCGGTGACCACGCCGCGCACGGTCCCGCCGACAGCCACCGGCTTGCCGCGAAGCTCCGGATTGTCGCGCTGTTCGACCGACGCATAGAAGGCGTCCATGTCGACATGGATGATCTTGCGCTGGGGCGGTGCGGGCGGCGCGTCGTTCACCCTTTGTGCTTATAGTTTAGGAGTGGCCCGCGGACAGTCCCAAAATGAGGCTGGCTCCGCGCGTACATGGCACAGCAAGGACGGTTTGCGCTAAGCGTCCCTTCATGGCGCGCGGCAGAAGGGACGGGATCGTGATCGCGGGGGGCGGCCTGGCCGGCTCGCTGGCCGCGCTGGCGATGGCGCGGATGCGGCCCGACGTCCCCCTTCTGATCGTCGAGGAAAGCGCGCGATTCGGCGACACGAGACCGCGCGCCTTTGCCGACGGTGAACTCGATCCCGAGGGGCTCGACCTGCTCGGTCCGCTCAGCGAGCATCGCTGGCCGGGCTTCTACGTCGCCTTCCCCGGTTTCAGCCGCAATCTGAAGGCGGACCAGAGCGGCATCGCTTCCGATGCCGTCCACAAGGCGATGCTCGCGACGCTGGACCCGAAGCAATATCGGCTCGGCACCAGGGTGGTCGCGGTACGCGAGGACGCCCTGGTCCTCGACGGCGGCGAGACGATCAAGGCCGAAGGCGCGATCGACGCCCGCGGCGTGGCCAATCTCTCGATGCTCGACCTGCTCTACGAGGCCCGGCTGGAACGCGACTATCTGTTCAAGACGCCGCACCGGGTCGACCGGCCGGTGATGATCGACGCCACCGTCGACCAGGCGGGCGGCCTGCGCTTCGTGCAGTGCCTGCCCCTGGCCGAGGACCGCCTGGTCCTCGCCGACGTCTGCATTTCCGAGCGCGCCCAGCCCGACGAACAGGCCGAGGCCCGGCTCGACGCCTATGTCGCGACCCGCGGCTGGCAGCGCCGGAAGCTGCTTTCGGAATGGACCGCCGTCCGGCCCCTCCCCTTTGGCGGCGACTTCGCCGCCTTCTGGCGGCTGGGCGGCGCGCGGGTCGCCAAACTGGGCCTGCGCGGCGGCTTCTTCCACCCGCTGTCCGGCAGAACGGTCGCCGACGCCGCGCGCAACGCCCTGCTGCTTGCCCGCCAGGCCGATTTTTCCGGCGACGCGCTTCACGATCTGTTCGAGGACGAGGCGCGGACGCTGTGGAAGAAGCGCGAATTCCTGCGGTCGGTCACCGCCGCCATCGCCCAGGCGAAGCCGGAGGAGCGGCGCGGCCTGATCGAATCTCTCTTCCGCCTCGATCCGGGCGTGATCGGACGGCTGCGCGCCGACCGGCTGGGCATGATCGACCGGATGCGGGTCCAGCGGGCGCTGGAGAAGAGCTGAACGCGCGGAAGCCGCCGGCCGCCGGAAATCCTCCTTTAATCTCTTTGCGCTAGGCAAAGTCCATGGTTGCGCGAGTCCGGCATCTGTTCGGCCGCCTCACCGATGTCGGCGAGGCGCGGTCCGCCCTCGGGCGGGCGCTGCTGTACGAGCGTTTTCGCGCCCTCCAGCGGCAGATTCCGCTTCTCTACACGGTCGCCCTGGTCAATTTCCTCGGCCTCGCCTTCGCCAGCGGCCTGGCCAATTTCACACTGCTCCATCCTGCCAATCTGCTGGTCCTGTTCGTCGTCGTCCGGATGGGCCACTGGCTGCGCAATCGCGGCCGCCAGCTCGCGCCCGAGGAAATCCAGTCCGAGCTGCGCCGGACCCTGTTCCTGGCCGCGCTGATAAGCTTCGGCTTCGGCTTCTACGCGATCACCCAGTTCAACCTGTCCTCCGCTTACCAGCAGGGCCTGGTCATCCTCTTCGCCTCTTTGGCCTCGGTCGGCTGCGCCTATGCGTTGGCCAGCTTCCCGGTCGGCGCGCGGATGCCGGTGTGGCTGCTGGCAATCCCGTTCGCGGGCCGGCTGCTCCTTTCGCCCAATTCGGGCCACATCGCGGTCGGCATCAGCCTGGTGCTCACCGCTCTGCTGGTCCTGAGGCTGGTCAAGATCCACGATGAAGGCTTCGTCGAGCTGGTCCGCTCGCGTTCCGCGGTCGAAAGCGAGCGCGAGCGCGCCCAGCATGCCGAGCAGGCGGCGCTGACCGAGAAAGCGCGGGTCCGCGAGGTCGCCGACACCGATCCGCTGACCGGACTCGCCAACCGCCGCGCCTTCATCGCCGAGCTCGAGGAACGGCTGGGCAGGAACGGCGGCCGGCCCTTCGCGCTCGCTTTGCTCGACCTCGACGACTTCAAGCCGATCAACGACATTTTCGGCCACGCCGCCGGCGACGCCGTGCTGATCGAGGTCGCCGCCCGGCTGCGCCGCCAGGGCGGCGCCGGTCCGCTGACCGCGCGGATCGGCGGCGACGAATTCGCCCTGATCCTCCCCTGCGGCGACGAGTCGGCGGCGGAGCGCACCGGCATGCGGATCTGCGAAATGCTGGGCCGGCCCTACCATGTCGAAGGCCGCGACTTCCGGATCTCGTCCTGCGCCGGCCTGGTCGTCCTCACGCCCGGCGGCGGCGACGTCCGCACCGCCCTGAGCCGGGCCGACGCGGCGCTCTACACCGGCAAGGAGAAAGGCCGCGGTTCGGCGGCGGTTTTCACGGCCGAAATCGAGCAGGCCAATGGACGACGGATCGAGATCGAACGGCGGCTGAGCGATCCTTCGATCCGCGAGGCCATCAGCCTTTCCTACCAGCCGATCTTCGACCTTTCGACCGGGGCGCTTCGCTCGTTCGAGGCGCTGGCCCGCTGGACCGACCCCGATCTCGGCCTGATTTCCCCGGTCGAGTTCATTCCGATCGCCGAGCAGATCAACGTCATCGAGGGGATCAGCGACGGCCTGCTCGCCCGCTCGGCGCGGGAGGCGGCGCGCTGGCCCGACGCGGTGCGGCTGTCGTTCAACCTCAGCGCCGTCCAGCTCTGCACGGCGGGCTCGGCGCCGCGGCTGCTGGCGATCATCGCCGCCGAGGGGCTGGCGCCCGAGCGGCTGCAGATCGAGGTAACAGAAACCTCGATGCTCGCCGATTTCGCGACCGCCAGGGTCAATCTCGAAGCGCTGCGCGTCGCCGGCGCGCGCATCCTGCTCGACGATTTCGGCGCCGGCTTTGCCTCCATCTCCTATTTACGCGAGATGATCTTCGACGCGATCAAGATCGACGGCTCGCTGATCGCCGGCGTGCCGCAATCGCCGATCGGCGTCCGCCTGCTGAAAGGCGTGCTCGATCTGTGCGCGTCGCTCCGCGTTCCGTGCGTCGCCGAGCATATCGAGACCCAGGAGCAGATCGACATGCTGCGCCAGTTCGGCTGCCGCGACGGCCAGGGATTCGCGCTGTCGGCGCCACTCGATGCCGAGGAGGCGGGCGCGCTCGGCGCCGCCAAAGTGGTTCCCTTCGCCGCCCGCAATCGCGGCCGCCGCAAGCACGACAGCGCCGCCTGACCTTCCACGTATCGCAGTTCAGGAACCGTTCAGCGACTCGCATGTGATATTATCACATCTGTCGCGAGGAGGATGACATGCGCGTGCTCGGCTTACTTTCGATGACGGCCCTGATCCTGACCGGCCTTCCCCCTTCACCCCCCGCTCCTCTCGCTGCCGCCGTCCAGCGCGGCGACCGCATCGCCCGCGGCGAGGACCCCGATGCCCGCTGCGCCCCCTTCCTCCAGGGCGGCGCTTATTATGACGACAGCGCCGGCTATGGCCGCGGCCGCAGCAGCGGCAGTGTTGGCGGCGTCGCGCCGCCGCCCATGCCCTACGTCAACAACCAGGCGCAGCGCGCGGCCCCGCCGCCACCGCCTCCACCGCCCCCGCCGATGCTCGCCCAGCCCCGGACCGGGGCCCAGGCCGAGGCTGACCGGCGCGGCCGGGCCGATGGCTATGCCGGCGTCACCGGCTCGCGCGTCGCCCAGCCGCCCGGCTCGCCTTATTATCCGGCGCCGCAGGAGAATCGCGAGCGCTATGCCGGCCGCGACGTCGCCGCCGTCCAGTCGGTCGCCGAAGCGCCGGTTTCGACCTTCTCGGTCGACGTCGACACCGGCTCCTACGCCAATGTCCGGCGGATGCTGAACCAGGGGCAGATGCCGCCCCAGGCCGCGGTCCGCACCGAGGAGATGCTGAACTATTTCCGCTACGATTATCCGGTCCCGACCGATCGCTCGCGGCCGTTCACCGTCAACACCGACATGACGACGACGCCGTGGAACCGGGAAAGCCGGCTGCTCCGCGTGGGCCTTCGCGGCTACGACCTGCCCCGCCGCGAGCGGCCGGCGATCAACGTCGTCTTCCTGGTCGACGTTTCGGGATCGATGAACCAGCCCGACAAATTGCCGCTGGTGCAATGCTCGCTGGCCCTGTTGGCCGACCGGCTGACCCCGCGCGACAAGGTGGCGATCGTCGTCTACGCCGGCGCCGCCGGCGTCGTGCTCGATCCGACCAGCAGCCGCGACCAGGTCGTCGAGGCGGTCAAGCGGCTCCGCGCCGGCGGATCGACCGCGGGCGCGCAGGGCATCCGCCTCGCCTATGACGTCGCCCGCCGCTCGATGGTCGACGGCGGCATCAACCGCGTCATCCTCGCCACCGACGGCGATTTCAACGTCGGCGTTTCCAACAACGACGCCCTGGTCGACATGGTCGAACGCGAGCGTGAGGCCGGGATCACGCTGACCACGCTTGGCTTCGGCACCGGCAATTACAACGAAGCGATGATGGAGCAGATCGCTGACCACGGGAACGGCAACTACGCCTATATCGACAGCCCGCGAGAGGCGCAGAAGGTGCTCGACCAGGAGCTCTCCTCGACCCTGTTCACCATCGCGCACGACGTGAAGATCCAGGTCGAGTTCAACCCGGCCTATGTCGCCGAATATCGGCTGATCGGCTATGAGAACAGGGCGCTGCGCGAAGAGGATTTCGACAATGACGCGGTCGACGCGGGCGACATCGGCGCCGGGCACCAGGTCACCGCGCTCTACGAAATCGTCCCCGCCGGCGGCCAGGGCTGGCTGCCCAACCGCCGCTACGAGGAAAACAGGCGGCCGGCCGCGGGCAATTACGGCAATGGCGAACTCGCCTTCCTGAGGCTGCGCTACAAATTGCCCGGCCAGGACGTATCGCGGCTGATCGAGCAGCCGGTCCACGCATCGATGCTGAACACCGCCCGGGCGCCGACCGGCGACACCGCCTTCGTCGCCGCCGTCGCTGCCTACGGCCAGTTGCTGCGCGGCGATACCAACCTCAACGGCTTCACGTTCGCCGACGCCCGGCAACTGGCCCAGGGCACGGCCGGCTGGAATTACTGGCGGCGCGAGTTCGTCGGCCTCACCCAGCTCGCCGAGCGCCGCCAATATGCCGAGGGCGGCGGAGGGAAGCCGGGCTACGAACGCTAATCGAAGCGCGCCGGCGTCCACCTCGCGCGCCGGCGCGCCGCTTTCGCCTCGGCGCTCTCGCCTTCATAGGAGACGGGTTCGGCGACTAAATCCGGACGAGGATCGTCGAAGACGTTGAGATTGAGGGTGGCGAAAGTGGCGCCGCCGATTTCGGCGACGGCGCCGAGATAGACGCCGCAGCGGCCGCACAGGATGTAATCGGCGACCTTCGAGGCGAAGCGATAGCGCATCGCCTCCAGCCCCAGGTTCAGGCTCGTCATTCCGTCAGAATCACTAACGGTGCGCGCGCCGTGGCGCCGGCAGAAGCCGCACTGGCAGGCCCGCGGCGCGAGCGGCCGATCGCTCTCGAACGCAATCCGGTTGGCGCCGCAATGACAACGGCCTGGGTAGTGTGTGGGCACAAGCGCAACTTAGCCGGCGCGCGATCCCGGTTGAAGCGCGATCAGCGGGCAGGCCTGCGGAACCGCATCACGAACTGGTCGGTATGGCCGCGGACGGCGGGATTGAAGACGGGCAGGCTGTGATCGTCGGCGGGATTGCGAAGGACATTGCTCTCGCCGGCATATTCGAAACCGGCAGCCTCGACCTGGCGGCGGACGATGGCGGGATCGATGCGGTGGAGCCGCTCGGTATCGTTCATCCCCGCGCCGGGCGCGGCGGCGTGATCGACGATGAACCAGGTGCCGCCCGGCTTCAGCATGGCGAACACGGCGCGGTTGAGCATGGCCGGATCGACATGGCCCATGAACTCGTCGGGATAATCGTGATAATTCTGCGCGGTCCAGACCATGTCGAGCGGCTCGGGCGCGGTCAGGGTCGCGCTCGGCTGCACGTCGACCCAGACATTGGCGTAATGGGGCGTCGCGGCCAGGTCCCTGAGGGTGCGGACATTGCCCTGGGCGACGTCGGCATAGGCCTTCGGCCAGACCGAATAGACCCGGCCTTCCGGACCGACGAGCGCGCTGAACATCCGCGTCCAATAGCCGTCGCCCGGAATCAGATCGAGCACCCGGTCGCCCGCCTTCAGCCCCGAAAAGGCGATCAATTCGGCGGGATGGCGGCGGGCGTCAGTGCCCCGCTGCGCCGCCCGCGCCGGATCGGCGAGCGCGGCGGTGACGGCGGGCGGGACGGCGATCGGATCGGCGATATGGGCAGGGGCGGTCGGCGCGGCGGCGGTTTGATTGCCTTCGACGCGGGCGCAGGCGGCAAGCGCGAGCGCCGTCGCCAGCGGGACAAGAGCTCGGAACCTGACGGTCATCGCGGCCTCCTTTTTCTCGAGCGTCGTTCGCGAGTCGCTGGCTTGGCCATCGCGCTTCGATCAAGCGCGGGCAGGCTTCGATGAATCCCCGGTCGCCGCGCGGCGTGACGGCCGTCACGCATGATGCATGCCGAGGCCGGCTATTTCCGACCCCATGGAAAGCGCCTCCAACACGAGCGAGCCCGCGCTTGCGCCGACGGGCGAAGGCGACGGAGCGACCGACAAGGCCGCGGGCTTTGTCGGCACGCTGGCTACTGAACTGACGAAGCCCACCTGGACCCAAAGGCTGAGGGACTTTTCAACCCCGTTGTTGGAGATCATTAACGGAAGCGACGACCGCTTGGTCCAGCTCCAGACCAAGACGCCGCCGTGGCGGGCGATCTGTTCGCTTGAGATCGCGACTCCCAACGGCCTGTTCCGGGGAACGGGCTGGCTGGCCGGACCACGGCTGGTGATGACGGCGGCACACTGCGTCTACCGACCGCGCGAGTTCGGCGGATGGGCGAGAGAGATCATCGTCTCGCCCGGGCGGACCTGGCGCTCGCAGCCGTTCGGCTCCTTTGTCTCGCAGCGTTTTTCCTGCGCGGCCGAATGGATACGGACCGGGCGCCGGGAGACGGACCTCGGCTGTATCCATCTGGCGGAGCCGGTCGGCGAATCTTTGGGCTGGTTCAGATATGCCGGCGCCGATCCCGGCGCGCTGGTCGGAGCGAGCGTGGTCGCCTCCGGCTATCCCGAATTTTCCGGGACCTACAACAATCTGCTCACCGCGTCGGGTGCGGTTCACGACACCGCTCCGGGCCGTATCTTCTACGACGTCGACACCACCGACGGCCAGAGCGGCGCGCCGGTCTGGTCGCTCGACGACGATCCGGCCAATCCGACGGTGTTCGCGGTCCACACCTACGAGCCCGACCCCGGCAGGCCCGGGCAGTTCAATTCGGCGACACTGCTGACCGCCGAGGCGCTGGGCCTGATCGCGGAATGGCAGAATCTCCAATGACCGAGACAAGGGGAGGAGACGGAAAATGAAGGCCAGGATGATCGTATCGGGGACCGCGCTGGTCCTGTCGTGCGCCATCGCGATCGCGGTCGGCGCGGCCAATCTGCAATCCCAGAGCAAGGCCGCCGCGGCTCCGGCGGTCCTTTCCGGCCGCGGCTTCAACCCCCAGGCGGGCGAGGCGTCGCCCGAGGGCCGCCTGCTGATCGGCCGGGGCCAGGATTATTCGCCGCTGCCGGGCGATCCCGTCCAGCTCGCCGCCACCTTCGAAGGCTCAATGGCGGAGCGCCGCCGGGCCGCCTGGCGGATCGTCGAGGCGATGCTGCAGCCGCAGCGCCTGACCGTCAATGGAACCACCTACGACGTTCCGCTCTGGCATACCTGGTATGAAGGCATGGGCCAGAACGCCGAAGTCCAGCAACGGATCGAAATGTTCATCGGCGAACTGGCGGCATGCCGTGCCGATCCCGCTTGCAGTAGGACGCGCGCTGAGATCGCTCGAGAGGTGGTCGCGGCCAGCCCGACCAAGAATCTCGTGCGAAGCCTCGCGCCCAACAATTTCGAACAGGTCCTGACCCAGTTCCGCGATCCCGGCGCCAATCCGAGCGCTTCGCTTGGCCGGGGCTTCACCTTGTTCAGCCCCTCCTTCCTCGAGCATATGCTCACCGAGGCCGAAGGTGTCGATCGCTGCTCGAACCGGATCGCCTGGGATGCGCCGCCACCGAGCCAGGATCAGTTTTCGCCGTGTATGCGCGAGTTTCCGCGGTCCGCCGTGATGGTAAAAACGAGTTGGCAGCGGCTCGATGCAGCGAACCCGCGCATTTCTTCACACGACACGAGCGCCGCCGGCGTGCGCCAGGTGATCCGCAACGGCTCGTGGCAGGTTCCACCCGACACGAGCCCCGCCGGGCCTTCGTCGATCTACACCGTAGAAGCGTCCAACGGCCAACGATATGGCTTGGCGTCGATCCATTTCTCCACCAAGGACATCCGGGACTGGGTCTGGATCAGCCTGTGGTGGAGCCCCAACCCGAGCGGCGATTTCGGCCAGGATCGCCCGGCTTCGATCGGCCGCTACAACGGCGGCGTCTGGGCACATTACAAGATGTGCGTCACCACCGCGTTCGAGGAAGGCGACCCCGCCCCGTGGAGCAGCTTCGCGGGTCAGCCGCAGCTGGCGGCGGCGTTGCGCGCGAGCCATGAGGAAATTGCCACCCAGGCCGGGCCGCCGCCCTACAACCGAACCACCACCTGGTGCAGCAATCCGAATCTTGAAAGCCATCCCGGGAACGGCCGCACCAACTGTATCGGCTGCCACCAATATTCGCACACATGGAACCGCGAGACCGATATGCAGGCCGAATTTTCGGACACCTATGCGCGCGAATTCGCGGACCAATTCCCGCAGTTCGGGCGCTCGCGGCGACGGCTCAACTTCCCGGCCGAATTCGCCTGGTCGTTCGGCTTCGAATTCGCGCCCGAGATCCGGAGCGCGAGACAACGACATCATTTCGAATGGTAGGGACAGGGAGGTCACAATGCCCGTTTCATTCGCGACGCAAATCCGGCCGATGTTTCGCAGTGTGGACATCAACTGCATGAGCGGCTTCGACGTGCTGCTCGACGACCATCGCTACATGTCCGACCCGGCTGGAAGCGCGGACTATCCCGATCACGCCAACGCCCGAAGGGTGCTGTGCTATCTCAGCCCCGGCGGCTGCGAACCGCGCATGCCGATGCACGGCCCCTATTGGAGTGACGCGCAGCTCGCTTTGTACCGGCAATGGATGGACGACGGCTATTTGCCCTGAGGAGACCGGTCGTCAGACGTCGAGATTGGCGACGTTGAGCGCATTCTCCTGGATGAACTCGCGGCGCGGCTCGACGACGTCGCCCATCAGGCGGGTGAAGATCTCGTCGGCGACGTCGGCCTGGGCGACCTCGACCTGGAGCAGGGCGCGGTTGGTGGGGTCGAGCGTGGTTTCCCAGAGCTGCTCGGCGTTCATTTCGCCGAGGCCCTTGTAGCGCTGGATCGACAGGCCCTTGCGCCCGGCGGCGAGGATCGCTTCGAGGAGCTGGGTGGGGCGGGTCACCAGATTGCCGCGCGGATCGGGGGTCATGTCGCGGCGGGTGCCGCCCTCATTCTCCTCGACCTCCTCGGCGGCCTCGGTCGCCTGCGACGAACTCTTCAGCGCGACCAGCCGCGACGCGCCGGCATAGGTGCCGGCTTCGCCGATGGCGAGGCCGTGGAGCTTGCGCGCCTCGGCCGAGACCAGGAATTTGTGGTCGATGACGTGGTGGTCGGTGACCCCGCGCCACAGCCGGCGCAGGACATAGTCGCCGTCCGCGCCCATTTCGCCCGTCCACTGGCCTTCCTCGTCGCCGGCATTGAGCCATTTGGCGGAGAGGGCGACGGCCTCGGCGCGCTGGGCGGCACCGATGCGCGGATCGAGCGCGCCGGACAGAGCCAGGGCCTCGATTATCGCCGGATCGTAGCGGCGCGGAATATAGGCCATCAGCGACCGCATCCGGCGGGCATGTTCGGCCAGAGCGCGCAGATCGTCGCCCGAACGCGGCCCTTCCGACGTCTCCAGCGCCATGGCGGCGACGCCGGCGTCGATCAGATATTCGTCGAGCGCGCCATTGTCTTTCACATAGACTTCCGAGCGGCCGCGCGAAACTTTGTAGAGCGGCGGCTGGGCAATGTAGAGGTGCCCGCGCTCGATGATCTCGGGCATCTGCCGATAGAAGAAGGTGAGGAGAAGGGTGCGAATATGGGCGCCGTCTACGTCGGCGTCGGTCATGATGATGATCTTGTGGTAGCGCAGTTTCTCGATGTTGAAATCGTCGCGGCCGATGCCGGTGCCCATCGCCTGGATGAGGGTGCCGACCTCCTTGGACGACAGCATCCGGTCGAAGCGGGCGCGCTCGACGTTCAGGATCTTGCCCTTGAGCGGCAGGATCGCCTGGACGTGGCGATCGCGGCCCTGCTTGGCCGAGCCGCCGGCGCTGTCGCCCTCAACCAGGAACAGCTCCGACTTGGCGGGGTCGCGCTCCTGGCAGTCGGCGAGCTTGCCGGGGAGCGACGCGATGCCGAGCACGCTCTTGCGGCTCGCCTCGCGCGCCTTGCGGGCGGCTTCGCGGGCGGCGGCGGCGTCGATGATCTTCTGGATGATGGTGCGGGCGTGGCCGGGATTTTCCTCCAGCCATTCCGCCATCTTGTCGGCCATCAGGCTTTCCAGCGGCTGGCGGACCTCGGAGCTGACCAATTTGTCCTTGGTCTGGCTGCTGAACTTGGGGTCGGGCAGCTTGACCGAGACGATCGCGGTCAGGCCTTCGCGCATGTCGTCGCCGGTCAGGCTCACCTTCTCGCGCTTCATCATGCCCGACTTGTCGGCATAATTGTTGAGCGTGCGGGTGAGGGCCGCGCGGAAAGCGGCCATGTGGGTGCCGCCGTCGCGCTGGGGGATGTTGTTGGTGAAGGCGAGGACGTTCTCGTAATAGGAGTCATTCCATTCGAGCGCGACCTCGATGCCGATCTCGTCGCGCTGGCCGGCGACCGAGATGGGGTCGGGAATCAGCGCCGTCTTGGCGCGGTCGAGGTAGCGGACGAAGGCGGCGATCCCGCCCTCATAATGAAGCTCGACGCTCTTCTCCTCCTCGTGCCGGGCGTCGGTGAGGACCAGGCGCACGCCCGAATTCAAGAAAGCGAGCTCGCGGAATCGGTGCTCGAGCGTGTCGAAATCGAATTCGAGGATCTTGAACGTGTCGGGCGAGGGCAGGAAGGTGACCCGCGTGCCCTTGCGGCCCGGCGGGGCGGCGCCGACCACCTTCAGCGGCGCCTCCGCGTCGCCGTTGCGAAAGCGCATCCAATGTTCCTCGCCGTCGCGCCAGATGGTCAGCTCCAGCGTCTCGGACAGAGCGTTGACCACGCTGACCCCGACGCCGTGGAGGCCGCCCGATACCTTGTAGGCATTGTCGTCCGACGTGTTCTCGAACTTACCGCCGGCATGGAGCTGGGTCATGATGACCTCGGCCGCCGAAACGCCCTCCTCTTCGTGGATTCCGGTCGGAATGCCGCGGCCATTGTCCTCGACGCTGACCGATCCGTCGGGGTTGAGGACGATCAGGATGCGGTCGCAATGACCAGCCAGGGCCTCGTCGATCGCGTTGTCCGAGACCTCGAACACCATGTGGTGGAGGCCCGAACCGTCGTCGGTGTCGCCGATATACATTCCGGGCCGTTTGCGGACCGCGTCGAGGCCTTTCAGCACCTTGATGGAATCGGCGCCGTAGCTGTTTTCATTGGGGGTGTCTGACATGGCGATCATATAGGGAATCGGGCGCGGAAACCCAAGGAAAAACGCGAGATTCAGGCGCTTTTCACGGCCCCGTGGGCGACCGCCAGCCAGCTCGCTTCGGCGCCGATTCCGGCGAACAGATTGCGCTCGGTTCCGGTCATCCAGACCTGGCCGCCGGCGGCCCCCAATCGCTCGAACAAAGCGGCGCGCCGAAGGGGGTCGAGATGGGCGGCGATCTCGTCGAGGAGCAGGATCGGGCGCCGGCCGACCTGAGTTGCGACGAGATCGGCGTGGCCGAGGATCAGGCCGATCAGCAGGGCCTTCTGCTCGCCGGTCGAGCAGGCGGCGGCGGGCTGGCCCTTGCCGGCATGACTGACCAAGAGGTCGGTGCGGTGCGGGCCGACCAGGGTGCGGCCGGCGGCGGCGTCGCGCGACCGGCTGGCGGCAAGCGCGGCGGCGAGATGGACCGCGTCGCCGCCCTCGAGCGCGAGTGCGGCGCGGGCGAACAGCCCCTCGGGCGCTGAGGCCAGCCGCTCCGACAGAGCGGAAACGGTGGCGGCGCGGGCCTCGGCCAGAGCGGCGCCATGTTCCGCCATCCGCGCCTCGAGCGCACCGAGCCAGGCGACGTCGCGCGGCCCCTCCTCGCCGAGCAACTTGTTGCGCGCCCGCATCGCCGCTTCGTAGCGGGCGGCGTGGGTGGCGTGATCGGGCCGCAGCGCCAGCACCAGCCGGTCGAGGAAGCGGCGGCGGCCCGACGGGCTGTCGGTGAACAGCCGGTCCATGGCCGGCGTCAGCCACAGCACCGACAGATATTCGGACAGCGAATTGGCGGAAGCCGGCGCACCGCCGATCCGCACCTGACGCCGATCGGGCGCATCGGCGACAGTGCCGGTGCCGATGTCCACGCTATCGATCCGCGCCGCCACCGCGAAGGCGCCCGGACCGTCGCGCCGCGCCATTTCCCCCAGGCTCGCGCCCCGCAGGCCCCTGCCGGGCGACAGCAGCGAGACCGCTTCGAGCAGGTTGGTCTTGCCCGCACCATTGTCGCCGGTGAGGATGACGAAGCCCGCCCCCGGTGCGACCAGGGCGTCGGCATACGAGCGGAAATCGCTGAGGCTGAGGCGGGAGACGGCCATGGCCTTCCCTATCGCCAAAGCAAGGTGACTGCCATGTGCGCCGGCGCTAGGCAGGTCTCGAACGAAGGAGTTTGAAGAATATGCGTCTTTGCTGGACCGCCGCTATTGCCCTGTTTTTCGCCGCGAGTCCGGCGGAAGCCGATGTCACCGCCCGTTACACGCTGGCGGGCGACGCGCCGCCGATGATCGTCCAGGTCCGCGACAATGGCGACAGCCGTGTCGTCGTGACCGATGCCGTCTATCTGACCGCGGGCGGCACCAGTTACTTGGTGGCAAGCGATGCGCAGGGCCAGTTCGTGGTCCGCAAGGACGATTTCCTGAGCTTGCTGGCGGAGCTGATGCGGCTCCCGGGGCCCTCCAGGTCGCTTGGAGAGGCGGGGCCGGTGATCAGCGAACACGGAACAGAGATCGTCGGTGGACGACCCGGCCGCGTGTTCAGGATAAGCATGGCCACCAACCCGGCCGACAATATGGAATTCGTGGTCAGCGACGACCCGGCGCTTGCGACGCTGGGCAGGGTCGTGGCGAACGAGCTGGAGCCCTTCTTCTCGGCCATGGTGGCGCGAACCGATCCGAGGCTGGCCGTGGCGGTGAACGACCTGTTTCATCGAGGCGCGGTGATCCGTCTGGGCAATCAATGGCATCTGGAGAGCATCGAGGACGCGCCCTTGCCCGCGTCCCAGTTCGTCCTCCCAAGCGCGCCGATCGGTCGAGACGCGCTGGCCGAACGCCTGCGCGCCCGCGCCGCGCGCTGAAAGCCGCCGCGTTGCGCCTTTCCCGCGCACGACCGGATCGCTAGGCCAGACGCAGGATGAGCGCGGCCTTTCCTCCGACCCATGTCGCCGACAACAGGCTGACCCTGCTTGCCGACGGGCCCGAGCGGCTCGAGGCCCTGATCGGGCTGATCGACCGCGCCGAGGAGAGCCTGCGACTGCTTTACTATATCTGGTGCAAGGACGAGGCCGGCACCAAGGTCCGCGACGCCCTGGTCCGCGCCCTGGCGCGCGGCGTCGAAGTGGCGCTGCTGGTCGACGGCTATGGAGCGTCGGACGCCGACGAGGGATTCTTCCGACCACTGGCCGAAGGTGGCGCACGCTTCTGCCGCTTCGTTCCCAAGCTCAGCCGGCGCTATTTGCTGCGCAACCACCAGAAGCTCGCCCTCGCCGACGGCCGCCGGGTGATCATCGGCGGCTTCAACATTTCCGACGACTATTTCGGGACGATCGAAGAAGGTGCGTGGCGCGATCTCGGCCTGCTGGTCGAGGGTGACAGCGTCCATTGCCTGGTTGGCTATTTCGAATCCCTCTTCGAATGGGCACTGCGGCCGGACGCCCGCATGCGCGAGCTCCGGCGGCTGCTGAACCGCCACACCAATACCGGCGGTCCGCTGCACTGGCTATTCGGCGGCCCGACCCGGCGATTGAGTCCCTGGGCGCGGGCGATGCGGCGCGACATGAGAAAGGCGCGCAAGCTCGACCTGATCGCCGCCTATTTCGCGCCGGGGCCGGTGTTGATGCGGCGGACCGGCAACGTCGCCCGCCGCCGCCGGGGCGGGCAGGTCCGGATCATCACCCCCGCCCGGCTCGATCACCAGTCCAGCGTCGGCGCCGCCCGCCACACCTATTGGGCGCTGCTCAAGCGCGGCGCCCGCATCTTCGAATATCAGCCGACCAAATTGCACAGCAAATTGTTCGTCCTCGACGACGTCGTCCATATCGGCTCGGCCAATTTCGACATGCGCAGCCTGTTCCTCAACCTGGAGATGATGCTGCGCGTCGAGGACCCCGCCTTCGCCGAGGCGATGCGCGACTATGTCGACGGCGAGATCGCCAATTCCAGAGAGATCACGCTGGAGGAGCACCGCAAGCAGCGGACGTGGCTCAACCGCATCCGCTGGGGCATCGCCTATTTCGTGGTCGCGATCGCCGACTACCGGATCGTCCACCGCCTCAACTTCGCCGGCGAGAAATTGCTGGATTAGGCCCTGGCTTAGGAGGGCTGGCTCTTCCAGCCCCAGAACAGGTGACAGGGCGGGATGTTGACCCACTCGAAGCCCTTGTCGATCCGGTCGAAATGGGGCGCCATGAAATCGCGCACCTTGGGCGAGAACTGGTAGACCAGGAACGCGCCGCCCGGGCGGAGCGCCTCGTACGTCTCCTCGGCGATCTTCGGGCCGATGCCGGCGGGAAGGGTCGAGAAGGGCAGGCCTGACAGCACGTAATCGGCATGTTCGAAGCCGCAATCGGCGATGATCTGGCGGACGTCGGCGGCCGAGCCGGTGACAGGGAACAGGCGGCTGTCGGTGAACTTGCCGCGCAGATAACGGATGAAATCGGGATTGGTGTCGATCGCGATCAGGGTCGCGTCGGGCGCCATCCGCCGCAGCACATGCTCGGTGAAGGTGCCGACCCCGGGCCCATATTCGACGAAGACCTTGCAGCGGCCCCAGTCGACCGGATCGAGCATCTTGTCGATCACCGCCTTGGACGAGGGGATCACCGAGCCCACCATCACGGGGTGCTTGATGAATCCGCGCAGGAAGTGCCACAGCGGGCCGCCGCCCGCTTTGCGCGCAAAGCGGCTGTCTCTACGTGCTTCGTCCCAGGATGCCGACATGCTTGTTCCAAATCGTTGCGGAAAGATGACGCGTTGGCAAATCGGGGACCGGTTGGCAAGCCGGATGCGGCCAAATGGGCGTTGCGCCACAGGGTCGGGGGGCCATCCGGCCCTCCAGGGGACGTTTCGGATAGACGCTCCCAACCTTGCCGGGCGCCGCCGGGGATGACCGGTTTCGGCCTGCCGCGCGAGCGATTCGCCCTGCTCTTCGCGGTGATGCTGGTCGCCGCGGCGGGAAATACGGCGATGCAGTCGCTCCTCCCCGCCATCGGCCGCGTGCTCGGCGTCGCCGACATCTGGGTAGCGATCGCCTTCAGCCTGTCGGCGATCCTGTGGGTGGTCATGGCTCCCGTCTGGGCCCATCGCGCCGACCGGCGCGGCCGGCGAGCCCTGATGCGCCTCGGCCTTGGCGGCTTCATCCTCTCCAACCTCATCTGCGGCGGCATCCTCGCTGCGGGCCTCGCGGGCCTTGCCGGCGCGACCCTGGTCTTCGCCATCTTCATGGTCGGAAGGGGGCTCTACGGCACCTTCGGATCGGCCTCGCCGCCCGCGGTCCAGGCCTATGTCGCCGCGCGCACCGAAGGCGCGGAGCGGACCAGCGCGATGGCGGCCCTGGCCTCCTCGTTCGGGCTCGGCACGATCATCGGCCCGGCGGTGGCGCCGCTCTTCGTCTTCCGCCCGCTCGGTCTCTCCGGGCCCTTGTTCGTCTTCGCAGGAATCGCCGTGCTCGTTCTCGTGCTGCTGGTGCTGCGCCTCCCCGACGACACGCCGCGCAATCCGGTGCGTGGCCAGATCGCCTCCTATCCCGCGATCGGCGGCGCGGCCGGCGCGGTGCCGGAGCAGGACGACACCCCTGCCCAGCTGCGCTGGCGCGATCCTCGCGTCGTTCCCTGGCACATTATGGGAATCGTCGGCGGCCACGGCCAGGCGACCATGCTCGGGGTGATCGGGTTCCTGGTGATCGACCGGCTCCACGTCCCGCTCGACCATGCCCAGGAGTCGATCGCCATCGTCTTGATGTCAGGCGCGGTCGCGTCCCTGTTCGCGCAGTGGGGGCTAATCCCGCGGCTTAGGCTCGGCCCCCGCCAGCTCGTCCTCTGGGGTTCGGCACTCGCGGCGTTCGGGACGGCGATGACCGGCCTCGGCCAGGGCATCTACACCATCACCTTGGGCTTCGCTCTGGCCTCATTGGGCTTCGGCCTCTACCGGCCGGGCTTCACCAGCGGCGCCTCGCTCGCGGTCGAGCTCCACGAGCAGAATGCCGTCGCCGGAATGGTCACTTCGATCAACGGCCTCGCTTATATCGCCGCACCGGCTTTGGGCGTGGCGCTCTATCAGGTCGGCCACAGCTTCCCGTTTCTGGTCGTCGGCGCGGTCATGCTTGGCCTCGCCGGTTGGACGTGGCTCAGTCGGTCCCCTTCGGCCCGCGCGGAGTGAGCATGCCGGGCGCGATGAAGCCGATGCCGGAGCCGGCCCCGCGCGCTTCCTGCTTCAGATGCTGCTGGATCTGCTCATATTCGCGTTCCATTTCGGGAGTCACCGAAGCCCTGGTCTCCTTCAGCGCCCGGTCGAACTCGTCCATCGTCACCTCGCCGGCCTCGATCGAGCCGCGCAGCGCGAACAGACCGGCGCGGCGGACGAGATCCTCGAGGTCGGCGCCGGTGAAGCGGTCGGCGCGGTCGGCCAAAGCGTCGAGATCGACGTCCTTGGCGAGCGGCATCCCCTTGGTGTGGATACCGAGAATGCGGCGCCGGCCGGCGGCATCGGGCACCGGGACGTAGATCAATTCGTCGAAGCGGCCCGGCCGGAGCAGCGCCGGGTCGATCAAATTCGGCCGGTTGGTGGCGCCGATCACGACGACGGACTGCAATTCCTCGAGCCCGTCCATTTCGGAAAGGATGGTGTTGACCACCCGTTCGGTCACCTGCGGCTCGCCGAGACCGCCGCCGCGCGCCGGCACCAGGCTGTCGAGCTCGTCGATGAAGATGACCGTCGGCGCTACCTGGCGGGCGCGGGCGAACAGGCGGGCAATCTGCTGCTCCGATTCGCCATACCATTTGGACAACAGGTCCGACGATTTGGTGGCGATGAAATTCGCCTCCGCCTCGCGCGCGGTCGCCTTGGCGAGCAGGGTCTTGCCGGTGCCGGGCGGGCCGTACAGCAGGAAGCCCTTGGCCGGGCGGATGCCGAGGCGGCGGAAAGCGGCCGGGTGCTTGAGCGGCAACTCGACGCCTTCGCGCAGCCGCTCGCGCGCTTCGTCGACGCCGCCGACGTCGTTCCAGCCGACGGTCGGCGCCTGGACCATCACCTCGCGCATCGCCGAGGGCTGGACGCGCTTCAGCGCCTCCTCGAAATCCTTGCGGGTGACCGAGAGATTGTCGAGCACCTCGGGCGGGATCGTCCCTTCCTCGAGGTTCAATTTGGGCATGATCGTGCGCACGGCCTCGATCGCCGCCTCGCGGACCAGAGCGGCGAGGTCGGCGCCGACGAAGCCGTAGGTCTGGCGGGCGAGGCCGCCCAGGTCGACATCCTCGGCGAGCGGCATGCCGCGGGTATGGATGCCGAGGATCTCGCGCCGGCCGCCTTCATCAGGCACGCCGATCACGATCTCGCGGTCGAAGCGGCCGGGACGGCGAAGCGCCTCGTCGAGCGCCTCGGGCCTGTTGGTGGCGGCGATGACGACCAGATTCTGCCGCGGCTCGAGGCCGTCGAGCAGCGTCAGCAATTGGGCGACCAGCCTTTTCTCGGTCTCGCCGGTGACCTGGCCGCGCTTGGGCGCGATCGAATCGATCTCGTCGATGAAGATGATCGAGGGCGCGGCCTGGCCGGCCTGCTCGAACAATTCGCGCAGGCGCTTCTCGCTCTCGCCATAGGCCGATCCCATGATCTCAGGGCCCGCGATGGGGACGAAATTGGCCTCGCTCTCATTGGCGACGGCGCGCGCCAACCGGGTCTTGCCGGTGCCGGGCGGGCCGTGGAGCAGCACGCCCTTGGGGGGATCGACGCCGAGCCGCTCGAATATCTCGGGGTAGCGCAGCGGCAGCTCGACCATCTCGCGCAGCTGGTCGATGGTCGTGCCCATGCCGCCGAGATCGTCATAAGTGACGTCGGCGCGCCGCTTCTCCTTGGCCTCGGTATATTCGGGGCGAAGCTCGATTTCGGTATTGGCGTCGATATGGACAATGCCTTTTGGCAGAGTCGACACCACGACCAGGCGGATTTCCTGGAGGGCGAAGGCGGGCGCGGTCAGCATCTGCCTGAGCTCGGGCGGGATGTCGCCCGGCGGCACCTGCTGCTGGCCGGTGGTGGCGACGACGTCGCCGGCGGTCAGCGGCTTCATCCCGAAGCTGCGCTTCAGCGCATGGGCGGAGCCCTGGAGCCGCAGATTCTTCTGCGCCGGCGCGAAGACCACGCGCTGGGCGGGCTTTGAATCGGCCTTGCTGATCTCGATGAAGTCACCCGAGCCGATTTCGGCATTGGCACGCTGGAGGCCGTCGAGGCGGATGATTTCCAGCCCCTCGTCCTCGCTATAGGGGCCGACCGCCCGTGCCGGAGTCGATCTCTTGCCCTTGAGCGCGATGACGTCGCCTTCGGCGAGGCCCAGCTCGGCCATCACCGCGCGCGGCAGGCGGGCGATGCCGCGGCCGCTGTCGTCGGGCCGCATGGTCGCGACCTGCAGGCGCCTCACCTTGCCTTGTTCTTCGTCCGCCATTGAGTGGATGCTCCTTCGCGCCACCCAGATAGGGTGCCGCGACAGATCGGCCAACCGCAGGCGCGAAAAAGGGTTCCATTGGCCGGTAAAGCGGGCGCCGGACAAAAAAAGGGCCGGCCCGAGGGCCGACCCTGAAAGTTTTTAGGAGAGGATGCCTGAAAGGCAGGATCGTTTTCGCGCTTGCGAAGTTATGTTGCAAGTGCGAAGAAAACATCCAGGCTTGCACGATGTGCATGCTGGAGAGGGCCCAATTCCCTTAGAAGGAAGGCCGAGGCAAGAAATGTGCAGTGCACAAATTGAATCGATGATCATGAGGCTTTGCCGATGAAAAGGCTGCCGCCGCTGACTGCCGTCGAAGCGTTCGTCCAGACCGCGCGCCTGGGCTCGATCAAGGCCGCCGCGGAAGCGCTGGCCTTGTCGTCGCCCGCGCTTTCGCGCCGGGTGCAGGCGATGGAGCGTCATGTCGGCCGTCCCCTGTTCGAGCGGCGCCACCAGGCGATCCTGCTCAACCCCGATGGCGAGCAATTGCTGTCCGAGATCGGACCCGCCCTCGAGGAGCTGGGCGAGGCGATGGAGCGCGCCGGCGGCCATAGCGAGCTGATGCGGCTCAAGCTGGCGGTGCTGCCGCTCTATGCGTCCAATCGCCTGATGCCGCGCCTCGGCGCGCTCCGCGCCCTTCATCCCGATCTCCACATCGACATCGACACCAGGCCGCACGCGCTCGCCCGGCTCGACGAGGGGCTCGACGCCGCGATCGCTTTGGCGCGCGACGTCGATGCTTCGCTCTACAGCCAGCGGCTTGGCTCCAACCGGGTGGTCGCGGTCGGCGGCGAGGTCCATCGCGGCATGCGCGATCCCGCCCAGCTCGCCGGCGAGACCATCCTGGTTCATCGCGACCTGCCCGACGCCTTCGATTATTGGCGCGAGGCGATCGGTCTGCCCGATCTTGAGCCTGCCGCGATCGACCATTTCGATTCGGGCCAGCTTATTCTCGACGCCGCGGCGCAGGGGCTGGGCATCGCCTTCATGTTCGAAATGCACCTGGACGGCGCCCACGACCCGCGGCTGTTCCGCCTGTTCGACGTCGCCGTGGAGAGCCCCTATTCCTACTGGTTCGCCTGCCGTCGCGCCGCGCTCGGCCGACGCCCGGTCAGGATCTTCCACGACTGGCTGATCGAGGAACGGTTCGCCGAAGCGGCGTAGGCTCGCACGACTGCTAGACCTTGATCGCCCCCACGATCCTGCGCATCGCCGCGCGGGGGAGGAAGCGGCTGATCTGGGCGGTGGCCTTGTTGGGAATTCCGGGGATTACCACCGCCTTGTTGCGGTCGAGGCCCGCAAGGCCGGTGCGCACCACATTTTCGGCATTGCCGGTTATCCGGTCGAGCGCCGAGCTGATGTTGGTGCCGGCGACGGAGCCGAATTCGGTCGTTGTCGGACCCGGGCAGAGCGCCGATACCTTGATGCCGCTGCCCTTCAGCTCGTGGTGCAGCGCCTCGGTGAAGGAGAGAACGAAGGCCTTGGTCGCATAATAGACCGCCATGTTCGGCCCGGGCTGGAAGGCCGCGGTCGAGGCGACGTTGCAGATCGCGCCCTTGCCCTGTTCGCGCATCGCCGGAAGGACGAAATGGCAGAGCTCGACCAAAGCGCGGACGTTGAGGTCGATCATTTCGCTCTGCCGGGCGATCGGCTTGTCCGCGAACTTGCCAGCGAGACCGAAGCCGGCATTGTTGATCAGGGTGTCTACCCCGAGCCCCTCCGCTTCGATCTCGGCGATCAGGCTGAAGGCGGCGCCCGGCGGCGCGAGATCGGCGGCGAAGATATGGACGTCGCCGCCAATCTCCTTCGCCAGCGCCTCGAGCCGGTCGCGGCGGCGGGCGACCAGGGCCAGGCTTTCGCCCCGCGCCGCGCATTGGCGGGCGAATTCGGCGCCGAGGCCCGCCGAAGCGCCGGTGATCAGCGTGACGGGCTTCGCCATTTTCCTCGCTCCTATGGTCTCAGGCTGGCCTTGACGATCCGGCCCGGCTGGCGCGGCGGCTCGCCCTTGGGCAGCGCATCGACATAGTCCATGCCTTCGACCACCTCGCCCCACACCGTGTACGACCCGTCGAGGAAGCCGCAATCGTCGAGGCAGAGAAAGAACTGGCTGTTGGCGCTGTTCGGATTCTGCGAGCGCGCCATCGACGCGGTGCCGCGGACGTGCGGCTCGCGGCTGAACTCGGCGGGAAGGTCGGGCTTGTCCGATCCGCCCATGCCGGTGCCGGTCGGATCGCCGCCCTGGGCCATGAATCCTTCGATCACGCGGTGGAAGACGACGTCGTCGTAAAAGCCTTCCTCGGCGAGCTCGCGGATGCGCGCGACGTGGGCGGGCGCGAGATCGGGCCGCAGCCGGATGACGACATCGCCGCCGCTGTCGAGGTTGAGGACCAGGGTATTCATTTCGTCGGCCATGACCGTCTCCATGCAAGGGTTTCCGGCGACTTAGGCGCGCCACGAGGGATATGCCAGCCCGGGCGCTCCCTTATCGACACCGGTCGCCCGCTCGCCTAGGAAGCCCCCGGTTCCAGCGCGTTGAGGGGAGGAGCGAGATGAGCGACAGCGAACTCGAAATCCCGCCCGCGCCGGCTCCCGGCGAAAACGAGCGGATGGACGAGGACGACCGGTTGAAACCGGAATTCGTCCGCGCGGTGATCGATCGGGTCGAGGCGGGCGACGACGAGGGCGCCCGCGCCCTGGTCGATCCGCTCCACCCGGCCGACGTCGCCGACCTGTTCGAACTGGTCGATCCCGACGACCGCAAGGCGCTCGCCGCCGCGCTCGCCGGGCTGCTCGACGGCGACGTCCTCGCCGAGATGAACGACTGGGTGCGCGACGAGCTGCTCGACACGCTCGAGCCGCACCAGGTCGCGGAGATCGCCGGCGAGCTCGAGACCGACGACGCGGTCGCGATGATCGAGGACATGGAGGAGGAGGAGCAGCGGGCCGTCCTCCGCGCTCTCGACCCCGACGACCGCGCCGCGATCGAGGAAGCGCTCTCCTACCCCGAGGACAGCGCCGGCCGCCTGATGCGCCGCGACGCGGTCGCCGTGCCCGAGCATTGGACGACCGGCCAGGTGATCGACTTCCTGCGCGCCGGCGAAGAACTGGCCACCGACTTCTTCGAGATTTTCGTCGTCGACCCCGCCCATCGGCCGGTCGGCACCTGCCTGTTGTCGTGGATCCTGCGCACCCCGCGGCGGATCGCGGTCGCCGACGTGATGCAGCGCGAACAGACATTGATCCCGGTCGACATGGACCAGGAGGACGTGGCGCTCCGCTTCCAGAAATATGCTTTGGTCTCGGCCGCGGTGGTCGACCAGGCCGGCCGCCTGGTCGGCATGATCACCGTCGACGACATCGTCCACATCATCCAGGAAGAAGCCAGCGAGGACATATTGCGCCTGTCCGGCGCCGGCGAGGACGACATCAACGAGCCGCTCGGCTCGACCGTCCGCCGGCGGCTGACCTGGCTGGTGGTCAATCTCGGCACTGCGGTCGTCGCGGCCTCGGTCGTCGGCCTGTTCCAAGGGACGATCAGCCGGCTGGTCGCGCTGGCGGTGCTGATGCCGATCGTGTCGGGCATGGGCGGCAATGCCGGCACCCAGACGATGGCGGTGACGGTGCGCGCGCTGGCGCTCAACCAGCTGACCAGCTCCAACACGATGCGCGTCTTCCTGCGCGAATTCCGGGTCGCCTTGATCAACGGCCTCGTCCTCGGCGCCCTGCTCGGCGCCGCCGTCGCCCTGCTGTTCGGCAATATCGACCTCGGCATCGTCATCGCGCTCGCCATGGTGATCAACAACCTGATCGCCGGGACGTTCGGCGTGCTGGTGCCGGTGGCGCTCGACCGGCTCGACGTCGATCCCGCCGTATCCTCGGCGGTGTTCGTGACGATGATGACCGACGTGATGGGCTTCTTCTCCTTCCTCGGCCTCGCTACCCTCTGGGGTCTCGGCAGCTAGTTTATTGAATTGGCACCTGAAACACCCCAATTGTCGGCCATGCCTTCCCTCCATCTCAGCAAGGTTGCGGTGAGCTGCGCCAGCGTCGAGACGCTGAAGCGGCGGATGGAGAGCCGCGTCCGCGACGGCGTGGTCCCAATCGTCACCCGCTACCGGCCGAAGCGCGCCGACGAGCTGGTCGGAGGGTCGCTCTACTGGATCGTCAGGCAGCGGATCGCCGCCCGCCAGACCATCCTCGGTTTCGACATCCGCACCTCGGACCGGCGCACGATCATCCGCCTCGATCCCGAGCTGGTGCCGGTGCGCGCGCTCGCCAAGCGCGGCCATCAGGGTTGGCGCTATCTCGAAGCCGCCGACGCCCCGCCCGATCTGGGCGAGGCCGGCGACGACATATCGCAACTTCCGCCGGATCTGGCGGGCAAACTGACGGTTCTGGCGCTGATCTAGCCTCTAGCGCGCCGCTGCCGCGCCGCACCTTACCTGGCCGGCGCCGGGGCCGCGGACGGTGCAGACCGGGCGGCCGGTGACGGCGACGGTGCCGAGGCCGTTGGCGCTGACCGTGACCGGTCCGTTGACGTTGAGGGCGACGGCGCCGATCGTGGTCGTGTTCAGCCGCGCATTGTTCGCCGGAAGGCGGCTGGCGTCCATGTCGCCCGAGCCCTGCGCGTCCGCGACCAGCGCCCGCGCCGTACCGGCGATTTCCAGCCGGCCCGAACCGAGCAGGCCGAGCGAGACATTGTCGGCGGCGACGCCGGTGGCGCGCAGCCGACCGCTGCCCTGAAGGACGAATTCGAGGTTGAGGCCGCGCCCGCCTTCGACGTCGACCATTGCCGGCCCGATCGCTCGCACCGAGCGCAGGTCGCGGGTCGCTAGGAGGATCGTGACCGGGCCGACGTCGGCGCCCGGCGTGCCGCCCCAGGCGCTGCTATTGGGTTGGATACGAAGGGTGCCGCTCTGGACGTCGACCGTTACCCGGTCGAGCGCGTCGCGCGTGCCGCGCGCCACCGCCGAGGAGGGCCGGCCAACCACCAACTGGACGGTGTAGGGGCCGGTGACGACCACCCGGTTGAAATCGCTTACCGCGTAAACGTGGTCCGCCGCCGCGGCGGGGGCGGCGAAGGCGGCGGCGGCGAGCAAGGCGCACGAAATCCTGTTCATGCCGGCGAGCATGAACCCAAAAGATGAATCGTCAATGGCCGGCAGGCAGGAAATTCAGCCGTTGCAGTGCGCCTCGCCCGATCCGGACTTGCTGACCGTGCAGCGCGCGGGGCCGGTGACAGTGACGTCGCCCGAGCCCCTGATGTCGATCGCGGCGGTGCCGGTGGCGCGGACGCTGACGTCGCCCGAGCCGACCACGGCCAGGGTGGCGTCGGTCGCTTCAAGGCCGCTGAGATCGATGTCGCCCGAGCCGGTGACCGAGGCGTTGGTGTGCTGCGATGTGCCGGCCGCGGTAATTCCGCCCGATCCGGTGACCGAGAAGGTGGTTTCCGGCGACTGCAGGGCGGCGATCTGGAGGTCGCCCGAGCCGCTGATCGAACCGGCGAAGCGGGGACCGGCGACGCGGTCGATGCGGATATCGCCCGAACCGGCCGTCGAGGTGGCGACCAGCGACGGGACGGTGACATGGACGGTGATGCCGCGATGGCTGCTGCTGAACCAGGACCAGCTGGTGCCGCTGCGCATGCCGATCCGGAGCTGGCCGCCCTCGGAGACGATTTCGAGCCGGTCGAGCGAGGCGGTACTGCCTTCGGCGCGGACCGACGGGGCGCCGCCGACGGTGACGATGACGTCCGGCGACCCGGCAAGGGCGATTCGGTCGAAGGCGGCGACCTGGAAGTTCCGCGACTCGGAAGGACCGCTGTCGCGGGCGTCAGCGTGGCCTTCGGCATGACCATTGGCGTGGCAGGCGCAAAGAACGATGGCGCTGCTCAGCAGGGCGACATTGCGCATGATAGGATTCTCCTGGCTGTGTTATCTCTATAATACACATGCGCAATCCGAAGGCAATGAAAAAAGGCGGCCCGTTTCCGGACCGCCTCTTTTCTCAAGCCGTCAGGCCCGATCGGTTCAGGCCTCGACCTTCGCCTTGTGATGGACGACGGCCGCCTTGTTGAGGATCTCGAGCAGCTTCTCGAGAGCGGCCCGTTCGTCGATCTCCTCCATCGCGCCGAGCTCGCGGGCGAGGCGGGTGGAGGCGGCTTCGAAGATCTGCCGCTCGGAATAGCTCTGCTCGGGCGCGTCATCGGGGCGGAACAGGTCGCGGACCACTTCGGCGATCGACACCAGGTCGCCCGAATTGATCTTGGCTTCATATTCCTGGGCGCGGCGCGACCACATGGTGCGCTTCACCTTGGGCTTGCCGCGCAGGGTGGCCAGCGCCTCCTGCATCGTCTTGTCCGAGGACAGCTTGCGCATGCCGACGCTTTCCGCCTTGTTGGTCGGAACCCTCAGCGTCATTTTTTCCTTCTCGAAGCGCAGCACGTACAGTTCCAGCTGCATGCCCGCGATATCGGTGCTCTGCAACTCGATGACACGGCCGACGCCGTGCTTGGGGTAAACGACATAATCGCCAACGTCGAAGCTCAAGGCTTTCGTTGCCATCAAAGAAACCTTTCCATGGAGTAGGCCGACTGTGCTGGACTAAACCCGCATCCGCCCCAAAAGACGCAGTTCACAGGTCCAATTGTGCGGCAATCCGTATGTTGAACACCGGGCGCGAATGCGAAGGCATCCGCTTCGAATGGGGAGCCATATAGCAGGAAATGCGCCGGAAATCTAGTGTCGGACATTGTGGACCGAATCGTCCCGAATTCGGATCAGGGCAGGTGACCGGCGCCCTTCGGCAGGCCGCTTCTATTCTTCCTCCGGTTGCCGCGGCCACCTTTTCGAGACCATCGCATCCAGGCTCCACGGCCCGGGGCCGGCGCACAGGATGTAGAGGAAGATGAAGCAATAGAGGATCGCCGCGTCGCCGCCATTGTCGACCGGCCAGAAGTTGCGCGGGAAATGGCCGATCCAGTAGGCGAAGGCCATTTCGCCGGCCGCCAGGAAGGCAGCGGTGCGGCTGAACAGGCCGATGAGAAGCAGGAAGCCGGGGATCATCTCGATCATCCCGGCCCACCACAGCATCTCCCCCGGGTGGGGCAGCGGGACAGGGCCGCCGGGCGGAAATCCCAGGATCTTCTGGGTGCCGTGCTCGAGGAAGATCAAGGCGGCAATGATCCGCAATACGCTCAACATGATGGGGGCGTAGCTTGCAAGGCGTGCGCTCATTCTCCGTCCTCCCACAGAACGGCCGTCGGCGCGGGAAATCAGTCCCCTTCGCCGGGATCGGCCGAGAAATATTTTTCGAACTTGCCTTCTTCGCCCTTATGCTCGTCGGCGTCGGCCGGGCTGTCCTTCTTGCGGGTGATATTGGGCCATTCCGCCGAATAGGAGGCGTTCACTTCCAGCCATTTCTCCAACCCGCTCTCGGTGTCGGGCAGGATCGCTTCGGCCGGGCATTCCGGCTCGCAAACGCCGCAATCGATGCATTCGCTGGGGTTGATGACGAGCATGTTCTCGCCTTCGTAGAAGCAATCGACCGGGCAGACCTCGACGCAATCCATATATTTGCAGCGGATACAGGCATCGGTGACGACATAGGTCATAGCTTACTCTCTCCCCTGCGCCGTCCCTAAGCGTCGGCGGCTCCGCTCGTCAACGGGGTTCGGGCCAGCGCGGCCCGACCACGCGCCGGGGCCTCGCCTCCTTAGCACTTGCCGGCCGGATCGGAAACCGCGGGTTCGGCATCGTCGCCGTCCAGCTCGGCATAGAGCGTGCGGGCCTCGGCCGGCGGACCGCGGCGGGTGGGAAGCGCGTCGATCCGGAGCACTCTGACCCGGCCGCGCTGGGCGAAAGACAGCACGTCGCCGACCCGGACCGGCGTATGAGCGCGGTCGGCGATCCGCCCGCTGATCCTTAGGCGCCCCTCCTCGGCCAGCGCCTGGGCCTGTGCCCGCGTCTTTACGATCCGCGCGAACCACAGGAACTTGTCGAGCCTCAGGCTGTCAGCCACGGGGCGGCGCGGATCCCAGGCCGGCGAGCGCGGCGAAGGCGGCGGAACCGGTCTCGCGCCGCGCGGGCTTGCGCGGGCGCTCTCGCCCGCGCCACAGCCAGCCCGGCTCGGCCTCGTTCGGTCGGAAGCCGATCTCGCGCATCAGCCGGGCGACCGCCTCCGGCCGTAGGCCGAGCGAGGTCACCAGGGCAGCGTCGACCGCCTCTTCGCTGTTGGCGGCCCTCGCCTGGTGGGCGTGGTGGGCGAGCCGTTCGGCCATGTCGACGCGGATCATCTGCGGCCCGGCGGCGCGGAAGCCGAAGCGAGCCAGCAAGGCGCGTCCGGCGGCGTCGGGCGTGTCGAGAACGACGCTGGAAGGCGGCGGCATGGCCGGCATCGCCGCCCCCGCGGCGGCCGCGCGCAGGGCCGCGCGCCAGCGCATCGCCTCGGGCTTCAACACGGCGGGCATGAACAGGTCGAGAGCGCCGATGCGCACGCCGAGGCGGGTTACCGCCCGGCACTGGTCCTTGTCGAGCGCGGCAAGCGCGCCGGAAGCGGCGTCGCGGCCGACGATTCCGCCCTCGTCGACCAGCAGGGCGAGCAGGGCCCGGACCGCGGCCGGCGCGGTCGGATCCTGGGCGGCGTGACCGGCGGCGCGCAAAGGGCCGAGCACCGCCTCGGCCTGGTTGCGCAGCCAGTCCTTCAGACGCGCGATCACCGCCTCGCGGCCGCGTTCGGAAACGCGGTCGATCCGCCGGTCGAGCAAAATCCGAGGCGACAGCAAATTCTTACCCGGCCCCAGCCGCGCCACTTCGTGGCCGCGCCATTGGATGGCCACCGGCTTGCCGGCGTCGCCGGCGAGGGTGAAGCGATGATCCTCGTCGGCCACCAAGGCCGCCGCGCGCTTCTCATATTCGCCGGCCAAGCGCCGTTCGGCGGTGGCGAGCAGCATCTTGCGGTCGGCATGGCGGGCGGCGGGATCGACCTCGAAGGAAAAGCCCTGGAGGCGGCCGATCGCATAGGAGCCGACGCTGACCTCCCCTTCGTCGTCGATCTGCACCGGGAATTCGCCAGCACCCTTCTTGCCCAGATCGCGCATCAGCACGGCAGTGCGGCGGTCGACGAAGCGCTGGGTCAACCGCTCGTGGAGCGCGTCGGACAATTTCTCCTCGACCGCCATGGTCCGCTCGGCCATCGCCGCCGGATCGGCCAGCCAGTCGGCGCGATGGGCGATATAGGCCCAGGTCCGCACCGAGGCGATGCGGTCGGCGAGCGTCTCGATATCCCCCTGGACATTGTCGAGGCGGGCGACCTCGGCGGCGTACCAGCCGTGGGGAATGCGGCCGTCGCCCTCGCTCAAATGGGCGAAGATGCGCGCCACCAGCCGGGCATGGTGCTCCGGCCCGGTCTTGCGGAAATCGGGCAGGCCGCAGGCGGCCCACATCCGCCGGACCAGATCGGGGGTGGCGGCGCGTCCGGCCAGTTCGGGATCGGCGGCGAGGATTTTGAGGACCGCGAGGTCGACGGCCTCGGGCGCGGCCCGAACTTCCTTTCGCACCGGCCGCCGTTCGAGCGAGCGGACCAGGTCCGCGACCCCGTGAAAATCGAGATCGCTCTCGCGCCAGTAGAGGAAATCGAGCGGCGCGAAGTGATGGTCCTCGATCGCCTCGATCTCCTCGGGCCGGAATTCGGCGAGCGCGTCGCCCTCCAGCGTCAGGCTGCCGAACGTGCCGTCGCGCTGGTGGCGGCCGGCACGGCCGGCGATCTGGGCCATTTCGGCCGGGGTGAGCCGGCGGCGGCGGTGGCCGTCGAACTTGGAAAGGCCGGCGAAGGCGACATGGTCGACGTCCATGTTGAGGCCCATGCCGATGGCGTCGGTGGCGACCAGATAATCGACCTCGCCGGCCTGGTACATGGCGACCTGGGCGTTGCGGGTGCGCGGGGAAAGCGCGCCCATCACCACCGCAGCGCCGCCGCGCATCCGCCGCAGCATCTCCGCTACCGCGTAGACCTGCTCGGCCGAGAAGGCGACGATCGCGGAGCGCGGCGGCAGCCGCGACAACTTGGCCGGCCCGGCATAGGAGAGGGTCGAGAAACGCGGGCGGGTAACGATCTCGGCCTTGGGAAGCAAAGCGCGGACCATCGGCTTGAGGCTTTCCGAGCCGAGGATCATCGTTTCCTCGCGGCCGCGGGCATGGAGCATCCGGTCGGTGAAGACATGGCCGCGCTCGGGATCCGCGCCCAGTTGCGCCTCGTCGACCGCGACGAAGGCGACGTCCCTGTCGGGCATGGATTCCGCCGTGCACAGGAACCAGCGCGCGTCCTTCGGCAGGATCTTCTCCTCGCCGGTGAGCAATGCGACCTGGTTGGCGCCCTTGGCCTTCACCACCCGGTCGTAGACCTCGCGGGCGAGCAGCCGCAGCGGGAAACCGATCATCCCGGAAGAGTGACCGCACATCCGTTCCACCGCGAGATGAGTCTTGCCGGTATTGGTCGGCCCGAGGATGGCCTTCAGGGGCGCGTTCATCGCCTCAAGATCGGTTGGCGGGCGCAAAAGCGCAAGCTTTTCCATCACCTGCGCAGCGCCGACTCCGCTCGTCCGGCGCCCATGCCGCTTCGCCGCAAAGTAGGGCCTTAGGGTATAACCCGTAATTTGACTTTAACCACTTTTCTTCACAACCGTAACAACTGCCGAGCGGGGTGCGCGGCGGGGATTCAGAGCGGGCGCGAGGGCGATCAGGGCCTTGTATCAGGTAAACGACATCGGCTCGTCGGCGGGCAGCGGCGCCGCTGCCCTGCCTTTGGACGGCCCCGTTTTCCGTGCGGCGACGGTGCGGCCCGCCTTCGGCCAGAAGGCCGGCGACTTCAGGGCGCGCGCCGGCGAGATCGACCTGATCGTCGATCTCGGCCAGCGCATCGGCTCGGCCGAATGGTTTCGCGGTCTCCTGACCTGTGCAGCGCTCTGCTACGCGACCTGGTCGCTGGCGCCGCCGGTCGGCCCGATCACCGGCTTTTCCCCGCCCGCTTATGGCGACGCCGAGCTGCCCGAAGCGCGGGCTCTGACCATCGCGCCGATCGCTTATGGCGGCGACACCGGCAAGCGCATGGCCTCGACCGACGCGGTCGAGCCGCTTGCGGAGAGCCCGGAACGGCCGATCATCGACCTTCGCGCCACTCTGGGCCGCGGCGACGGCTTCGCCTCGGTGCTGGAGCGCGCCGGCGTCGGCGGCGTCGAGGCCGACCAGGTGACGGCGATGCTGGCCGGCGTGATGGCGGTCGGAGACATCCGCCCCGGAACGGTAATGAACCTCACGCTCGGCCGCCGCCCCAACCGCACGGTCGCCCGCCCGCTCGAAAAGCTCAATTTCCGCGCCCGTTTCGATCTTCGGATCGAGCTCGCCCGGGTCAACGGCGCCCTCAGCCTCACCCAGATCCCGATCGCGGTCGACGAGACGCCGCTCAGGATCCAGGGCCGGGTCGGCGACAGCCTCTATCGCAGCGCCCGCGCCGCCGGGGTTCCGGCGCACGAGGTCGAATCCTATCTGCGCGCGTTGAACGGCCAGATCGAGGTGCCGTCGGGCATCCGTTCCGACGACCGCTTCGATATCATCATCGAGCACCGCCGGGCCGCCACCGGCGAGGTCGAGGTCGGGCGATTGATCTATGCCGGACTGGTCCGCGCCTCCGGCCGCGACCTGCAGATGATGCAGTGGACGGTCGACGGCCGCACCCAGTGGTTCGAGGCTACGGGCGTCGGCCGCCAGACCGCCGGCATGGCCCGGCCGGTGCCGGGCAACGTCAGCTCGAATTACGGGCCGCGCCTGCACCCCATTCTGGGCTATACCCGCATGCATCGCGGCGTCGATTTCCGCGCCGGCTACGGAACGCCGATCGTCGCCGTCACCGACGGCCGGGTCAGCCGTGCCGGCTGGGCAGGCGGCTACGGCCGGCAGGTCCGGCTCGAACATGCCGGGGGCCTCGCCACCTCCTATTCTCACATGAGCCGGATCGCGGTCAGCCCCGGCATCTCGGTCCGCCGCGGCCAGGTGATCGGCTATGTCGGCGCCACCGGTCTCGCGACCGGCCCCCACCTTCACTATGAAGTCTATCGGGGCCGCGCCCAGATCAATCCGAACTCGGTCCGCTTCACCAGCCGCGCATTGCTGGCCGGCGGCGCGCTAGCCAGCTTCCGCACCCGCCTCCGCAGCCTGCTCTCGACTCCGCTCGGCGCGGCGCGCGTGCAGCAGGCGAGCAGCGGTAACGGAGCCAGCCGGGCTCGCTAAGGCACCATTTCCGAATTTGAGAACCCGTCCTCCCTGTCGCGCAGCGATGGTGAGGATGGAGGGTATCTCGGGGCTTAGCGCCCCTGGGCGCGCCAGCGTTTGACGACGCGGGTGACCATGGCTTCTTCCTCGCCGGTCTGGCGCCACAGCGCCGAGAAAAGCGGATCGGACGAGGCCGGGCAGCGGTCGCGCTCGAGATCGTCGAAGGTCACCCGGATCGGGATCGAGACGCCCTCGCCGCAGACGATGCATTCGCGGTTGCGGAGCGCCGGGATGACGTCGAGGAAGCCGCGCGAGCCTTCGGGCATGGCGCTCTTCACGAAGGCCTGGTCGCGGTCGTTGTTGAGGCGCATGGCGATGATCGTGCCGCATTGCGAAAGCACGCCTTCGGCCAGGTCGGACGGGCGCTGCGTGATCAGGCCCAGCGACACGCCATACTTACGGCCTTCCTTGGCGATCCGCTCGAGCACTTTCCTGACCGCCTGGCCGCTCGACGTCTTGTCGGACGGAATGTAGCGGTGAGCCTCTTCGCAGATGAGGAGGATCGGGCGCTGCGCCTCGCTGCGCGACCAGATCGCGTAATCGAAGACCAGCCGCGACAGGACGGCGACCACCACCGACACGATGTCGGTCGGCACGCCCGACACGTCGATGATCGAGATCGGCTTGCCGCGCGCCGGCAGGCGGAAGATCTTGGAGATGAAGGCGCTCATCGAATCGGCAACCAGCATGCCCGAGAACATGAACTGGTAGCGGGGATCGGACTTCAACTCGTCGATCTTGCCCTTCAGCCGCATATAGGGCGCGGTGTCGGTGGCCTTGTTGAGCAGGCCCATCTCGGCGGTGATCGCGCCGGTGAGGTCCGACAATGTGTAGGGAATGGGCGCGTCGACGGTCAGCTTGGAGAGGCCTTCGGCGACCCGGTTCTTGCCGCGGGCGATCAGCAGGCATTTGGCAAGGATGTCGGTATCGCGCTGGCGCTCGGCGCCCGAGGTGGTGATGAACACCTCGCAATGCTCTTCGAAGTTCATCAGCCAATAAGGCATGGCGAGATTGTCGACGTTGAACAGCTCGCCATAGCCCTTGAAGGCGGCGCTATATTCGCCGTGCGGATCGACCATGACGATATGGCCTTCCGGGCTCATGTCGCAGATGCGGTGCATGATCAAAGCCGCCGACGTCGACTTGCCCGTGCCGGTCGAGCCCAGCAGGGCAAAGTGCTTGCCGAGCAGGGCGTCGACATAGAGTGCGGCGCGCACGTCCTTGGTCGGATAGACGTTGCCGATCTCGATATGGGCGCGCTCGTCGGCGGCGAACATCTGCTTCAGATCGTGGCCGGCGACCGGATAGCATTTGCTGCCCGGGATCGGGTAGGTGGTGATGCCGCGCTTGAAATTGGCGAGCTTGCCGGTCTGCGGATCCTCGTCGCCCTCGCCGAGGAAATCGATGGTGGCGCTGACCGTGCCGGCTTCGGCGTCAGTGACCTTGAGCGAACGGACGTTGGCGAGCAGCCAGCGCCGGTTAGAGGCGATCTTGATCTGGCTGCCGACCTGGCCGGACATGGCGATGCTGGGATCGGGGTCGGCCGCAAGCTCGGTGAGGCGCCGCCCCATTATCTCCACGATCGCGCCGCTGCCGCCGATCTCGGTGATCTGCCCGATCGCTTCGTGCACCGAGACCAGATGCGCCCTGGGCGACGCCGCCGCAACGGGCGCGCTCGCCTCGTCGCGCTGGGGGAAGGAATGGAGATTCATCGCATCGGACATGTCGGCACCTTCTTTGATCCGTGCCGGTCCTAGAACATTAGGGTAAACAAGAGATTATGTTGTTCAGGGAGTAGTTTCGAGGCAACTGGACTGCGCGTTGCCCCCGGCGCGCGCAGACTCTCTAGGCCACTCTAAACACCATCGCCCCACCGTTCATACAATAGCGCAGCCCGGTCGGCCTTGGCCCGTCGTCGAAGACGTGGCCGAGATGGCCGCCGCAGCGGGCGCAGAGGACTTCGGTGCGCGCCATCATCAGGCTGCCGTCCTCGCGGGTGACGACGCCGCGAGGGAGCGGGCGGAAGAAGCTCGGCCAGCCGGTGCCGCTGTCGAACTTGGCCGCCGAGGAATAAAGCGGGTTGCTGCAGCCGGCGCAGAGGAAGGTGCCGCGGCGATGTTCGCGGTCGAGCGGGCTGGTCCCGGCCCGCTCGGTGACCCCCTGGCGGAGAATCGCATATTGGGTCGGGTTGAGCCGCCGGCGCCACTGGGCGTCGGTCAGCCGGTAGGGAAAGCGGAGCGGCTGCTGGGCGGCGCCGGGACCGGGGCCGGCCATGATCGCGGCGACGCCGACCGCCATGGCCGCGCCGCCGAGACCGAGAAAGGCGCGTCTGTCGATTTTCATTTTCATTCTATGGCGTTGGCGACCTTAACCGGGCACGAACGAGGCCCCGCACGGCATTGCCGATGAAGAAGCCCCCTTCGAGATCCTCCTCGCGAACCTCGCCTTCCTCGGCCTTGCCCTGGTCGATCAGCCGGCCGCGAAGCACGCCGGGGAGCAGGCCGCGGGCCAGCGGCGGCGTGACCAGGCGGCCGCCGCGCTCGACGAACAGGCTAGTGAAGCTGCCCTCGGTGAGGAAGCCTTCCTCGTCGCGGAGCAGCACCTCGAACGCGCCGGCTTCGCGCCGCGCCTGGTCGTAGAAGCCGCGATCGCTGGTCTTGTGGCGGAGCCGGAAGTCGTCGGCCGGCACCGGCCGCGCGGCGATCGCGACTTCCACCGGCCCTTCCGGCGCGGCATCGAGCGGCCTCAATTCGATGGCGAGCGCACCGCTGCGGGAGCAGGCCAGGCGCACCTTGCTGGCGTCGGCGCGAAAGGTCGCCGCCTGGAGGTCGTTGCGGGCGGCATGGCGGTCGAACGGGAAGTCCAGCGCCTCGGCGCTCGCCTTTATCCGCGCCAGATGGCGGTCGAGATCGGCGATGCCGTCATGCGGGTCGAAGCGCATCGTCTCGATCAGGTCGAACCGCCTGGTGGTCTCCACGAACGCTCCCTTCGCCAGGCACTCGCGCCACTCGTCGTCGGCGCGGCTGTCGGCAACGATGCCGGAGCCGAGCCCCAGGCGCGCGACCCGCGCGCCGTCCTTGAGGGTCAAGGTCCGGATCGCGACATTGAACGCCGCTTCTCCGGTCCGCGCAAGTCTGCCGATGGCGCCGGTATAGACGCCGCGCCGGCTGGCCTCGAGCTCGGCGATGATCTCCATCGCCCTTATCTTGGGCGCGCCGGTGATCGAGCCGCAGGGATAGATGGCATGGATCAGGTCGATCGGCCCGGCGCCCTCCTCCAACTCGGCGGTGACCGCCGACACCAGTTGGTGGACGGTGGGATAGGTTTCGACCGCGAACAGCTCGGGCACCGCGACCGTGCCCGGACGGGCGACGCGCGACAGATCGTTGCGCAGCAGATCGACGATCATCAGGTTCTCGGCGCGCTGCTTGGGGTCGGCAGCGAGCGCCTCGACCGCCGCCGCGTCGGCCGCGGCGTCGGCGCCGCGCACGGCGGTGCCCTTCATCGGACGGGTCGCGACCTTTCCGTCCTCGAGGGTGAAGAACAGTTCGGGCGAGAAGGAGAGAAGCCAGTGGCTGCCGGTGAAGACCACGCCGCCATGACCGGCCCGCGCCCGCCGGCGCAGCGCCGCATAGAGCGCCAGCGGATGGCCGGCCACGGCCACGTCAGCGGCGAAGGTGAGGTTGGCCTGATAGATGTCGCCGGCCTCGATATGGTCCTTCACCGCCGCCAGCGCGGTTTCATATTCGGCCTGGCTGATCAACGGCCGCGGCGCGCCGGCCTTCGCTCCCGCCGGATCGGGGAGCCACGCCTCGGCTTCCACCTCCCGCGCCGGGCCGAACGTCCCGAACCACAGCAAAGGCGTCGCCTCCGGCCCCGGCGACCAGCGCAGCGGCTTGAGCCTCTCCTCGAAGGCGTGGCCGGCTTCGTAGGACAGGAAGCCGGCGACGTCGCGGCCCCTCAGCCGCGCGAGGCAGTCGCGTACTTCCTCGGGATCCCTGGTCTGGATGATCTCCTCCGGATCGGTGAACAGCAAGGCGCGGCCGCCGGGCCGGGCGTCGTCGAGCAGGACGAAGGGGCCGGTCACGCTTGCCATGGCGCGGCTTCGGGCCCATTTCGGCGCGGCAGGAGAACGGCCTTGGTTTGCAGCGCTTTCGACCTCTTCAAGATCGGGGTCGGCCCGTCCAGCTCGCACACGATGGGACCGATGACGGCCGCCTGCCGCTTTGTCGAGCGTCTGGCCGAGGACGGGCTGATGGAACGAACTGCGCGGGTCACGGTCGACCTCTACGGCTCGCTCGCCCTGACCGGCAAGGGCCATGCCACCGACCGCGCCATCCTGCTCGGCCTCGGCGGCGAGCGGCCCGACCGGATCGACCCCGACGCCGCCGACCGGACGATCGCCGGCATCCGCGAAAGCGGCCATATCAAGCTTGGCGGGACGCACGATATCGCCTTCGACGAGGCGCGCGACGTCCGTTTCCTCCAGCGCGAGCGGCTGCCCCACCACAGCAACGGCATGCGCTTTTCGGCCTTCGACGCCGGCGGTGAGACAATTGCCAGCGCGGTATCCTATTCGGTCGGCGGCGGCGCCGTGGTCGACGAGGAGACGGTGGCGCGCAACGCCCCGCCCGAAGGCGCCTGGGACGTGCCCTACAATTACACCTCGGCCGACCAGCTCCTCGCCATCGCAGCACGCGAAGGCAAGCATATCGCCGACATCGCCCGCGCCAATGAGCGGGCTCTGCACAGCGACGAGGAAATCGACGCCCGCCTCGCCGCCATCACCGACGCCATGTCGGCCTGCATCGACCGCGGTATCGCGGCATCGGGAATCCTGCCCGGCGGGCTCAACGTCAAACGGCGGGCGCCGGCGCTCTACAAATTGCTGACCGACCGGGCCGAACGGGCGCTGCAGGACCCCCTGACCGTGATCGACTGGGTCAACCTCTGGGCGCTGGCGGTCAACGAGGAGAATGCCGCCGGCGGCAAGGTGGTGACCGCGCCGACCAACGGCGCCGCCGGCATCGTCCCGGCGGTGCTGCGCTATTATCAGCGCTTCACCCCGCGCGCGACCGAGGAGGGAGTGCAGAGCTTCCTGCTCACCGCCGCCGCGGTCGGCTCCCTGTTCAAGGAGAATGCCTCGATCTCGGGCGCCGAAGTCGGCTGCCAGGGCGAGGTCGGCGTCGCCTGCTCGATGGCGGCGGCGGGGCTGACCGCGGCACTTGGCGGCACCCCGAGCCAGGTCGAAAATGCCGCCGAAATCGGCATGGAGCACAATCTCGGCCTGACCTGCGATCCGGTCGGGGGGCTCGTGCAGGTGCCGTGCATCGAACGCAACGCGGTCGGCGCGATCAAGGCGATCGAGGCCTCCCGACTCGCCCTGGTCGGCGACGGTTCCCACCGCGTCAGCCTCGACCAGGTGATCGAGACGATGCGCAAGACCGGGATGGACATGAACGAGCGCTACAAGGAAACGAGCCTGGGCGGGCTCGCGGTGAACGTTGTCGAATGTTGAGGAGTAATTCCTCACCCCGCTTTTGCCGGCGGAAATTGGGTTAGAACAATTCCACCAGCCCGTACGTCGCCGCCGAGATCGCCGCCGCGGCGGGGATGGTGATGAACCAGGCGATGATGATGTTGCCGGCGACGCCCCAGCGCACTGCGGAGGCGCGGCGGGCGGCGCCGACCCCCATGATGCACCCGGTGATGGTGTGGGTGGTCGACACCGGGATGCCGAGCCAGGTCGCCCCGAACAGCATGATCGATCCGCCGAATTCAGCGCAGGCGCCCTCGCGCGGCGTGATGCGGGTGATCTTCGAGCCCATGGTGTGGACGATCCGCCAGCCGCCCATCAGGGTGCCGAGACCCATCGCCGCCTGGCAGGAGATGACCACCCAGAAGGGAACGCTGAACTCGCCTTCGAGCATGCCTTGCGAATAGAGCAGAACGGCAATGATCCCCATCGTCTTCTGGGCGTCGTTGCCGCCGTGGCCGAGAGAGTAGAGCGCCGAAGTGACCAACTGGGTGCGGCGGAAGATGCGGTCGGCGCGGTTCGCCACGACGCGGCGGAACAGCCAGGCGACGATGACCATCAGCACCAAGGCGGTCCCCATACCGAGGAGCGGCGCCAGGAAGATGCCGAGGGTGGTCTTGATCACGCCCGACCAGACCACCGCTCCGAATCCCGCCTTGGTGACACCGGCGCCGAGCAGGCCGCCGATCAGGGCATGGCTGGAGGAGGAGGGGATGCCGAGCACCCAAGTCAGTACGTTCCAGAAGATCGCGCCGATCAGCGCCGCGAAGATTACCGAGGCGGTGACGATGTCGGCCTCGACGATGCCCTTGCCGATCGTCGTCGCGACGTGGAGGCCGAAAAACAGGAAGGCGATGAAGTTGAAGAAGGCGGCCCAGGCCACTGCGAACTGGGGAGAAAGGACCCGGGTCGAGACTACCGTGGCGATCGAGTTGGCAGCGTCGTGGAGCCCGTTCAGGAAATCGAACAGGAGGGCGACGCCGATCAGGCCGACCAGCAGCGGAAAGGCGAGCGGCGCTTCCATCAGGCGTGGTCGATCACGATGCCCTGAATTTCGTCGGCGACGTCCTCGAGCCGGTCGAGCACCCGCTCGACATGGCTGTAGACCTCGCGGCCGACGAAGAACGCCATAGGCTTGGCAACGCCATATTCTCGGTACAGCGCCTTGAGGCCGGAATCGTGCAGCTCGTCGGCCTTGCCCTCTAGGTGGACGATGGCCTCGGTGATTTCGTGGAGGCGTCCGGCGTTGCGGCCGATATTGCGCATCAGAGGCACGGCCTCGAGGACCAGCCGCGCGGCCTCGCTGGCGAGCGCGCTCATTTCCTTCATCTGCGGCTCGAACCGGTCGACCTCGTAGAGCGTGATCGCCTTGGCGGTCTGCCACATTTCGTCGAGCGAATCGTCCATCGCCGAAGTGAGAGCGGTGATCGCGCTGCGGTCGAACGGGGTGATGAACGAGCGGCGGACCGCGACCAGCACGTCGCGGGTGACGTCGTCCGCGGCATTCTCATGGGCATGGATATGGCGGCAGGATTCGGCGATCCCCTCCTCCCCTGAGAACATCCTGCCCATGGCGTCGGCGCCCGCGACCAGGATCTGGGCGTGTCGTTCGAACATGTCGAAGAAGCGGTCCTCCTTCGGCATGATCGCGCGAATGAATCTGAGCATCCGGTACCCCCAGGAAAATCGGTTCACGCCCATAACAACCAGCGACGCGCGCGGATAGGGGCCCTCCGTGACCCCGGTGAATTCGAGCATCAGGTCCTTGAGTTGGGGCTCGTCGACCTGCTCGGCGGCCTCTGCCGCCGAGAACCATTTTCGTTTGCGCTCGTTGCGCTCGGGCCAGTCCGCCGCCTCGCGGGTCACCAGCAGCGGATAGATCGTGACCATTGCCGCGGCCGGCGCGTCCGAGCGCTTCCTTTTGTCGTAACCGTAGGTGCCGAACGGGGCGATGGCGATCGGTCCCTCGATCCCGGCCTCCTCGAAGGCCTCTCGCGCCGCCGATTCGCGGTTGAGCAGATGCGGGATGGGATTGCCCTTGGGTATCACCCAGCGCCCGCGCTCCTTTGACGTGATCAGCAGATATTCGAACCCGCCTTTCCCGTCCGGCCGATAAGGCAACACGCCATATTGGGTAATCAATCCAGTCTCTCCATAATGCCCTGTAAACGCACCCGGCGGGAAAAGGCCACATATGTCGCCAGAGGACAGGCGATTGCCGGACGCGCGAACGGGGGCTAGCTTCGACCTCGATCGGTCCAAGGGGGAAATCGAATGCGCCTGAAATTGCTCGCCGCGATCCTCGTCCTCCCGCTCACCGCCGCTCTGGCGCAGACCGAACGCGCCGCCGCGCCGGCGGCGGTCGAGAAGCCGGCCGCCCTGGTCGCCGACGGCATCCCCCCGGTCCCGGCCGAGCTCGCGGGTCGCACCCGCCCCTATATGGAATATCGCACCGCAGCCTTCGACGGCTGGAATTCACGCGACCGTTCGATGCTGATCGGCACCCGCTTCGGCAATACCGCGCAGCTCCACCGGGTCGCGATGCCGATGGGCGCGCGCGAGCAACTGAGCTTCGAGGTTGAGCCGGTCCAGGGCGGCTGGTCGCCCAATGGCGACGTGCTGGTCGCGCAGAAGGACGTCGGCGGCAGCGAATTCTTCCAGCTCTACACGCTGGCCGACGGCCGGCTGACCCTGCTCACCGACGGCAGCAGCCGCAACGAATTCGGCGCCTGGAGCCATGACGGCCGCTGGGTCGGCTACAGCTCGACCCGCCGCAACGGCACCGACTCCGATCTCTACGTGATCGACCCCCGCCAGCCCTCCACCAACCGCATGGTCGCGCAGGTCCAGGGCGGCGGCTGGCAGATCACGGATTTCTCGCCCGACGGCCGCAGCGCGGTGGCGATCCAGTATATTTCGATCACCAAGTCGAACCTCTTCCTGGTCGATCTGGCCGGTGGCGCGATGCGGCCAATCGGCGACCAGAGCCGCGACATTTCCTACGGCAGCGCCCAGTTCGCGGCCGACGGCGCCTTGTGGGTGGTGTCGGACGAAGGATCGGAATTCCAGCGGCTCGGCCGGATCGACCTCGCCAGCGGCCGGTTCACGCCAGTGGTCACCGACATTCCCTGGGACGTCGAGAATTTCGACATCGCCCCCAATGGCCGCCTGATCGCCTTCGTCACCAACGAGGCCGGGATCGGCCGCCTGAGGCTGCTCGATCCGCGCACCGGCCGCGCCCGGCTCGTCGCCGGCCTGCCGGCGGGAACGATCGGCGGTCTCGACGTCGCGCCGTGGGGTGCGGTCGGGTTCAGCCTGAGCTCCGCGAAGAGCCCCTCCGACGCTTATTCGGTCGATTCCACCACCCTGGCGGTGACCCGCTGGACGCGGAGCGAGACCGGCGGCCTCGACGCCTCGGCCAATGTCGAGCCCGAGCTGGTCCAGCTCCGTAGCTTCGACGGCGAGCAGGTTTCGGGCTTCCTCTACCGACCCAACGCGGCGCGTTTTCCGGGCCGCCGTCCGCTGATAGTCAACATTCACGGCGGTCCCGAAGGCCAGTCCCGTCCCGGCTTCCTCGGCCGCAACAATTACCTGATCAACGAGCTCGGCATCGCCATCTTCTATCCCAACGTCCGCGGCTCCACCGGCTACGGCAAGCGCTTCGTCAGCCTCGACAACGGCCCGGCGCTGCGTGAGAACAGCGTCCGCGACATCGGCGCCTTCCTCGACCGGCTGACCAGTGATCCGGCGCTCGATCCGGCCCGCTTCGCCGTCACCGGCGGCTCCTATGGCGGCTATATGTGCTACGCCTCGGCGATACGTTACGGCGAACGCCTGCGTGCCGCCAATTGCGTCGTCGCCATCTCCAACTGGGTAACCTTCCTCGAAAATACACAGAGCTACCGCCGCGATTTGCGGCGCGTCGAATATGGCGACGAGCGCGACCCCGCCCAGCGCGCCGCCTTGCTCGCGATCAGCCCGCTCACCCATGTCCGCGACCTCAGAATTCCGTTAATGGTGGTGACCGGCGGCAACGACCCGCGGGTGCCGGCCTCCGAGGCCGAACAGATGGTGCGCGCGGTCCGCGACAGCGGCCGCACCGCCTGGCACCTGCTCGGTCAGAACGAGGGCCACGGCTTCGCCAAGAAGGAGAACCAGGATTATCAATTCTGGGTGGGGCTGATGTTCTGGCAGCAGAATCTGCTTGGCGAGAGGAGATAGAAATGGCGGTTTCCACCATCGACGGCACAATCGAGGAAGCGGTGATCAAGTCGAGCCGGATGAACCTTCGGGTCTACAAGCAGATCCGCTTCCGCCTCCGCGACGGCAGCGAGACGATCGTCGCCAAGCCAATCGCCGACGCCAAGGTAGCGGCCCTGCTCCAGCCGGGCACGAGCGGCCGCTTCTACATGTTCAAGGCGCCCGACCATAAGGGCTTCCACGGCGTTCGCGACGACCAGGGCCACGCGGTCTACGAATTCCCCAGGAACAACGAGAAACTGATGTTGATCGTGATGATCGTCGCGACCATCGTCTCCGGCCTCTTGCTCACCTTCGGCCTGTTCTCCGGCTGGATGATCATCGCTCTGGGGATCAGCATCCCCTTCTATTTCATCCTGAAGAGCCTCAGGACGAAGGCGCAGCAGCAATATGATTCGGATGGCGGCTATCGTCCGCCGGATGTCGCAGCCCAGCCGGCCGCCGCTTCCTGACGCTCAGCCCCTTCGCACCGCCCGCCAGCCGTCATTGGCGGCGCCGGGCTCGGCAGTGATCGCGGCCTCGCCGACCGTGCCGCGATAGACCAGCGGACCGGAATCGCCGTCGACGGTGAAGGCGAAGCGCGTTCCGCGCAGGGTCGCGTCGCGGACCTCGCGCACCCGCCCGCCGCCGGTCATGGTCCCGGTCACGTCCTGGAAGCGCTGCTCAAAGGCCAGGTCGAAGCTGGCGCCGGCGGCGTCGGTCATCGTCCATTCGCCGCCGGCGACCCCCGGCACCAGCCACAGGAAGATGCGGCGGCGGTCGAGCATGTCCTCGCCGTCCGGCCGCCAGTCGCCCATGTCGAAGGCGTGGCTGACGATCCGGCTCCCCGGCCGCAATTCGGTGAGCAGGCGCGGCCTGAGCGCCAGGTTCACCCGCGGTAGCAGATAGATGGCAATCACGCTCGCTTCGTAGATCGGCGTGCGGAACAGATTCTCGATGCGGAAATTGACCCGCGCCTCGACCTCGGCGATCCGCGCCGCGGCGAAGGCTTCCTGGATGCGCATCGGATCGAGATCGACGCCGAGCGCGCGGGCGCCGCGACGCCCGGCCGCCACCGGGATCCTGCCGTCGCCGCAGCCGAGATCGATCAGATAGTCCGACGCGCCGACCCCGGCGAGGTCGAGCATCTTCTGGACCAGCAGATGCGGGGTCGGCACGAACGGCGGGTCATATTCCACCTCGCGCGCCGCGGCCGCGCCGGCGCCGCACGGCAGCATGCCGAGCGCGCCGGCCCCGGCAAGTACATCGCGGCGGGAAAGATGCGGAGCCATAGGCGACCTTAGCATGAAGGCGCGGCCTGCCAATCGCCGCGCTTGCATCCCGGCGCGGCCAAGGCCATCTGCCCCCCATGTCGAGCAGCCCGCCCACGCCACCCCTGAAGGCCGCGATCATCCCGGTGACGCCGCTGCAGCAGAATTGCTGCCTGATCTGGTGCACCAAAACGATGCGCGGCACCTTCACCGATCCCGGCGGCGACCTCGACCGCTTGAAAGCGGCGGCGAAGGCGCAGGGCGTGACGATCGAGAAGATCCTCTTGACCCACGGCCATATCGACCATTGCGGATCGGCCAAGATCCTGGCCGACGAACTGGGCGTGAAGATCGAGGGGCCGCACGAGGACGACCGCTTCTGGATCTCCCGGCTCGAGGATGACGGCCGCGCCTACGGCATCACCGGCAAGACCTTCGAATCGGACCGCTGGCTGGTCAACGGCGACACCGCCACGGTCGGCGAACTGGTCTTCGACGTCTATCATTGTCCCGGCCACACGCCCGGCCACGTCGTCTTCCACCACAAGCCGTCCAAGCTCGCCATCGTCGGCGACGTCCTCTTCCAGGGCTCGATCGGCCGCACCGACTTTCCGATGGGCAACCATCAGGATTTGATCGACGCCATCACCGGCCGGCTCTGGCCGCTCGGCGACGACACGGCCTTCGTTCCGGGTCACGGGCCGATGAGCACGTTCGGGCAGGAGCGGCGGACCAATCCGTTCGTGGCGGATCGGGTGCTGGCGCGCCAATAATCCTCCCTGTCGCGCATCCACTTCGTGGACAGGGAGGATTATGTAATGCTCGCAGTCCGCGCTTCCGGAATCAGTGTCCCCGCATGGGGTGTCGGGTGCATGTAGACCAGCACGATGGCGTAGACCGCGAGGATGACGAGGGCGAGCGTGCTGCCCATCATGCCGAACATGCGCAGCCGGCTGGGCGGGGCCTGATCCATACCGAAAGCGTGGAGGATCCGTGACAGGATGAAGAGGATGGCGGCGCCCCACAAGATGCGCGCGTCGCCGCCGGCGAGCTCGACCAGGCCGAGCAGGATCAGCACGATCGGCATGTTCTCGATATAATTGCCGTGGGCGCGGATACGGCGGAGCAAGGCCTCGTTGCCGCCGTCGCCGACGCTGATCTTGTAGCCGCGCCGGAGGCGACTCACCCGGGCGGCGAGCCAGATGTGCAATATCGCGCCGGCCCCGGCGATGGTGAGCGTGATCGGCAGAATGATCATCTTGGGTTCCCCTCTTCGCTGCTGACTCGCACGGCGACGCTGAGCTTGCAACCGCGAGCGGAATCGCTATAGGCCGCACCCTTCATGCGAGAGCGTCAGGCCGCGAGGCCAGCGGCCCACCGGTCGCTGATCTTCGGCTTCGCGCGCAAGCATCACGAAACTTTGAACTGGAACAGGTGCCACCATGGCGGTCCCCAAAAGAAAAACTTCGCCCTCCAAGCGCAACATGCGCCGCAGCCACGACGCGCTGAAGCCGACCGGCTATCAGGAATGCCCGAATTGCGGCGAGCTTCGCCTGCCGCACAATCTGTGCCCCAGCTGCGGGCACTATAAGGGACGTGAAATCCTCAAGTCCGAGGCGTAAGACGGTCCGGCTTCGCAAAGGGGAGACGGCAGTTTGAGCAGCGGGCCCCGGATCGCGATCGATGCGATGGGTGGCGATTCCGGCCCCGAGGTGATGCTCGCGGGCGCGGCCAGCGCATGGCGTCGCCGCGACGACCTCAGCTTCCTCCTGTTCGGCGACGAGACGGCGATCCGCGCCGAGCTCGCCAAGCATGAAGGCCTCGCGGCGGTCTGCGAGATCCATCACTGCGACGACGTCATCTCCGGCGACGAGCGGCCCCGCAACGCGATCCGCCGCGCCAAGACCACGTCGATGGGCCTGGCGATCGCCGCGGTGAAAGACGGCGCCGCCCAGGCGGCGGTCTCCGGCGGCAATACCGGGGCGATGATGGCGATGTCGAAGCTCGCCTTGCGGACCATGCCCGGGATCTACCGGCCGGCTCTGGCCGCCTTGCTGCCGACGCTCGGAGAGAACGACCTGGTCATGCTCGATCTCGGCGCCAATACCGAGTGCGACGCCAACAACCTCGTCCAGTTCGCGGTGATGGGCGCCGCCTATGCGCGGGTCGTGCTCGAGCTCGAGCGGCCGCGGGTGCAGCTGCTCAACATCGGCACCGAGGAAATGAAGGGTACAGACGAATTGAAGGAAGCCGCCGCCATCCTGCGCGGATCCGAGCATCTCCACATGCGCTTCGACGGCTTCATCGAGGGCGACAAATTGTCGCGCGGCGACGTCGACGTGATCGTCACCGACGGCTTTTCCGGCAATATCGCCCTGAAGTCGCTTGAAGGGACCGCCCGCTTCGTCACCGACCTGCTGCGCCGCGCCTTCACCAGCTCGATCCGCTCCAAGATCGGCTTCCTGATCTCGCGCCCGGCCACCGAATTGCTGAAGCACCATCTCGATCCCAACAACCATAATGGCGCGGTCTTCCTCGGCCTCAACGGCCTGATCGTGAAGAGCCACGGCAGCGCCAGCGCCGCCGGCGTGGCCAATGCGATAAGGGTTGCGGCGCGGATGGTGCGCGAGGATCTGACCCGGAAGATCACCGAGGACCTTGCCAACGTCGACGCCCGCGCCGCCGAAATGGCGGCCGCGAAATGAGCCGCCGCGCCGCCATCATCGGCACCGGCTCGGCGCTGCCTGTGCGCCGCGTCACCAATGCCGAGCTCGCCGAGACCGTCGACACCAGCGACGAATGGATCGTCGAGCGGACCGGCATCCGCGCCCGCCATATCGCCGCCGACGACGAGACCACCGCCACCCTGGCTACCGATGCGGCGCGCAAGGCGCTCGCCGCCGCCGGAGTCGCGGCGAGCGAGATCGGCCTGATCGTCCTCGCCACCTCGACGCCGGACCAGACCTTTCCGGCCAGCGCCACCCTGGTCCAGGCCGCGCTCGGCATCGACGACTGCATCGCCTTCGACCTCCAGGCGGTCTGCACCGGCTTCCTCTACGCCCTCTCGGTCGCCGACAACATGATCAAGGGCGGCATGGCCGACCACGCGCTGGTGATCGGATCGGAAACCTTCACCCGCATCCTCGACTGGGAGGATCGCGGCACCTGCGTCCTGTTCGGCGACGGCGCCGGCGCGGTCGTGCTCAGGGCCGAGCAGGGCGAGCGCGGCATCCTCGCCAGCCGGCTCCACGCCGATGGCCGCCACAACCAGCTTCTCTATGTCGACGGCGGCCCTTCGACCACGCGGACGGTCGGCAAGCTGAGGATGAAGGGCAAGGAAGTGTTCCGGCACGCCGTGACCAACCTCGCCGACGTGCTGGGCGAGACGCTGGACGCGGCCGGCCGCAACGCCGCGGAGGTCGACTGGGTGGTCCCGCACCAGGCCAACAAGCGCATCCTCGACGCCACCGCGCGTAAGCTCGGCCTCGATCCCGCCAAGGTGATCGTGACCGTCGACGAGCACGCCAACACCTCGGCGGCTTCGGTGCCGCTGGCGCTCGACACCGCCGTCCGCGACGGCCGGATCAAGGCCGGCGACCTGATCGTCCTCGAGGCGATGGGAGGCGGCTTCACCTGGGGCGCCGCCGTCGTCCAGTACTAGGGCAAAACCGGATTACGGGACAGCTTCCGAGTCGATTAAACTTGCGCTAAAGCGGGATTAATGTTCCATATTCCCGTTCGCAGGGGGAACGATCTATGGCTGATGCAGGCACGATCCGGAAACCGTCGGTAGGGACTCTGACCCGGGCCGACCTCGCCGATATCGTTCATCGCGAGATCGGACTTTCGCGCGCCGAGTCCGCGGGGATCGTCGAAGGCATCCTTCATCATATGTGCCACGCCCTCGCGGACGGGCAGAATGTGAAGATTTCCGGCTTCGGCAGCTTCATCCTGCGCGACAAGGGCGAACGGGTGGGCCGCAATCCCAAGACCGGCGTCGAAGTGCCGATCGCGCCAAGGCGGGTGCTGACGTTCCGCGCGAGCCAGATCATGCGCGAGCGTATCGCCCGCAGCGGCTGAGCCGCGGACGGAGTCTAGATGGCCGATCCCATCCGCAAGAGCGACCTTGCCTTTCGAACGATCGGCGAGCTTGCGGGCGAGCTTGGAATTCCCCAGCACATATTGCGCTACTGGGAGACACGCTTTCCGCAATTGCGGCCGCTCCAGCGCGCCGGCAACCGCCGCTATTACCGCCCCGACGATGTCGCCCTGGCGCGGCGCATTCACCGCCTGCTCAACCAGGACGGCTATACGATCAGGGGCGTCCAGCAATTGCTCGGCAAGGGGAGCGGCGCCGGGCACGAGGCCGCGGCGCCGGCGAGCGCACCGACCCCCGCCAACCAGCACGATCCATTTCCGGCCGAGGCGTTGCGCGCGCTGCGCCGGACGCTGGCCGACGCTCTAGAGGAGACCAAGTAATGAACCCGCGTAGCAAGACTATCCTCGCCGCCGCCCTTGGCGCCGCGTCATTCGCCCTGATCGCCGCGCCCGCTTTCGCGGCGCGCTCCACCGGTCTCCAGGAGGAACGCTGCGACGTCCAGGAGCGGGTCGGCAGCCGCGTCCAGACCGTCGACATGCCTGATCTCCACGTCCTCGAAGGGACCGCCCGGGACGGCCGCTTCGCGCCGGATCTCCCGCGCGGCGCCGGCGCCATCGTCTGCCTGCGCACCAGCGTGATGCCGGCCGCCCATGACGACGAGGCCGTCGCCACCGGCCTGCCCCTGTTCCTGGTCGAATATGGCGGCCGCCAGCGCCGCACCGGCGTGCTCGAAATCCAGGGCGGCATCTACAGCTTCCGGCTGACCGAAGGCCGGCTCGCGGCCGAAGAGCAGGCGGCGGTGGCGACCCAGTTGGCGGAATTCCAGGCTCGCGCCCAGGCCGCCTCGGCGGCGGCGCGCTGAGGCTTGTTAGCCTGCCCTGAAGGGGAGGGGCTAAAAGGCTATTCTTCCGGCCCCAATTCCGGGTCCAGGTCGCGCGGGCGGAGGAAGCGGGTGAGCGTCCCCTCGCCTTCCTCGACGTCGGCCCAGTGCGCCACCGGAAGTTCGATCTCGACCAGCGCCGCGGTCGGGAACTTTTCGGCGAGCCGGTCGCGCGACGCGTCCTCCCGGGTGAGCAGCAAAGCGAGCTGCTCCATGCCGGGATTGTGGCCGACCAGCAGCAGCGATTCGTGCGCGTCGCCGGCCGTCTGGACGATCCTGAGCAGGGTCGCGGCCGACGCCAGGTAAAGGCGCTCATCCGCCTCGGCGCCGGGGTCGTGGCCCCAGGCTTCGGCCATGCCTTCCAGAGTCTCCATAACCCGCGCCGCCGGCGAGGCGAGGATGCGGTCGAAGGCGAGGCCGAGGCTGCGCATCTCGCGGGCCATCGCGCGCGCCGCCTTGTGGCCGCGCCGGTTGAGCGGCCGGTCGAAGTCGCGCGACACCGGCGCGTCCCATTCCGACTTGGCGTGGCGCAGCAGATAGAGGCGCTTCACGCGTCGATCTCCGCTTCGGCAATTTGCACGTCCGCCGGCGCCAGCCGGGCGCGGACATGGGCAATGGCCTGATCGAGCGGCAGGCGGTGGACGCGGACACCGGGCGGGAAGGCGGCGAGCAGGCGCGACGGCGTCGCCGCCGAAAGCAGGACGAACATGCCCCGGTCCTGCTGGCGCCGGATCAGGCGGCCGAAGGCCTGGGCGAGGCGCGCGCGCACCACCCGGTCGTCGAACGCCGAGCCGCCTCCGCTCGCGCGGCGGGCGGCGTGGAGCACGGTCGGCCGCGGCCAGGGCACGCCTTCCATCACCACCAGCCTCAGCGATTCGCCGGGCACGTCGACGCCGTCGCGCAGCGCGTCGGTGCCGAGCAGGCTGGCGTGGGGATCGTCGCGGAAGATGTCGACCAGGGTGCCGGTGTCGATCGGGTCGACGTGCTGGGCGTAGAGCGGCAGGCCGGCCCGGGCGAGCCGGTCGGCGATCCGGGCGTGCACGGCTTTCAGTCGGCTGATCGCGGTGAACAGGCCCAACGTGCCGCCCGCCGCCGCCTCGATCAGCCTTGCATAGGCGCCGGCGAGCGCGGCGAGATCGCCTTTCCTGACGTCGGTGACGACCACCACCTCGCTGTTGGCGGCATAATCGAACGGGCTCGCCGCCTCGAAGCGGCCGGCGGGCGCGGCAAGGTGGAGCGCGCCGGTGCGCGCCTCGGCGGCGCTCCAGTCGGTGCCGCCGCCGCGCAGGGTCGCCGAGGTTACGAGCACGCCGTGCGCAGGCTTCAGCACCGCCTCGGCCAGCGGCTGCGTCGGGTCGAGCCAGTGGCGATGGAGACCGGCGTCGATCTCGCGGCCCTCGATCCGGTCGACCGCCAGCCAGTCGACGAAATCGGGGTCGGCCGGTCCGCCGATCCGCGAGGTGAGCGCGATCCAGGCCTGGAGCGTCTGCGCCCGCCAGGCGAGGCCGCCGATTGCCCCCTCGACCCGGGCGCGCGCCTGGCTGTCGAGCCAGTCGGGCGCATCCTCGATCACCGCCTCGAGCCTCCGCCCGAGCGCGACCAGGGGCCGATGCAGGCTTTCCAGCGCCTCGAGCGCCGGCGCGGCGGCCTCGACCAGGGCCGAATCGGGCTCGGCCAATTCGGTTTCGAGGCCGTAGCCGGCGTCCTGCGCGGTCGCCTGGGCGTAGACGGTGCCGCGCACCGCCGCGAGCAGGCCCTCGACCGGCCCGAACGGCGTGCCTTCGGCGAGCCGCTGCAGCCAGCCGTCGCCGGGCAGCGCGCCCGCCATCCGCACCGCCGCCTCCAGCGCCGCCGCGCCGCCTTCGTCGTAAGAGGCGACATCCATCAACCGCGCCGCGAGGCCCCGCCTGCGGCCGCGGGTCCTGCCCTCCGGACCGACGATCCAGCGGCGAAGCTCGATCGCTTCCTGGCCGGTGAAGGCGGCGGCGAAGGTCGAATCGGCGGCGTCGAACAAATGATGGCCTTCGTCGAAGACGATCCGGGTCGGCGGATTGCCGCCGTCCCGGCCGCGCGCGGCGTTGACCATGACCAGGGCATGGTTGGCGATGACCAGGTCGGCGTCGTGGCTCGCCCGCGCCGCCCGCTCGATAAAGCAGCGGCGATAATGGGGGCAGCCGGCATAGACGCATTCGCCGCGGCGGTCGGTCAACGCGGTGGCGCCGGCGCGGCGGAACAGGCTGGTCAGCCAGCCCGGCATGTCGCCGCCGACCATGTCGCCGTCCTTGGAATAAGCGGCCCAGCGCGCAGCAAGCTGCGCGAGAATAGCGGCGCGCCCGGAAAATCCGCCCTGGAGCGCGTCCTCGAGGTTCAAGAGGCAGAGGTAATTCTCCCGCCCCTTGCGGACGACGATCCGCGCCTTGCGCTCCGCGGCGTCGGGGAAGATGCGCTCACCCTCGCGGTCGAGCTGGCGCTGCAGCGCCTTGGTATAGGTCGAGATCCACACCGGCCCGTCGGCCTTGCGCGACCAGAGCGAGGCGGGGGCGAGATAGCCCAGTGTCTTGCCGATACCCGTGCCGGCTTCGGCGAGCAGCATATTGGGCTGATCCTCGATCCGGCGCGGGTCGAAGACCGCCGCCGCCGCCGCCGCGAAATCGCGCTGGCCCTCGCGAACCTCGGCATGCTCGCCGACCAGATGCGCCAGCCGCTCGGCGGTCTCGGCCGGATCGAGACGGACCGGGCGGGGCTGCGGCCGGCCGCCATGCTCCTCCCATTCCGGCAGGCGGGTGAACAGCCAGGGCTCGTCGCGCTCGGGACGCCGCAGCCGAGCGGCGACCGCGCCCGCCCAGGTCCAGCGCAGGCGGTGGAGCGACTGGGCCGAGGCCCAGGCGCCCTCGCGCTCGAGCCATTCGCCCTCGAGCGTGGCGAGCAGGGCCGAGGCGGCCGCGCGCAGGAACAACGCCGCTTGCTCGTCGCCCTCCGGCGCCTCGAGGCCGAGGGCGAAGGCCAGACCCTTGGGCGTCGGCACCGCGAAGCGCGCCGGATGGACGAAGGCGAACAGTTCGAGCAGGTCGAGACCATTGAGATCGGGATAGCCGAGGCGGTTGCCGACCAAGGGCGCGTTCAGCATGATCATCGGCGTTTCCGCCGCGCGGGCCACCGCCGCGCCGCGGCCGACCGGCTCGACCCGGCCGTCTTCGTGCGCGATCCAGATGCCGCCATGGGTTGCGTGGAGCGCCGGATAAGGCAATGAGGCCGCCATTCGCCTGCACATGGATCAGGCGGAACGAAAGGGCAACCTTGGCGATCGATCCCGAACTGCGCGAAGCCGCGAAGGTCAGCAAGGCCTGGCCGTACGACGAGGCGCGCAAGTTGCTCAAGCGCTATCCCGACGGGCCCGGCGAGCGGGGCATCGTCTTCGAGACCGGCTATGGCCCCTCCGGCCTTCCCCATCTCGGCACCTTCCAGGAAGTGGCGCGGACCCTGATGGTCCGCCACGCGCTGACGGAGTTGGTCGACTGGCCGAGCCGGCTGATTGCCTTCTCCGACGACATGGACGGGATGCGCAAGGTGCCGCCTGGCGTGCCCCACCAGGACATGATGCACCAGCATCTCGACCAGCCTCTGTCGCGTGTCCCCGATCCCTTCGGCTGCGGCCACGAAAGCTATGCCGACCACAATAACGGCCTGCTCCGCCAGTTCCTCGATCGGTTCGGCTTCGACTACGAGTTCCTCGCCAGCTCCGATTGCTACCTCACTGGCCGGTTCGATGAGGCGCTGAAGGCGGTCCTTCGAAATTACGACGCGATCATGGGCGTGATGCTCCCGACCCTGGGCGAGGAGCGGCGCAGGACCTATTCGCCGATCCTCCCGATCAGCCCGGACAGCGGCAAGGTCCTCCAGGTCCCGGTCGAGATCGTCGACGTCGAGACCGGCCTGGTCGCCTTCGACGACGAGGGGACCAGGGTCGAGCAGTCGATCCTGTCGGGCGGCGCCAAGCTGCAGTGGAAGGTCGACTGGGCGATGCGCTGGGTCGCGCTCGGCGTCGACTATGAAATGTCGGGCAAGGACCTGATCGATTCGGTCACCCAGAGCTCGAAGATCGCCCGCATCCTCGGCGCCCGCCCGCCCGACGGCTTCAACTACGAGATGTTCCTCGACGAGAATGGCGAGAAGATCTCCAAGACCAGGGGCAACGGCGTCACCATCGACGAATGGCTGACCTACGCCCCCGAGGAGAGCCTCGCCTTCTACATCTACCGCGAGCCGCGGCGGGCCAAGCAATTGAGCCTTTCGGTGATCCCCAAGGCGGTCGACGAATATGACCAGTTCCTCGCCGCCTGGCCCGGGCAGGAATGGGACAAACGCCTCGGCAATCCGGTCCATCACGTCCATGCCGGCGATGTGCCGGCGGCGCGGATGCCGATCAATTTCGCTTTGCTGCTCAACCTGGTCGCGGTCGCTTCGACCGACGACAAGGATCTGCTCTGGGCGTTCGTCCGGCGCTACGCGCCCGAGGCCTCGCCCGAGACTCATCCCGAACTCGACCGCCGGCTCGATTTCGCGCTCGCTTATTTCCGCGACTTCATCGCCGGCGCGCTCCAGCATCGAGCGCCGACCGGGATCGAGGCCGCTGCGCTCCGCGATCTCGACTCCCGCCTCGCCGCCCTCCCCGCCGACGCCGACGCCGAGACCATCCAGACCGAAGTCTACGAGGTCGGCAAGGCCCATCCGTTCGAGTCGCTGCGCGACTGGTTCAAGGCCCAATACGAGACCCTTCTCGGCACCAGCCAGGGTCCCCGCATGGGCAGCTTCATCGCCCTTTACGGCGTCGACAACAGCAGGAAGTTGATCGCCGATGCGCTGGCACGGGAGGCGTAGGGCCTAACTCGCGGCGGCCGGCCTTTGGCTCGCGATCCAGTCGTTGATCTTCTGCTCGAGCACGACCAGCGGCAGGGCACCTGTCATCAATATCTGGGCGTGGAAGTCGCTGAGGTTGAAGCGCGGGCCGAGCGCCTGCTCGGCGCGGGCGCGAAGCTCCAGGATCTTGAGCTGGCCGACCTTGTAGGCGAGGGCCTGGCCGGGGATGGCGATATAGCGCTCGACTTCGGCGACCACCTCGGTCCGGCTCATGCCGCTATTGTCGAGCATGTACTGGATCGCCTGGTCGCGGGTCCAGCCCTTGGCGTGGATGCCGCTGTCGACGACCAGGCGCATGGCGCGCAGCATCTCGTCGTTGAGGCCACCGAAGCGCTGGATCGGATCGGTCTCCATGCCGAGTTCGTCCCACAGAGTCTCGGCGTAGAGCGCCCAGCCCTCGACGAAGGCGGTGTTGCCGCCGAAGCGCATGAAGCTCGGCAGCGCTTCATTTTCCTGGGCGAGGCTGATCTGGAAATGGTGCCCTGGAATGCCTTCGTGGAGATAGAGCGTCTCCATCCCGGAGGTCCGCCGCGAAGGCAGATCGTAAGCGTTGTAGTAGAAGACGCCGGGGCGCGACCCGTCGGGCGTGCCGTCATTGTAGGAGCCGCCGGCCTCGGTCCGCTCACGGAAGGATTCGACCTCGCGGATCTCCATGCGCGAGCGCGGGATAGTCGAGAAGATCTCGCGGACGCGGCCGTCGACCCGCCGACCGATGTCGTAATAGCCCTCGCGCAGCGCCTCGCGGCTGGCCGGCTCGAAGCGGCGGTCGGTGCGGATATATTCGAAGAACTGAGCGAGCGTGCCGGTGAAGCCGGCGCGGGTCTTGACCGCGTCCATCTCGCCGCGGATCCGCGCCACTTCGCTGAGGCCGAGATTATGGACATAGTCTGCGGTCAGCGGCACCGTCGTGTTCGACTCGATCAGCCTTTGGTACATGCGGTCGCCGCCGCGCATCGATACCAGGCCGACGCCGTCGCGGGCGTGCGGCAGATAATCGTTCTGCAGGAAGTCCCTGAGGCGCCGGTAGACCGGGAAGATGCCGTCGCGAACCGCGGCCAGATAGGCGGCGCGCAGCCGCGGCCGCTCGGCTTCCGGCACCCCTTCGGGGAAGTTCAGCACCGGCGCGTAATAAGGCGACGCTTCCGGCGTTTCGCGCAGCTGGGTGTCGAGTTGCTGGATGACGTTGCCGATGGTGAGCTTGGTTTCGACCACGCCCGACTGCAGACCTTCACGGAATCGGCCGATCGCGCGGTCGACCAGGACGACGAACTGCTGGTGGCGGCGCAGATTGTTCTCATAATCCTCGACATTGCGGAACGGCGCGGCGCCGCGGCCCGAGGCGAAGACCGGGTAAAAGGTCTGGAAGCCCGAGAAATGGTTGAGCGGGCGGACCGCGGTCAGGGCCAGCATGTCGGGATCGGTGTCGCGCAGATCCTCGCGGCGCTGGTAACGGAAAACGTCATAGGCAATGCGGTCGGTCGGATCGAGGCTGGTCCGGTCGATCGCGGCAAGCGCGGCAAGGTCCTGCTGGGCGGCGGCGCGCTCGGCGGCGTAATAAGCGTCGCTGCCATAGTCGCCGAGCCGGTCCGCATAGCGATAGTCGCCGCGGAAGATCGCCTGGATCGGGTTGCGCCGCAGGCTCGCCTCGTCGCTATCGTGGAAGAGCTGGCGCAGCCGCGCATTGGGGACGATCGCGGGCTCGTCGGCGGCGGCCCGCGATGGCGGCGCCGCCTGCTGGGCGAAAGCTGGGCTGGCGGCGGACAGGAGGGTGGCGGCAAGCAGGACAATCTTGGCGTTCATCGTTTCGACCCCGGCAGGAAATAGGTGTGTTGCCGCCCTATGACGGCGCGACGCTTCCCGCAAGAGGGATGATTGCCAGGGCCGCCTCAGGCTCCGGACTCGGTCCCCGATCCGTAGGTGGGCACGTCGACAGACGTCCACGGCCGCTCGCGGTGCCATTTGGTGATCACATATTTGGCGCCGGCGGTGACCGGCATCCCCTGGTGGAGGGTGAATTCGTTGGGAGCGCCGGCGGCGTCGAGATTGTTCCAGACCAGGAGATTGCCGGTCCGCGGCGCCACCTTGACCCCGGCATTGGGAAAGAAGGTCTCGCCCCCCGCCTCGGGCTGGTTGAGGAAGGCCATGGCGGTCCAGGTCCGCTGCCCGCCGCCCGCTTCCATCGCCGGCCAGTAAGGCTGGTCGGGGTAGAAGAAATCGTAATGCGGCTTGAACTGCTGGCCGACGGAGTAGCGCTGACCCTGAAGCGCCTCGCCGTGCGCCGCCGCGATGCCGAGCAGCGCTTCCAGCTTCGCATCGAGCGCCACGATCTCGGGATCGAGCAGGTTCATGTTGCAACTCTGACTGGTCCGATATTCCGGGTCCCCGGTCGGCGCGAGCACGACCGAGGGCTCGCAGCCGGCGTCGATCTGCGCGACCAGCGAGGCGCATTCCTCCTTCGACAGGAAGTCGCGGACGATGAAGATGTCGAGATCGTCGCTGGGAATCGGCCAGGCCGCCCGATGGTGCTCCAGCCGGTAGCGCACCCACGGCCCGATCGCGACCTTGTAGTCGACCGCATTCATGGATTCAGTCCGCGACGTGCCCGCGGACCATGACGAAGCGGACCTGCTGCAGGACGCGGACGTCGGCGAGCGGATCGCCGTCGACCGCGATCAGGTCCGCCGACATGCCCGGCGCGATCCGGCCGATCTCGTCCTGGAGGCCGAGCAAACGGGCGGCGCCGGTCGTCGCCGAGGCGATCGCCTGGGCCGGGGTCAGGCCTGCGCGCTCGACCAGCTCGACGAACTCGCCGGCATTGCGGCCATGATCGTAGACCGCGGCGTCGGTTCCGAACACCACCGGCACGCCGGCGGCATGGGCGAGCCGCGCCGCTCGGGCGACCACCTCGAGCGTCATCCGCACCTTGCTTTCGACGATCGGAGTGTAGACGCCGGTGCCGAGCCGCTCGCGAATGCCGACGAAGGCCATCAGGGTCGGAACCAGAGTGGTGCCGCGCTGGCGCATCAGCTGGATGGTGGCGGGGCTGGCGAAGGTGCCGTGCTCGATCGAATCGACCCCGGCGCGGACAGCTGCGGCGATCCCTTCGTCGGCATGGGCGTGGGCGGCGACCTTGAGGCCGAGCCCGTGGGCGGTCTCGACGATGGCGCGCATCTCGGCGTCGGTGAAGGACTGGCCGAGCTGGCGATCGCCCTGCGACAGGACGCCGCCGGTGGCCATGAACTTGATCACGTCGGCGCCCGCCCGGGCGAGCTCGCGGACGCGGGCGGCGCATTGGTCGGCGCCAGTGCAGGTATTGTGACCATCGAGGGCGGCGATCACCTCGGGGCGGAAGCCGGCGACGTCACCATGACCGCCGATCGTCGACAGGGGCGAGCCGGACACCAGCATGCGGGGGCCGGGAACCAGGCCTTCGTCGATCGCCCGCTTAAGCGCGAAGCCGGTGACGCCGGGCGAGCCCAAGTCGCGCACCGTGGTGAAGCCCGCGCGCAGGGTGACCAAGGCGTTGCGGGCGCCGCGCAGCGCCAGATAATCGTCGCTGTCCACCGCGTCGCGCCAGAAGGGAATGCCCGGCGCGCCGACCAGGTGGACGTGGGAGTCGATCAGGCCGGGCAGCACCGTGCGGCTCGAAAGGTCGATCAGCCGCGCGCCGGCCGGCGCCGGATTGAGGCCCGCGGTGACGCTCTGGATCCGCCCGTCGACGATAACACTCGTCGAAGGCCCGGCCGCCGGCCGCGACGCGTCGGCGATCAGCCGGCCGGCATGGACGACGATGGT
>DATDAU010000031.1:0-10814 GCA_036525215.1 Allosphingosinicella sp.
GATGGCGGGATCGAGCTTGAGCTCCAGGCGAGCCTCAATGTTCCGCTCGTCGATGTAGCGGTAGAGCAGGCCGGTGATCCGGCAACGCGCGATGGTCAGTCGCTCGCACATCTGGGCATGTTCTTCCTGGACCTGGGCGATGCGCGGCGCGGCGAGGCGGAAAGCATAATGATAGTTGAAGGCGACCCCCGGCGCCGCGGTCGGGCCGACATTGGGGCCGCCGGCGGCGGCGCGGCTCTGAGCGCCCGACGCCTCCGCCGCAACAGGAGCGGCCGGTGCGGCGGCGTCGGACGCCGGCTCGTAGCCCGTTCGTGGCGCCGCCGATTCGCCGCTGCCGCGGTCCTGGTTTCTGTCCGGCGGCTGGGCGCAGGAGGCGACGGTGGCGAGCAACAGAATCGTCAGGGGAAAAGATCGGCGCATCTGGCATCTCCCTCTCTCGTTACATCCTAGTCACGAAAGGGCCGAAAATGGCAGCCCCTTCGACTACGGATCCTAGAATGATACATTGTATCATCGTATTGAGCAATTACTTCCAGATTTGCGCCATCCCGGGGCGGAGCAAGGGGGCGAATGCCCCACCACCGGGATGGCGCGGGCGCCTGGCTCAGATCGCTTCGGACTCGACCGCCGCCCCGGCCGGCCGGGGCGAGAGGCGGCGGCGCAGGAAACGCACCACGAGCCAGAGGATCAAAGCCGCGCCCGCCCAGGGCGCCAGCGCGATGAGGACCCGCGCGAGGAGATAGAGGCCGTACATCGCGCTCTCGCCCATGTCCGCCGCCGCTTCGCTGAGAGTCGGCTGCTGGTCCGGCCCGGGCGCGAGGCTGCCCGAACCGTATCGGAAGATCATCGGCGTCATCGCCAGAGATTCGGCCTGGCTGCCGCGGCTTTCGCGAAGCGAGCGGATCTGCGCGCGCAGCTCCGCCGCCTGCTCCTCGAGGCCGGACTTGAGGGCGGATCCGGAATCGAGCCCGCTCAGGCGAAGCTCGATCCGTTCGAGATCGGACTGCAGCTCGGAAAGGGTGCGGCCGGTGGCGCGGAGCGACGGCCCGACCTCGTTGCCCTCGATCGCGCTTTCGGTGACGCTGCCGTCGGCGGCGGTCACCCGCTGGACGGCGTCGTGGCCGAACTGGCGGGCGACGGCGGGGTCGAGGGCGAAGGACATGCTTGCCTCGACGTCGCCCTGGCCGGCGGCGCGGTAGGTCATGCCGGTGATCCGGCAGCGGGCGAGGGTGTAGCGCTCGCACAGCAATTGGTGCTGGTCCTGGACCTGGGCGATGCGGTCGGCGGCGAGGCGGAAGCCGTAGCGATAGTCGAAGGCGACGTCCGGCGCCGCGGTGGTGCCGATATCGGGCCCGCCCTCGCGGCTGGGGACGGACGTGCCGGGGACCGGCGCCTCCATCATGTCGCCCGCAGCGTCGGTGCTGTTGGCGGTTTCGGCGGTGCGGTTTGAAGGGCCGACGTCGGTCCGGTTGCAGGCGGCGGTCGAGGCGAGAAGCAGAACAAGGAAGGGAAGTGAACGGCGCACGATCAGACTCCTCTTTGTTATGATGTCTCATTATCTACCATTTCAGTAGACAAAGGCAAGAGATTCTAAATCAAGCTATTTCAACGAGTTGTTTGATGCGCGCTTGCGACTGGCGAGAGCAAAAATTTGCGAGGGCTGTCCGAGTCGCGCGCGGAAGCGGCGGCTTCTTCGCCCTGGAAGTCCGGGCCCTCAATAGCCTGTCGCATCGCCGCCGCAGCGCTGCTAACGAACCCGCATGAGTGATGATTTCGATCAAGTCGTCGAACACCCGTTCGACGAAGCCTTGTCCCAGCGTTACCTGGTTTACGCCCTTTCCACGATCACCGCGAGGTCGCTGCCCGACCTGCGCGACGGGCTGAAGCCGGTCCACCGCCGCTTGCTGTGGGCGATGCGCCTGCTCCGGCTCGATCCGGCCTCGGCCTACAAGAAATGCGCCCGCGTCGTCGGCGACGTGATCGGCAAATATCACCCGCATGGCGACCAGTCGGTCTATGACGCGATGGTCCGCCTCGCCCAGGAATTCTCGCTGCGCTATCCGCTGGTCGACGGCCAGGGCAATTTCGGAAATGTCGACGGCGATAACGCCGCGGCGATGCGCTACACCGAGGCGCGACTGACGGCGGCGGCCGGCGAATTGATGGCCGGGCTCGACGAGGGCACGGTCGATTTCCGCCCCACCTACAATGGCGAGGAGGAAGAGCCCGAGGTCTTTCCGGGCCTGTTCCCCAATCTCCTCGCCAACGGCGCCAGCGGCATCGCCGTCGGCATGGCGACCTCGATTCCGCCGCACAATGTCGCCGAGCTGATCGACGCCGCCACCCACCTGATCGACCATCCTTCCGCCGGCGACGCCGAATTGATGGCCTTCGTGACCGGCCCGGACTTTCCCACCGGCGGTGTGCTGGTCGACAGTGCCGAGGCGATCGCTCTGGCCTACGTAACCGGCCGCGGCGCTTTCCGGGTGCGGGCGCGCTGGACGATCGAGAAAGGGGCGCAAGGCTCGTGGACCGCGGTGGTCAGCGAGATCCCCTACCAGGTGCCCAAGGGCAAATTGATCGAGCAGATCGCCCAGCTCATCGCCGACAAGAAATTGCCGATCCTCGCCGACATTCGCGACGAATCGGACGAGGCGATCCGCATCGTCATCGAGCCCCGCAGCCGCACCGTCGACGCCGACGTGCTGATGGAGAGCCTGTTCCGGCTGACCGACCTCGAATCGCGGGTGTCGCTGAACCTCAACGTCCTCGATGCCGACCGCACGCCCAGGGTGATGAGCCTGAAGCAGGTGCTGACCCGCTGGCTCGCTTTCCAGTTCGAGGTGCTTGTGAACCGCTCGCGGCACCGCATCGCCAAGATCGACGACCGGCTGGAGCTTCTCGAAGGCTATCTGATCGCCTTCCTGAACCTCGACCGGGTGATCCACATCATCCGCACCGAGGATGAGCCCAAGCCGGTGATGATCGCCGAATTCGGCTTGAGCGACCGCCAGGCCGAGGCGATTCTCAACATGCGGCTGCGCAGCTTGCGCAAGCTCGAGGAGATGCAGCTGAAGGGCGAGCGCGACGATCTCGTCAAGGAACGCGAAGGGCTCCAGACCCTGATCGAATCCGAGGCGCGGCAGCGCACCCGGCTGAAGAAGGATCTCGCCGCTTTGCGCGTCCGCTACGGGCCGGAAACGCCGCTCGGCCGTCGCCGCACCCTGATCGAGGAAGCGGCGCCGGCGCGCGACATTCCGCTCGAGGCGATGATCGAGCGCGAGCCGATCACCGTCATCCTGTCGAAGCGCGGCTGGATTCGGGCGATGAAGGGCCATGTCGAGCTTTCCAACCCCGAGGCGCTGAAGTTCAAGGAAGGCGACGAATCGCTCTTCTTCTTCCACGCCCACACCACCGACAAGCTTCTGCTCGCTTCGTCCGACGGCCGCTTCTACACGCTCGCCGCCGACAAACTGCCGGGCGGCCGCGGCTTTGGCGAGCCGGTCAAGCTGATGGTCGACATCGAGGGCGAGGGGAACGTCGTGGCTTTGCTCCGCGCCGGGGCGGCCGACAAACTGCTGGTCGCCTCGTCCGACGGCCGCGGCTTTCTGACTCCGGCCGCCGGCGCGATCGCCGAGACCCGCAAGGGCAAGCAGATCGTCAATTTGCGCGCCGGCGCGAAGCTGAAGGTCGTGCGGCCGGTCAGGCCCGGAGACGATTATGTCGCGGTGATCGGCGAGAACCGGAAGATGGTGGTCTATCCGATGGTCGAGCTGCCCGAAATGGGCCGCGGCCAGGGCGTCCAGCTCCAGCGCTACCGCGACGGCGGCCTCGGAGATATCACCGGCTTCACATTCGCTGAGGGCCTCTCCTGGCCGATGGGCGGCGAGGGCGGTCGCACCCGCACCGAGACCGACCTCAACCCGTGGCGCACCGCCCGCGGCGCGGCGGGGCGCATGCCGCCCATGGGCTTCCCCCGCGACAACCGCTTCGGCTGAGGCAAAGCGTGAGCGTGGTAGCCAGGAAGTAAACGATTGCCGCACTCGCCGCGCGGCTTTCTCAATGATGAATTAACTCTGTTTGCCTATGACCCGGGCCATGCAGGCTGCCAAAGCGCGTTCGACGGCGAAAATGCCGGCGGAGATCTCTCCGCCTTACGAAGGCGTGCCCAGCGAATTGATGGGTCCGTTCCAGGCGATCCTTGAGACCGTCCGCCAGCGCTATCTTGACGCCCTGCCGATCGCGGCGGCGATCGTCACCATGTCCGACGACACCTTCATCGACTGCGCCAACGACCAGTTCCGCTTCCTCGCCGAATGGGACGAACGGCTGGGCGAGAGGAGGATCGCCCAGGTGCCTTTGCTGCGCTCGGGGCCGATCGGGACCCGGCTCGCGGCCTTCCTCAAGAAGGACGATCCCGCCTTCCAGTTCGACACCGCAGACGGCCGCAGCATTGGCGGCCGCCATTTCACCGTCCGCTTCGCCCGTCTCACCATCATGCCCGGCCAGCCCGAGCGGCTGATGATCTCGCTGATCGACAAGACCTCCCAGGTCGAGACAGAGAAGAGCCTGCGCTCAGAGATGCTGCGCGACACGCTGACCGGCCTGCCCAACCGCTTCGCCTTCAACGAGAAGGTCGAGGCGGTGCTCGCCGATCCCGCCTTCATCGACAACAGCCATGCCGTCCTCGCCGTCGACATGACCCGGTTCAGCCGGGTCAATGAGTGCATGGGCGCGATCGCCGGCGACGAATTGCTGATCACCTTCGCCCGCCGCCTGGTTTCGGCGCTGCGGCCCAGCGACATGCTGGCGCGGATCTCGGGCGACGAATTCGGCATCCTGCTGCGGCTCGATCGCGGCCTCGCCGACGCATTGCGCGCCGCCGAGCGCATCAAGGCCGTGCTCGCTCTGCCGTTCCGCCTTTCCGAGCTCGAGATCAGGGTCGATTGCGCGATCGGTTGCGCCATCCTCAACCAGAGCGTCAACAGCGCCGACGAGGTGCTGCGCAACGCCCAGTTCGCGCTGAAGCGCGCCAAGAAGAGCGGCGTCACCCAGGTCTACGAGCCGATCCAGGCCCAGGCCGTCCGCCGCCGCTTCAGCATCGAGACCGAATTGCGCGTCGCGATCGAGTCCGGCGACCTCAGCCTCGCCTATCAGCCGCTGGTCGAGCTCGCCACCGGCCGCGTCGCCGGCTTCGAGGCGCTGGCCCGCTGGGAGCATGAGGGCAATCCGATCCCGCCCAGCGAGTTCATTCCGGTCGCCGAGGAATCGGGCCTGATCGTCCAGCTCGGCCGCTGGGCGCTGACCACCGCGGTCGAGACGATCGCCGACTGGGACCGCAAGATCGGGACCCGCCTGCCGATCACGGTCAACGTCAACCTGTCGCCGGTCCAGATCAGCCGCGACGACGTTGCCGCGGCGGTTTCGGGTGCGCTTGCCGCCAACGATATCGGCGGCGGCCGCCTCTGCCTCGAGCTTACCGAGGGCGCGATCATCCAGGATCCGGAGCGTGTGGCCAACGCGCTGAAGGCGCTGCAGCGCTTCGACGTCAAGATCGCGATGGACGATTTCGGCTCGGGCTATACCTCGCTCGCCTCGCTGCAATTGCTGCCGATCGACATTCTGAAGATCGACCAGAGGTTCATCTCGGCGATGCTCGCCGACAAGGACAGCGCCGCCATCGTCGACGCCATTCTCTCCCTCGCCCGCGCGCTCGGCATGGAGACCACCGCCGAGGGGATCGAGAACGAAGAAGTCGCCAAGGCGCTGACCGAACTCGGCTGCACCTACGGTCAGGGCTATCTGTATTCCGAGGCGCTGCCCGCCGACGACGCCCTGGCCTACTGGCTGGCGCGCAGCGCCTGATCGACGTGGCGCCGGGCGATCGCCCGGACGGCCGCGACATTGTCGGGGAAGCCCGCCCTGATCCATTCCTCCTCGATCGCCTGCAAGGTCGCCGCGACCGGCGGGCCGGCCTCCAGCCCCATCTTGATCAGCTCGCCGCCGCCAACCGGGAGGCGCGGCCGCCGCCATTCAGCCAGCGTCCCCAGATCGGCTTCGCCTGTGCCGTGGAGCAGGAAGCGGTCGACCGCCTCGGCGGATCCGATCCGATAGGCGAGTGCGAGCGGCTCATCCAGCGCGGTACGCGCGGCCGAGATCAGTCGGTTGGCCTTGCGTTTCGACAGGCGCAGCCGCGCCGCCACCGCTGCCGCGATTTCCGGGTCGGCCGGAAGCAAGGCGGCCAGCCGCCGCACCGGATCGGCGGGGATGCCCGCCGCGCGCTCCGCGGCGATCAGGGCGGCAAGCTGCTCGGCCCCGGCGATCTCCGGCAGGACGGGGCGAAGGATGCCGCGTTCGACCAACAACGCCGCCACCGCCACCGGGTCGTCGAGTGCGAGCAGCTTGAGCAATTCGTCGGCGATGCGCTCGCGCGACAGCGCCATCAGATCGTTGGCCCGGCTGGAGCAGGCGTCGAGCGCGGCCGCGTCGGGCGCCCCCGCGCCGAAGCGGGCGTGGAAGCGGAAGAAGCGAAGGATTCGCAAATGATCCTCGGCGATGCGCTGCAGCGGATCGCCGATGAAGCGGACCCGGCGCGCCGCGATGTCGGGGAGGCCGTCGAAATAGTCGAACACTTCGCCGCTCGCCGGATCGGCGTAGAGGGCGTTGATTGTGAAGTCGCGCCGCGCCGCATCCTCGCGCCAGTCCGACGTATAGGCGATGGTGGCGCGGCGGCCGTCGGTAGCGACGTCGCGGCGGAGGGTGGTCACCTCGACCGGAGCGCCGCCGATCACCGCGGTGACGGTGCCGTGGGCGAGACCGGTCGGCACCGCCTTGATCCGCGCCGCCTTCAGCCGCTTCATCACTTCGTCGGGCGCGATCCTGGTGGCGAGGTCGACGTCGCTGACGGCAATGCCGAGCAGGGTGTCGCGGACCGAGCCGCCGACCAGCCTGGTGTCGCCGTTGCCGGCGCCCAGCGCTTCGAGAAGCCGGCCCATGCCCGGCCGGTCACGCCAGACGGCTTCGGGCAGGATCATGCCGGCGCCCTGTCGCCGAGCGCGAGGCGCCGGCCGAGATTGACGATCATCGCCGCGGTCGCTCCCCAAATCCGCCGTCCCTCCCATTCGATCTCATAATAGGTCCGGTCGCGCCCGCGCCAGTTGGCTGTCCGCACATGCTGGTGGGCGGGATCGAGGATATAATGGAAGGGCGCCTCGAAAATGGCCGCGACCTCGCCGGGATGGGGGGCGAGATCGAGATCCGGCGGCACGATGGCGAGCACCGGCGTGACCTCGAAGCCGGTGACCGTGCGATAGATGTCGGCGATGCCGATCACCTCGACGTCGCCGGGATCGAGCCCGATCTCCTCCTGCGCCTCGCGCAGGGCGGCGGCGATCGGGCCATCGTCGCCGGGATCGATCCGGCCCCCGGGAAAGCTGACCTGGCCGGGATGCTTGCGCATCGTCTCCGGCCTGAGGGTGAGGATGACTCCGGGATCGGCCCGGTCGACCACCGCCACCAGCACCGCCGCCGGGGTGATGCCGCCGCCTTCCTCTTCCTCCAGAACGTCGCCGCCGATCAACTCCGGGCTGGCCCGGTGGCCGGCGGCGAGCGCGTCGCGCAGGGTGTCGGCGAGGCTCATCGGCCTGGCCCCATGACAAAAAACTGCCCGTCGCTCCACAGGCCCGTCGGGGTGCCGCCCTCGGCCAAAGCGATGTCGGCCAGTTCGTAGAAGACCGGCCGGCCGACCAGGGCCTCAAGCCCGCCGCGGACCCGCAGATAGGGGTGCGGACCGTCGTCGCGCTCCTCGAAACGCAAGGGATGGTCGGGCCCGGCGACGACGAGGTCGCCGGTGTTGAGCCGGAAGCCGAGCCTGCGGTCCCGGCCGGCGCCTTCGCTGCGCATCTCGACGGCGACGAAGGGCGCGTCCTCGACTTTTATGTCGAGCTTCTCGACCGGGGTCACCAGCACGAAGCTCCCGTCCGGCTCGCGCCGCAATATGGTGGAGAAGAGCCGGACCATCGCCGGCCGGCCGATCGGGCTGCCCTGGTGGAACCAGCCGCCGTCGCGCGCGATCCGCATCTCGCTGTCGCCGCAATGGGTCGGTGCCCATTTCTCCACCGGCGGCAGCCTCTTTTCCTCGGCCAGCCGCGCAATATCGGCGAGGCTGTACGCGCTGAGATCGTCGGGGGCGGGGGCCATGGGCATGCTCATTGCCTTACCCGCTGGCTGGCCTTGCGCAAAGCACGCCGCTAATCGGGGGCATGGCCAGCGATATCTCGAGCTCGCGCACCGCGATCGTGACCGGCGGCGCGAAGCGGATCGGCGCCGAGATCGTGCGCGCTTTGGCGGCCGACGGCTGGCATGTCCTGATCCACTACAACCATTCGCGCGCGGAAGCCGAAGCGTTAGCGGCGGAAATCGGATCGGCGAGCCTGGTCCAGGCCGAGCTTGGCGATCCGGGCGCGGCCGATGCGGTCATGGCCGCGACCTCGGGCCTCCCGCCGCCGCGCCTTCTCGTCAACAATGCGTCGCGCTTCGTCCATGACGATCTTCGCGATTTCACCGTCGCAGGCTGGGACGAGACTCTCGACGTCAATCTGCGGGCGCCCGCTCTGTTGACCCGGGCCTTCGCTGCGACGGCGGTGGAGGGGCTGATCGTCAACCTGCTCGACGCCAAGCTCGCCGCGCCCAATCCCGATTTCTTCAGCTACACGATGACCAAGATCGGCCTCGCCGGGCTCACCGAGCTGAGCGCGCGGGCGCTTGCCCCCGATTTCCGGGTATGCGGGATCGCGCCGTCGGTGACCCTGGTCTCGGGCCCGCAGAGCCGCGAGAATTTCGACGAGGTCCACGACCTCAACGCGCTCGGCCGCGGCGTCGAGGTGGCCGAGATCGTCGCCGCCCTGCGCTTCATTATCGCCGCGCCCAGCCTGACAGGCCAGACCATCCTGCTTGACGGCGGCCAGCGTTTCCTTTCCTTGCCGCGCGACGTGCAGTTCCTGGAGCCGAAATGACGCAGAACCTCAACATCGCCAGCTTTGATGGGCTCGTTCCCGAGCGCCTGCGCCCGAAGACCCGCAAGATCGTCCTCGACGGTTACGACCTCAAGGTCGACATCGGCTTCCACGATTTCGAGATCGGCGCGCCGCAGCGGCTGCTGGTCACGGTCGAAGTGTGGGTCGACGAGCGCGCCTTCGCCGGCAGCGACGAGCGCGCCCATGCCTGGGACTATGATTTCCTGCGGACCGAGATCGGCGCGCTCGCCAGGGGACGGCGGTTCAACCTTCAGGAAACCTTCGTCCGCGAGCTCTACGACCTGGTCGCCGCCCGGCGCGGAGTCACCGCCCTGCGCGTCGCGACCCGCAAGCCCGACATCTATCCAGACTGCGCCGGCGTCGGCGTCGAGCTGGCTAGCTTCTAGCTACGCAGCCGGCGGGTACGCTGGCAGGGGCCGAGGCCCTGCAACACCAGGGAGTAATCGGCGGCAATGGCGGCGGCTTCGGCGCCGCTGGCTTCGCGAAAGGAGACGGCGGGCAGCCGCCGGGGCAGGGTGCAGGCGAGCCGGTACCACAGCAAGGTGTCCCGCGCCGGCGCGGCGGCGGCATTGTCGACGATCTCGCTCAAGGCCACCGACCAGCTTGGGCGCTCGCCCGGCCGGCGCAGGATGCTGAGCGAGATTGGACGGTTGTCGGCGGTCTGGAGGAAGATCTGGGTTTCGCTTTCGCCGGGCAGCGAACCGGGGACGTGGAAGGCACGGCCGATGCCGGTGATTCGCGGCGCCGCGCCGGCGGCGGTCGCCTCGCGCAGGATCGCGCGCAGCCGGTCGGCGGTCGCCGGGGCGTAGGGGATCTGGGCGTCGGGCGCCGCGAGGCGCAGCATTCCGGGCCGCTCGGGGACCCGCTGGGCCATGATCAGATATTCGGCGCGCCGTTCGATTCGCGCCGGGCGGCCGCGCGAATCGTTGGCGAGGTCGACGACATAGGTCACCGGTCCTTCGATTCCGCCCTGGCCGCGAATCAGGGCGACGATCTCGGCTTCGATCAGGAACCGCCTGTGCCCCGCTGGGACAGTCGGGGCTTCCTCGGCGCGGAGCATGTCCGCATCCTTGACCCTGACGTGCGCGGCGATCGGCGCGGCGACGGCGAGGTCGGCCAGGTCGGCATAGCTAAGCGCCGGAGGGGACGGCGGAATTTGCGACTCAACGGGCCCCGAAAAGAGCGCTAAGATGGCCGTGGCCAAGATCAGGAGCTTATGATACATTATTACTTCCGATGGGGAGTCGGGCCGTCATTATGGCAGCCCCGATTAACCGTGGATTGCGGCGGAAATCCGTCGTTGCTAGGCGTGTGACAGAAGGATTGCGTCGGCCAAGGTGTCACGATAGAGACCTCGACCGCATCTATATCCGTTACACGGATGAACCGAGATCGTTCCGCGGCGTTAAGCATGATGGAACGGTCCGGAAAAACGAGAGAGGGAGCGTGGCTGATTAATGTCATACGTTGATCAGGGAATGAGCCGCAATCGCGTCTACGCGATCATCGCCGTCGCGATCTTGCATGCGCTTCTGGCCTACGCATTCGTGACCGGGCTTGCCTACAAGTTCGTCAAGAACGTGTCGGAGGATCTGAAGACCTTCGACGTCACGGAAGAGCCGCCGCCGCCGCCGGAAGAGCCGCCGCCACCTGAGCCAGCCTCCGCGCCGCCGATCGTGGCGCCGCCGGCGATCGTGCGGACCAACACGCCGGCGCCGGTGATCCAGACGGTGATCAACGCGCCGCCGCCGGTGATCACGCCGCAGGCCGCGCCGGCCC
>DATDAU010000032.1:0-38090 GCA_036525215.1 Allosphingosinicella sp.
GTCCGGAAGGATGCAGCGGCCGTTGTCGTAGCGGCCGACGGTGCGGATGATCTCGCCTTCCCGTGGCTCGACCCGGCGACCGCTGATCTGGCCCTCGAGGACGCGCCGGACCAGGGCGTTGAGCCGGGTCACCAGATAGCAATCGACCGCGGGGTCGGCGTGAGGATTGCCGATGCCGCTGTCGTCGGTGAGGAACAAGTAGCGCGACTGGGTCGCCACCGCCATCGCCCGCATCACATATTGGGCGAGGTCCTCGACGCCGGAAGCAGCGACCGGCACGATCTGGATGCGCCGGGCGCGGGCCACTTCCGCCGCCGACCAGGTCTTGGCGACATTCTCGGCGTGGGGCGGCGCGTCGGCTACCAGCAGGATCGTGCGCACCGCGTCGGGCCGCCATTCCTGCGCCAGCGCCCGGGCCATGGCCTGGTCCATCGCTTCCGGCGTATCGCCGCCTCCGTCCGCCCTCTGCGCGGCGAGATTGGCCTGGACCTCGTCGAGATCGGCGGTGAACGGATAGGTGCGGGTGACGAACTGGTCGCCCTCGTCGCGATAGGCGACCAGCCCGAGGCGGATATCGAGCTCGGGATGGGCGCGGCTGATGTCGGCCAGGATCGAGCGCAGCTCCGACTTCAGATATTCTATTTCGTCGCCCATGCTGCCGGTGGTGTCGAGGACGACCGACAGGTCGAAGCGGGTGACGCGCGGCGCCGCGCGCGCCAGGGTCACAGTCTGCCGCTGCGGCCCGTCGGCGCCGCCAAGGCTGACTCGCCGCGCGCTGCCCTGGGGCGCGCCGGCGACCGAAAGCTCGACGCGGCGGCCGAGCCGGTCGAAATCGGGGAAGAAGACGACGGTGCCGTCGGCCAATGTCGCCAGGGTCAGGCTATTGCCGTCGGCGCAGGTCAGGGTGACGTCGGCGAAGGGGATGGGCCGGCCAGATTCGTCCTGGACGGCGACGGTCAGCACCCGGCGGGTGTCGACCAGCGGCACCTGGTCCACCGCCTCCTTGTTGAGCATCGAGCGGACGTAATTGGCGTAGAGTTGCGGGTTGAGCAGATCGTCATGGTCGCCGGCCGTGAGCTGGCCCGATTGTGGAGCGGGGCCCGACGACGAGCGGCGGGAATCGGGAGCCGACGGAGTAAGACGACGGGTTGAGGCCAGATCCTCAGAGCCCACTGAGGTTATTGGAACTGCCGAATCAAGTCTTGGCGAAGGGACACGGCTACCGGTGACGGCAATGGCGGCCTCGTCGTCGCTCACGAAGCCAGCCGACGATGACGGCGGCGGAGGGGGTGGCGGCGGTGGTGGTGGTGGCGGCGGAGGTGGCGGAGGCGGAGGCGGAGGAGGCGGAGGCGGCGCCGCCGCGAGTCGGTCCCTTGGTGATGGCCGCCGCATGGAAGGCGTGATCGCGGGGGGCGGCGGCGCGGGCGGCGCCGCGTCGACGAGCGGCCGGGACTCGCCATAGCGCGCCGGCTGGACGGGCGTGGCCTCTGGCGGCATCGCCGGCAGCGACGCGGCCTGCCGGCACATCGGCGCCCGCCTTTGCCCCTGCTGGTCGCCGGGCGCCGCCAAAGCGGGCTGCGGCATCGACGTCGCGCACAGGCTGACGCCGAGCGCCGCCAGCAACGAAACCCTTGTTCTGTCAGTCATAATTGTTCCCCCCGGTCGGGCAGGTGTCGCCCGCTCCACCCGCCTTTGTCAATCGCGGGCGGCGCTGGAAGTCGCCCGCGAAGGCTGGCATGAACTAGGGATGCAGCCGCGCCATCCCATGCTGGCCCATGCTTTCTCGCTCGCCCGCTCGGGACGCGTCGCCGAGGGCATGACGATCCTGAAGCGGCTGGCCGAGGAAGGCGAGCCCGAAGCCCTGTTCACCCTCGCCGAAACCATTTGGGTCGGCGGCCCGGTGCCGCAGGATTTCGCGGCCGGACGGGATCTCTTCCGCCGGGCCTCGGAGGCGGGACACGCGCAGGCCGCCCGCGCCTTCACCAATCTGCTGGCCAGCGGCATCGCCGGCCCGCGCGACTGGCCCGCCGCGCTCGCCCGGCTGCGCGAGGAGGCGAAGACCGATCCGGCGCGCGCCCGAATGCTCGCCTTGATCGAACGGATGGACCTCGATGCCGCCGGCGACCCCAAGCAGGTAGCTGACGGCGAGACGCTGAGCGAAACACCCTGGGTCACCCTTTTCCGCGGCGCCTTCACCGAGGACGAATGCGCCTTTCTGATGGAGGCGGCCGATCCCCGCTATGGCCCGTCTTTGGTCGGCGATGGCATGGGCAATGAGATACGCGACCCGGTCCGCACCTCGGACGGATCGACCATCCACTGGCTGATCGAGGATCCCGCCGTCCACGCCCTCAACCGCCGGCTCGCCGCCCTGAGCGGCACCGACGCCGGCCAGGGTGAGGCGCTGCAGGTCCTGCGCTACCGGCCCGGCCAGCAATATCACTCTCATGTCGATTGGGACGGCGGCGACAACGGCCGGATCATCACCGCCCTTGCCTATCTCAACGACGAGTATGAGGGCGGTGAGACCCTGTTCGTGAAGACCGGCCTCAAGGTGAAGGGGAAAAGGGGCGACGTGCTCGTCTTCCGCAGCGATGGCGCCGACGGCCAGTGCGACCTGCTCTCCGAGCATGCCGGCCTGCCGGTCATCGGCGGCGTCAAATATCTCGCCAGCCGCTGGATCCACGCGCGCCGTTACGCCGCCTAGGCAATAATTAGGACTGTCCTTTTCTATCAGGCCGATGAGACCCGGCCGCCGGCATGGCGCTCCAGGCGGCCGGCAAGCTCCAGTTCGAGCAAAACGGTCTGCACCATCGCCGGCGGCAGCGCCGACTGGCGGACGAGCTCGTCGACCAGCACCGGGGTTGGCCCGAGCAGGTCCCGGACGGTGCGGCGCGCGGCCTCATCCGCGTCGGCGCCGCCGTCCTCCGCCGCATAAGAATCCGGCGGCTGGCGAACGGCCCGGACCTCGAAGGGACGCAGGGCCTCGAGCACGTCCTCGGCATTCTGGACCAGGGTCGCGCCCTCGCGGATCAGGAGATTGCAGCCCTGGGCGCGCGGATCGAGCGGCGAGCCGGGCACCGCCATCACCTCCCGGCCGAAATCGGCGGCGCGCCGGGCGGTGATCAGCGACCCCGATTTGGGCGCGGCTTCGACGACGACCGTGCCGCAGGCAAGGCCGGCGATGATCCGGTTGCGCCGGGGAAAGTGGCGTGCCCTGGGCTCGGTGCCCGGCGGCAATTCGGCGACAAGCAGGCCGCGCTCGGCGATGGCGCGATGGCGCTCCCCATTCTCGGGCGGATAGACGACGTCGATACCGCCGGCGATGACCCCGATCGTGCCGCTGTCGAGCGCGCCGTCATGGGCCGCGGAATCGATGCCGCGGGCGAGTCCCGAGACGATGACGGCGCCGCTCTCGCCGAGCGTGAAGGCGAGCTGGCGCGCGAACCGGCAGGCCGAGGCCGAGGCGTTGCGCGCGCCGACCATCGCAATCAGCATCCGGTCGAGCAATTCAAGGTCGCCGGTGACGATCAAGGCGGGCGGCGCCGCTTCGACTTCGGCGAGCAGCGAGGGATAGGAGTCCTCACCGAGGAAGAGGTAGCGGGCGCCGAGCTCGTCGACGCGCGCCATCTCCCGCTCGACCTCGGCCGAGGCGGCGATCCGGGGCGCACGGCCGCCGCCGCGTGCGGCGAGATCGGGAATGGCGTCGATCGCGGCCTGGGCCGAGCCGAAACGGGCGAGCAGGTGATAATAAGTGACCGGGCCGATCGATTCCGACCGGATCAGCCGCAGCCGCGCGACCTGATCGGCCGACGCCGTCATTCAGCCTTTCGCCTGCCGACCCTGGGCTCGGTCCCGCTCGCGAGCCGCGCGATATTGGACCGGTGCTTCCACAGGACGAGCAAGGCGAAGCCGGCGAAGAGCAAAGCAAGGTCGATCCGGCCGAAATAGACGGCCGAGACCGGAGCGGCGACGGCGGCGCTCATGCCGCTGACCGAGGAAAACCGCAGGAGCGCAAGCATCGCGAGCCAGACAGCGGCGAAGACCAGGGCCGTCTGCCAGTGCACGGCGACGAGGATGCCGATCAGGGTCGCCACGCCTTTGCCGCCGCGAAAGCCGAGCCAGGCGGGATAGAGATGACCGAGGAAGGCGCCGATCGCTGCGAGCGCCGGAAATTGCGGCTTGTCCGGCCAGATCGCGGCGGCGGCGAACACGGCCGCCGCGCCCTTGCCGGCATCGAGCAGCACGGTCGCCGCCGCCAGGCCCTTCTTTCCGGTCCTGAGCACGTTGGTCGCGCCGATGCTGCCCGAGCCGATGTCGCGGACGTCGCCGAGCCCGGCGGCGCGGGTCAGCAGCAAGCCGAAGGGGATCGAGCCCAGGCCATAGCCGAGCAGCAGGCACAGGATCGGTGGAACGATGATTTCAGCCGTCACATTCACCCCCGCCCGTTGAGTAGCTCAAAGGCAAGGACTGGCGCAACAAAGCCGGCGCGTTTGCGGTCGCCAGGGCGCGCGGCTAGACCGGCCGCCGATGTCCGCCGCCCGGCCTTTGCTGATCTTCGATTCCGGCGTCGGCGGCCTGTCGGTGCTGGCGAGCATCAGGCGCGAACTGCCGAACGCACCGGTCGTCTACGCCGCCGACAGCGCCGGCTATCCCTACGGCACGAAGAGTCCGGCCGAGATCGCGGCGCGGGTCCCCGCTTTGCTCGGACGGCTGGCCGAACGCTATGACCCGGCGCTGATCGTCATCGCCTGCAACACCGCCTCGACCATCGCCCTCGACGCGGTGCGCACGGCGCTCGACCTGCCGATCGTCGGCACGGTGCCGGCGATCAAGCCGGCGGCTCTGCTGTCGAAGAGCCGGACGATCGGCGTGCTCGGCACCGCCGCCACCATCGTCCAGCCCTATGTCGACCGGCTCGCGGACGAGTTCGCCGCGGATTGCACGGTGATCCGTCACGGCAGCGCCGAGCTGGTCGACCTCGCCGAGGCCAAGCTCCGCGGCGAGACGAGCGACCCCGCCGCCTTTGCCCGCATCCTCGACGGCCTCTTCTCGCAGCCCGGGGGCGAGCGGATCGACACCCTGGTTCTCGCCTGCACCCATTTCCCCCTGGTCGAGGACGAGCTTCGCGCCGCGGCGCCGCGCCCGATCGCCTTCGTCGACGGCAATGACGGCATTGCCCGGCGCACCGCCTGGCTGACCAGCGACCATGTCTGGCCCGATTCCGCGGGCGAGGGCATCGCCGTTTTCACCGGCGAGGCCGGCCATGCCGAGGCCCTGCGAGCGGGCCTGGCGCGTTTCGGCCTGACACGAATCGAGAAACTCTAGCGAAAACGCCCAGTTTCAGGCCTTTTTGACTGGCGTTGGCGGGCACAACTCCGCTATTGGACCGTCAAGGACCCGGGGAAGACCATTGGACTATCAGCGTATCTTCGCGGAGGCGATCGAGCGGCTGCACGCCGAAGGCCGCTACCGCGTCTTCATCGACATTCTGCGCAACAAGGGGAGTTTCCCCAACGCGCGCTGCTTCGCCGGCCATAACGGCCCGAAGCCGATCACCGTCTGGTGCTCCAACGACTATCTCGCCATGGGCCAGCATCCCGACGTGATCGCGGCGATGGAGGAAGCGCTCCACGACGTCGGCGCGGGCTCTGGCGGCACCCGCAACATTTCCGGAAACAGCCATTATCATATCGAGCTGGAAACCGAGCTCGCCGATCTGCACGGCAAGGAAGCGGCCCTCCTCTTCACCTCGGGCTACATCTCGAACGAGGCGACGCTTTCGACCATCGGCAAATTGCTGCCGGGCTGCATCGTCTTTTCCGATGCGCTGAACCACGCCTCGATGATCGCCGGCATCCGCACTTCGGAATGCGCCAAGCAGGTCTTCCGCCACAATGACCTCGTCCATCTCGAGGAATTGCTGGCCGCCGCCGATCCCGACGCGCCCAAGCTGATCGCCTTCGAAAGCGTCTATTCGATGGACGGCGACGTCGCGCCGATCGGCGCGATCTGCGACCTGGCCGACCGCTACAATGCACTGACCTATTGCGACGAAGTCCACGCCGTCGGGATGTACGGCGCGCGCGGCGGCGGCATTTCCGAACGCGACGACGTCGCCCGGCGGATCACCATCATCGAAGGCACGCTGGCCAAGGCGATCGGGGTAATGGGCGGCTATATCGCGGCCGACCGGAACATCATCGACGTGGTCAGGAGCTACGCGCCGGGCTTCATCTTCACCACCTCGCTGTCGCCGGTCCTGGTCGCCGGCGCGCTGGCGAGCGTGCGCCACCTCAAGGCCTCGACGGTGGAGCGCGAGGCCCAGCAACTGCGTGCCGCCCAGTTGAAGCAGATCTTCGCCGATGCCCGTTTGCCGGTGATGCCGTCCACCACCCACATCGTACCGCTGCTGGTCGGCGACCCGGTCAAGGCGAAGCGGATCAGCGATATCCTCCTCGCCGAATACGGCATCTACGTTCAGCCGATCAATTACCCGACCGTGCCGCGCGGCACCGAGCGGCTGCGCTTCACCCCGGGCCCCGCCCATAGCGAGGAAATGATGGCCGATCTCGCCAAGGCTCTGGTCGAAATCTGGGATCGCCTGGAGATGCGCTGGGCCGCCTAGGTCCGCATGATTTCCACTCTCGAATATGGCTTGCTGTTCGTCGCCGCATTCGCGGCCGGCACGATCAACGCGCTGGCCGGCGGCGGTTCGATCTTCACCTTTCCAGTGCTGATCGCGGCCGGAATTCCGCCGGTCGCCGCCAACATCACTAACACCGTGGCGCTCCTCCCCGGCTATGTCGGCGGGGTCTTCGCCCAGCGCCGCGATCTCGCTGGCCAGGGGCGGCGGCTGCTCCTGCTCCTGCCGGTCACTGCGGCGGGCGGACTGCTCGGCGCCTGGCTGCTGACCCGGACCAGCGACCGGACCTTCCTTGCTTTGGTCCCGGCTTTGATTCTCGGCGCCTGCGCCCTGCTCGCCATCCAGGACAGGGCACGGCGCTTCCTGTCGCGCGGCGCCGTGCGCATCGCGCTCGGCTGGGCGATAATCCCCATGCTGCTCGCCGCCATCTATGGCGGCTATTTCGGCGCCGGGGTCAGCGTCATGTTCCTCGCTCTGGCCGGCCTCGCCATCGACGACAGCCTGACCCGCCTCAATGGGCTGAAGCAGGCGATGGCGCTCGCCGCCAACCTCGCCGCCGCTTTGTTCTTCGCCGGCGGCGGCGCGGTGGTGTGGGAAGCGGCCGGGGTGATGGCGGTTGGGGCGTTGCTCGGCGGCGCGGCCGGCGGCCGGCTGGCCAGCCTGGTCCGCCCCGGCGTGCTTCGCGCGCTGGTGATCGCCGGCGGGCTGGTGATCGCGCTTTATTTCGCCCTGATCGGCTGACCCGGCGGCGATTCGAGGTGGTAAATCGGCCGCCTCGCTCCTAGGAAACGGCTTCCAAGCCTTCCTGGAGTTCGCCCTGTGGCCGAGCGCATCGCCATCGCATCCGATCACGCAGCCGTCGCGCTGAAGGCCGAGTTGGTCGCCTGGCTGAACGAAAGCGGCCATAAAGTCACCGATCTCGGCCCCGAAGGGATCGAATCGGTCGATTATCCAGACTACGGCTACAAGCTGGCCGAGGAGATCGCCGCCGGCCGCGCCGACCGCGGCATCGCCTTGTGCGGCTCCGGCATCGGCATCTCGATCGCCGCCAACCGCCATCCCGCCTGCCGTTGCGCCCTGGTTTCCGAGCCGCTCTCGGCGAGGCTGGCCCGCGAGCATAACGACGCCAACGTCATCGCCATGGGCGCCCGCCTGATCGGCATCGAGATGGCCAAGGCCTGCATAGAAACCTTCCTCACCGGTTCGTTCCTCGCCGGCCGCCACGAGCGGCGGGTCGAGAAGCTCTCCCACCCCCATTTCGCCAAGGAATCTGCATGAACAGCCGTCCCCTCAGCGACGTCCAGCCCGACGGCTTCTTCACCGACCGGCTGCGCCAGGCCGATCCGTCGGTCGCCGACGCCATCGCCGCCGAGCTCGACCGCGAGCAGAACCAGATCGAGCTGATCGCGTCGGAGAATATCGTCTCGCGCGCGGTGCTGGAGGCGCAAGGGTCGGTGCTCACCAACAAATATGCCGAGGGCTATCCCGGCCGCCGTTATTATCAGGGCTGCGCGCCTTCGGACGCGGTCGAGAGCCTGGCGATCGAACGGGCCAAGCAACTGTTCGGCTGCGGCTTCGTCAACGTCCAGCCGCACAGCGGCGCCCAGGCGAACGGCGCGGTGATGCTGGCGCTGACCCGGCCCGGCGACACGATCATGGGCCTGTCGCTCGACGCCGGCGGCCACCTCACCCACGGCGCCAAGCCGGCCATGTCGGGCAAATGGTTCAACGCCGTCCAGTACGGCGTGCGGCCCGACGACCACCTGATCGATTTCGACCAGGTCGAGGCGCTCGCCAGAGAGCACAAGCCGACCATGATCATCACCGGCGGATCGGCCTATCCGCGCCATATCGATTTCGCCCGTTTCCGCGCCATCGCCGACGAGGTCGGAGCTTTGTTCATGGTCGATATGGCCCATTTCGCCGGGCTGGTCGCCGCGGGCGAGCACCCCTCCCCGTTCGGCCACGCACATGTCGTCACCACCACCACCCACAAGACGCTCCGCGGGCCGCGGGGCGGCATGGTGCTGACCGACGACGAGGCGATCGCCAAGAAGATCAATTCGGCGGTCTTCCCGGGTCTCCAGGGCGGGCCGCTGATGCACGTCATCGCCGCCAAGGCGGTCGCCTTCGGCGAGGCGCTGCAGCCCGATTTCAAGACCTATGCCAAAGCAGTGATCGCCAATGCCCAGGCACTGGCCGGCCGCCTGAAGGAGCGCGGCGCCGACCTCGTCGCCGGCGGCACCGACACCCATCTCGCTCTGGTCGACCTTCGCCCGCTGGGCATCACCGGCAAGGACGCCGACGAGGCGCTCGAGCGCGCCTCGATCACCTGCAACAAGAACGGCGTCCCCTTCGATCCGCTGCCGCCGGTCAAGACCAGCGGCATCCGCGTCGGCTCGCCCGCCGGCACCACCCGCGGCTTCGGCATCCAGGAATTCCGGGATATCGCCGACATGGTGGCGGATGTTCTCGAGGGGGTTCGCGCCAACGGAGAAGTCGGCGATCCAGCAGTGGAATCGGCAGTAAAAGGTCGCGTGCGCGAGCTCTGCGCTCGCTTCCCGATCTATCAGGATCTGTAATTGCGCTGCCCGTTCTGCTCGCACGAAAACAGCCAGGTGAAGGACAGCCGTCCGACCGAGGACGGCTCGTCGATCCGCCGGCGCCGGCAGTGTGAGGATTGCGGGGCACGCTTCACCACCTTCGAGCGGATCCAGCTGCGCGAGCTCACCGTGGTCAAATCGGAGGATCGGCGCGAGCCTTTCGACCGGACCAAGCTCGAGCGCTCGATCGAGATCGCCTGCCGCAAGCGGCCCGTAACCCAGGACCGGATCGAGCGGCTGGTCTCCTCGATCCAGCGCCAGATGGAGACGAGCGGCGAAAGCGAAATGGCCTCGTCGAAGATCGGCGAGATGGTGATGGAGGGCCTGAAAGCGCTCGATCCGGTCGCCTATATCCGCTTCGCCTCGGTCTATAAGGACTTCCGCGAGGCCCGCGATTTCGAGCAATTCGCGGGCACCGTGAGCGAGTGAACCCGCCCCCCGCGATCGTGCTGGTGCGCCCCCAGCTCGGCGAGAATATCGGCAAAGCGGCGCGGGCGATGCTCAATTTCGGGCTGACCGATCTGAGGCTGGTTCGGCCGCGCGACGGCTGGCCCAATCCCTCGGCCGGCCCGGCAGCGTCGGGCGCCGACCTGGTGCTGGAGCGGGCGCGGGTGTTCGACAGCGTCGCCGAGGCGGTGGCCGATTGCGCCCATGTCTATGCGACGACGGTGCGCAAGCGCGGTCTGGTCGTGCCGGTGGTCTCGCCCGAGGAAGCGGGCCGCGAGGTCCACGCCAATGACGGACCGTCGGCCTTCCTGTTCGGCGCCGAACGGTCGGGTCTCGAGACCGAGGAAGTGGCGCTGGCCGGCAAGATCGTCACCGTGCCGGTCAATCCCGAATTCCGCTCGCTGAACCTCGCCCAGGCGGTGATCCTCATCGCCTATGAATGGTCGAAGCATGTCGACCTGGCGGTGCCGACCGAAGGCGAACCGGCCGAGCCGCGCGCCAGCCATGACCATCTGGAAGGCCTGATCGTCCAGCTCTTTGCGGCGCTGGAAGCGGCCGATTATTTCCATCCGCCCGACCGCACGCCGGCGACCCTCAATACGATCCGCACCATATTGACCAAGGCCGGCTGGTCGGCCCGCGAGATCCAGGCGCTGCGCGGAATCGTACGGGCGCTGGCCGAGCCGCGGCGGGGGCGCCCGCCCCGCTCCGGCGGGTGAACGGGGGAACGGGCCGCTCGCCAGCGCTTGACATTTCGGGGTCGCTCCCCCCATTTGGGCCACGGCTCGATCAATCAGACATTGGTGGGAAAATGAAGAAGACCCTGTTTCTTGGCGCCTTGTGTATTGCCGGCGCGGCCTCGGCGTTCGAGCCGACCGGCACCAATTCGAACAGCAGTTCGTCCGATCCGGACGAGACCATCTGCCGCATCACCGAGGACACCGGCTCGCGGGTCGGCCATGTGCGGGTCTGCCAGACCCGCGCCCAGTGGGAAGCCCAGCGCCGCAACCGGCGCGGCAATAGCGGCCGCTCGCAGCCGCGCACGGACCCGCCTTCGTCCTAGGCGCTCCACAACGTCCGCAGAAGCAGGTCCGGCGATCACCGATCGCCGGCCCTCGTTGACTTTGGCGGCGTTTGCGGCCATTGGCCCGCCTTCGCAATTGGCCCCGCACCCCTGGTGAAGCGGTGGCCGCGCCGGATTGTTCGATCCGGCGGTGCGGTTCCAGGGCATCTGAAACGCGAATTGGAGTATTGAAATGTCGAAGCGCACGAGCGCCAAGTACAAGCTCGACCGCCGCATGGGCGAGAACGTCTTCGGACGGCCCAAGAGCCCGGTCAACCGCCGCGAATATGGTCCCGGTCAGCACGGCCAGCGCCGCAAGGGCAAGATGTCGGATTTCGGCATCCAGCTGCGCGCCAAGCAGAAGCTGAAGGGCTATTATGGCGACGTCACCGAAAAGCAGTTCAAGCGCGCCTATAGCGACGCCTCGAAGATGAAGGGCGACACCGGCCAGAATCTGATCGGCCTGCTCGAGCGCCGGCTCGACGCCGTCGTCTACCGCGCCAAGTTCGCGCCGACCATCTGGGCGGCGCGCCAGCTGGTCAATCACGGCCACATCCGGGTCAACGGCAAGAAGCTCAACATCGCGTCGGCCAAGGTCAATGTCGGCGACGTCGTCGAGCTCGGTCCCAAGGCGCAGGAGATGGCGCTGGTGCTCGAAGCCCAGGGCCTCGCCGAGCGCGACATCCCCGAATATGTGGTTCCGGACGGCGCCACCAAGGTCGTCTTCAACCGGGTCCCGACGCTGGACGAAGTGCCCTATCCGGTGCGCATGGAACCCAACCTCGTCGTCGAATTCTATTCGCGCTAAGCGAAAGCGATAATTCGGACAGGATCGAAAGGCCCGGGCACATCGCCCGGGCCTTTTTCGTTGGGGCCGTCCGGAGTAAGGATCACGTCATGGATTCGGGCGGGCTCCTGACATGAAGGCGATCCTCGCCGCCGGCGCGGCGATCGGCGCCGCGATTCTGTTCGGCCAGACGCAGGTCGAGCGGGCCCGGGCGGTACAGTCGACGCCCGCGCCAGAACGTCGGCTCAGCTGGAACGAATATGAGCGCAGCTTCGGCCCGCCGGCCGCGCAATCACGCCCGGCCGTGCAACGGGTTCAGCAGGCGGAGCCCGTCCCGGCGGCGCCGAGTCTGGACGTGGTCGACGCCCACTGGATGGCGCTGACCATGTGGGGCGAGGCGCGCGGCGACGGCGAGGCAGGGATGCGCGCGGTCGGCCACGTCATCGACAACCGTCGCCGGGCGACCGCCGCAAATCCGAGGTTCGTCACCGACACGGTGAGCGAGGCCTGGCAGTTCAGCTGCTGGAACCGGGGCGATCCCAATCTGGCGGCGATGCTCAACATCGAAAGCCTGCCGCAAGACAGCCGCGACTACCGCCTGTGGCGGCTGGCCCGGCGGCTGGCCGACGAGATCATGTCGGGCGGCTCTTTGGATCCGACGGACGGCGCCCTTTTCTATCACAGCGATTCGGTGGCGCCGCGCTGGTCTGAGGGACGCAACCCGGATCGCCAGATCGGACGCCACCTTTTCTTCAGGCGCGCCAACGGCGCCTGAAGCAGCCCTGGAGCCTCAGCGGCCGAGATTGGCCTGGAGGAAGGCCCCGATCCGGTCGAGCATCTGCACCCGGACATTGGTGTCGGCGAGATCGTGCTCGAGCCCGGCGAAGCGGACCAGCTCGCTCCTTTTGCCGGCGTCGCGCAGCGCCTGGTCCATGGTCTGGCTGTGGATGACCGGAACGTTGATGTCGCGGTCGCCGTGGAACAGCAGCACCGGCGCGGTGAACGAACGAACCTGCCGGATCGGCGAGCCTTCGACGATATGGGGGCCGGACCCGATATATTCGGAGACGTTGCGGGCGTTGCTGTAGACCTCGGCATCGTCCTTGGCCTGCTGCAGATCGGTGACCGGAGCGATCGCGACGATCGCCTTGAACAGGCTCGGCTCGGTGGCGCCGGCCTGGAGCGCCGCATAGCCGCCATAGGACCAGCCGAGGATCGCCATCCTGTTGGCATCGGCCGTGCCCTGCGCCGCCATCCAGCGGGCGCCGGCCGCTATGTCGCCGATTGAGGTCCGCCAGCTTCGGTAGCCGTTCTGCTGAAGCCACTGATCGCCGAAGCCGGCCGAGCCACGATAATTGGGCTGGAGGACGGCATAACCCTGATTGGCCAGATATTGGGCGAGCCAGTCGAATCCCCATTCGTCGCGGGAGGCCGGGCCGCCATGGGGCAGGATCACGGTCGGAAGGTTGCGGCCCTCGCGTCCCGGCGGCAACGTCAGATAGGCGGGAATCAGGGTGCCGTCGGCCGCCGGATAGGTGATGGCGCGGACATTGGCGAGCGTGACGCCTTCGAGCTGGGGCCGATCGACCAATATCTCGCTCAGGTTGCGGGCCGTCTTGTCGTAGACATAATAGCGGCCCGGATCGGAATCGCTGCCGGCATGGATCAGGATCCTGTTGCCGTCGGCGCTGGTCCCGCCGAAATCGATCAGCGGCAGATTGGGGATGGCACGGCCGAGCGAGCGCGCAAGGGCGGCGAATTCGGGGTCGAAATAGACGGTCCTACGCTGCTCCTCGACATAGGAAACGCCGATCACGCGCGAACCGCGGCTGGACCAGACCACGTCGTCGACGTCGACGCGCGGGTTGGCATAGACGAGCTCGCTCGTCATCGATCCGTCGAGCTTGACCCGGTAGAGCGCGAGCCGGCCGTTGAGCCGCTTCAGGACATAGGCCGCGTCGCGCGTCGGATCGACGGCGAGCGGAATGATCCCGTCGTCGGCCCCGGTGCCGGAAGCGCCGAAGCGCTGCCAATCCCGGTTCGCCGCCGTCCGGTAGGAATATTCGGTCCGCGACTCCAGCTGGCCGCTCGAGCCCCTCTCCCCCACGACCGCCATGATCCGCACGTTGCCGCGCCCGTCCGACAGGTACCAGGAAGCATTGCGGTTGGGCGCCTCGACCCGCGTCGAGGCCAGGGTGCGGACGTCGATGCGGTCAACCGCCAGGCCGTTGGCGGTCCGCATCATGCGGGAGCCGAGCCGGCCCTCTTCCGGGATCAGCTCCCGGCTCATCAATATCTCGCCATTGCCGCCGGGGAGCCAATCGAGGACGGCGCCGTCGAACTGGCGAAGGCGGGCGTCATAATAGGACCGGGTCTGGCCGAGCATCTTGATATTGGCGCCGTTGGTGTCGAGCGAGACCAGGCGCGAAAAGGGGATCAACACGCCCTGCACCTCGGTCATTCCCGATACCCGGCAGATCAGCCGGTCGTTGGTGACGAAATTGCAGAAGCGAAGCCGCTCGGGATTGCCGCTGCTGCGCACAACCACCCGGGCCTCGGCATCGCTGTCGAGGTCGCTGATATAAGCGATTGTCGAGCGGCCGGGTCCGGGCTGAAGGTAGACGACATGCCGCCCATCGGGCGAGATATCGATCTGCGAAACGCTTTCCCGGACTCCGAAACGCTCGGCCGGCGTCGCCGGCCTGGCCGCGGCCGGAGCGGCCGGCTGGGCAGATTGCTGGGCCGAAGCCGCGGCCGCTGCCGCGACCGCTGCGAAGATCGCCAGTCCCTTGAACATCTTTCCCCCCAATGCTCCCCCCGGCGCCGAAGGGGCCGGCGCCGTCTGATGTTGCCAGTCTAGCGAGGAGCCAGCTCGGTCCGCAGGAAATCGCCTATCCGCTGCAGCATCCGCGTCCGCACGGCCGAATCCGCAAGGTCGTGCTCGAGGCCCGGAAAAACGGTCAACTGGCTCCTCTTGCCCGCGTCGCGCAGCGCGTCGTCCATGCGCCGGCTATGGATGACGTTGACGTTGAGATCGCGGTCGCCGTGGAAGAGCAGGACCGGCGCGGTGATCGCCGCGACATTACGAAGCGGCGACCCCTGCTGGATGTGCGGGCCGTCGCCGATATATTCGCTGACGTTCCGGGCATTGGTATAGTCGCGGAAATCATCCTTGGCCTGCTGCAGATCGGTCACCGGCGCGATCGCCACCACCGCCCTGAACATGGCGGGCTCGGTCACGGCGGACTGGAGCGCGGCATAGCCTCCATAGGACCAGCCCATGATCGCCATCCGCTGGGGATCGGCGATTCCCTGCGCGGTGAGCCAGCGCGCGCCGGCGGTGATGTCGCCGATCGAAGTCTGCCAGCTTCGGAAGCCGTTCCGCTGCAGCCATTGGTCGCCATAGCCACCCGAGCCGCGGAAATTGGGCTGGAGCACGGCATAGCCCTGACTCGCCAGATACTGGGCCAGGAAGTCGAACCCCCATGTGTCGCGCGCCTGCGGACCGCCATGCGGCAGGATCACCGTCGGCAAATTGCGTCCCGCCGCTGCGCCGGCCGGAAGGGTGAGATAGGCCGGAATCTGGGTGCCGTCCGCTGCCGGATAGCTCACGGCCCGCATCGTCCCGCCCGCGATGCTTTCGAGCTGCGGCCGCACCGCGAGTATCTCGGTCATGCTGCGCGCCGTGCGGTCGAAAACATAATAGCGGCCCGCGTCGGTGTCGCTCCCCGCATGCACGAGGATCCGGTTGCCGTCGGCGCTGGTCTCGTCGAAATCGATCAGCGGCAGGTTCGGAATGGCCCGGCCGAGCGACCGCGCCAGCGCGGAATAGGCCGGATCGAAATAGATGACCCGGCTGCGCTCCTCGGCGAAGCTCACCCCGATCACCCGGGAGCCTCCGTTCACGAAGACGACGCCGTCCACGTCGACCCTGTCATTGGCATAGACCAGCTCCTCCGCAAGCGTGCCGTCGAGCTTGATGCGATAAAGCGCGATCCGGCCGTTGAGCCGCTTGAGCACCCAGGCGCTGTTGGTCTCGCGATCGACGGCGCGCGGATCTATGCCCACATTTGTCACCGTGTCGTAGGAACCGAGGGGTATCCAGTCGCGGCTTCCCTCGCGCCGGTAGACATAATCGACGCGCGACTGCGCCTGGCCGGTCGCGCCGCGCATGCCCTGCAGGGCCATGATCCGGACCTGCCCGTGCCCGTCGGTGATATAGTCGACCGCCCGGTCGTTGGGCGGCTCGACCTGGGTGGCGCGCTGGGTCCGCAAGTCGACGCGATCGACGCCGAGGCCGCTGACGATTCGCGTAAGCCTGGTGCCGATCATTCCGGCTTCAGGAACGTGGCTCCGCGCCATCAGCACCGAATCCGAGTCCGATCGCATCTCGAGGATGCGTCCGTCATACTGCCGCAGGGACGCATCGAAAAAGGATTGGCTCTGGCCGAGCGTGGCCATGTTCCGCCCGCTCGTATCCATGGAGACTCGCCGCTCGAAGGGGATCAATGTGCCGCTGGCGGCGACGGTCATGCCGGTAACGGTGCAGACGATGCGCGCGTTGGTGATGAAACCGCAGGAGCGAAGCCGTTCGGGGCTTCCATCCGACGCGGCGACGACGCTCGGCGCTTCCGTGCTGCCGACCTGCGCATAATAGACGATGGTGCCCCGCGCGGGTCCGCCCGAAACAAGGAGAACGTGACTCCCGTCCGGCGAGAGATCGATCTGCTCGACCGTCTCGCGCGCCCCGTACAATGTAGGTGCGTTGCCGGCGGCGGCCGGCGCCGCGGATGGCTGTGCAGACGAAGCAGCGGTGGCGGCGAATAATGCCGCGAAAGCGCTCAATAGTTTAAACATGATCCCCCCCGACAGTCGTACCAAATAAACAATGCGCACCGCCATAGGCAATGGAGATTCGTTACTCGCGTCTCGAAAAGCTGAATGGAAACCGGCTGTTGGCCCAAACATGCGGGATTCCCTGCTTGAACTTTTCCACCCTCCTGTCATGCCGCTGCCTCAGACCGAACGGAGTCCCGACGATGCAGCTTCGCACCCTCTTCCTACCCTTCCTTCTCACCGGCCTCGGGGCCGCCGCGGCGGCTCAGCAGGCGGCGCCGCAAATCTCGGTGGAGACGCTGAAAAGCGTCGACCGGATCCTGTCGTCTGACGAATATGAGGGCCGCGCGCCGACCACCCCCGGCGAGGAGCGAACGGTCAACACCATCGCCGAGCGGATGCGGGCGGCGGGGCTCCAGCCGGGCAACCAGGGCAGCTTCTTCCAGAACGTGCCGCTGGCCGAGAATGCCGCCAGCCCGACCGCGCTGACCATCGCCGGCGGGCGCACGCCGCTCACCCTCGCCTATCGCACGGACTTCGTCGCCAACTCCTATCAGCTGCAGCCTAGGATCGACGTGTCGAACAGCGACATCGTCTTCGTCGGCTATGGCGTCAACGCGCCCGAGCTCGGCTGGAACGACTATGCCGGCGTCGACGTGCGCGGCAAGACGGTGATCGTCCTGGTCAACGATCCCGACTGGCAGTCGACCAATTTGCAGGGAACGTTCCGCGGCCGGGCGATGACCTATTACGGCCGCTGGACCTACAAATATGAGGAAGCGGCGCGGCAGGGCGCCGCCGCCGTCTTCATCGTCCACCAGACCGAGCCGGCCTCCTATGGCTGGAACGTCGTCCAATCCTCCTGGACCGGGCCGCAATACAATATCGACGACGCCAACAACCATATGGACCAGTCGCGGGTGATCGGCTGGCTGACCCAGGACGCCGCCCAGCGGCTGTTCGCCGCTTCGGGCCAGGACCTGACCCGGCTGAGCGCGGCCGCGGCGCGCCCGGGCTTTCGCGCCGTTCCGCTCGGCACCAGGGCCTCGATCGGCCTCACCAACCAGATCCGCCGGTCGAACAGCCGCAACGTGATCGGCATATTGCCGGGGCGGACGCACGCCGACGAATATGTCCTCTACACCGCCCACTGGGACCATCTCGGCCGCTGCGACGCCGATGCCAGCGGCGACGACATCTGTAACGGCGCGGTCGACAATGCCAGCGGCACCGCCGCCCTGATCGCGCTCGCCGAGGCCCATGCCCGGGCCGGTCCGGCCGACCGCACGCTCGTCTTCCTGGCCGTCACCGGCGAGGAATCGGGGCTGCTCGGATCGGCCCATTATGCCGCGCATCCGGTCTTCCCGCTCGCCCAGACCGCCGGCGGCTTCAACATGGATTCGCTGAACCTCGCCGGCGCCGCCCGCGACTTCGTCTCGATCGGCGGCGGCAAGTCCCAGCTCGACGCCTATCTGGAGCGCGCCGCCACCGCCCAGGGATTGCGGGTCTCGGCCGAGCCCAATCCGGAGGCCGGCTATTACTTCCGCTCGGACCAGTTCAGTCTGGCCAAGATGGGCGTGCCGATGCTCTACGGCCGCGGCGGCGAGGACCTGGTCAACGGCGGATCGGCGGCCGGCGCCGCCGCGGCCGCGGATTACCGCGCCCACCGCTATCACCAGCCTTCCGATGAATATGATCCCAATTGGGACTGGGCGGGGGCGGTGAACGACGTCGCCATCTATTACCGGGTCGGGCGTGAGCTGGCCACGTCGCGGGACTGGCCGAACTGGCTGCCCGGCGACGAATTCCGCGCCATCCGCGACCGCTCGCGCCCGGCACGGTAAGGCGCCGGCTGTGGCCACCCGCCAGCCTCCCGAATGGGCGCCCCACACCTTCGTCTGGATCGGCTTCCCGAGCCACGGCGATCTGTGGGAGGCCGATTTGAGCCCCGCCCAGGCAGAGGTCGTCGCCTTCGCCCGCGCAATCTGGGCCAAGGGCAAAGGCGAAGAGGTACGGCTGGTCGCCGCCGACGCGGCCTCGGCGGTGGTGGCGCGCGAGGCGGCGCCCTTTGCCACCATCGTCACCGAGAGGTTCGGCGACATCTGGCTTCGCGACACCGGCCCGATCGTGATCAAGGGGCCGGGCCCGAAAGCCGCGATCAGCTTCCACTTCAACGGCTGGGGTGGCAAATATGACCTGCCCGGCGACGACGGCATCGGCCGGCGGCTGGGCGAGAGCGCCGGGTTGCACGTCCGCCGCGCCGACTGGATTCTGGAAGGCGGCGCGATCGACGTCGACGGCACCGGGCTCGCGGTCACCACCGAGCAGTGCCTGCTCAATCCCAACCGCAATCCCTTCCTGTCGCGCGGCGACGTCGAGGCAAAATTGAAGGCCGATCTCGGCATCGACCGGCTGCTCTGGCTCGGAAGCGGCTTGATGAACGACCATACCGACGGCCATGTCGACAACCTCGCCCGCTTCGTCGGAATCGGCAGGATCGCCGTCCCCGAGCCCGCCGACCAGGACCCCAACGAGGCGGTCTATCGCGACGCGGCCAACCGCGCCCGCCGCTTCGGCCTCACGGTCCTGCCTTTGCCGTCGCCGGGCATGGTCCTGCGCGGCGAGGAGATCATCCCCGCCTCCTACATGAACTTCTATATCGGCAACAAAACGGTAGTCGTGCCCCAATATGGCGCGGCCAACGACGAGGCGGCGGTGGAAGCGGTCCAGGCCCTGTTTCCGGAGCGGGTGGCAATCGGGCTTCGCGCCGACCATATCCTCACCGGCGGCGGCAGCTTCCACTGCATCTCCCAGCAGGTTCCGGCATGACCAGATTGAACGTGGCGGCGCTCCAGCTCGCCTTCAGCGACGATATCGACGAGAATATCGCCAACGTGTCCGAGCTGGTCCGCGAGGCGGCCGCCAAGGGCGCGAAGGTCGTCCTGCCGCCGGAATTGTTCGAGGGGCCCTATTTCTGCCGAACCGAGGATGAAGGGTTGTTCGCCAACGCCCGGCCGGTGGCCGAGCATAAGGCGGTGACGGCGATGCAGGCGCTCGCCGCCGAGCTCGGCATCTTCATCCCGACCAGCTTCTTCGAAGCCGACGGGCCGCACCATTACAACAGCCTGGCGATGATCGACGACAACGGCGCGGTGATGGGCGTCTATCGCAAGAGCCACATCCCGGACGGCCCCGGTTACTCCGAGAAATTCTATTTCCGGCCCGGCAACAGCGGCTTCAAGACCTGGCCGACACCGGCCGCCACGCTCGGCGTCGGCATCTGCTGGGACCAATGGTATCCGGAAACGGCGCGGTCGCTGATGCTGATGGGTGCCGAGATCCTGTTCTACCCGACCGCGATCGGCACCGAGCCGCACGATCCCGACCTCGACACCAGCCGGCTGTGGCGGCGGGCGATGATCGGCCATGCCGTGTCCAACGTCGTGCCGGTGGTCGCCGCCAACCGGATCGGCGACGAATGCGGCCAGATCTTCTACGGCCACAGCTTCATCTGCGACGAGCGCGGCGACATGGTCGCCGAATTCGGGGCCAAGGAAACCGGCGTGCTCACCGCCAGCCTCGACCTCGAGGCGGCCAAACGCCACCGCGCCGCCTTCGGCTTCTTTCGCGACCGCCGGCCCGAGCTTTACGGGCGGCTCACCGAGGATATCTAACCGAGGCTGCCAAGGCGGAGATCCCAGCGGGAGATTCTCGCGGTCACCAGCATCCCGTTCGCGGTCCAGGGATCATCGGCGAGGCGGCGTTCCACTTCGTCCGCACCATCGGCTTCAACAACGATCAGCGCTTCCGACTCGGCCTCCATCGGACCAGCCAGAAGGACAAAACGCTCTTCATGGAGCGCAGTCATGAATTCCGCGTGCGGCTGCCAGGCCGCCTGCTCCGTGAGCGGCTTTGATGAATCCCAAGGCGCTCCGCGCCGCCGTATCACCGCATAGATCGCCATTTAGACTCCTATGTGATCCACCTAGCCGCGATGGGAGAGAGTTGCGACCGCTAGATTGTCTACTGAATGGGTGGTAAAACAGAGCTGCCAGGGAGGCTGCCATGCGACGCTTCGCGATTGGACTTTCATCGGGTGCGGCAATCCTTCTCGCCGGCTGCGGCGATCGTGCCGTGAATGGCCTGGAGGCCCAACATCATGGCGGCCGCTTTGTCGGGATCGGCATCTACGCGCCGCACACGCTGTGGCAACGCATGACCGGAGTCCCGCGCCCGGCCAATGCCCAGGCGGCAACACTTGAGGACGATAGCCAGATCATCGTCGTCGTCGACAGCCAGACCGGCGAGATCCGCCAGTGCGGAAATCTGAGCGGCCATTGCATCCGCATGAACCCGTGGTCGGGCGGCCCGGCACCGGTCAGTCTCAGCGCCCACGCCGCCGATCTCGAACGGGAAGCCGAAGCCAACGCCCCGGTCGACCTGAACGCGGCGGCAAACGAAGCCGGCGCGGCGCCAGCGCCGAGAGCGCGGCCCGACCGTCAATAGCCGTCAGGGGCGAAGCTCCAGCGCCCGCTCGAACACCGCTGCGAACATTTCGACGGTGAGCCGGCCGGTATTCTGGTTGTAGCGCGAACAATGGTAGCTATCGATCAGGATGCGGCCGTCGGGCAGCTCATGCTCGGCCAGATGGCCGAACCTGTATTGGGAGAGCTTGCCGCCGGCGGCGCGGACCGCCGATTCATGGGCGATCCGGCCGAGCGCGACCAGGACCCGGACCCGCGGCAGCCGCTCGAGCGCCCGCTCGTAGAAAGGCCGGCAAGCGGCGACCTCCGCTGGCAGCGGCTTGTTCTGCGGCGGCAGGCACTTGACCGAATTGAGGATGATGCAGCCCGTGAGATGAAGGCCGTCGCCTGGATGCGCGGCATAAATGCCCTCGGCCAGCCCGAACTTGAGCAAGGTCGCGAACATCAGATGGCCGGCATCGTCGCCGGTGAACGGCCTTCCCGTACGGTTGGCGCCCTTCTTCCCGGGCGCCAGGCCGACGATGCCGAGCCACGCTTCCGGGTCGCCGAAAGCAGGCACCGGCGCGTTCCACCAGGCGGGATGCTCGACCCGCAATTCCTCGCGAAAGGCGACGAGGCGCGGACAAAGCGGGCAGTCGCGCGGCGCATCGGCGTCGGGGACCGGGCTTTCGGCTTGCATCGCGAGCGTCTAGGCCGCTGGGCATGGCCAGGACAAGCTATGCCATCGCGATCGGATCGAACCGGGCCCACGGCCGCTTCGGCGCGCCGAAGAATGTCGTCCGCGCGGCGATCGATCGGCTCGGTCCGGTCCAGGCCGCCTCCACGATCAGGGCGACCCCTGCCCTCGGTCCGGCCGGACGCGGTTTCGCCAATGCGGTGGTCCTGTTGGAAAGCGACCTCGCCCCCGACGAACTGCTCGACGCGCTGAAGGCGATCGAGCGCGAATTCGGCCGGCGCGGCGGGCGGCGCTGGGGCCCGCGCGTGCTCGATCTCGACATCATCCTGTGGTCCGGCGGCGCCTGGGGCGGGCCCGGCCCGCTCGTCCCCCATCCCGAATATCGGGGGCGCGCCTTCGTGCTCCAGCCGCTGGCCGAGCTCGCCCCGGCCTGGCGCGATCCGGTGACCAGCCGCACGGTCGCCCAGCAACTGGCCCGATTGCGCCGTCCGCACCCGGTTGACCGCGCCCTCCACCGCCCCTAGGTGCGAAGGCCGGTCGGGCCCATAGCTCAGTTGGTAGAGCAACTGACTTTTAATCAGTAGGTCGCAGGTTCGAATCCTGCTGGGCTCACCAAACTGATTCAATTATTGAATGTCTAGATCGCGACGGTCTCCAATTTCACGAAGGCCGCCGCGTGCTCGTCATGCCGTATCCGGCCCTCGAGCACGCAGCCCGGAGATGTTCTTCTTCGGCCGTGTCATCACGCGAATGCCGCGCGCACTTTCGTGCGCGCGGCACCCGAGAGACAAAGGTTATTGCTGAGGAACGACGGCCCCGGAGAAGACTCCGTCGGTCGTGTTGCTGTTCACCCGATTGGTGCCGTAGCTGGCAATGGCCCCGGCCGCGGGCGAAACGCCGGTGCCGTTGCCCACGATGGTGGAATTGCCCACCCGCACGAGGGGCGCTCCGCCGCTCGTCCTCAGGCCGAAGTTGGTGTTCTGGCTGACGTTCGAGTTGACCAGGACGATTGTCGAGGCGCCGGACACGAACAGGCCGATTCCGGTGTTGTTGAGCAGTCGCACATTGTCGAGCGTTCCCGCAGCGGTGCCCGCGCCGGTCGGCGAAACGAAGACACCTGCCGTCGTACCGCTACTGCCGCAGTTCACGATGGTGACATCGTTCAACTGAAGTTCGGCGGCCGTGCTTGGTGTGAAGGTGATGCCGTTGCCCGCGCCGGCCGACACCGAGTTGAAGTTCGAGATGTTGACGTGCTCAAGCGATAGCGACGCTCCCTGGAGGAAGCGAACGCCATGCAGGCCGGTGATGTTGGGCGGACCGCCGTTGATGGTAAGGCCGCGCAAGACGACGTGCACGCCCGCCCCGTTGACCAGAACGCCGGTGGTGCTGGAAGCCAGAATGCCCCCCAGGGTACCCGTGCAATCGATGGTCAGCGATTTGGTGATGGTGACCCCGCCGAATCCACCGGGATCGAGACAGTTGATTTCGCCGCCCGCCGCGGTCTTGGAAATGGCACCGGCAAAGGTCTTGCAGGGCGCCGTGCGGCTGCACGGATTTACGTCATCGCCAACACCGGAAACCCAGGTCCGGCTCGCCTGCGCCGACGCGGACGTGGCGTAGGTAGCCATCGCGGCCACGAACAGCGCCAGACAAAGCTTGATGAAGCTCTTCATGATCCCATCCTCCTTGTTGTGAACGCGAAACTATCCGCTCAATTGGCTCGGGGGTAAAGAAAGAATTGGGGGCTCAAGAACAGGCTGAGCGCAAATGGGAGGAAAACATGGCGCCCCAACCGGCACAATCGAGCGCTGCACCCGGCTGACCTGCTCTCCAGCATCATTGGCAGGAGCCGGCTCAAGGCCGAAGGGGCGCCAAGACGCCTTCCAGCGCCGTCCGCGCCCTCGTTCGCACCATCTTCCAGGTCGGTCCGCCCCGGCGACGGGGTCAATGTCATGTTGCACTGCAACAAAACAATTTCGAATCGGAACAGTTTGTGATAGGCGGCTGTCCTCGGGCGGGGGATGTTGTCTGCTTGAGGCGTACAGAGGAGGACTTATGATCTCTCGTAAAATAGCAGCGCTTGTCGCGACATCCTTGGTCATGTCGAGCAGCGCTGCGATGGCACAATCGGCCCAGCCACTCAGTCTGGCCAATAGCCCGGCTGCGGCGCGGACCGGCGCGGACCTGAAACAGTCGAACCAGCTCGAGGGCGCGACTCTCTATATCGTCGGCGCGATCGCGGCCGGTCTCCTCATCTGGGGTTTGATCGAGCTGCTGGACGACGGTGAAGACGGCCCCTCCAGCCCCTGATCGGCTGATCCGGGCCTGACCTGTTTCGTTTAGGCAAAGGAAGCGTAAGGCACGCTTCCCTCGAGCCCCTCGCCCCTGTTGAGCTGGAGCGGGGGGCTCTTTGCATCGGCACGTTGAGCCGACCGACTAGCCGCTGATCTGCCGCGGCCCCTCGGGATGGAGATAGGCCGGATCGAAGCCGCCCAGGGCGATCATCTCGGGCCAGTTCTCGATCATGACATCGCGGCTGTGGGTGCGGATATAGCGCTGGCCGCGCATCCACTGGAGAGTCCGGTTGAGGTGGACCGGGGTGATGCCGAGCGCGTCCGAAATATCGTTCTGACTGACGGGCAGATGGAAGCTATTGTCGACCATCATGCCGGCGCCTTCGAAGCGCGTCGCGAGCTCGAGCAGCAGATGCGCCGTCCGCTCGCGGCTGTTGCGGCGGCCGACATTGACGGTCCATTCCCGAAACACCGCCGCATCGATCAGCGTGTCGAACCAGAAAGCATGCGCCAGGCTGGGATATTCGGCCGCCAGTGCAAGCACGTCGCTGTGCGCGATGGTGACGACGGTGGTCGCGACGTGCGCGCGGATGCCGTGATCGGCGACGACGACCAGAGCCGACTGGAGGTCGACCATGTCGCCGGGGATGTGGAAGGAAAGGATCTGCCGGGCGCCGTTGCGCAGTGCCTTGTAACGGCTGACCAGGCCGGTTTCGACGAAACAGCATCTTTCTGGCCGGTCGCCTTCCCGCACCAGGTCCTGATAGGGCCTCAGCGATCTTGAGATCGTCGGCACCGCCAGCAGAGCCTTCCGGGCGGCAGCGGGCAATGGCCCGCGCTTCTCGATTTTCGCGAGATATTTGGCCATTGGCGTTTCAGAGGTGGACATCGGGCGCTCCACGGCGGGAGCGCAACTTGGTCTCTCAGCCACCGGACAGCATTCGCCCGATGATGCCATCCTCGTATACTGTCCGAGGTTAAATACCAATGTATATTAGTACATTAGGCGAGCGAGATGACTCTAGGCGCCCCTCGACGGCCTGGGCTTCGGGGTGAAGAGGACGAGCAGCATCGGGGCTAGGATCGAGACGAAGTAGGTGATGGTGTGCGGCATGGAGTCCGGCACGAAATATTCTCCCTCGACGCCCTGGCTCCAGTAGATGTGGTTGAAGAAGGCGGCCAGCGCGCCGAGCATCGCCAAGCTGGTCAGGAAAACGATTGCCGCCTTGCGCGGTGCGTCCGCGTCGTCCGTCCAGTCATCGTCTCCCTCCCCCGCCGGGGGATCGCCGGCGCTCATGACGGTGATGCCGCCGGCGAATATGCCGAGGACGAACCAGATTGCATAAGGCAAGGCGCCACTGCTGCCGCGGAACGGCACGACGTCGAAGATCACACAGGCGATCACGCCGATCACATCGAACACGATCAGCCAGACGGCGAGAAACATGATCGTTCGCAGGAAGGTCCGGATCATGCGCGCCCTGCGCGGGTCAGGCGGTACATCGGATAATCCCCATATTTCTTGGCGAGCGGAATGCGGCCGACATAGCGGCAGGCGAAGCGGTCCTGCGCCTCCAGCGCCAGGATCGCGGCGAAGGGCTCGGTGACGAACACCGCGCCGGGCGGAGTCACCGGCTCGATCCGCGCCGCTCGCGACACTTCGGTGCCGTAGAAAGTGGTGCGCCCGGTAATGTGGTCCAGGGTCCGGTAGGCCGGGCCGTAATGGACTCCAATCCGCATCCCACCCGATCCGTCGAGGCCAAGCGTGGCGAAATCGAACTCCGCGAGCCGGTCCTGGAGCTCGAGCACGATCTCGGCGGCGGCCGGGGCGCTGGTGGTGACGGCATAGAGCGCGTCGCCCCAGGAGTTGCGGCAGCTTACATGCTCGTCATGGGTGTCGAGCACGTCGGCGACATGGCGCATCACCCCTCCCCAAAAGGCGGGCAGAGCGGCCTCGCTCAAGGTCGAGAAGCCGGCGAAATCGGTGAACAGGATCGCGGCGAGCACGCGCTCGTGGTCGCTGGCGACGCGCGGCTTCGGCCGGACCAGGTTGCGGCCGACCGCGCCGGGATCGACGACGCAGGTGCGGCCGCCCTGCGCCGCCCAGGCGAGGACGTCGGCGCCGGTGCCGGCCGGGCCGTGCGACGGCGCGCCGTCCCACAGGGCGATCTGGACCGGTTCGGCGGTGAGATTGTCGGCGCGCAGCCGCGCCAGGCCCATCGCCATCCGGCTGCCATAGCCATATTGTTCGGGACTGCCGAAAAAAACCATCGGGCTGGCCAGGGTGAAGCTGGCGGCGCGGACTCGGCAGGCCTGGTAGCGGTCCAGCCAGGAATCGCCGCCGGGGCGCACCGACTGGGCCAGGAAATCCTCCTCGTCGAAAGGCAGGATGACGTGGAGTTCGACACCTCGGTCGAGCATCGCCTCGGCGGTGACGATGTCGCCGCCGCAGGCGAGTGCGCCATAAGCGAAGCCGACCTCCTCGGCGTCGAGCAGGGCCTCGACCTCGGCCCGGATTCGCGCCTCCGCCTCGCCGTCGGCGGCGAACATGTGGCCGCAGAAGTGGGCGACGCGGGGCGGGGCCAGGGGGGCGAGCAAAGCCGCCCGCTCGTCCGCGCGCATGCCGAAGAAGGCGGCGACCATGTCAAGCTGGCGAAGCGTGCTCGAGCGGCCGCCATAATCGCGGCTGGCCCGCACCGGATCGCTGGCCAGGGCCTCGGTCACCTCCCCGGTCCTGCCGAGCAGCAGCAGTGCTTCGGCCCTGGTCGCGGCCTTGAAATAGTCGGCCGCGGCGGCGACTCCGGGATCGTCGAGCAAGGCGGCGGCGAGTTCGCGCGCTCGGTCCTCGCGCCCGGCGAGCAGCGCCAGGGTGGCGGCGTTGATGCCGGGGAAGGAATCGCCGCTCTTCGCGTAATTCTCGTGATAGGCGTCATAGGCCGCCTCCAGCGCCCGCCTGCGCGCGTCGCCGTCGGGAAGTGCCAGGGCCCGGTCCTTGAGCAGGCGGGCGCCGGCCGCGCGCTCGTGGGGGTCTTCGGACCGGTCGAGCCCATAAGCTTCGAACAGGCCCATGGCGCGTTCGGTGTCCCCCATCCGCGCCAGCGCGATGATCTGCTGGTGGTGGATCGCGCCGCTGGAATCGCCGTCGGCGATGGCGGTGACGGTCGCGTCATAGGCCCCGATCAGGTCGCCGCGCTTCAAGGCGGCGGAGGCGAGATCGGCGGCTTCGCTCATTCCCGCCTTATGGAGCCTGACATATCGGGAGACAATTGACGACATTTTCGGGACAAGCTTGTGCTGGCGCGGGGCCGCCGGCCCGCCGTAAAGGCAAAACATGGCCGGCGATCCGCATATCCTCCTCGTCGACGACGAGCGCGACATCAGGGACCCGCTGGCGGCGTACCTCTCGCGCAACGGCGTCCGTGTTACCAAGGCGGAGAATGCCGCGGTCGCGCGCCAGCTCCTGTCGGCCTATGCGATCGACCTCGTCCTCCTCGACATCATGATGCCGGGCGAGGACGGCCTGTCGCTGGCCGGCTTCATCCGCGCCACCACCTCGACCCCGATCATCCTTTTGACCGCCAAGGCCGAGGAAATGGACCGGGTGGTCGGGCTCGAAATCGGCGCCGACGATTATGTCACTAAGCCCTTTTCCCCGCGCGAGCTGCTCGCCCGGATCAAGGCGGTGCTTCGCCGGGCCGGCGACAACGGCAATCTGGTGCGCGCGCCCGAGGCCGAGACCTACGGCTTCGGGCCCTGGTTGCTGCGGAGCGGCGAGCGCGAGCTGGTCGGCGAGGACGGTGTCGCCATCCCGCTTTCGACCGGCGAATTCAATCTGCTCCACGCCTTCGTGACCCATCCGCGCCGGGTGCTCAGCCGCGAACAATTGCTCGACCTCAGCCAGGGTCGCGAGCTCGCCGCCTTCGAGCGCAGCATCGACAACCATATCAGCCGTCTCAGGAAGAAGATCGAGGTCAATGCCTCGGATCCGAAGCTGATCAAGACGGTGTGGGGCGGCGGCTATATGCTGGCGGCAGAGGTCAGGCGCCTGTGAGGCGCTTCGGACCCAGGAGCCTGATCGGTCAGATCGCCCTGGTCATGGCGGCCGCTTTGCTGGTCGCCCAGGCGATCAATTTCGGCCTGATCTTCAACGAACGCCAGCGCGCTACCCGCAGCCAGATCGAGGGCCCGGCCGAGGCGCGGTTCATCGCCCAACTCCAGCGGCTGGCGCCGCTGCCGTCGGCGGAGCGCCAGGCACTGCTCGCCGACCGCGGCCGCCGCGGCCGCTTCGCGATCGAAAACGAGAGCTCGATCCCGGTGGGAGCGAGCGAAGCCCGGATCGTGACGCGGCTCACTGATCAGGCCGCCGAGGCCGGGATCAGCCTGCGCGAGCTACGCGGCGCGATCAGCGAGCAGGTCGAGCTTCCGCGCCGTTTCCGCGAGCGAATGACCACCGAGGAGCGGGAGCGCGCCGGCGAGCGGATGCGGCGGATGCAGACGCTTCACCTGTCGGCGCGGCTCGCCGACGGCAGCTGGGTCAATGCCCGTTTCGTCACCCCGCGGCCCAATCCATGGCTCGCCGTCCGCCTCGCCGGCTCGACCCTGCTCATCTATCTGCTGATCCTGGCGGCGATGGTGTGGATCGCGGCCCGGCTGGCCCGGCCGCTGCGCGATCTCACTGCGGCGGCGGAAAGCTTCGAGGGACGCGGCGAGGCGCCCCATGTCGAGCCGCGCGGGCCAGCCGACGTCAGCCGCGCCATCCTCGCCTTCAACGCGATGAGCGCGCGGGTGAGCGCGATGCTCGACGAGAAGGATCGGATGCTGGGCGCGATCGGCCACGACATGCGCACCCCCCTCGCCTCGCTCCGCATCCGCGCCGAAAGCATGGAGCCGGCGGCGGAGCGCGAGAAGGTGATCGCGACCATCGAGGAGATGACCGGCCTGCTCGACGACACGCTCGCTCTCGCCCGCTCGGGCCGCGCCACCGAGAAGGTGCGGCGGCTCGACGTCAGCGCGCTTGCCGACGCCGTGGTCGAGGAATTCCGCGCGCTCGGCCAGAAGGTTGAGATGGAGAGCGGCCCGCGCCAGGTCGCCGCCGTCCGCCCTAACCTGCTGCGCCGGGCGCTGCGCAATTTGATCGACAACGGCGTCAAATATGGCGGCAGCGCCCGCGTCGCGGTCCGTGCCGCCGCCGGAGGCAAGGTCGCCATCGAAATCGCCGACGACGGCCCCGGCATTCCCGAAGCCGAGGTCGGCAACGTCCAGGAGCCGTTCGTCCGCCTCGAAACCTCCCGCAACCGCACCACCGGCGGCTCCGGGCTCGGTCTCACTTTGGCGCGCAGCGCCGCGCTTGCCCATGGCGGCAGTCTGGATCTCACGAACCGGCCCGAGGGCGGCCTGCTGGCGCGGATCCTGCTCCCGGCCGATGCGGCGGAGAGCGACCTCTAGGGGCCGCCGGTTTCATCCTTTCCGCATCACAACCCATTGCGGACGCTCGCCGACTTCAGCAAGACAGGGTCATGAGTTTCGCCTTCCGATATCACCGATGGATCGACAAGCGGCCGGCGGCGGCGCGGTTGCGAGGCGGCACCCCCTGATCCGGCCCCGCCCCCGCCGGCCCGAAGGCCTTACCCTGCGCCGCAAGAGCCCGCTGCCGATCTGGGTTCAGATCGGCTGGCGGGTCGCGCTCGTCCTCTCATTGCTGGTCTTCGCGATCGCCGTCCACTGGATCGAGCGCGATGGGCTGCGGGACCATTATGACGGCCAGGTCAGCTTTCTGGACGTCATCTATTTCACCATGATCAGCATCACCACCACCGGCTATGGCGACGTCGTGCCGGTGGCCGATCACACCCGCATGTTCGACGCGCTGGTGGTGACGCCGATCCGCATCTTCTTCGTGCTGATCTTCATCGGCACCGCCTACACCTTCATTTTCCGCCGGACATGGGACAAGTGGCAAATGGCCAGATTGCAGCGCACCCTCCAAAACCACGTCGTCGTCGCCGGTTTCGGCGTCACCGGTTCCGAGGCGGTGGACGAGCTGATCGAGCGCGGCGCGAGCGCTTCGAACATCGTCGTCATCGATTGCGACGCCGAACCGCTGGAGCGCGCCGAGGCGCTCGGCTGCGCGGTCATGCAGGCCGACTCGACCCGCGATTCGACGCTCAAATCGGTGCATGTCGATCGCGCCCGGGCGATGATTGTCTCGGCCGGCAGCGACGACACCTCGATCCTCATCACCCTGACCGCCCGACACCTGGCGCCGGGCCTGTCGATCAGCGTCGCGGTGCGCAACGCCGACAACGAGCTGCTTGCCCGGCAGGCCGGCGCCACCTCGGTGATCAACCCTGTCAGCTTCGCCGGCCTGCTGCTCGCCGGATCGACCGACAGCGCCCATATCGCCGATTACATCGCCGACCTGGCGAGCAGCAGCGGCCGGGTCCAGCTCCACGAGCGCGAGGTGACCGCCGAGGAATGCGGCAAGCCGCTTTCCGCCATCACCCGCGGCCTCGGCGTGCGCGTCTATCGCGGCGGCCGGCCCTACGGCTTCTGGGAGGCGGAAGCGGGCTCCCTGATCCCCGGCGACTTCATCGTCGAAATCCTGCCGACCGCGATCCGGGAGGACGAACTGGGCCCAACTTAGAGGACCTCGGCGCCTGTCAGGACGAGCGCTCCACGGTCCACTGGCCGATCCGCAAGGTGATGAACCGATATAGACGCCGGGATATTCGGTTTCGGCCACGACGCGATGATACCACTGCCGGCGCGTGCGGCGAAACGCCGTCCGGCGGACTATTGCGCCGGGAACGCGCGGACCTTGCGCTTGCCGGACCACAGTTCGAGCGCCCGCCGCCCGAGATGACTCTCAGCGAGACGCACCGCCTCCTCGTCATCGCCGGCCTCGATTTCCTCGAAGCCGACGAAGCGGCCGCCGGGTTCGCCCAGCCGGTAGAGCCGGTAATAAGCCACATTCCCCCCAATGCCCTGTCGCTCCCGGATATCGCATGGGCGACGCGGGAGTGCCTTGAGCCAGATCAAGCGAAAAAGGGATTAACCAGATGGCTGGAATCAGGGGGGCGGACCGCGATGCGGCCCGCCCCCCTTCGTTCCTGAACGGCCCCTAGTTGGCGCCGTCGGGCTGCGGCGCACCCCGGCCGCGGCGCATCATGGAGCGGGCGGCCTGGCGTTCGGCCACGGTGACGATGCCATTATGATCGGCGTCGGCGCGGTCGAAGCGTGCCAGCGCGCGCTCGCGGAACTGGGCCTGGGTGATGAAGCCCTGCTCGCCGAACATCCGCGCGCCGCGTACGCCCGGACCACCAGGGGCGCCGGGGGCACCGGGAGCGGCCGGGGCTGCGCCGGGCGCTGCGGGGCCGCCGTGCCGGGTACGTGCCTGGCCGAATTCCTCACGAGTGATATTGCCGTCATGGTTGATGTCGAGGCGGTCGAACATCGCCTCGCCGCCGCCCGGCCCGCCATGCCTGCCATGGCCGCCGCGTCCGCCCCAGCCGCCACGGCGCATGCCGCGCATCGCCTGGGCCTCGTCGGGGGTGAAGCGGCCGTCATGGTTGGTGTCGAGACGCGCGAACATCTGGTCGGCGCGCTCCACCGCCTGCTGGCGGGTCGTGTCGGCCATAGGCTCGCGGCGCGGCGCGTCGCCGCCCTGCGCGAATGCGGCGCCGGCGGTGGCGATCAAGGCGGCTCCCGCCAGCAAAATGATTTTGCTCATCGTGAAAATTCCTCCGGTAAACATACAAATAGAGATTGGAGTGATGGCTGCCTGCTGTCCCCCAACTATGTCCCCTGCGACAAAAATTGTCGCCGAATGTCGCAGCCGTGCCTCAGGCGAGCGATGGGCCGGGGGTTAATCGCGACGAGTCTCACTTGTGATATTATAACGTCCCGATAGAAAGCCCTTCTCACCGAAAGGGCCCAAGTGCTTCGACATCTGCTTCTGGCGGGCGTGTGCCTCGCGTCTCCCTCCCTCTGCCTGGCCCAACCGACGCCTGCCGACGCCCCGGCGCCGGCCCCGGCGAACGACGCGCCGGCACCCGCCGCGCCAGTCGACAGCAATGGGGAAGCGCCGCCGGCGCAGGACCAGGACTTCCACGCCGAGGAGTCGCGCGAGATCGTCGTCACCGGCTTCACCCGCAACCGCACCGACCTGCTGTCGGGCACCTCGGTGGTCAGCGGGGAATCGCTGACCCGCGATCTCAGGCCCTCGCTCGGCGAGACACTCGCCCGCCAGCCCGGCGTTTCGGCGACCAGCTTCGGGCCGAGCGCCTCGCGGCCGGTCCTGCGCGGATTCCAGGGCGAGCGGATCCGGGTGCTGACCGACGGCCTGGGCAATCTCGACGCTTCCAACACCAGCGTCGACCATGCGGTGGCGATCAACCCGCTCACCGCCGATCGCATCGAGGTGCTGCGCGGACCGGCTGCCCTTTTGTTCGGATCGGCCGCGATCGGCGGCGTCGTCAACGTCATCGACGCCCGCATCCCGCGCCACGTGCCCGACGAGGCGGTCCACGCCGAAGGGATCCTTACCTACGGCTCGGCCGCCGACGAGCGGTCGATCAACGCCGCTGTGGACGTTCCGATCGGCGGGCATTTCGTGGTCCATCTCGACGGCAATTACGGCAAGACCGACGATCTGGAGATCGGCGGCTACGTCCTCACCCGCGAATTGCGCGACCGGGCGACGGCCAGCCCCGATCCAGCGATCCGCGCGCTCGCCGACCTGCGCGGCCGCCTCCCCAACACCGCCTCGGAAACCTCCGACGTCGCCGCCGGCGCGGCGTGGATCGACGGCCAGAACAATGTCGGCTTCTCGGTCAACCGCTATGACAGTTTGTACGGCGTGCCGATCCGCTTCTCGCTCGATCCGGCGATCGAAGCGGAAGCTCCGCGGCTCGACCTAAGGCAGACCCGCGAGGATTTCCGCGCCGAGATCGACACCGGCGAGGGCTTCCTCGACCAGATCCGCTTCCGCGCCGGCCATTCGCAATATCGCCACTTCGAACTGGAGGAGAATGGCGACGTCGCCACCACCTTCCGCAACAGGGGCTGGGAAGCGCGGCTCGAGGGCGTGCAGTCGACCCGCGGCGGCTGGGGGGGCGGCTTCGGCGCCCAATATTACCACCGCGATTCCGAGGTCGAGGGCGACGAGAAATTCCTGCCGGCCAACCACAGCCAGCAATTCGGCCTTTTCACCCTGCAGACTCTCGATCTCGACGCCTTCAAGGCCGAAGCCGGCGCCCGCTTCGAGCATAGCGACCTTCATGCCGACGCCGACGCCGACATCGGCAATCCCGCGCTCGACCGCAGCTTCGACGCGATCAGCGCCTCGGCGGGCGGCAGCATCGCCCTGATGACTGGGCTGAGGTTCGGGCTCAACGGCTCGTACAGCGAGCGAGCGCCCTCGGCCGAGGAATTGTTCGCCAACGGCCCCCATGCCGGCACCCAGGCCTTTGAAATCGGCAATCCCGATTTCGACAAGGAGCGCAGCTTCGGGCTGGAGGCGACCTTGCGCGGCCATTGGGACGGCTTCAGCTTCGGCGCCTCGGTCTTCCACAGCTGGTTCAGCGGCTATATCGACGAGCAGCCGACGGGCCAGATCCGCGACGATCTGCCGGTCTTCCAGTTCTTCCAGGAAAAGGCGCGTTATTTCGGCGTCGAATTCGAGGGCTCGGCGCGCATCGCCCGGATCGGCGGCTTTACCCTCAACGCCGACGTCGTCGCCGATTATGTCCGCGCCTCCATCACTGGCGGCGACCCGGTGCCGCGCATTCCGCCCTTCCGGATTCTCGCCGGGCTGGAAGCCCAGTCCGACCGGGTCACCGGCCGGGTCGAGGTCGAGCAGGTCGCGGACCAGGACCGGATCGCGGCGTTCGAAACGCCGACCGACGGCTATACGATGGTCAATGCGTCGCTCTCGTTCCGCCCGTTCCGCGACAATGACAGTTCGATCATGCTGTCGGCGAACAACCTGTTCGATGTCGACGCACGCCGCGCCGCCAGCGTGCTCAAGGATTATGCGCCTTTGGCCGGACGAGACATAAGGATCATCGCCCGCGTCTCCTTCTGAGTCCCGAACCGAGTCAGGCGATTCGATCCGGCGCGCCGGGAAAACGGCTCGTCGATGCGATCAGGGTTTAAGCTGACAGCAATGCTCGCCCGGTTATGGTAAAGTCTCTGGGGTAAAGGGCGTAAAGCGGAGACAATGGTGAGCGGGAACAAGGGGATGGCGGGCCGAGCGGCGATCGTGTCGCTGATGCTGGTTGCCGGCATGGCGCAGGCGCAGGTACAGGCGCCAGGCACGGGCCTTCGGGGGCTGCAGATTCCGGAGCGCGACAACGAGATCGTTCGGCCGGCCACCCCGGCCCAGCGCATCCTCGAGACGCGCATCGACGAGCTCGGCCGCACCTTCAGCGGGTCGGTCGGCATCGCGGTCCGCGACGTCGAGACCGGCATGGTCACCGACTGGCGCGGCGAGCGTTTCTATCCCCAGCAGAGCGTCAGCAAATTCTGGGTCGCGATCACCGCTTTGCAGGCGGTCGACGCCGGCCGGCTCGACCTCAACCAGCGCGTCACCATCCACCGAGCGGACCTGACCCTGTTCCACCAGCCGGTCGCGGCCGACATCGGCCCCAACGGCTATACGACGACGATCGACAATTTCATGTTCCGGGCGCTGACCACCAGCGACAATACCTGCAACGACGTCGTGCTGCGCGCCGCGGGAGGGCCTGCTGCGGTTCGCGCGATGCTCGACCGCAACCGGATCGGCGGCATCCGCTTCGGGCCGGGCGAGCGGATCATGCAGAGCCAGATCGCCGGCATGCAGTGGCAGCCGGCCTTTTCCGTCGGCAACGGCTTCTACGCCGCGCGCGCCGCCGTCCCCGCCGACCGAAGGCGCGAAGCGTTCGACAATTATGTGATCGATCCCATCGACGGCGCGACGCCGCTCGGCATCACCGACGGCCTCGTACGGCTGCAGCGCGGTGAATTGCTGTCGCCGCGATCGACCGCTCGCCTCCTGTCCATCATGTCGCAGACCCGGACCGGGCGGCAGCGCCTGACCGGCGGTCTCGCCCCGGGATGGCGGATCGCGCACAAGACCGGCACCGGCCAGGTGCTCGGTTCCGTCCAGGCCGGCTATAACGATATCGGCATCCTGACCTCGCCCGAGGGCCGCCATTTCGCGGTGGCGGTGATGATCGGCCGGACCAGCGTGCCTTTGCCCACCCGCATGGCGCTGATGCAGGAGGCGGTGCGCGCCACCATCGCCTATAACGACGCCACTTTGGCGGAAGGTCAGGGGCGGGTCAGGACCTACCGCTAGGGTAGCCGGGAAGGCTCCGCCGCCATAAGGTGGCGCGATGGCGCGGCCGCAATCTCCCGATTACGATAAGAGGCGCGCGGCGATCCTTGCCGCCGCCGCCGGCCTGTACGCGCGGCGCGGCTTCCAGGGGGCTTCGGTGGCCGATCTCGCCGCCGCCTGCTCGACCTCCAAGTCGCTCATCTATCACTATTTTCCGTCAAAGGACGACATTCTCTACGCGGCCATGGCCGCGCATCTCGACGATCTGGTCGCGGCGGCGGACGATGCGACGCGAAAGGGAGACGCCGAGGCGAAATTGCGGGCGCTGACCCGCGCCTTCATGCGGCTCTATGTCGGCGCCCAGGACAGCCACAAGGTGCTGCTGAACGAGCTCGATAATTTGCCGCCCGAGCGCCGCGCCGGGGTGGTGGCCAAGCAGCGACGGATCATCGCCGCGGTCGAGGCTTTGGTCCGCGAAATGCGCCCCGACGCCGGCGATCTCAATTTGCCGCTGACCATGCTCTTCTTCGGCATGATCAACTGGACCCACACCTGGTTCCGCCCGGACGGCAATGTCGCCGCCGACGATCTGGCGGATATGGCGGTGGATTTGATGCTTGGGGGCCTCGGCGCAGCTCAGGCGTCGTAGTCGATCTCGACGCCGTCGCCCTTGGGCACCGACTGGCAGGTCAGGACGTAGCCCGACGAGACTTCCTCGTCGGTCAGGCCGTAGCGCGCCGCCATTTCGACCTGGCCGGAGACGACGCGGGCGCGGCAGGTGGCGCAGACTCCGGCCTTGCAGGCGAAGGGCGCGGGCAGACCCGCCTCGCGGGCGCTGTCGAGGATATTGCCGGCGGTGGCGTCGAAGGCGACCCGGCGCTTGCGGCCGTCCAGCGTGACCAGCATGGTGAGGCCCGCCGCTTCCTGCTGCAGCGCCTGCATCTGCGCCTCGAGCGCCGCGGACGTGCGTCCGGCGGTGAAACGTTCGAGGTGAATCCGCTCCTTGGCCACGCCTGCCTCGAGCAGCGCCACCTCGGCTGCGTCCATCATCGGCCCGGGGCCGCAGATGAAGTATGCGGCGGCATCGGCCGGATCGATCAGATCGGTTAATATCTCGTCGCACTTGGGGCGATCGAGCATGCCGTTGAACAGGTCAATATCGCCCGCTTCTTCGGCAAGGAAATGATGGACTTGAAGCCGGTCCATAAAACGGTTTTTGAGCTGGGCCAGCGCCTCGAGGAAGATCACGCTGTTGCTGTCGCGATTGCCGTAGAAGAGGGTGAAGCGGCTGTTCGGCTCGGTCAGCAAAGCGGTCTTGAGCAGCGACAGGACCGGGGTGATCCCCGATCCGCCGGCGAAGCCGACATAATGGTTGGCGGCGCCGGGCTCGAAATCCCAGGTGAAGCTGCCGTGCGGCGGCATCACCTCGATGCGGTCGCCGGGCTTGAGATTGTCGTTCGCCCAGTTGGAGAAGGCGCCGCCCGCAATCCGCTTGACGGTGACCATGATCTGATTGTCCTGGGGCGCGACGCAGAGCGAATAGTTGCGCCTGACTTCTTCACCCCCGATCTCAGCTTTAAGCGTCAAGTGCTGGCCAGGCTTGAATTTAAATGTCTCGCGCAATTCCTCCGGGACCTCGAAGCGGATCGAATGCGCCTCGTCGGTTTCCTCGACGACGTCGGCGACGGTCAGGGTGTGGAATGCGACGCTCATTCGGCCCTCAATGGCATTTGAACAGGTCGAAGGGCTCGAGGCAGTCGCGGCAGCGCCACTGCGCCTTGCACGGGGTCGAGCCGAAGCGGCTGACCTCGTCGGTCTGGGTGGAGCCGCATTGCGGGCATTCCACGGCGCGCTCGCCCGCCGGCAGAGGCGGCGCGATGCCATAGGCCTTGAGCTTCCCCTTGCCCGCCTCGCTGATCCAGTCGGTGGTCCAGGGCGGCGACAGCGTCGTTTCGATCCGGACGCCGCGATAGCCGGCGGCGTCGAGGGCATCGCGAATGTCGCGCTCGATCACCTGGGTGGCGGGGCAGCCTGTGTAGGTGGGCGTGATGACGACCCGCTCGGGCGACACGGAGCGGACGATGCCAAGATCGACTACCGAGACGACCGGAATTTCCGGATCGGGCACGGATTCGAGCACGGCCCAAAGGCCCGCAATCGGATCTAGAGCCGCCGCCGCTACCATTTCGCGTCCGGATAGGTACGCGGCACGTACTGCATCGGCGCCAGCAGGTGGCCGAGATGCTCGCTATGGTGGCCGCGGCGGCCGCCGAGAATCGGGCGCTGGTCGGCGGGGGCCTCCAGCGTCGCTTCGGCCAGCACCGCGCGAATGCGGGCGTCATAGTCGGCGCGGAAGACCGTCACGTCGACGCCGACCCCTTGGCGGGCGGCCTCGACGGCGATTTCGTCCATCTCGAACAATTCAGGGATGAAGCGCCACATCCAGTCGAGGCCGTCGGCCATGCGCCGCCGGCTTTCTTCGGTGCCGTCGCCGAGGCGGATCACCCATTCGGCGGCGAGCTCCTGGTGATAGGTCACTTCCTTGACCGCTTTGGCCGCGACCGCTGCGATCGTCTCGTCGCTCGAGCCGATGAGATGATCGAACAGCATCTTCTGCCAGGTCGAAAAGAGCAGTTGCCGCGCCATGGTCTGGGCGAAATCGGCATTGGGTTGCTCGACGAGCAGGCAGTTGCGGAAATCGAGGACGTCGCGGTGGAAGGCGAGAGCATCCCCGTCCCTCCCATGCCCTTCGATGTCGCCGGCATGATTGAGGAAGTGGGTGGCCTGGCCGATCAAGTCGAGCGCCATGTTGGCAAGGCTCAAATCGACCTCGACGCTCGGCGCATGCCCGCACCATTCACCAAGGCGCTGGCCGAGGATCAGCGAGTCGTCGCCGAGCCTGAGCACATGATCGAACAGCGCCTGGTCCTGTGC
>DATDAU010000033.1:0-3319 GCA_036525215.1 Allosphingosinicella sp.
CGGCGCCTGTCGACGCCGGGCCGGATTTCACCGTCATCAGTAATAATAATAGCGGTTGGGGATCACCTGGAGGACGCGGCCGTTGCGGACGTCGACCAGCAGCAGGTCGTTGCCATAACGGATCCAGCGCTGGTAGCCGTAGGGCGCGCGCAGCCGGTACAGGCGATAATCGACGACGTAGCGCGGGCTCCAGAAGACCGGCTGCAGGCGATAGCCGCGGTTGACCCGCTGGTAGCGCCAGCCGCGAACCGGCGCGACATAGGCGCGGCGGTCGCGGCGATATTCGCGCCGGTCCTGGCGCAATTCACGCTGGTCCTGGCGAATCTCGGCGCGGTCGCGGCGAAGCTCGCCCGGCTTCGCGCTGACGGCACTCGGCATCGCCGTCGCCATCATCAGGCCGAGCAAAATCAATTTGCGCATCTCATCACTCCTATTAACCCACTCGGGAGCCCACAACCCACGGCGACGCAGAAGTTTCCGCGCGCTGCCGCACCGGCGGCACAAGGCGCGGATCGGGCCCGCCGATCCGGCCCTTTGCCAATTGTAAACCGGGGATGTGCCAGGCGCGGCGCATGCGCTTTCGCGGTTTCAGATATTTCCTCGCTCTGGCGGCGATGACGGCCGCGACCGCCGTGATCCTGCGCCATTTCGACCCGGCCGGGCTCTATGCGGCCCCGACGCAGGGGCAATCGAACGCGAACTAGCGGCGGGCGCCGAGGCGGCGGAGGGTGACGGCCAGCTCGGAATTGCGGCCGGCCTGGGCCTCGACCACGGCAAGGACGCGCTCGCCATTCTGCCTGGCATTGAGGTCGAGCCCGTGGCGGACGAGCATCTCGATCAATTGCGGGGTGACGAAGCTCGCGTCGAGCTGGCGGTGACTGTAGGAGTAGGGAAAGAGCAGCGCCCAGATTTGCGGCCTGTTCTGGCGGCCGCGAAGGTTGATGTCCGCGCCGGCGGCGAGCAGGCGGTTGAAAATGGCCGTGGCGTATAGGTCGGTCTCGCTGGTGTCGGCATCCAGATGCAAGGTGCCGACCGCCGTCCACAAAGGCCGGCGCCAGTGGCCGGCGATGTTCGGATCGGCGCCGGCGCGCAGCAGCGCCTCGACGATCGCGACGCTGGCCGGGTAGAAACCGTGCGACGCCGTGATCAGTGCCGGATCGTCCCCCTGGTTCGGACCGCGTGCATTGGGGCTTGCGCCGTGCGCGAGCGCAAGCGTGACGAGATCCAGCCGCGGTTCGTGCTCGACGGCGCGCAACAGGAGGGGGTTTGCCAGCGCGGGATTGTCGCCGAGGATGAGATCCACGACGGCGGTCGTGGGCAGGGGATGTCCCAGATCCTGGGCGCGCACGGCTTCGTGCGGCTCGCGGAGCATTTGGGCGACGATCGACACATCGCCGCCGGCCATCGCGCCGTCGAAATAGCGCGGCGCCCAGGTTTCGAAGGGCCTGCCGGGCAGGTGCGAGAGGCGTTCGAACCAGGCACGCCGGCCGAGCGCGGCCGCCCAGAAGACCGCATCGCCGACAAAGCCATCGCGGGCGGCCCAGGGATTGGCGCCGGCCTCGAGCAGAGCTTCCGCGGCGGCGCGGTTGTCGCGCGCCACCGCCCAGGCCAGCGCCGTCAGGCCCAAATCGTCGAGGGAATCGACCGGCGTTCCCCCGAGCCAGCGGCGGATTTCGGCGTCGCCGCCGCGCCGTGCGGCTTCGTGGAGGCTGCGCGCCGGGCCGGAAACCGGGCGCGCCGGAGCGGCGATGTTGAAATTGTTGTAAATGGCCGCGTCGTCGGCCGGCACGCGGGCCCTGCAGAGATCGGCGTCGAGATAGTCCTGAAGGTCGACGAGCGTGCGATTATAGGCCCCGGCGTAGGTAAACCAGTGCATGTCCCGCGCTTCGATGGCATCGCCATGGCGATAGGACGCAAGGACATGCGGGGCCTGGCGGCCCGGCGTCAGGCAGGTCACGCCTTGCGGGAAGGCCGAGAAGCGGACGTCGCCGGTGACGATCAGGCCGAATTCGCCGCGGCGCGCCGCGGCGCGCGCATCCGCCGCCGGGTCGGCGTTACCGCTGTCGATCCGGCGCTGGATGGACGCAAGGTTCGCGGCCTGCCGGTCGCGCGCTGCCTCGGCGACATCGGTCGCGGCGGGGCGACGAACCGCCGGCGCGGCGGCCTTCCGGGAGGTCGCGATCATCGCCGCACCGGCGGCGGCGCCGCCGAGGCTCGTCGCCAGCAGGATCAGGTGGGGCCAACGCATGCGACTCTCCGAACAGGAGAGGGGACTCTAAATCGTCAGGGTTTTCAATTCGTTTCGCGGATCGCAGATACAAGAAAGCCTCCTCCGGCGAGGCCGGAGGAGGCTCCTGAAGTGCGCGATATCAGGCGGCCGAGAGCAGGCGCCGCTCGCCGGCGAGGCCCATCAGCGCCTTTTGCAGCTTTTCGAAGGCGCGGACCTCGATCTGGCGGATGCGCTCGCGGCTGACGTCGTAGACCTGGCTCAATTCCTCGAGGGTCTTGGGCTCGTCGGTCAGGCGGCGCTCGGTGAGGATGTGCTTCTCGCGGTCGTTGAGCGATTCCATCGCCTCCACCAGCAGATCGTGGCGGATCTGGGTTTCCTCCGCGTCGGCGACGCGCTCGTCCTGGAGCGGCTCGTCGTCGACCAGGAAATCCTGCCACGAGCCTTCGCTGTCGTCGCGCAGCGGCACGTTCAGCGACGTGTCGCCGCCCAGCGCCATGCGCCGGTTCATCGAGACGACATCCTCTTCGGACACGCCGAGATCCTTGGCGATCTTGGCGACGTCCTCCGGCTTCATGTCGCCGTCCTCGAACGCCTCGATGCGGTTCTTCATCCGCCTGAGGTTGAAGAACAGCTTCTTCTGCGCGGCGGTGGTGCCCATCTTCACCAGGCTCCACGAGCGCAGGATGAATTCCTGGATCGAGGCGCGGATCCACCACATCGCATAGGTGGCGAGGCGGAAGCCCCTTTCGGGCTCGAACTTTTTCACGCCCTGCATCAGGCCGATATTGCCCTCGGAGATCAGCTCGGAGACGGGCAGGCCGTAGCCGCGATAGCCCATGGCGATCTTGGCGACGAGGCGCAGGTGGCTGTTCACCAGGCGCGCGGCGGCGTCGGTGTCCTGATGCTCGGTCCAGCGCTTGGCGAGCATATATTCCTCTTCGGGAGAGAGGATCGGGAATTTCTTGATCTCGGCGAGGTAGCGGTTGAGACCGACCTCCCCGCTTCCGGCCGGGATCGTTGCGACATTACGTGCCATGGTGACTTTCATTCTCCCTGGGCGCCGCGCGGTCTTTCACCGTGCTGGGACCT
>DATDAU010000034.1:0-28188 GCA_036525215.1 Allosphingosinicella sp.
GGTGGTCCGGCGCGGCCTGAGGTCCCTCGTCGATGGCGTGCCGGGCTGGGAGGTGTGCGCCGAGGCCTCGGACGGGTATGAAGCGCTCGAAGTCGCGGCGGATGTGCGGCCGGACATAGTGGTGATGGACCTTTCCATGCCCAAGCTCAGCGGCGTCGACGCCACGCTGCAGCTCAAGAAGCTCCTGCCGGATGTGGAAGTGCTGATCCTGACCATGCACGAAAGTGATCGGCTGGCGGGCCAGGTCCTCCGCGCCGGTGCCCGCGGCTATCTGCTCAAGAGCGAAAGCGAAGGCAAATTGATGGAAGCCCTGGAGGCGCTGTCGCACCACCGTTCCTATTTCTCGCCCTGCGTGTCGGAAACCTTGCTGCAAGGCTACCTGCATTCGTCCTGCTCGAACGATCTCAAGCAGCTCACGCCGCGCGAAAGGCAGATCGTGAAGCTGGTCGCCGAGGGCAAGACCAACAAGCGTATCGCCCTTCTCCTCAACGTCAGCATCAAGACAGTGGAAACGCACCGCTCCTCGGCGATGCACAAGGTGGGCGCGAAATCGTCCGCCGACCTGACCCTCTACGCGGCGCGCAACGACCTCGTGGAGCTGTAGCGACCGGTCAGATCAGGCCGTCGCGCTGCGCGAGTGCGTTGTAGGCGGCGTATTTGTAGAGATCACCCAAGGTCGGATAGTTGAAGCAGGCGCGGTTGAAGAGCTCGGCGCCGGCTTCGGCGAGCATTGCCACCAGCCCGATATGGACGAGCTCCGTGGCCTGCTCCCCCACCAGATGCACACCGAGCAGCCGCATGTCCTCGCGGCGGAAAAGGAGCTTCAGAAATCCGGTCCGGTCGCCGATGATCTCGCCGCGCGGCAGGTCCGCCGCGCGCGCGCGGCCGGCGATATAGTCCACGCCCTTCTCGCGCAGACTCTCCTCGGTTTCGCCGACCATACTGGCTTCGGGAATCGTGTAGATGCCCGACGGCAGGAAGGTCGCGATTTCGCTCTTGAATGACGATCCGAATGCATGGGTAACCGCGACGCGCGCCTGTTCGATGCCGGTGGCCGCGAGCGCGGGCGGACCGACCGCGTCCCCCGCCGCATAGATATGCGGCACTTCGCTTTGGTAATGGGTGTTGACAGGCACCAGGCCGCGAACGCCCGGAGTGATGCCGGCCGCCGCGAGATCGAGACTGGCGGTGTTGCTTTGCCGACCGGAGGCGACAAGCACGCCATCGGCCGACAAGGTGCCGCCCGTCGAGAGCGAAAGGACGACTTCGCCGGGTTGCGAAGAGTCGCAGGCGACGACGCGCGCGTTCCAGTGGAACTGAATGCCGTTCGCGGTCATCGCATCCTCGAGAACCCGCGAGACCTCCGCGTCGAGAAAGGGCATCAGCACATCCCGGCCGTCGACCAGATGGACCTCGACGCCGAGCGCGGCGAACGTACCGGCATATTCGCTGCCGATGACCCCGGCGCCGACCACGACAAGCTTTTTCGGAAGCGTCTTCATGGCGAGGATTTCGTCCGAATCATGGACGCGATCGTCGTCGAAACGGAATCCCGGCGGTCGGAAAGGCGAGGAACCAGTGGCGATGAGAAATTTCTCCCCGCGCAGAATGGATTCGCCGTCGTTGCGGACGACGCGAAGCGTGTGCGGATCGACGAAGCTGCCGGACCCGTGAAACAGCGTCACGCCGCGCTGATCGAGTCGTTTCGCGGTGCGGGTGCGCTCGGCGGCCGCGACATTTCGAGCATGGCCCGTGAAATCGGCGATCGTCGCCTCGCGCTGGAGCGAGAGATCGACTCCAGTCAGACGGCGCGACCGCCAGCCCGAGAGCATCAGCGCGGTCTCGCGCAGCGTCTTGCTCGGCAGGGTGCCGGTGTTGATGCCCGCGCCGCCCAGCATCCCCGCCTCTTCGACCAGCGCGGCCCGCTTGCCGAGCACGCCCGCGGCCCCCGCGGCGCTCACGCCCGCCGGTCCGCCGCCGATGACGATGAGATCGAAGCTTTCAGCCATGCGATTGGGCCACCCCGCGCGGTCGTTCAGCCTGGCAATAGGGGACGAGCCGTCCGGTTCTTATCGGGTATTACCCGACTTAGTGACGGCGTGAGCCCTGTGCCGTCACGGTCGCCGCATTCAGCGATCGCACCGGCGCCGCTCAGGGAAAGCCCTGATGGCGCGCCCCGGGCCAGCCCCTAGGGTTGACCAATCGCAATGTCTTTCGGGAGGATCTGATGGCGCGGTTTGCCCTGCTCGCTCTTTTGTTGGCCGTTCCCACGACGGCCGCCTTTTCCCAGACCGAGGATCGTGCCCCGGTAGCCATGCCCTCTTCCAGGCAAATGACTCACGACCGGGGTGAATCCTGGACCTACCTCAGACCCGGCCTGAACCTGGGGTCCTATCGCAATGTCATGATCGAGCCGACGACCGTCTATTCGGGTCCGGACTCCCAGTTCCAGGGCGTGTCGGCCGCGAACCGCCAGCGATATGCCGGCATCCTCACCGAGAAGCTGCGCGCCGCCATGGCCCAGGCGCTGCCCGTCGTCACGCGCGCCGGTCCGGGCACGGCGCGAATCCGCCTGACCCTGATCGGCATGACCGAAACCACCGGGGTCGTGGCGACGGCAACGCGGGTCAGCGTGATCGGCTTCGCGACGACGGCGATGCGGAGCGTGACCGGCCGTCAGGGCTCTTTGACCGGATCGATGCTGATCGCGATCGAGGTGTTCGACGGTGGTAGCGGGCAATTGCAGGCGGCCGCGGTACGCCGCCGCGCTCCGGATGCGCTCGATATTCCGGCGACTCTTGGCAACCAGGAGACGGTCGAGGCGATCGGGCGTGATCTCGGCAGGGCCGTCCGCGAGCGCTTCCGGAGATAGCGCTCAGCGGACGGGGATTGCCACCGCTTAGGGCGCGGTGGCGAGCCCACTAGTACGGGTTGTCGACAACGACGTACTGGACCTCGGATCCGACATAGGTCGGCCGATAGTAGACGCCGCCGCAACTATAATAGCTGTTCAAGTATGCGCATCCGCTGGGCAGAGTGCTGTAATATGACCCAGCCACCGCCGCGCCGACAACGGCCCCCGCGACCACACCGGCGGCCACCGCGCCACCCCGGTAACCATAGCCGCCGTAACCGTAGCCGCCATAGCCGCCATAGCCGCCGCCATAATTGTGGTTGATATCCGCGTTGACGTTCATGTTGCGGTTGGTGTTGCGATTGGTGTTGCGGTTGACGTCGCGGTTGGTGCCCCGGCCGCCGCGATCGGCGACCTGGTTACCGCGGCCGCCCTGGCCGACACGGTTGTTGACACTGGAATGGGAGCCGCCGCGAACTTGATTGCCGCCATAGCCCCCGCGACCGCCGCCGCCGCGATTGCCGCCGCCGTAGCCGCCACGGCTTCCACCGCCACCGCCCCGACTCATGCCGCCGCCACCGCCACCGCCGCGGCTCGCGCCGCCGCCACCCCTGCCGCCCCCGCCCCTGCCGCCACCACGTTGCGCCTCGGCGACATCCACTGCGATGACCGAGGCAATGCCGATCGAGAGATAGAGTGCGAGAATTGCTTTCCTGATCATGTCCGGTCTCCGTCTGGCGTTCAGCGTTCTTGCTGCGGCTGGCTGAATTGAATTCGGCGTGCACCATCAGGTGGTGTGAAGGTGAATGAATCCGCCGCGAACGTTGCGTCCAGGCGCCAGGTGAACAGCGCCGAGAATTGCGGCATGCTGGGATCGTCGGTGCTGGTGATCACGATCTTGCAAGGCAAGGGTTGCGCGCCCTGGCGAAGCCAGATCTGCCAATCGACGTCCGCCTGGCGCAGCGCATATTGATCGCACTCCTGGCCATTGATCGTCTCGGGGCCGACGCTGATCGCGGAGGTCACGGCACCGCTGACAACGGGATCGGTGCCCCAGGTGAACAGATCGGAGATGGGCAGCTCGAGGGCCAGCCGGTCGCGCGCCGCGATCAAGGTTTCGCGGATGGTCGGGGGCGCGGGAAAGGCCGCCCAATAGCCGATGCGCGGCGAGAAGAGCGTCAGCGTGGTGCCGTCATAGACGATGATCCGCGATGTCCGGTCCGAATTGGTTTCGATGCGGAAGGCATTGGGCCGGCGCAGGAGATAGTCGCCGTTTCCACCATGCTGAATCTTCTGGCCCGTGGTCAGCACCTCCTCGGAGGTCGTGTCGATGTGAAGCCCGAAACTGGGCAGGCCGCGCAAGGTCGTGCCCATCCGGTTCAGCGCCGCCATCGCGTTAGGATCGATCTCGACCTGCGCAGGAGTCGCGGCGGAAGCAGCCGGAGCCGCAGCAGGGGCCTGGGCAAAGGATGGACACGCCATGCAAAGTGCCAGGGTCGCGGCGCAGGACAATGAAAGGAACGGCTTCATGGTCGACCTCCTTCGAGCGGATCATCTTCGATCACGGTCTGCGGTGCCGGGCGGCAGGGCACCATCGGCAATGTCCCTCAAAAACCACCGCGCGAATCCGGGTATGGACCAAGGGCCAAGCGATCGGGTTTGAGGAGGAATTCACGATTTGACGAATTGATTCAAAGGTTTAGGTCAATAACCTGGTTCCCGATCGATTTCAGCCGTGCGCAGGGGAATCCCTTGGCCAAAACCGGGAGGTGCTGGAGGCCCGGAGACCGGCGGCAAGGAATTTCACGCCGCCGACTGGGGGATTAACCGTATACCGCCTCTCGTTCCGCTTCGATACGAGCGCTTCCTGAAGGGGCGCCGCAGGGAAAATTTGGCTTCGAGAACCGGACCCTTCGATCCGGACGCTCCGAGGCAAGACCTGGGGAATGGAACGGACAATCGTGCCCGTCCCGCGCCTGGCGCCCCCTGGAGAGGCCGATGCTGTTCAATCTGCTGGCCGGATTCGCCGTGATGCTGCTGTGCCTGTCGCTGCAGGCCGTTTTCGTCGGCAAATGCCTGCGTAGCTACGCGGCCTTCAAGGACGCCAGGCCAGGCATCGAAACCGGATGGGAGGCCTACTGCCTGCTCGCGCTCGTGATGCTGGTCATGCAGCTCGGAAATCTATTCCAGATCACGATCTGGGCCCTGCTGTTCCGGCTGCTGGGCGAATTCGATAACATGAAGACTGCGATCTACCATTCGGGGGTCAATTTCGCGGGGCTCGGATACGGCGACATTGTCATGTCCGAAGACCGGAGAATGCTCGGTCCCCTCGAGGCGGTTCATGGAGTCCTGATGTTCGGCGTTTCGACCGCGGTGCTGACCGCGGCGGTGCTGGATGTCCTCAAGCAAAAGGTGGCCGCCGCGAAAGGCGACGATCGACCCTGACCGGCGCCTCGCGCCGGCGTGTGATTGGAAGGAGAAGATCTATGGTGCTCACCCCCGACGCCGAGAAGGCCTATTCTCACGCCTTGCTCGATGTGTTGATCCGCGCCGGACTGATCGTCATCCTGGCGGTCATTTGTTACTGGGTCTTCAGCCCCTTCCTCAGCTTGATGGCGTGGGCCGTCATCCTCGCGATCACGCTCTATCCCCTTCAGCGCTGGCTCAAGGCCCGACTGGGCAACAAGGACGGGCGCGCCGCGACCCTGATCGTGCTGCTCGGCATCGCCGTACTGCTCGTCCCGATCTACCTGCTGGGGACATCGATCGCCGCCTCGGTGCAGGGAACCATTGCCACGGTCAGGAGCGGCAATTTCCATGTTCCGCCGCCGGCGCCTTCGGTCGCAGAGCTGCCGGTGATCGGCGAATCGCTCCATGCAATCTGGTCGCAGGCCGCCACCGATCTGACCGGCCTCATGCAGCAGCACGGACCCCAGATTCGTGAGATGGGCATGACCATGGTCGGCAAGCTGGCCGGTTTCGGCCTCGGCCTGCTGCTGTTCATCGTCGCCCTGATTATAGCGGGGATCTTCATGGCTTGGGGCGAGGCCGGTCATCGCAGCGCCGTCGAGGTCTTTTCTCGCATCGCCGGCCCCGAACGAGGCCCGAATATCGCGACCTTGTGCACCTCGACCATCCGCGCCGTGGCGCAGGGCGTGATCGGCATCGCCTTCATCCAGATGATCCTGGTCGGCGCCGGCTTCATCTTGATGGACGTGCCGGGCGCCGGCATCCTCGCTCTGGCGGTTCTGTTTCTCGGCATCATCCAGGCGCCGGCCACCCTGATCACGGTTCCGGTCATCGCCTTGGTCCTGTCGACCCAGGGCGCCAATACCGGCACCATCATTTTCTCCATCTACGTGTTCATCGCGGGCCTGGTCGACAACGTGCTCAAGCCGCTCCTGCTGGGACGCGGCGTCGACGTGCCGATGCCGGTCGTCCTGATCGGGGCGCTCGGCGGCATGGTCGCCGGCGGCGTCATCGGCCTGTTCATCGGCCCGGTCATCCTCGCGGTCGGCTACCAGCTGTTTTGGCAGTGGGTCAGGGAAAAGAACCCGCCCGAGCCTGCGGTCGAGGCTGCGAAAGCCTAGGCTCGGGCGGATGCGTGCGCCCTGAGCCGACCTAGGGGTAATTCCCGATGGGCGGCATGGCGGTACGGTGCGCGAATCCGGCGGCCCGCGGCGCGCCCCAGTCGATCAGTGGATCGGCTGTCATGAGCCGGGCGGCAGATGTCCCATGCCTTACGTCCATGATTTTCTTGACCTTTCCTCCTGCTCTCTCGCCAATCAAAGGCGCACGCACCATCCCGTTTTCAAGCTGCTGGCGGGCGAAAAATCGTTTCGGCCCGCATCAAGCGGGCCGATTTTCTACCAACCACAACCCAGGCCGAAAGCGGGTTATCCCTGATAGTGCCGCCGTTCGGCGCGCTGTAATTTCTCCCAAGCGACAAAAGGCGTTCCTGCCACGAGGCCTTCTCGGCCCATCGGGCGGCGTAAGACAGGGGGTCCTGATATGAGACGGACGATGCGCGGCGTGCTCGGCGCCACTTCGATGCTCGGCGGCGCGCTGCTGGCGACGCCCGCCCAGGCGCAAGCCCTGGGCGACGATTTCTACCTGCAGCTTTCGGGCTATTGGGCGACCGGCGTCGACAGCGACGTCAGGATCACCCCCGCCTCCAACCCGAACGGCGGCACCGAAATCGACCTCGAAGAGGATCTCAATCTCGACAGCAACGAAATTCTGCCGGCCATTTACGGCATGGCGCGGCTGGGCGGCGGCTTTTCGATCAGCGCCGAATATTATTCGGTCGGGCGCAGCAGCTCGACGACGCTGGCGCGCGACATCGTCTATAACGACGTGACCTATCCGGCGAACGCCACAATCACCGCCGGCTTCAATACCGACATCTACCGCCTGGGGCTGGGGTGGGCCTTCGTGCGCAACGAGAATGTCGAGCTCGGCGCGGTCATCGGCCTCCACGCCACCAATCTGGAATTCTCCATCGAGGGCCAGGGCAGAATCGGAGCCCAACCCCTTTCGACCCAGAACCGGCGCACCGAATTCCTGGCGCCGCTTCCGACCATCGGACTGTTCGCCAACTGGCAGATTGCGCATAACCTGACTCTCAACGCGCGCGCCGATTACCTGTCGCTCAAGGTCGGCGATTACAAAGGCCGCCTGATCAATTTCCAGACGAGCCTGGCCTGGCGTTTCGCGGGGAATTTCGGCGCCGGAATCGCCTTCCGCTACGTCGACTACCGGGTCGACGTCGCCAAGGAGAATTATGTCGGCCGCCTCGACTATCAGTTCCTGGGGCCGTCGATCTTCCTCGAGGTCGGCTTCTAGTAGCCAGTCTGGCGACCGACCGCGGTCCCGAGCAAGCCCTGGTCGCTGGCGCCCGGCGGCGGCGCGTGAATCGGGAATCGCACGGCGCTTCCTTCACCCGAAGGCGGATTCAACACGTCTCGCCGACGGCATGGGCAATTGCCCCCGCTCAACTAGGTGTCAGTCCCGATGGGTGCCGCAATGCCCCCGGCTAGAATCGGCCGGATCGCAGCCTGCTGAGGGGGACCGCTCTGGTCGTCGAGCGAGGCCGCGACTGTAAGGGGAATTAGTATGAAACGCCTACACCTGTTGTCCTTGGCCTCCTTCGTCATCGCGACGCCTCTCGTGATCGCGACGCCCGCCTTCGCGCAGGGTTTCGACGGCTTTCGCGTGGAAGCGCGGCTGGGCTACGACTCGCCGTCGCTCGACGTCGAATATGAGGATATCCTGGGGACTGCCACCGCCGGCAACAACGAAGACGGCCTCGGCTTCGGCGCCGAGATCGGCTACGACTTCCAGATTGCTGAAAACGCCACCCTCGGCGGCTATCTCGGCGTGGATTTCTCGGACTCCGATTTCTGCCGCCCGTTAGGTCGGATCGAGCAGGGCTGCCTCGAAGTGCGCCGCAACATCTACCTCGGCGCACGCGGCGGCTTCACGGTCACCCCCAGCACCCTGCTCTACGCCAAGTTAGGCTATTCGAACGGCCAGGCGCGGATCAATTTCGACGATACACAGGACGTGGTCGACGACCTCGTCGATTCCGGCAGTCGCGATGGCTGGCATTTCGGGCTCGGCGTCGAACAGAATTTCGGATCGATGTTCTACGGAAAGCTCGAATATACCTACACCATCTACAGCGACATCGACTTCGAGAATCCGGACTTCAGGGTCACGCTCGACACCAATCGCTCGCAATTCATGGCGGGCATCGGCCTTCGCTTCTAGCGGAGAAAACGCCGGCCTTTCGGGCGGCAAATCAGGGCACGGCCGGCTTCCTTGAAGCCGGCCGTTCTCTCGTGGCGGGAAGCCGCCGCGCGAGTCAGGCGTTCGATCCGGCCAGCTTCTGTCCCGCCGATTCCTTCTTACCCCAGATGAGGGCCATCATTCCGATCGCGAACAGGCAGGCGAGCAGGAACTGGACGAGGCGTGTCAGCCAGATGCCCGAGCTGGACGCTGGCGACCCGAGCGCAGAGCTGAGGATGATCAGGCTGGTATTGGCGGCGATGAGGCCGATCGCCCCGTAGGCGCCGCCCTTGTCGATGTGAACCGCGAACCACATGGCGACCAGGAAGACGATCAAGCCGAGCGTGACCAGCGACGGCGCGACTCCGACCAGCAGGAAGGCGAGCGCCCCGAGGCCGCCCCCAACGACGTTCCCGGCCATCATCGCAACGCCCTGTTTCGCGCCCCGGCAGGGATCGAAATTGAGCAGCAGCATCATGGTCGTGACCAGGACAGGCAAGGCATCGGTCAGCCCGTACATGAGGTAGACGACGATCATCGGCATCAACACGAAGGTGCCGCCGACAGCCTTCCTGACCGGCGTTACGATCGGCGTGCCAGCGGCGGGCGGCGCCGGCGGCACGACCCGGGGCCAAAGTGCAAACATCAGCCACAGGACCAGCATAGCGATCGCCATCGAACGTCCCATGGCGGTCCGCAGCGCGACCGCCTGATCCGGAATGATCATGACGACCACCGGAATCGTCACCAGGCAGAGCAGCAGCAGCAAGGCCGGCAGCTTGGCGATTCCGCGGGCGCTCGCCAGGAAGGCGGCGAAAATGACAAGGCCGATGACTCCGACCATGACAGAGGGCGTGCCGCGAAGCAGATAGGGTATCGCGTAGGCAAGGGTGGCGGCCGCGGTCATCACCAGGACCAGCACTACGCCCACCTTGAGCGGCGGCGAGGCCGGCAGGCTGGTAAGCAGGACCGCGAGGAGCACGGCGGGGAGGAAAGAGGGAAACCACCCCATCGCTTCGGCAAGGACGAAGGCCAGGGTAATGCCGGTGGCGAAGCGCATCTTCGCATGTTTGCGGGCGAGGTCGACCGGATCGGGAATCATGGCGGCGGCGGCGGCAATGCGGCCATGGCTATTGCAGGTAGCTCAGCCAGGCGACGATCCAGATCCACAGCCTGCCGATCGGGTTGAGGAGCGAGTTCTGGTCGGTGAAGACGATGACGTTGGCCTGGGCGCCGCTGCGTCCCAAGGCCAGCTCCTCGCCGGCATTGGACGGCGTCAACATGATCCGAACCGGGAAGCGCTGCGGCTCCCGAAGCCAGCCCGTATCCGCCTCGACGGTCGGCAATTGTCCGGTCGGCGCTTCGCCGCCCTGGGTTATGCCCCAACCGATGCTGTCCACGCGCCCTTCGAAGACGCGACCGGGGCTGTGATCAAGGACGACCAGGACCCGGTTGCCGCGTGCCAGATTGCCCAGCTGGTTTTCACGCATGTCCGCCGAGATCCAGCGCGTTCCCCTGCGAATGAAGCTGAGCAATGGCTGAGCGCGGCTGACGAACTGACCGGGGGCCAGCCGAAGATTGGTCACAACGCCGTCCGCCTGCGCGACAATCGTGGTGTTGCTGAGGTCGAGCTCCGCCTGCGCGAGCGCGGCCAGGGCCTGGCGAACCGCCGGATTTCCGCCACCGGAATCGCCGAGCCGGCGCCGTGCGCGCTCGACTTCGGCCGTTTGCCTTACGAGGTTCGCCTCTGACGTGTCGATGTCGGCGCGGGCGCGAATGGCGTTGGTCTCGGGCAGCGCGCCCTGGCGCACCAGATTGAAGGTGATCCGTCCCAGCGTGCGGCTGGCAGCGAGATCGACGCGCTGCCTTTCAAGTTCTGCCTGCGCGACCTCGATCTCGGTCGATGACACACCCGCGGCCTGAATGGCCGAGGCGAGGTTCGCCTGCGCAGCACGCAACGCGATCTCGAATGGCTCGCGGTCGACGCGGAACAGCACCTGTCCCCGCCGGACATTGCTGTTGTCGGTCACGCCGACATAGCTCACCCGGCCGGTGATTTCCGGGGCGATCTGGACGAGGAAGGTGTCGACCGTCGCCTGCGACGTGTAGGGCGTGATCCGGTCCGCGACCACGTTGTAGACATAGAGAAGCACGAGCAGGGCGACGACGATCTTCACGACCCTTCGAACCGTGTCGGGCTTGGCGGCGGGAGGCCCGGGGTCGGGCTCCACCGGCGCGACTGCGACGTCAGGCGCAGGCCCTGGTTCGGGTGCGCTCGCGGCCGCGCCGCCAGGCGGCCTGTCTGGCGCCGTATCCTGAGGAGAGGTCATGGCCGCCGCACCAATGCCGGCTCGGGGGTCGCGGCCGAAGCCGAAAGCTGCTCCGCTTCGTCGATCCAGTCCCCGCCCAAGGCGCGGTATAGACTGACCAGCGCCCGGTAGCGGTCCGCTTTGGCGGCGGCGAGCGACAATTGCGCGGAGAACAGACCCCGTTCGGTGTCGAGCACGTCGAGCATGTCCGAATAGCCATTGTCGTAGCGCAGGCGTGCCAGGGTCACACCCCGGTCCAGCTGCGCGACCCGGCGTTCGTACGATTCTTCGACCTCGCGCGACGTCCGCACGGCCACGAGCGCGTCCTCGACCTCGCGAAAAGCATTCTGTATGGTTCGTTCATAGGCGGCGAGAGACTGTTCCCGCCGGGCTTCGGCCTGCTGGTTTGCCGCGGCTATGCCTCCTCCGGTGTAGATCGGCCCCGCTACTTCGCCGACGAACGACCAGGCGCGCGCGGTGCCGCTGAACAAATTCCCAAGCGCTACGCTGGCGAGTCCTCCCAGCGCGGTGAGCGAGATTCGGGGAAAATAGAGCGCCCGTGCCGCGCCGATCAGGGCGTTGCTGGCAATCAGTTGCTGTTCGGCCTGGAGGATGTCGGGTCTTCGTGTAAGCAGCTCGGCCGGAAGGCTGGCGGGGACAGTCGGGCTATGGATGGTGTCCAGATTTCGTCCGCGCGGGATCGGCCCGGGATTGCGTCCCAGCAGAATGGAAAGCGCATTTTCCTGCTGCGCGATCGCCTGCTGCAGGTCCGGTATGGCGGCCACGGCGGATTCATATTCGGCCAGGATCTGCGCCATCTCGAAGTCGGAGATGGTGCCGCCCTCCCTGCGCGCTCGGTACAAGGACACCGATTGTGCGCGGGCGGCGAGGGTCGTCTCGGCGATCCGCAGTCGGCTGTCGAGATCGAGCAAGGTGACGTAGGAGTTGATCACCGAGGCCACCAGGGTGAGGATCACGCCGCGCCGCGCCTCCTGGGTAGCGAGCAGATTGGCGCGCGCCGCTTCTGTCTCCCGCCGGATACGGCCCCAGAGGTCGATTTCCCAACTGGCCGTCAAAATCGCGCCAAAGTTCGAAGCGGTCGATTGAATATCGGTTCCCTCGACAATGGTGCGCTCGCGGCTGACATTCCCTCCATAGCCCACTTGCGGTCTGCCCTGAGACTGCGTCCCCCTGAGCACGGCGGCAAATTCATCGACGCGCGCCGTGGCGACGCGCAGGTCGCGATTGCTGGCGATGGCTTCGCGGATCAGCCCGTTGAGGACTTCGTCGTCGAATGCGTTCCACCAGGTGGCGGTATCCGGCGTTGTGGTCAGCCCTTCGTCGAACCGATAGTCGACAGGGACTTCAACCGAGGGCCGCACATAATCGGGACCCTGGGTGCAGGCCGCGCAGGCGCTCAAGAGAAAGACCATGACGGCATTGCGTGCCGCCCCCCGCCAGTGACCGATCTGGTCATGACCGTTACGCCGGATCGCCAAGGACTGTTTCCCGGAAACGGATGTGCGGCCTCCTTTTCATGGCTCTGAGCAATCGAGGCCTCCCTCCGATTCTCCATTCGTAGGACCCGGCCGAGGGTCGGCATATCAGGGTCAACCCTCTATCCGGCGCGGGCGACTGTGGAGGGAGACTGGAAGGTACGGCCGCTATTGCACCGCCGACGGCCGTGCTGCGCTGAATCGATCGAAGGAGCCGGGCGGGCTGGAGCGCATGAACGCCTGGAGCTGGCGCATCGGCTCCTGCGATTCGGTGATGCCGCCCGAGACCGGCCGATCGAGATCGATGATCAGGACCATCAGCATTCCGAACAGCAGGGAGAGGAAGATGGCGGTGTGCCGGCCGCTCTTGCCGGCCAGGCCGTAGTTGATGATGCCGGTGGTCACGAGCAGATAGAGAATCAGGACCACAAACACCTCGGCGGGAACGCGCGCCTGGCGCCCGGCCTTCCGCGTCGAATCCATGTCGATCATGTTGTTCATCGTATCCAGGAACGAGTGGGAAAGCGGGTTGGCGCGGATCGAGGGAAAGGCCGCGACGGTTGCAGCCCACAGATCGACAAGGATGCGGTCGCTTGTCGCGAGCAGCGCCGTCTGCTGCGGGCCTCGCGACGCCATCGCCAGGCTTAATCTGGTATCGGTATAGCGAATCAGCAGCCCGCTGATCCTGGCCCGATGGGGTTCCTCGAGCAATTGGGCCCGCAAATAGGTCGTGCCGATCGAATTCGCCTCGTCGAGCACGTTCCTGCGGCGCGTATCGAAGCGGTCGATCGCGATCGAGAAGGTGAAGGCGACCAGCAGGGCCAGCAATCCGATCACCGCCGAAATGACGATACCCTTTTCGCCATCGTCGGCGGTCTCCGACTCTCCGTCACGCGCCGCGCGGCGGGCCCGACGCCGGCGCAGCGCGGTTCCCACCATCGACGCCGCGAGCATGCTGCCGAACAAAGCGAGGCTGATGAGCCAGAGCGGGGCCTGCGAGAGCCAGTTGCTGAAAATTGAGAGCATGCAAGCGCCACCTTTCCCATATCCCGGTGCGGCGGCGATCAGGAGAAACCCTGAGGCGGAAGGTGGCGATGGCGGAAGGCGCCGGCTTTATCAGGCAGGGCGGCTATTGGTGCGCTGGGGGAAAGGCAGTGAGGGGCGTGACACCTTCGCGGATATGGTGACGCCGCCGTCGCATTGGAGGTCGAACGAGCCTCCCAATTCTTCAATCCGGTCCCGCATTCCCCTCAATCCGAGTCCGCTTCCCGCTTTCCCGGCAAGGCTTGAGGCATCGAAGCCGATCCCGTCATCCCCGATGGTCAGCGAAACCTCGTCCTGGCTCAGGTCGAGGGAGACGAAGACCCGCGTCGCGCGCGCGTGCCGGTGAACGTTGGTGAGCGCCTCCTGGCACACCCGGTACAGCGCGATCGCGATGTCCTCCGGCAGCAGCCCCGCGCCTGGATCGACCTTCAGATCGGCCTCCAGCCCTGCGCGACTGCCGAACCCCTCTACGAGAGATTGAACAGCCTCCGGGAGACGCGCGGATTCAATGGAAGGCGAATGAAAGAGGAAGGAATGGACGCGGATTTCCCGCTCCGCCTGCCTTATCTCGGCCATTACGTCGGCCAGCGCCTCGTCCATGCTGGCGGAGGAAGGCCCGCAATTCCCCGCGGAATAATCCGCCTGGATCCGCGCAACCCCGAGCTTCGCGGCGGCAAGGCGTTGACCGGTACCGTCATGGAGATCCTCGGCGATTCGACGGCGCTCGTCGCTCCGCAACGTGGCGAGATTCCTGGAAAGGTGGCGCAGCTCCTGCTCCATCCCCTTGATCTGGGTGACATCGATCGAAATGCCCAGGATCAGCTCCACTTCGCCGGCCGCATCGCGCCGGAACACCGTCTGCCGGCTGAGGCAATGAATGTAGTGCCCATCCTTGTGCCGCATCCGATATTCGTGCGCCGCAACCTCGCCGTCGGGAAGGCGGCCCAAAGCCCGCAGGTGGCGCTCGGACTCCGCCATGTCGTCGGGATGGATCAGTTGGGAGAGAAGGTTGCCGCCCATCTTCTTCAGCTCGTCGGGCGCGTAGCCGAGGCTGCTCTTCCCCCCGACATGGACGTTGCACCGTTGCCTGAGGTCGAACAGATAGATGAAGCCGCCCGCCGTCGCCTCGATCCCCGCCATCATCGAGGATTTCTGCTCCACCGCCGACTTCAGGCGCTTCTCCCCCGTGGTATTCCGGGTGACACCGACGATGTGGTCGACTCCACCGTAGCCATTGGCGATCGGAGTTAGGCTTGTCGTCCAGGACATGCGTCCATTGGGCAGGTCCATCGACCGGTCGTAGCTGTGGGCCTTGCCGGTTTCGAGGCACAGAGCGAGATTCTCTTCCAGGCAGCTTGCGATCTCGGGGATCAGGCCGTCGGCGGGCGTGGAGCCGGACAGGCTCTCGGCAGGGCGGATCTGGAAGGCGGCGACGGCAACATTGGCGTCTTCGAAGCGAAAGGAGCCGTCCGGCATCACCGCGATCACGTAAAAGGCGAGGTCGCTATTATCGAACAGGGCACGATAGACGGCGCTCGAGGGCGCGCGCTCAGTCGCTTTCCAGGTGCTTGAGCTCACTTTACCCTGTTTGTTCATCGACTGCCCAGGTTCGGTCCTGGCCCCTTTCCGTCACTCCCCCCAGAGTTAACCGTAATGCGCGCATAACACGGTGCTGCAGTTCGCAACAGCCTTGTGCGCAAGGCCCCACCAACCGCCTCATGCGATCTTCGGTTCCGCCTCCGCAACTCTACCGATGCCCACCGCCGTCCGGGCGCGCGACAAGGGAGACAGAATCGGAGGTTGCGGGCATGGCGAGGAAGGCGATCATTGCGGCGGGCATGCTCCTGCTCGCCTGTCCCATTCCCGCCATGGCGCAGCCGCCGGCGACGGCCACGGCAAATGTGGTCGATCCGGAAGCGGTCGCCGCGGTGCGCCGTTCGGTCGCCTACCTCCAGCGTCTGCCCGCCTTCGCGCTCGACGCGGAAATGACGATCGACGCCTTCGACCAGGACGACAATCCCCTCCGCGAGACGCACAGCCTGCACTATGAATTCAGCGCGCCCAACGGCCTGTTCGTCGACTGGCGTTCCAACGGCGAGAACCGCCAGCTTTTCTGCAACGGCAGCGACGTTTCCTTCTTCCTTCCGGATTCGGGTGCCTATGTGACCCTGCCCGAGGAGGGCACGGCGGGCGACACGCTGATCGCCGCCGCCGAGCAATTCGGCATCGTCCTTCCTTTGCCCGACCCCTATTTGTGGACGATCGGCGAGGACGACCCTGACGTGGTCGAAACCGCCCGCGCCCTCGGGCGCGAGCGGATCGACGGGGTGGAGACCGACCATTTCGTGCTGCGCCTCGGCGACCTCGACTGGGAGATCTGGATCGAGCCCGGCAAGCATCCGCTTCCCCGCCGTATCCTGATCACGGTCCGCGACGATCCCGACCGTCCGCAATTCGCCGCGTCGCTGCGCTGGAACGTCGCGCCGCGCATCGGCCTCGGCCGCTTCACCTTCGTGCCGCCCGCCGGCGCCCGCCGGATAAGGGATGACGATGACGACGAGCCGCTGGCGCGCGACATCGCCCTCGGCAGCCCCCGGGGTGGAAGGTCCGCCCGCTCGGGGTAGACCCCGATGGCGCGTCCACGCGCGTCGGCCCATTACTTCCACTCGGTCGCGTGCCTGGCTCTGGCGCACGGCGGGCGCCCGGGGCGGGGCGGCGAGAGCAAGGGAACGACACAGCCCTCTCGCCGCGCCACTCCGGGGCGACAACGAGATCAACAGGTTCGGGGCCACTCGCCAGGCAGAATCCCCCCCTCGCCGGCGGGCCGAGCGCGGCGCGGCAGACAAGGTTCATCCCTCTCTCTGCCGCGCCGCTATTTTGTGGGAGGAAGGCGCCAAGCAAGGCGTCACACGCATCACCTGTGAATTGATCGAACGGACTGCAAAATGAAGCGAGCCTCCGGGCGGCTGCTGCCCGGAGGCTCGACCTCACTCGTTGCCGGCCGAAAGAGCCGGCGACACTTTACTGCGAGAGCTGCGTCTTGGCCGTGACCACGCGAACCACGACGCGGCGCGCCTCGGCGTCGCTCGTCGGTGCCGTCTCGCCGGGCGCCAGGGCGCCTTCACCCATCGGCGCCGCCGGCAGGACCCGACCCGGCTGGATCGAGCCGGACTGGACCAGGAGGTGCCTGACCGCCAGTGCGCGCCGCGCGCTCAGGCGTTCGTTGGCCGCCGCATTGCCCCGTGGGTCGGCATAGCCGATGATCGAGATGCGGTAGTTGCCGTGGCCAGCCGCATTGCGCGCAAGCGTACGGAGCTGCTGCTGATACTGGCTGGCGACGGCCGCGCTGCCCGATGCGAACAGAACGGTGACTTCCTCGCGGACCACATATTCCTGGCCGTTGATGATCGCCTCCCGCAGCTCGGCCCGTTCCCGTGCCGCTGCCGCGAATTGCTCGGTCGTGCCGGCCCTGGCAGCGATCGCGGAACGCCAGTCGCGTTCGCTGTAGGTGACCTCTTCGGCGGTCAGGGTGTCGCCCGCCAAAGTTCCCTCGACCTTGATGATCAGGCCGGGGATCAGGGTCTCGGGTCCGCGAGTCCGCCTCTGCGCGAGACCGGCGGTTTCCCTGATTTCGGTGGAGGGGGTCAGCATGACGTTCAGCGGCCCCTCCCGGGTGCGGGTGACGAGAGCGTCCCCGGTATGCGAGATGATCACGCCTTCCCTCCGCACGTCATCCTGGGCCCAGGCGGGCGCGGAAAGCGTGAGGGCGAAAGCGAAAAGGGCCAGGCCCAGCTTCTTGAATCCCATGTCGAACTCCCTGTTGGGGGAACAATCCCCCAAAACAGGCTATCCGACTGCCCAACCATGGGCATCGGTGACTCTACCGACTTTACCCGTAACGAATCCTGAAAGGTGGAAGGGCAAGTGCGCAGGCGTTCCAATGCTGCCCGACCGCGCCTTTTCGCGCCCTCGACAAGGCCGCCCCCCGTGCCTAGATAAACGCCGCGCGCGGGTGTAGCTCAATGGCAGAGCAGAAGCTTCCCAAGCTTACGACGAGGGTTCGATTCCCTTCACCCGCTCCATCGCTATCATACCTGGTGCCCCGAGTGAGCGGCCGCTGGCCAGCTCAATCATTTTCGTAAGGCGACCGCCGATTTCGATATCTACGCCGCGGCCGGTTCCCGAGGGCGTCAGCGTTATCGAATCTATCAGCGCCCGAATCCGTGGGATTGCGTCATTCCGGGCTTCAGGCGTGTTGCTCGCGGCCAGTGTTCGATTGAGGGCTTCCACTGCCTTCCGATAGTCCGCTGCGATGGTCGGATGCAGAGCGATTACGCGTTCTCCCTCGAAAGTGGCAAGTTCCTCTTTCAGGGCCTCACGCTGCGCGCGGGCGTCGATCAGCTTCTCTCGTATCTCGCCAAATCCATGGGCCCCGTTGGCAAGCGCTTCCACCAATCGATCAATGCGAGCGGTCGCGTCGGTAACCCTACGCTCCAGCTGGCGTCGCTCGCGACCTTCCTCGCGGTCCCGCCGAGCATTCTCCTCATGATATTCGCGCACGAACAGCGCCACCGCCTCCGGATGAAGCAGACGCTCCTTCAATCCCGAAAGAACGCGCGTTTCGTAGCGCTCATCGCTGACAATTCGCGTGTTGGTACAGCCGCCACCATTGCGAGCACCAGCGCATCCCCAATAGCCGGTCCGAATGATGATCCAGCCAGCCCCGCAAATCCCGCACCTCCCCAAGCCAGAGAGGAGGTGCTTCGGCCGTCGCTGGGTCTGCGGCCGCGTCGTGGCGCGCACCTCGAGCTGCAGCTGCACTCGTCCCCAAACCTCCTCGTCGACTATGCGCAAACCCGGCACGGCTTGCACCGTCCAGCTGTCACTGCCGTTAGGCCGGATGCGAGTCTCTCTCGAGACAGGCTCGACGATCTTGCTGGTCCTGTTGTGTACGAGCTCCCCGATGTAAAGCCGGTTGCGGAGCATGCCGTCCCCGCGGTGCTTCCCGCCCAAGATGGTGCTGGCCTTCCAAAGGCCGCTCCGGGGACCGGGGATCCTTTCCGCGTTTAACCGCTCGGCGATCGCGCGAGCGGACTGGCCGGCGGCATACTCCCTGAAGATAAGGCGCACGATCTCCGCCCGATCCGGATCGATCTCGCGAAGCCCGCGCACGAAGCGGCCTCGATCATCGATCCGGTTCGCCGTCCGATAGCCATAGGCCAGGCCGGCCGGGGACCGACCCTCGGCGACCGTGCCTTTCTGGGCACGCTTGATGTTGTGAGCCAGCTCCTTGCGCTGCTGCTCGTCCAACAGACCCTTGATCGCTCCCTTGAAGGCATCGATCTCGCCGTCGCCCAGCGTGAACAGCCGCGTTCCGCAATAGTTGAGGCGATCCCGGATATGATGCGCGTCGCCCTGATTCCGCGCGATCCTGCTCGTGGTGTCGGCAAGGACCTGTTCTATACCACCCGCCTCGACCCGTGCCAGCAAAGCGTTCATGCCCGGGCGCTGACGCTCGGACGTGCCTGCCCCGCCCCCGATGGCCGCATCGCTGAAGACATCAAGGACGGTCCATTTTTCAGACTCCGCGAGCTCCATGCAGACGCGTATCTGATCCTCAATGGAGCGGCTGTTCTGAAGCTGGCTGCTATACCTTGCGTAGATGAGGGTGCGCATTGAGATCACCATCGGCTGAGGGCTGGTCGCGAGGTTCCCGGCAGCGAGCCTTCGTGCATCGAAAATTGCTGCGAGCGGCCCGATCGCGCGACACAGTGGCATGGGCGAGCGAGCGGATCAGCATTTCCAGCTCTGGATCGAGCACATCCATCCGTCCAACAGACTACCAGACTTTGGCTGCCGACCCTCTCGACAGCCCACCAGCAGTCTCCACTCTCAAGGAACGACGTCACACTGCTCCGCCGACGCATTGAGCGGTCTGTCATGCACTTCCGGTCCGACGTTGGCGGCAATATTGCGCGGAGCTCAATGAAGGCCGACGTGCCAAGGTTCCGGCCTCGGTCCCCTGCGCATCCAGCATATAGTTTGCCGGCCATTATCCACCTCCGTCCTGGTATGAGCTGACGATGGACGTGATGGGTCCCCTATCAAAACCTGGGCGCCAGCGTGTTTGCCAACGGCGATGCCGCCAGCTTGATGCGCGGAGACAATCAGCGTGGGACGCACGCTCTTCCAGCAGAGTTTCTCTCGATTATTAGCAGTCCGCCTTTAATGATGAACAGTCTTCCAGGCTTGGGGTCGCTGGTTCGAATCCTGCCGGGCGCGTCAAGCCATTTCCGAGACGTTGAGAGGCTCGCGCGACCGGCGCGCCGCGCGCTTCAAGCGGCGCGGCGGCGCTCCTGATCGCCCGCGGCACCCGCTGGCGCGGCCCGGTCGATCAGGAAAGACAGCATCACGTAGCGGCGGCCGCGGGTGATCAGGGTCACTTCATGCAGCAGCGAGCTGGCAAAGACGATCGCGCCGCCGGTCGGCGCCCGGTAGGTAGCGGTGCCGAACTCCAGAAAGCGCAGGTCGCCGCCCTCGTAATCCTCGGCATTGAGGTTGATCGCGAAGGTGAACTGGCGGTGCTGCAGCGGCGCGAGATTGTCGCGATGCGCGCGAAAGCGTCCGCCCTCGGCCGCGTCGTAGGCGGCGACGAAGCAGGATTCGATGTCCTGGATCCGATAGCGCAGCCCCCGCAGTAATTCAGGCGCCAGCCGGCGCAGCAGCCGGTCCTCGATCCGCGCCTTCAGGCCGGGATCGGTGATCGAAAGCTGGCGCGTGCTTCGATAGTCCCGGTCGATCTGGATTTCCGATCCGTTCTCGTCGCCGACGAGAACCGACCCTTCGACGGGCCGCCCGTGGCGGTGCATGGCGATGAGCTCGGCGCAGAGCGCGGGCTCGAACACGCGCGGCACGATGAGCACCGGCGCGACGATGCGCGTCCCGGCATGATCGTCGACGTGCGGCAGCGCGGTCACCCAGCGCATGGTCTCCGCGGCTTGCGAAAGCGGCGCCGTCTTCATTACGCGCAGCGACGGATCGAGGACGATCCAGCCGCCCTGATCGTCGTCGTCTTCGAAGGCCACCCCGCTCTGCCGGAAGAGGTCGCCTTCCGGATCGAGGAACCAGCGAATGCCCGGCGGCGAATCCTGCGCCGACGCGATCAGCTGAGGGTGCTTGAGAACGCCGAAGAAGCAGCGATTTGCGTCGTCGAACAGCGCCTCATTTTCGGCCAGCGCCGCCATCACCGCGCTGATTTCCGCGCGCGGCGCGGAATCGGGCAGGAACGCGAGGACGATATAGCGGCCCGGCATGTAATCCATTCGCATCATATCCGTGGGGGTTCGCCCCAGCAGGTGCGGAAACGGGTCTCCCGGCGACAATTTCATAGGGTCGATCCTGTCATATCGAGCGCGTCTTCCGATCCGCGGGGAACAAGAGCGTGCGGCCGGTAGGCTCATATCGGGCCGCACGCCCTCTCCCGGGCGGCCTCAGCCGTCGGGAACCCAGAGCCCCTTCGCGCCGCCGGCGACCCGGTCGAGCTCGCCCGGCGCCAGCTCCCGCGGCGACGAGCGGACGAACACCTTCAGCGCGGCGTCGTCGGGCCTGGCGGCCTTGTCTTTCGATTGCCAATCCATGTTCATTTCCTTTCTGAGGGTCACTTGCCGCCGGCCGATCAGGGGCCGACATTCGTTCCTATCCCGCCCGATCGGCGGCGTATTGAACGCCATGAACCTGCTTCGGGGACAAGCGGCCGGCGATGGCATGACGAGAGCGCGCGGGGGGAAGGCCGCACGCTCCCGGATCGGGATCAGCCCCACGGGACGATCAGATCCCGGCGGCCGCCGGCGACCCGGTCGAGCTCGCCGGAGTCCAGCTCCCGCGGCGACGAGCGGACGAACAGCTCCAGCTCTTCGCCGTCTTCGTTCGCGATCGGGTCTTTCGATTGTCGGTCCATAGCCATGTCCTTCTGGTTTTCGTGTCGTGGTTCCCGGCCGGAAATCAGCCGAGCGGAACGATGCAGGTGCCGACGCCGCCGGCGACGAGGCTGAGCTCCGTCGGCTCCAGCTCCTCGGGCGACGAGCGGACGAACAGGGTCAGCTCTTCGTCGGCGATCGTCGCGATCGATTCCTTGTGTTTCTTTTCCATTGCCTTGTCCTTTCCTAGATCGCCGGCCGTCCTGGCCGGCGCTCCTTCCTATTGCGGCGGGTCGGCGGCGTATTGAACGCCATGAACCCGCCGTTCAGGAACCGCCGTTCGGGCAGATGCACGATCCGGTGCCGCCGGCGACGAGCTGGAGGGCGCTCGCTTCCAATTCCTCGGGCGGCGAACGGACGAACAGCTCCAGCGCGTCGTCATCGGTGGTCGCGGCCAATTCTTGCTGCCGTGTGTTCATCGTCGTGGCCCTTGTCCTATGTTGGTCTACGCTTCCGATTATCCCGTCCGAACGGCCATGTATTGAACGCGATGAACCCGCGAACGGCCGCCGCGCGGAACTTTACCGCGGCCACCGCTTCACCTGGGAGTATTCGACCAGACCGCGCGAATTTTAGACGAAGCGCATTTGAGTTCAGCGACATCTGACTTATTGTTCAGATCGGTGGGCATGGCGGAAGGAAGGGCCGCGCCCATGATCCATCAGGAAATCTTTTCGGACGTGGGCTGGGGCACGCTGGGCGAGCCGGAGCCCGGCGCGGCGCGGCTCGTGCGCGTCGTCGAAACGCCGGTCGCAATCTTGCGCCATGCATTTTACGAAGAGGGGGCAACCGTCGGCCTGCACCGCCACGATTGCGACTCGCTGGTCTACGGCGTCGGCGGGCCGTGCCGGGAGGATAACGGGACCGACCAGATCATCAAGCGCCGCCTGACCTTCCACCCGCGCGGGTACGAGCACAAGCTCGCATTCGGTGCGCCGACCCATGTGCTGGCGATCGAGGTCCGCCCTGGCCGCGAGTTAGCGGCGCGGCGAAGCACGCCGCTGCCGGCGACGCTCTATGACCATGTCTGGCGCTCGATGCTGCGGATCGCCGACCGGCAACCGGCCGAGGCGATCGCGGCGGCGCTGGCCGATCTGCTCGACGACGCCGACGCCTTCCTGCTCCGCCCGCCGCCCGACTGGCTGATGGCGGTGACCGACCACGTCCACTCAAACTGGCGGGTGGTGCCGAGCGCGCGCGATCTGGCGCGGCGCTTCGCCGTGTCGCCGCAGCATCTGTGCCGGTCGTTCAAGCGCCACAACGGCGTGACCATCCAGCAATATGCCGTCGCCCTGCGGCTCGACTATGCGCGCGGGCTGCTGTGGGGCACCGGCATGCCGATCTCGCAGGTCGCGGCGGAGACCGGCTTCGCCGACCAGAGCCATCTGACCCGCGTCCTCGTCAGCCATTCGGCGAGGACTCCGGCGCGGCTGCGCTGGCGGGCGCCGTGCCTGGACCTGAACCTACCCGATCCCTAGGTTCATCTGGTTCAAGAATATCGGCTGCCCGGGGTCTAGGGTCGAAGGCATCGACGAAAGAGGAGCGGAGTCATGAACGATCTGGACCCTGAACTGATCGAACTTCCCGACGAAGCCATTGAGGAGGTCTCAGGCGGCGAGGGCAACGGCCTGGACCCCCACGGCTGAGCCGGACAAACCATCGGGGACGGCAACCGCCCACCGCCGTCCCCACCCATCGGAAGAGCAGCCCTGAACGCACCCCGAAACCCATGGCGGGCGGACCCGGCGCCGCTGCCGCTGTTCCGTCCCGAGGCGATGGCCGAGCCCGATCTGGGCGAGGCGCTCGCCTTTTCCGTTCCGCGCTGGCGCGCTTTGGCCTGGCTGGCGCTCGCGGCCGCTCTCCTGATTCTCGCGTTCGCCATGTTCGCCGCCTTCGATCGGATCGCCAATGTGCGCGGCCTGGTCGTTCCCGCTTCGGGCGTGTCGCGGCTGACGGCGCCGCGGGCCGGCATCGTCACCGCCGTTTCGGCGCGGCAGGGCGAAACGGTCGCGCGCGGAGCGGCGCTGGTCACGATCGCCGCGTCCGACTTCCTGCCGGGGGGCGCCGCGTCCCGCCTGGAAATGCTCGAGACCTACCGGCGGCAACAGCGATTGGCGGAGGCTGGCCAGGAGGCGGAGCGGCAGCGTCGCGAGGCCGAGCGGCTGCGGCAGTCCCAGCAGATGGCGGAACTGTCCGACGCGCTCCGCTCGCTCGGCGCCCAAAGGGCGCTGCAGCAGGAGCGGATCGTCAATAACGAGCGGCGGCTGCGTAATCTCGCCCCGCTCCGGGAGCGGGGCTATGTCTCGGACGTCACCTATCAGCAGCAGGTCGAGGCGGTGCTGGCGTTGCGCCAGCAGCTCGCCTCGCTCCAGCAGCAGGAGGCGCAGGCCGGGCACGGGCTGGAGGCCGCGCGTCTCCGGCTGGCGGAGCTGGCGGCCGAGGCCCGGCGGGCGCAGCTTGAATCGGAATCCTCGCTGGTGGCGCTGGAACGGGGCGGCAACGCGGCGCGGATCGACGCCGAGACGATCATCGCCGCCCCGGTCGCGGGCCGGCTCGCCTCGTTGCGGGCGGCGCCCGGCATGGCCGTCGCCGCCGGCGAGGAGCTCGCCACCCTCGTCCGCCCCGGCGACCGGCTGGAGGTGCTGCTGTCGGTCCCCTCCGCCTCGGCCGGCTCGGTGGCGCCCGGCCAAGAGGTGATTCTGCGCTACGACGCCTTTCCCTATCAGCGCTACGGAGTCGGGCGCGGCGTGATCACCGAGATCGCCGCCACCGCGTCGCCCGAACGGCCGGACGCGCCGCCGGCCTATCGAGTGAAGGTGCGGCTGCAGGGCGGCGAGCCTTTCGCGCTGCGGCCGGACATGACGCTATCGGCGAGCATCACGCTCGAGCGGCGCTCCCTGCTCGACTGGCTGTTCGCGCCGCTGCGAGAGAGATGGCGGGAAAGCCGCCGGAGGGCGGCATGACCTTCCTGGCACGCCTTTCGGCGCCGGCGGGCGACCTCCCGCTGCTGCTCCAGTCCGAGGCGGCGGAGTGCGGCCTCGCCTGCCTGGCGATGGTCGCCTCCGCCCACGGCCACGCGCTCGATCTCAACGAAATCCGTCACCGTTTCCAGGTCAGCCTGAAGGGGACGACGCTGAAGGATCTGGCCGGCTTCGCGCGCGCGCTCGGCCTTTCCGCCCGGGCCCTCAGGCTGGAGCCGGCGGCGCTCGGCAAGCTGCGATGCCCGGCGATCCTGCACATGGACATGAATCATTTCGTCGTCCTCAAGGAGATGCGGGGCGACGGCGCCCTGATCCACGATCCGGCGTTCGGCCTGCGCCGGCTCGACGCGGCGCGGCTGGGCCGGCGCTTCACCGGCATCGCGCTCGAGCTGATCCCGACCGCGAGCTTCGCGCCCAAGCGGCCGGCGCCGCGGCTTGGCCTCAGGCAGGTCGCCGGCAAATTGCCGCTGGCGCGCGGCATCGTGCCCAAGGCGCTGGCGCTGTCGCTCGCCTTCCAGCTGCTCGTCATCGCCGCGCCCTTCTACGTCCAACTGGTCATCGATCGCGGCGTGGCCCAGGGGGATGCGAGCGCGCTTGCCCCGCTCGCGGCCGGCTTCGCCTTGCTGATCGTGCTGCGCGGCGCGGTCGCCTGGGTGCGGACGCGGGTGCTGCTCGCCTTCGGCGGGCTGCTCAACACCCAGCTTGTCGCCAATATCGTGCGCCACATGCTGCGCCTGCCGCACGGCTGGTTCGAAAGCCGCCACGTCGCGGTCCTGCTGTCGCGGGTGTCCTCGACCCAGCCGATCAAGGATCTCGTCACCGAAGGGCTGGTGGCGGCGGTGGTCGACGGTCTGATGGCGGTGCTGACCATCGGCATCGCCGCGTTGTTCGCGCCGGAGCTGGCGCTGATCGTGCTCGCCGGCTTCCTCGCCCACGCGCTGGTCAAGGCGTGCCAGGTGCGCCGCTCGATGGAGCGCGAGCATGAATATATCGAAGCGTTCGCCAAGACCCAGCAGGAGTTCATCGAAACCGTCCGCGGCATCGCCACCGTCAAGCTCTTCCGCAAGGAGGCGGAGCGGGAACGGCGCTGGACCGACCGCCATGTGGAATCGGTCAACGCCCGCTACGCGCTCGATTCGGTCAAGGCGAAGGCGGATCTCGCGCGCGACCTCATTCAGACCTTCGTCCTGGTCCTCGTCGTCTATGTCGGCGCCGGCCAGGTGATCGCCGGCGCGACGTCGCTCGGCGTGCTGATGGCGTTCGTCACCTATCAGCAGATGTTCGCCGATTCTTCCGCCCGGCTGCTCGATTTCGGCGCCCGCTTCCGGCTTCTCGACGTCCACCTCCAGCGGCTCACCGACATCGTCCAGTCCGAGCCCGAGGGGGACGATGCCACCGCGTTCGCCGATGCCGGCCCGCGGCTCGCCGGCGGGCTGAGCGTGCGGGACCTCTCCTTCCGCTACGGCGAGCGCGAGGCGGCGGTCCTCGCCGGCGTGGGTTTCGAGGTCGCCCCCGGCGCGTTCGTCGCCATCACCGGCCCCTCGGGGGGTGGCAAGACGACACTCCTGAAGCTGCTGGTCGGGCTGCTTGAACCCAGCTCCGGGACCATCTGCTACGACGGCAAGCCGCTCCACCTCCTCGGCCTCGCCGCGCTACGCGATCAGATCGGCGTGGTCATGCAGGACGACATGCTGCTGTCGGGTTCACTCGCCCAGAACATCACCTTCTTTGATTCCGCGCCCGATCTCGAATGGATGCGCGAATGCGCGCGGATGGCGGCGATCGCCGACGATATCGACCGCTTTCCGATGGGCTACCACACGCTGGTCGGCGACATGGGAACGGTGCTTTCCGGCGGCCAGCGCCAGCGCATCCTGCTCGCCCGCGCGCTCTACAAGAGGCCGCGCATCCTGTTCATGGACGAAGGGACGAGCAGCCTCGACACCGACCGCGAGCGCGAGGTCAACGCCAATCTCAAGGCAATGGCGATCACCCGCATCATCATCGCCCACCGCAAGGACACGATCGACGCGGCCGAGCGGATCCTGGAGCTGGGCCCAGACGGGCTCCGGCCGCGGCGCTGAGGCGAACCTGGTTCAAGACGATCGAGGGCGCCGCCCCTAGCCTTGCCTGGACAAGGCGCGGCCGGTCCGCGCCGTCAGGAGAGAGGCCATGCATGACCCGATGCCCGACCCCGATATCGTGGAGCTGCCCGAACCGGCGCTCGCCGCCATCGCGGGCGGCGCAAGCGACACCGTAATGCCCCGGACCGACGACCCCTTGGGCCGGCAGGCCCTCGCAGGAGAAACACGATGAACGAACCGAAGCCGTTGTTGGATGAGGCGGAACTGCCCGAATCGGCGCTGGCCATGATCGCCGGCGGCGCGAGCGACTATGTGATGCCGCCGGTCGACGATCCCTGAGGCGCTGGCCCTGCCGACGCCGTCGCCAGACAGGACAAGCAATTTCCGCGAGGATCGATCGATGACCCCCAAGCAGGCCCGGGACACGCTGCAAAGACTGATCGGCCCCGAATATGCGTTCCGCCACTTTTTCGACAAGGGCCACATGGACCTGTTGCACTCGCCGGCGAGCCCCGCCACGCGCGCGGCGCGCGCGCTGCTCGGCCGCGATCCCGACGTCGCCTTGGAGGAAGCCGAGGCCGAGCTTCGCGCGCACGGCGAATTCAGGTCGCTGAGCAAGGCCGGCGACGCGTCCGAAACCGACGTCTATCAGAATTCGGGGCGGACCTTCGCCGAGGCGAGCCGGGCCAACAACCGGACGCTGACCTTCAAGTCGATCGCGGAGGTCTTCCCGCGCATCCGGGCAGTGAAGCGCGCGCTCGAGCTGGCGTTCGCCGCGCCGGTCAGCGCCAATCTCTATTACAGCCCGCCGGACGCGAGGAGCTCGGGGCTTCACTACGACACCAAGGACATCTTCGCCGTCCAGCTGGGCGGGAGCAAGAACTGGCAGGTCGAGCACGGGAAAAGGAAGTATCCCAGCCTATGGTGGGACAGGCCCGGCAATCCCCGCATGCCGCCGCCCGACCCTTCCCAATATCTCCACCGCACGGTCCGGCAGGGGGATCTGCTCTACATCCCCGCCGGCCACTGGCACGAAGCGGCGGCCGGCGAGGAGGGATCGATCCATGTCAGCATCGGCTTTCGGCCGATGACGATTCGCGAGACGATCGTCGCCTTGCTCGATCACCTGTCCGACGAGGAGATCGAGTGCCGCGCGTTCGGCTTCGGCGCCACCGATCCGCGATCGGGCATGTGGGACGAGGCGCTCGCCGAGCATTGCTGGAGGGACGCCGCCGAGCGCTTCACTCGCTGCGCCGGGATGCTCCACGACCGCACCGTCCAGATCGGCCCGGATCTGCTGCGCCAGGTGCTGACTGCCAAGCGGGCAAGGTTCATCAACGACCTTCCCCTCATGGCGCACGAAGCCGTCGAGGAGGATGTCCGCGCGATCGACGGCGACACGCCTCTGGGGCTGAGGGCGATGATGATTGCCGAGGTGACCGCCGACCAGGACGGCGCAACGATCCATTATCCGGGCGGAACCCTGGCCGGCCCACGGCAGATCGCGTCGGCGCTGCGCCACATCGTCAGCCATGCCCGGTTCGTGCCGAACGCGCTTCCCGGCGCGCTCGGCGGCAAGGCGAAGATCGCGCTGGTCCAAAATCTCGCCCGCCGCGGGGTGGTCGCGCGGATCGACGAAGCCGGTGGCCGG
>DATDAU010000035.1:0-47163 GCA_036525215.1 Allosphingosinicella sp.
TCGGGGGGCCGCTTCCGACCTCAGCAATAGCGGATGCGGACGTATCTGTTGTAATAGGGGTCGTAGACGCGGCGCGTCACGCAGCGCCGGCCGTAATAGCCCCGGTTGTAATAAGCCCGGTTGTAATAGCCGCCCCGATAATAGGGGTCGTAATAGCCGTTCCCGTAGCCGTAGCCGTAGCCGTAGCCGTAGCCGTTGTTGTAATAGCCGCGGTTCGAGCTGGCGATCGCGGCGCCCACGCCAAGGGCGAGCAGGCCGGCGTCGATCGCCACGGCGGTGTCGTCGCGGTGGTCGCGGTCCTGGTAATAACGGTAGCGATATTGGGCGTCGGCCGGGCTGGCGGCGACCGCCGCGCTGGCGGCGAGGGTCAGCGCGCCCACGCTCATCTTGATGAATTTGGTCATGACATCACTCCTTGCCGGATCAACGCAGGAAAGCGGGGCGACGTTCAACGCTTCGTCGCGCCAGGAGAACATGCCGCACCATCATGCCCTTGGAATTGCTGACAAAGATGGTCGCGCTCGGGGGCTGGCGATCGCCGGAGAAACCCCCTAGCCTTCGGATATGCGGCAATCCCTCTTGGCACTGCTGTTGCTCCTCGCCGCCTGCGCCCGCGCGCCGGCCGCGCCCGACCGCGTCGGTGAGGAACCGGCGATCCGCCACGTGATCGCGAACATGGAAGCGGCGTGGAATCGCGGCGATTTCCGGGCCTATATGGCGGGCTTCAAGAACCCCGACGTGGTGTTCGTCTCGCGCGGGCGCTTCCAGCGCGACTGGCAGGGCACGCTCGACCATTATGTCCGCGATTATGGCGGATCGCCCGAGCGGCGGGGGCGCCTTCATTTCTGGGATATCCGGGTCGAGATGCTCAGCCCCAACGCCGCCCAGTTGATCAGCCGCTACCGGCTGGAAGGCGGCGACCGGCCCCAGGATGGGATCAACACGCGGCTGATGCGCAAGGTGGATGGGCATTGGGTGATCGCGCTCAACCATGTGAGCTCAGTGGAGCCCTAGGCGGCAACGTTGAACCAACTTCTAACTCCCTCCCCATCAGGGGGAGGGCCTTGAGGAGTAAGTGTAGATTCGGGCTACCCCTCCGTCCGCCTCAGCAGGTCGACGAGCTCGCCGTTCCAGAAACGCGCCCAGGTGTGGGTGCCGTGGCCGCGGGTTTCGGCGCTTGCGGGGACGAGGACGTAACGTGCGGTCGGCAGGCGGCGGACCGCGTCCTCGGCGATGCCGTAGCCGGGCGGGTTGATGAAATCGTCGGCGCTGTTGACCCAGGTCATCGGCACCCGGATCCGGTCGAGTTGCGGCCAGGGATTGTAGGTGCGCGAGGCCTCGAGCTGGTAGATCAGGTCGTTGGCGTCGCGGCTGGCGATGTCGCGGTCGATCCGCTCGACGATATAGGCCTCCGCGGCGTCGCGGGTCGGATAGGCGCGCTGCAGGTAGAGCGGCGCCATGCCGGCGATCTGGAGCAGCGAGACGGCGGTACGCAGGCCCTGAATCGGCTGAGCTGTGTAATTGCCCTCCATCCAGGCCGGGTCGTGGCGGATCCCCTCGACCGCGGCGCGGCGCCACATCCGGTTGTGGCCGGCGATCTCGACCGGCAGGCAGGCCATGGGCATCATCGCCCGGGCGAAATCGGGATGGGCCTCGGCCCAGACGAAGCCGTGCATGCAGCCCATCGATGTGCCCATCAGCAGCCGGAGGCGGGTGACCCCGAGCGAGGCCAGCATCCGCCTTTGCGCCTCGACCATGTCGTCATAATCGTAATGCGGGAAGCGCATCTTCAGGCCGTCGCTCGGCTTGGACGAGCGCCCATGGCCGATGCCGTCGGGGAGGATCACATAATAGCGGGCGAGGTCGAGCGGTTGGCCGGGCCCGAACAGTTCGCCGGCGAACTGGGGCGCGAGGAACTGGCGGCCGCTGCCGCCGGTGCCGTGGAGGACTATCACCGCATTGTCGATCTGCCCGCGGGAGTCGCGGTGCGGCGTGCCGAGCGTGGCGTAGTGGATGCGAAGCTCGGGCAGGGTCTCGCCGCTCTGGAAGCGGAAGTCGCGCAGGACCGCGTCGCCATCGGTCAGGTGCGCGGCATAATCACTCTGTGCCGCGGCGGGTGCGGCGACGATGACTGCGACGAGAAGCGCTTCAAGCGCCCTGGCGAGCAAAGACTTTTTCATATTCGCCCTCGTTGAAACCAAGGATGCGACGGTCGCCGAGATCGACGACCGGCCGGCGGATCATCGACGGCTGCGCCAGCATCAGCGCGATCGCCTTGCTTTCGTCCAGACCCTCTTTGTCGGCGTCGGGGAGCTTGCGGAAGGTCGTGCCGGCGCGGTTCAGCACCTTTTGCCAGCCGAGCTCGCCGGTCCAGGCGGCAAGCCGCGCCCGGTCGATGCCGGCAACCTTGTAGTCGTGGAAATCGTAGGCGATCCCGCGGCCGTCGAGCCAGGCCCTCGCCTTCTTGACCGTGTCGCAATTGCGGATGCCGTAGAGGATCGGTTTCATCGGCCCGGCCTTACCGATCCTGCCCGTTCGGGCAAGGCGCTCGCCGAAGTATTCGGAGTCGGTGTCGGGCTGGAGGACTTGTTTCAGTGGGCCGAAGCCTGAGGCGCACTCCCTCCCCGCCGGTCGAAGCGGGTCCCGATCCATTCGGTGACGATATCGAGGGCGGCCGGCGAAATGGTCTCCTCGATATCGGCATATTCGCCGACCGCGCCGGTCCGCGCCGTCTGGAACATGTGGTTGAGCCCGGGCAGCTCTCGCACCGTGACGTCGCCGTGCCCGGCGAGCGCGGCCGCGATGCCGGCGAGATTGTCGGCGGCGACGACCTGGAGGTCGAGGCCGCCGTTGAGCGCCAGCACGGGCACCCGGATCGCCGCCAGCGCCGGCCTCGGATCGTAGCGGGCGAAATAGCGGAACCAGGGATCGGCGGCGCCCGCGGCCATCGCGTCGCGCTGGGCGAGCGGAACGCCCGCCGCGCGCAGCATGTCGTCGGTCAGCGCCGCCCGCAGCCCCGCCTTGACCGCCTCGGCGTCGCCGTCCGACGCCGCGGCGGCGTAGAAGGCGCTCTGCACCGGCACCGACCGGTCGAGATCGGCGTCGCTCACCCCCTGCGAATGGCCGATCGCGCGCCGCTGCGCCTCCATCAGCCGGGGGGTCGGCGTGCCCGGCCCGGCGAGCAGCACGAAAAAGGCGACTTCCGGATTGTCGCGCCCGGCCAGCGGCGCGATCAGCCCGCCCTCGCTATGGCCGACGAAACCGATGGCGCGCCGGTCGATCTCGGGGCGGGCGCGAAGGAAGGCGAAGGCGGCATTGGCGTCGGTCGCGAAATCGGCGCTGGTCGCGCCGGCATAGGCGCCGGTCGAGGCGGCTGTGCCGCGATCGTCGTAGCGCAGCACGGCGATGCCGGCGCGGGTCAGGCGATCGGCGAGGACGGCGAAGGGCTTGTGGGTGAAGACGCTCTCGTCGCGGTCCTGGGGTCCCGATCCGGTGATCAATATCGCGGCCGGAAACGGACCCGGCCCGGGCGGCAGGGTGAGGGTACCGGCCAGGGTGACCCCCGGCGCGCGGGGGTTGGCGAAACGGACCTCCTCGGCGCGGTAGGGGAAAGGCGGCCGCGGCATTTGCGGCCGGGCGCGGGGCGCGGCCGCGGCCTGGGCGCCGCGGACGAAGGTCACCTCGGCGTCGGGCGAACCGGTGCGCGTCCAGGTTCCGGTCATGCGGGCGCCGTCGGCGGCGAGGGTGCCGCGATAGCGGACGTTGGAGACCGGGACGGCGAAGCTCACGTTCCGGCCTTCGCGCGCCAGCTCGGCGACCTGCATGCCCATGGCCAGCATGTCGGGGGAATCGAGCGCGGCGATGGTGCCGCCGGCGCCTGTCGCGATCCGGAGGACCAGCCGTAGCGCGACGCCGTTGCGGGTGACGCTGCCCTCCCAGCGGCCGTCGAGCCCGGCGACGGTCGGCCGCGCTTCCGCCGCGCCGCGCGCGAGTTCGAGCGGCAGCACCGCGCTTCCTTGCGTGAAGGTGCCGATGAAACGCCCGGACGCGGCCCGCCATTGTCCTTCATAGGTCGCGCGGATGGAGGGGATGGCGAAGGCCAGCCGCTCGCCAGCGACGGCGATCGGCGTAACCGGGATCCTGGTTCCCGGTGACTGGTCGGGGCTTTCCAGCTCGGCGGTCAGCGCGCCGCCCTCGCCGTGGCGGATGGTCAACGCCAGCCGCAACTGGCCGGTGGGAATGGTCAAGGTCCCGTGCCACTCGCCGGCGACATCGCCCTGGGCATAAGCAGCGGGCGCCAGCAGCGTCGCAGTCAGGAAAGCCAGGATCGAAAGAAGGATCGTGCGCATCATGCCTTGCCTCTTTGCAGGTAACCGGAACGGAAGATCCGAAGCGCGACCAGGGCCAATCCGCCGGCGACCGGGACCATCGACCACAGAGCGGCCCGGTCCATCGGCGCGAACAGCCAGATCAGGGCGTTGGCGAGGCCGGCGAGGACGAACACCCGGCCGGAGAAGCGCTGCAGCGCCGGCTTGCGTCCGGGATCCTTGGCGTCGGGGTCGTAGCGCCCCAGCCGCTTGGGCGCGAGATTGCCGTAGAAGACGAGGATCGAACCGTTGACGACGCCGAACAGGCGCAGGGCGATCTCGCTATTAGCCTGATCGACCAGGCCCAGCGCGCGCGCCGCCACCATGGCGAGCGCCGCGCCGACCAGCAAGGCCGCGCCGGCGATCGAGTATCTAATTGAATCCTTATCGCATTTGGAACATTCTGCCCCGGCCCAGAGCAATGGCATCGACAGGGTCGCGATCAGCCAGAGCGGCCATTTTTCCGGCACCATGAAGACCATCGCGATCGCCAGCGCCTCGACCAAAGCGACTGCCAGGACGGCCAGCCGCAACCCGTTGCCCGCCTTCCTCATTGCCCTTCTTCCTTTCCAGCGGCCGGAGCCGCGCCGTCCGGCCTTTGCGTCAGGTCGAGCCCGACGGCGCCGGCGAGGCCCATCAAGGCCTCTTCCAGCACCGACATCTTGAGCCGGTAGATGATCGATTTGCCGTGCCGGGTCGCATCGATCAGCCCGGCCTCGCGCAGGATGGTGAAATGGGCCGACATGGTCGGCTTCGAATGATCGAAATGGTCGGCGAGCTCACCGGCGCTGAGCGGCTTCTCGCGGAGCAGGGCGAGAACCTGCCGCCGGGTCGGATCCGCGATCGCCTTGAACACATTGCTCATGATTCGTCATTTAGCTAATTGACGAATTGAGTCAAGCGGGATTCGGACGGGCTTGCCCCAGCCTCAGACCTCCGTACGGCGGAAGCAGCCCCTGGCATGGTCGTTGACGATGCCGACTGCCTGCATCCAGGCATAGACGATCACCGGCCCGACGAACTTGAAGCCCCGCGCCTTCAGCTCCTTCGAAACCACTTCGGAAAGGTCGGTCTTGGCGGGCAGGCTGATTCCGTCGCCGGTCACCACCGCGCCGCCGGTGAACGACCAGCAGAAGGCACTGAAATCCTCGCCGCGTTCGGCCATGTCGCAATAAATGCGGGCGCCGCCGATCGCCGCCTCGATCTTGGCGCGCGAGCGGATGATTCCCGGATTTTCGAGCAGGCGTGCGATGTCGGCCTCGCCGAAGCACGCGACCTTCGCCGGGTCGAACCCGACGAAGGCCTCGCGAAAGGCGTCGCGCTTGCGGAGCACGGTGATCCAGGCGAGCCCGGCCTGGAAACCGTCGAGGACCAGCTTCTCCCACAAAGCGCGACTGTCGCGCTCGGGGACGCCCCATTCCTCGTCATGATAGGCCCGCATCTGTGGGTCGGTGCCCGCCCAGGCGCAACGCGTTTTCTGGCTCATTCGAAAGTTTCGCCCACCATTTCCTCGCTCTTCTTCCATAGGGCACGGGCGCGGTCGGGGTCGAGGGCGTAGGGACGAACCCCTTCGCGAATGCCCTCGCCCTCGACCAACGTTGCGACATGGCAATCCTCGCAATAACGGCCGCCGATCTCGTCAGCCGGAGCGACGATCCCGGCCCAGACCGACGTCGCCGCACCCTGCGGGATCGACTTGAATTCGAAGGGCGGGGCGTCGGCCGGCCGCGACGCAGCGATCGACTCGAGCAGGGCGTGCATGTCGAGGTCCGACATGTGGCGGCCAAGCTCGGTGGCGATGCCGCCGGGATGGACCGCCGCGGCGCGGATCCCGCGCGCCTTGTGCCGACGATCGAATTCGACGGCGAACAGGACATTGGCGGTCTTCGAACGGCCATAGGCGACGAATGGCGCATAGTCCGTGCGCTCGAAATTGGGGTCGTCGAGATCGACGTCCGAAAAGCGATGGCCGGCCGATGCCAGGTTCACCAGCCGTCCGCCCGGCGCGATCAGCCCGGCGATCCGGTTGACGAAGACGAAGTGGCCGAGATGGTTGGTGCCGAACTGGGTCTCGAACCCGTCCCCGGTGAGCCCGAAGGGCGTCGCCATCACGCCGGCATTGGCGATGACCAGATCGAAGGGCTCGCCCCTGGCGTTGAGCGAGTCGGCGGCGGCGCGCACGCTGGCCAGCGAAGCGAGGTCCATTTCGACGAGATCGATAGGCTCGACGCCGGCCGCGGACGTGGCGCGGCGCGCCTTGTCGAGGTCGCGGGCGGTGCCGACGACACTCGCGCCGTGGGCGATCAGGGTGCGGGCAGTCTCGACGCCGAGGCCGGCCGAGACGCCAGTGACCAGCACGCGCTTGCCGGTGAGGTCAATTCCTTCCAGCACTTCGTCGGTGGTCGAGGATGCTCCAAAGTTCTTGGACATGATGATCTCCAGATAGGGGGCGCCGGCGATTGGCATCCGGCTGCCCGGCTCATTTGGACCCGCACCGCCTTCATTGCGCGCCCGATCCTGTCACACTCTTGTCCGATTCTCTCAAATTCATGCGGGTCCAGCGCCCTCCTCTTGCGCTCGCAAGAGAGATGGCCGATCTGGCCGTCATGCACGAACAACTCGATCAGCTCCGCGACCTCGCCGTCCGCCACGGCAACGGCCCCAATCACGAAACCGCGGTTCCGCGGCTCGCGGTCCATGTCGGGCATGCGCCGACGCCGCCCACGTCCGGCCTGTTCGAGCCCAGGATATGCCTGGTCTTGCAGGGCGCCAAGCAGATCATGATCGGCGATCTGGTACTGCGCTATGACCCGGCCACCTATTTCGTCGCCTCGATCGAGCTGCCCGTCTCCGGCTGCGTCATCGAGGCGAGCCGGGAGAAGCCTTATGTCGGAATCAGTCTGGCGCTGGACCGCGACGCGATTGCCGCTCTGCTGCCCTCAGTGCCGGGCCGGGCCAGCGCGGAGACGGCGGGTTTCGCGGTCAGCGCGGTGACTCCGGCTTTGCTCGATCCCTGGCTGCGGCTGCTCGGCCTGCTCGACAGCCCGCACGACATCCCCATCCTTGCGCCCCTGCTCGAGCGTGAAATCCTCTACCGGCTGCTCCAGGGCCCGCAGGGCGCCCTGCTCCGCCAAGCGGCGCGGGAGGACAGCCGGCTCTCCCAGGTCCGCCAGGCGATCGGATGGATCCGCGAACATTTTGACGAGCCGCTCCGGATCGAAGCGCTGGCCGATCTTGCGGCGATGAGCCTTGCTTCCTTCCACCGCCACTTCAAGGCGGCGACGGCGATGAGCCCGTTGCAATATCAGAAGTCGCTGCGGCTCCAGCAGGCGCGCCGCCTGCTGGTCGGCCGCGCCGATGCGGCGGGCGCGGGCTTTGCCGTCGGTTATGAAAGCGCGTCCCAGTTCAGCCGCGAATATGCGCGCATGTTCGGCCTCCCGCCCGCGCGGGACGCGATACGGCTGCGTGCAACCGGAGCCGACTCCGCCTACGCGGTCTAGCGTCAGTCGGTCAGGAAGCGGCCCAGGGTCACCACCTTCTGCGGCTCCAGCCCCAATGATTTGTAGAAGCCGATGGCGTGGGAATTGTCGGCGCGGACCATGAGCTGCAGCTTCGGCGCGCCGCGCTCACGCAGCCAGGCTTCCGCGGCGTCCATCATCGCCCGGCCGAGCCCGGCGCGGCGCCGCTCCGGCGCGACCGCCAGATAATAGACCCAGCCGCGATGGCCGTCGAAGCCGACCATTACGCTCGCGGCTATCCCGTCGCCGTCGCGGAGCAGCAGGATGGTTGAAGTCGGCCCCTCGATCGCGCGCGCGAAGTCCGCCACCGGATCGTTCCACGGCCGGGTCAGCCCGCAGGCCTCCCACAGGGCAATCACGGCGCCCGCATCTCCCGCGCCGGCATGTTCGATCGTCGCGTCGCTCATGGCGGGCTCATAACCCGATCAGCCATTGCTTGCCACCGGTCCACCGCCATGCAAGCCTCCGCGCCCATGACCGCGGCCGCGCTGGCGCCCCTCGAGATGGATCCGCCGAAGGAGGCTTTCGGGCAGCCGCGCGGCCTGTGGGTGCTCGCCGGCACCGAGCTTTGGGAGCGAATCTCCTTCCACGGCATGCAGGCCCTGCTCGTCCTCTACATGGTCGGCGCCCTGCTCCTGCCCGGTCATGTCGAGCATGTCGCCGGTTTCGCCGGCTATCGGGCGGCGGTCGAGACCTTCACCGGGCCGCTTTCGGTCCAGGCGCTCGCCGCCCAGACCTTCGGCCTCTACATTGGCCTGGTCTATTTCATGCCGGTTCTGGGCGGCGCGATCGGCGACCGGCTGATCGGGCGCCGGGCGGCGGTGTTGGCCGGGGGCTCGCTGATGACCTGCGGCCATGTCGCCCTGGCGTTCGACCGCAGCTTCCTCCTGGCCTTGCTGCTCCTGATCGTCGGCGCCGGACTGCTGCGCGGCAATCTCTCGGCGCAGGTGAAGTCGCTCTACGCCGACGGCGACCGGCGCGAGGCCGATGCCTTCCAGATCTATTATGTCGGGATCAACATCGGTGCCTTCATCGCGCCAATCGTTACCGGCGCGCTCGCCACGATCTACGGCTGGCACATGGGCTTCGGCTTCGCCGCCGTCGGCATGGCGATCGGCCTCATCGTCTACCTGGCCGGCGCCCGTTCCTGCCCGCCGATCCGCCGCGGCGAGGGCCGGTCAAGCGGCCGCCGCTCGCCGCCGACGAAAAGAAGCGCCTGCTCGGCCTCGCCTTCACCTGCCCCTTCCTGATCTGCTTCTGGATCGCCCAGAGCCAGGTCTGGAACGTCTACAACCTCTGGGTGCGCGACCATGTCGAGCTTGGCATCGGCCCCTACCAGGTGCCGGTTCCCTGGCTGCAGTCGCTCGACGGAGTCGCACCGATCCTGGTCATGCCGATCTTCCTGGCGCTGTGGCGGCGCCAGGCTGCTCGGGGCAGCGAGCCGGACGACCTCGGGAAGATCGCGATCGGCTGCCTGATCTTCGGCGCCGGCACCTTCTGGCTCGCCGGCGCCTCGTTCGTCGCCGGCGCGGACGGCCGCGCGCCCCTGCTCTGGGCAGTCGGCTTCCACCTCATCTCCAATGTCGGCTGGCTCTACGTCGCGCCGATCGCGCTCGCCTTGTTCGCCACGCGCGCACCCGAATCGGTGCGGGGCATGATGATCGGCGCCAATTATCTCAACGTCTTCTTCGCGAGCACCATCGCCGGCCGGATCGGCGGCCTCTACGAGGAGCAGGTCAGCGCCTCGACGTTCTGGCTGATCCATGCCGCTGTGGTGGCGGGTGGCGGCGTCGCGCTGCTGGTGCTTTCGAGGCCATTGCGAAAATTGCTTTCGGCGGGGATCGATACCCGGAACAGGTAACGGCGTCAGGCGGCGACAGCCACCGACGGGCGTCTCCCCCGCACCTGGTGGCGCAGCAGCAGGGTCAGCGCCGCCAGCGCGACTGACATCGCGACCAGCGCCATCAGCCCGGTCTGGAAGCTGCCCGTCGCGTCGCGCAGCGCCCCCCAGCCGTAGGGCGAGACGAAGGCGCCGATCTGCGCCATGGTATTGATTGCGGCCGCCCCGACGGCAAGCTCGCGCACATGCAGCACTTCCGCCCAACCCGAGGAGAGCAACATCGGCGTCGTGAAACAGGCGGCGGCGAAGGCCACATAGGCGACCATGACGACGATCGGCGCGCCGGAAAGGCCGATCACCAGGAGGGCGGCCGCCATCAGGATCGACAGCCAGAAGGCATTGAGGAACCGGTCCCCGTGGCGGTCGGCATGGTTGCCCGCGTAGAGCATGCAGGCGGCGCCGACGATGCCACCGAGGCTGACCAGATAGCCGACCTGCTTGACGCCGAGGCCGGTCGATTCCGCCAGCACCATCGGCGCGGAAAGGATGAAGGTGATGATGACCGCGATATTCAGGAATCCGATCGCGCCGAGCAAAAGGGTGCGCGGGTTGCGGAAGGCGGCAAGCACGTCGTGGCGCGGGGGCTCGCCGATCCGCGCCTGTTCCGCAGCCAGGGAGGCATGGATCCAGTCCTTCTCCGGCTGCGTGAGCCATGGGACCGTGGCCGGCGCGTCGGGCAGGTAGCGGAGCACGATCAGGCCGGCCAATGCGGCGGGCAGCCCCTGGACGAGGAACAGCCATTGCCACCCGTGAAGGCTCCCGAGCCCGTCGAGGGCCAGCAGCCGGCCCGAAACGCCGCCCATGACGATCGACGCAAGCGGGCTGGCGACATAGAAACGGCTGACCGCCCGGCCGCGGTGGCAGACCGGAAACCAGCCAGAAAAATAATAGATGACGCCGGGGTAGAAACCGGCCTCGGCGACGCCGAGCAGGAAGCGCAATATGTAGAATTGCATCGGCGTCTGCACGAACATCATTCCTGCCGAGAGCAGGCCCCAGGTGATCATGATCCGCGCGATCCATTTGCGCGCGCCGAAGCGGACCAGCATCAGGTTGGACGGGATTTCGAACAGGGCATAACCGAGGAAGAACAGCCCGCCGCCGAGGCCGTAGATGGTGGCGCTGAACCGCAGGTCGTCGTTCATCTGGGTCGCGGCGAAGCTGATATTGACCCGATCGATATAGGCGAAAAGATAGGCCATCAGGATCAGCGGCAGGATGCGCCACAGCGCCTTGTTCATGGCCGAACGCGCAACCGGATCCTGCGAAACGTTCGCTTCGAGCATCGCTTTGTCCCCCCAGCGACCCTCCCATTGAGGTAGCGCAATGGCGAGCGGCGCGCGAACGAATTCGTTACGGAGGCGATTCAGTCACAGGCGTCCGACCTTGCTTGGAGGAACGTTCGCGCGATTGGCCTCCCCTTGCATGCCGCCAATCTTTGGGTTAGATACTGAACCATATGGTTCAGTGTTATCACACACCCTTCGATTCTTCGTTCGCCGCGCTGTCGGACGCCACCCGGCGCGGCGTTCTGGAGCAGCTCGGGCGCGGAGACGCTTCGATCACGGATCTTGCCGAGAAGTTCCACATGACCCTCACGGGCATGAAGAAGCATGTCGGCGTCCTGGAACGCGTGGGGCTCGTCACCACCCAGAAGGTCGGTCGCGTGCGGACCTGCAAGCTGGGCCTGCGTCGGCTGGAGGAGGAGGCGGCCTGGATAGAGAGGTACCGCCAGCTCTGGGATGCGCGCTTCGACGGGCTGGACAGGGTCATCGAGGATTTGAAACGAAAGGAGAGTCAGGATGAGCGAAAGGGATAGCGAGCCCGCCATGAAGAACCGCACGACGGTGGAACGGAAGTCGGACCTGGAGCTGGTCGTCACGCGAACCTTCGACGCCCCGCCGCGCATCGTGTTCGAGGCCTGGACCAAGCCCGAGCTGTTCAGGAAGTGGTGGGTGCCGAAGTCGATGGGAATGTCCCTGCTTTCCTGCGAAATGGATGTTCGTGTCGGGGGCAGGTACCGTTTGGAGTTCGCACACGGGGACTCACAGTCGGCGTTCTTCGGCACGTACAAGGAAGTAACACCGCACTCGCGCCTCGTCTGGACCAATGAGGAAAGTGACGAGGGTTCCGTCACGACGGTGACCTTCGCGGAAAAAGGCGGCAAGACGTTGCTGGTCATGCACGAGCTTTATCCCTCGAAGGAAGCTCTCGACGCCGCCGGCACCGGGGCGGCGGATGCGATGGGAGAGACGTTCGAGCAACTGGACGAGCTTCTCGTCAGCCTGGGCGCGCGCTGAGTCGGTCATGAATCGGTCTTGCTGTCGGCCGCCTAGAACTGCTCGTTAGGCGGTCGGCGGCTTTGCAGGCCTGGGCGGGGGACCAACGTCATGGGGTGGCAGTGCGCTGCAATCCGGGAAAGTTGGGTTGGGTTCCGCTCCCTGACCGACTGCCAGCCAGATACCGATCCATTCTCCGCGATAGCTGCTACTGGTCGGACGTTCCCAGGTCATTCGCCGGACCGATTCCGGGATGGCCGCATCGAGCTCCGGATTATTCGAGTGCACGACGACTACCGCATCCTCGACATGGTGCGGGTCCGTTCCCCATCGAATGCAGACTCCGACGGTGCCTCGGAAGCTATTGTCGGCATCGCCTCGGCCAAGAACGGGAGCGCCAGTCGACGACAATGAAACGGCAACCGTAAGTCTGAGTGACCGGGACAGCCATCGCTCGGATGGCGATTGTTCCCGAGTTACTCCCACTCGATCGTCCCGGGCGGCTTCGACGTGTAGTCGTAGACCACCCGGTTGATGCCCTTGACCTCGTTGACGATGCGGGTGGCGACGCGGCTGAGGAAGGCGGCGTCGAAGGGGTGGATGTCGGCGGTCATGCCGTCGGTTGAGGTGACGGCGCGCAGCGCGCAGACATGGTCGTAGGTGCGGTGGTCGCCCATCACGCCGACGGTGCGGACCGGCAGCAGCACCGCGAAGGCCTGCCAGATCGCGTCGTAGAGGCCGGCTCCTTTTTGACCGTGTCGCAATTCTTGATGCCGTAGAGAATCATGGTCACTCCCGTCCGGCACACAACCGCAAGCTGCAGCGGCGATCAATAAGTGGTGTCCCGCGGGTTGCTCATTGTCCCACGCCGCCGCTTCCACTGGACGGTTCGTCGAACCATACGCGCTGGGTGATCTCTGCCAGCCGCGGAATCAAATTCTCATGCGTATCGAATAAAGAGAGGATCAGGAGCTGGATATTGCCGTCCTTGCTTCGTGTCTGAACCTCCGCAAACGCGTCAAAGAAGCCATCGCAGCTGATCGAATGCTTGGCAGCAGGCTGAAGCCGGAAGATGCAGCCATTCGCTTCGTGGGTTGGTTCGTTTACAAGCTTTTCGCTCCAGACCTCTTCCCCGGAATCCTTAGGCGTGATCGTGAACGAACTTCCCCGGATTTCCTCATTGCCAAACCACAAGCAGGTCGTCGTTCCGTCGTCCTCCGCTTGCTCAATGTAATAGCCGGGCAGGTTAATTCGCCAAGGGCCTGGAAGGAAGAATCCGCGCCTGCGCCTTAGATAACCGATGCCCATTGGCGAAGGCGCGACGAACGTCTCCTTATCCGGCGAGATCGCCGCCAATTCATCGACTGCCTGAGACAGATCTGCGTCCAGAGAGGGCCTCAAGCGCATGCCCAATTCAAGTGCCGCCTTGTGGACATGCGACTCCCACGGCGTGCGCGCGGCTCGCCACTCGACCTCCGTCCACATAAGCGCGCGGAGCGAGTTGATCCAGAATTCCTGGTCGAACGTCGGCGACCACCAGGGAAAGATGCGTCGCGCCAAAGCCTCGGTCTCGTCCAGAGAATCCGGCACATTCGGGAGGAGCTGAGCGGGCACAGGCCCCAGAGGAGTTGCGACGCCCTCATAGCCATCCATTGCCAAACCTTCGCTCAAATTGAGCGCGTGAAGCTCGCCGGGCTCCACATTATCCCGATGAAACTCGCTATAGCCGATGATCTGATCAAGGAAGGCGTCGCAGAGCTTATCAAGATCGCGTTCGACTGCGTAATTCGTGTCGTCCCCGCCAGAGCCCCAATGCCAGCGAACCCCCAGATCGGATTCAAGCCAGTCGCACAAGTCGACAAGGGCCGCATGATAACCGGGCCCGGCAACCGAGGTCTTGGTCCCGAAGGCGATGCGGCCGCTCTCAGGCTCGAACGCAATTCCGCCAGCTGGGGGGTAAATTGAGATCCACGCGCCGGCGTCCAGCGGCGCAGCGTAGAATAGCTCCTGCACTCCGCGCTCGGTCGCCCAGCGGCGGGCGGAATCGATCAGGCGATCGGCGATATCCTTCGGTTCAGATCCTGAAAATGTCCCGTAGCCTTGAATATAGATGCCCACAATCCACACCCTAATTGCGTATAACCGTGCCGGAGACTTCGGCTCAACTACAACGCAGACTTACGGGATGGAAGCTGTGGACTCCATATTTCCCAAGAGCCGACGACCTTTCAGGCGGGCGGCGTAATCGGGGGCGGCGGACGTAGGCGGCTGCAATCCGGAACGCCGGCTTGTGGCCGAACCGCGGTTCCGAGCACAAACTCGAGAACGGGCCTCACTCCCACTCGATCGTCCCGGGCGGCTTCGACGTGTAGTCGTAGACCACCCGGTTGATGCCCTTGACTTCGTTGACGATGCGGGTGGCGACGCGGCTGAGGAAGGCGGCGTCGAAGGGGTGGATGTCGGCGGTCATGCCGTCGGTTGAGGTGACGGCGCGCAGCGCGCAGACATGGTCGTAGGTGCGGTGGTCGCCCATCACGCCGACCGTGCGGACCGGCAGCAGCACCGCGAAAGCCTGCCAGATCGCGTCGTAGAGTCCGGCGTTGCGGATTTCCTCGAGATAGATGGTGTCGGCCTTGCGCAATATGTCGCAGCGCTCGCGGGTCACTTCGCCCGGGATGCGGATGGCGAGGCCGGGGCCGGGGAAAGGATGGCGGCCGACGAAGGCCTCGGGAAGCCCGAGCTCGCGGCCCAGCACGCGGACTTCGTCCTTGAAGAGTTCGCGAAGCGGCTCGACCAGCTGCATGTTCATCCGCTCGGGCAGGCCGCCGACATTGTGGTGGCTCTTGATCGTCACCGACGGGCCGCCGGTGAAGCTGACGCTTTCGATCACGTCGGGATAGAGCGTGCCCTGGGCGAGGAAATCGGCGCCGCCGATCTTTTTCGCCTCGGCCTCGAAAATGTCGATGAAGGTCTTGCCGATCAGCTTGCGCTTGGCCTCGGGCTCGTCGAGCCCGGCGAGGCCGTCGAGGAACAGGGCTTCGGCGTCCACATGGACCAGCGGGATATTGTAGCTGTTGCGGAACAGGCTGACGACCTGCTCGGCCTCGTTGGCGCGCATCAGGCCGTGGTCGACGAAGACGCAGGTGAGCTGGTGGCCGATCGCCTCGTGGATCAGCACCGCGGCGACGGCGCTGTCGACGCCGCCGGAAAGGCCGCAGACGACCCTGCCCTGCCCGACCTGCTCGCGGATCTCGGCGATCTTGGTCTGGCGATACTCGGCCATCGTCCAGTCGCCGGGCAGGCCGCAGACGTGGCGGACGAAATTGGCCAGCAACCGGCCGCCGTCCGGCGTGTGGACCACCTCGGGGTGAAACATCAGGCTGAAGAAGCGGCGCTTCTCGTCGGTCGCCACCGCATAGGGCGCGCCTTCGGATGATGCGACGACGCTGAAGCCTTCGGGCAGGGCCTCGACCCGGTCGCCATGGCTCATCCACACCTGGTGGCTCTCGCCCGGCTTCCACAGGCCGTCGAACAGAATAGAGTCGCCGATGATGTCGATGAAGGCGCGGCCGAACTCGCGATTGTCGGACGGCGCGACCCGTCCGCCCAGCTGCTGGGCCATGGTCTGCTGGCCGTAGCAGATGGCGAGAATGGGAAGGCCGGCCTCGAAGAAATGCTGGGGCGCGCGTGGGGAATCGTCCCACATCACCGACGACGGACCGCCGGAAAGAATGATCCCCTTGGGCTTAAGCCGCTCATAGGCCTCGTCGGCGCGGTTGAACGGCGCGATCTCGCTGTAAACCCCGGCCTCGCGCACCCGGCGGGCGATCAGCTGCGTCACCTGGCTGCCGAAATCGACGATGAGGATGGAATCGCTGGGCTGGATCGTCATGGCGGGGCGATAGGCAGCGGTCTCGGCGCTGTAAAGGCGGACCCTAGAAGGGGAGGACGACGAGGAGGGTGAATCCGTTGGCCACCAGCAAGGCACCGAGCGCGCCGAGCACGGCGGAGAGGACCAGGATCGCGCGGTTGATCGCCAGGATCGCGACCGAGCCGAGGACGAGGGCGATCTGCAGCAGCACCTCCGCCCAGTCGAAATTGTCGTCGCGCGCCATGGCCGTCTCGCGCGCCGCTTCGAAGCCGCGCGCCCGCGCCGACAGCTCTCTTTTGCCCTCCCCCGCCGTCGGATCATGGGGCGCGGCCGGATCGGGTTCGCTTTCGTAGCGGGCGATCTGGGTGCGATAGGCGGCCAGCCGCGCCGCGATCGGCGCCCGTGCCGCACCGGTGGCGGTGGCCAGTTCGTCCTCGAGCCGCTCGACCGCCAGCTCATAACCGGTCTGGCGCACGTTCTTGGCCTGGAAGAAGGCCCAGGTGTCGCTCGCGCGGATGGTGTTGATGATCATGTCGTCGGTGGCGTTGCCGCCCCCCAGGCCGCCCACTGCCAGCACCGCCGCGATCAGGGCAATCAGCAAGGCGGCGCGGCCGCGGAAGCGGTTCACCGCATCCTGCCCCCCATTCTCCTCGGAAACCTCGCCGATCATCTCGGCCGCGTCGGCTGGATCCATGAAGTCCCTTTCGCTTCAGGCAAGTCGTAGCGCTTGGGTGAAGGGAGTCGAGCCGCTAATGGTTAAGCAATTGCCGAAGTTTCTATTGCGTGGCGGTTTCGACCGCGTTAGTTAAGCTCATGCTTAACGAATCGCACCGCCTCGACCTCGCCTTCCAAGCGCTCGCCGATCCGACCAGGCGCGGCATGCTCGCCCGTTTGAGCCGCGCGCCGGCCTCGGTCAGCGACCTCGCCCGGCCGTTCGCGATCAGCCTGCCGGCGGTGATGCAGCACCTCCAGGTGCTGGAAGCCAGCGGCCTGGTCCGCTCGGAGAAGAAGGGCCGGGTGCGGACCTGCCGGATCGAGCCGAAGGCGCTGGCCGGCGCCGAGGGCTGGATCGCCGAACAGCGCGCGCTTTGGGAGGGCCGGCTCGACCGGCTGGAAGACTGTCTCGAGACCATGAAATCGAAGGAGAAGGACAATGGCTGAAGGAAACGATCTGGTCCTGGAGCGCGTTCTCGACGCGCCGCGAGACCTGGTGTGGGAGGCGTGGTCCACGCCCGAGCATCTGAAACACTGGTGGGCGCCAAAGCCCTATGAGACGCCCGAATGCGAGATGGATCTGCGCCCCGGGGGCAAATTCTACACGCGGATGACAGGCCCCGACGGCTTCGATTTCAAAGGCACCGGCTGCTTCCTGGAAGTGGTCCCGGGCGAGAAGGTGGTGTGGACCAGCGCGCTCGGCGAGAATTACCGGCCGAACGAGTTCGACCCCAGCGGCTGCGGCGGCTTTCCGTTCACCGCCATCATCACTTTCGAGGAAACCGCCGACGGCAGGACGCGTTACAAGGCGGTGGCCCTGCATCGCAACGCGGCGGACAGCGAGACGCACGCGAAGATGGGCTTCCACGAGGGCTGGGGCACGTGCGCCGACCAGCTCGGCGCCTTCGCGGCGGGGCTCGCCGCCAACGCCTGACGCCCGCGAATAGCGCGAGAGGAGATCGCCATGCGCAAGATCATCGTCGGAGCCTTCGTCAGCCTGGACGGCGTGATGCAGGCGCCGGGGGGTCCGGAGGAGGATCCGACCGGCGGCTTCAACCATGGCGGCTGGGTCGCCGTTCCCTGGGACCAGGCGATGGGCGAGGCGATGGGCGCCCTGTTCACCGAGCCCTATGATCTGCTCCTGGGGCGCAAGACCTATGAGATTTTCGCGGCGCACTGGCCCTATTCCGACGAGGAGCCGATCGCGAGCCAGTTCAACAAGGCGACCAAGTTCGTGGCCACCTCGTCGCCAAGACCGCTCGCTTGGCAGAATTCGGTGGCGATCAGCGGCGATGTCCCGGCCGAGATCGCGCGGCTCAAGGAAGGGGACGGGCCGACCCTGATCGTCCAGGGCAGCACCGTCCTCATCCAGACCCTGCTCGAACACGGCCTGGTCGACGAATTTCGGCTGCTGATCTTCCCGCTGTTGCTCGGCGCCGGCAAGAAGCTGTTCGGCGAGGGCACGATTCCCGGCGCGCTGAAGCTGAGCTCAAGCAGGACCTCGTCTACGGGGGTCGTCATGGCCACCTATCTGCCCGACGGCGCGGTGCGGACCGGGTCCTTCCAATTGCCCGAGGCGACCGAAGCCGAACTCGCACGGCGCGAGGCGATCAGGGAGCAGCACAGGGTGGACCGCGCCCCGCGCGGTCCAGCCGTGTCCGGGGGACACGTCGACCCGGTGCTGGCATGACCACGGACACGGCGGTGGTCGAGATTACGCGCCGTTACGATGCCGCGACGGAGGTCCTGTTCGATGCGTGGCTCGACCCGGAAAGCGTCCGGCACTGGCTGTTCGCGACGCCGGACGGGGTGATGGAGCGGGTCGAGATCGAGCCGCGAGTCGGCGGAAGGTTCCGGATCGAGGAACGGCGCGGGACGGACCTAGCCGAGCATTATGGCGAATATGTCGAGATCGACCGGCCGCGCCGGCTCGCCTTCGACTTCTGGACCAACTTCAGCGCGGAACGGACGCGCATCACCGTCGCCATCGTGCCGGACGGCGACGGATCGCGAATGACACTGACCCACGAAGGCGTGTGGGCGGACTATGAGGACCGCACCCGTCAGGGCTGGACAATGATCCTGGAAGGGCTGGCGCGGACAGTCGAAGGCTGACCGAGCCCCGGCCGAGGCCGGGGCTCGACGCGCATTCAGCAGCGGGTCGCTTCGTGGCCGACCAGGGCGCCGATCGCGCCACCGATGATCGCGCCGGCCGCGGCGTCGCCGCCATGGTGATAGCCGCCACGGTAGCCGCCATTGTGATGGCCGTTCGCTCCGATCGCGCCGCCGATCACCGCGCCGGCGGTGCCGCCGACCACTGCACCGACCGCGCCATCACAATGATAACCGCCATAATAGGGCTGGTAATAGCCGCCGCGATAATAAGGCGGCGGATAATAGCCTCCGTAATAAGGCGGGTAATAGCCGCCGTAATAAGCCGGTGGATAATAGGCGCCATAATAAGCGCCGTAATAGGCCGGGTAGGCATAGCCGTAGCCGTAACCCCGATAATAACCGCCCCGATAACCGCGCCCGTAGCCGCCACGATAATAGCCGCCGCCGCCATAGTGACGCCCGCCATAGCCGCCTCGATAACCGCCGCCATAACCACCGCCGCCGCCGCCGCGGCCATAGCCGCCACCGCCGCGATGTCGCTGTGCTTCTGCGATGGAGGGAAGGACGGTGAGGAAGGCGGCGGTTGCCGCGACGCCGATGACGAACTTGCTCAGCATATTACGGGGCTCCTCAACAGACGAACTGGACAAGGAACGACAGCCGAGAGCTTCCGCTTTCGAACATGAGCCCCAGATGAACGACTCGGCTAAAAGGCTGGAAGCTGGCAATTATTTCTTGGCCGACACTATTCCGCTCCGCGGGCGGGCGCTGCCGAGACCGCCGGCGCCGCCGGCACATTCATGCCGGTGAAATGGGCGATGAAGGCGTACATGTCGGAGAATTCCTCGATCTGCTTGTCGGTCGGCTTGCCCGAGCCGTGGCCGGCACGGGTCTCGATGCGGATCAGGTGCGGCGCGCCGTTCGGGTCGGCGTGCTGCATGGCCGAGATATATTTGAAGCTGTGGCCGGGAACGACCCGGTCGTCGGTGTCGGCGGTGGTTGCCAGCACCGGCGGGTAATGAACGCCGGCGCGGATGTTGTGATAGGGCGAATAGGCCCTGAGGATGCGGAAATCCGCCTCGCGATCGGGATAGCCGTAATCGTCGACCCAATAGCGCCCGGCGGTGAAGCGGTCGAAGCGAAGCATGTCCATCACGCCGACTCCGGGCAGGGCCGCGGCAAACAGGTCCGGCCTTTGGTTGACCACTGCGCCGACCAGCAGGCCGCCGTTCGAGCGGCCCTCGATCGCCAGGGTCTGGCGGGACGAGATGTGCTCGGCGTTGAGATATTCAGCGGCGGCGATGAAATCGTCGAACACGTTCTGCTTGTTCGCCCGACGGCCGGCGTCGTGCCAGGCCTCGCCATATTCACCGCCGCCGCGAATGTTGGCGACGGCCAGCACGCCGCCCATGTCCACCCAGGTCATCCAGCGCGGCTGGAAGGCCGGGGTCGATGAATTGTCGAACCCGCCATAGCCGTAAAGCAGGGTCGGCTGGGGACGCGAGGCATCGAGCCCGCGCCGGTGCATCAGGAACATCGGGATGCGGGTGCCGTCCTTGGAACGGTAGAAGACCTGGCGGACGACGTAGTTCGCCGGATCGAACTGCAGGCGCGGCTCGGCGAAGGTCGAAGTCCGGCCGGTAGCGCTGTCATAGCGGAAGATGGCGCCAGGGCGGTTGTAGCTGGCGAAGGAATAGAAGGTCTCGTTGCTGCTCTGGTCGCCCTGAAAGCCGGCGACGCTGCCGATGCCGGGCAAGGCGATGGTGCCGGTGCGGGCGCCGTCGAGGGCGAAGGTGCGCACCTCGCTTTTGGCGTCGACCAGATATTGGGCGATCAGCTGGCGACCGACGATCGACGCGCCTTCCAGGGTCGCCGCGTCCTGGGGCACGATCTCGCGAATGGTGAGCTGGGGCCGCGAAATGTCGGTGGCGACGATCCGCCGGCGCGGCGCGCCGTTGTTGGTCCGCCAGAAGAAGACGTTCCCCTGATTGCCGAGATAGGCCCAGTCGTTTTCGAGGCCGGCGACCAGCCGCCGCGGCGCCGCGTCCGGGCGGCTGAGGTCGATCAGGCTGATCTCGTAGCGGGCGTCGGTGCCCTCCGACGAGCTGACGATCAGCCAGCGGCCGTCCTCCGAAACCTCGCCATTGTTGTTGTAGCCGGGATGATCGGGGGTGGCGAAGATCAGCCGGTCCGCGCTCTGCGCCGTGCCGAGCCGGTGGAAATAGATCGTCTGATTCTGGTTCAGCTGCTGGAAGGCATGCTCGCCGGGTTCGGGGAAGCGCGAATAATAGAAGCCCGATCCGTCCTTCGCCCAATCGAGGTTGGAGAATTTCACCCAGCGCACTTCGTCCGCCATGACCTGGCCGGTGGCGACGTCGAGCACGCGCACGGTCCTCCAGTCGGTGCCTCCGTCCTGGATCGAATAGAGCAGACGGCTGCCGTCGTGCGACGGCGTCCATTCGGCGAGCGCGGTGGCGCCGTCCTGCGACCATGTATTGGGGTCGATCAGCACCCGGGGCGTACCCGTCAGGCCGTCGCGGACGTAGAGCACGGCCTGGTTTTGCAGGCCGTTGTTGCGGGTGTAGAAATAATGGCCGCCACGCTGGCGCGGCGTGCCGAACCGCTCGAAATCGTAGATCTGGGTCATCCGCGCGCGAAAGGCGGCGCGGCCGGGCAGAGCGGAAAGGTAGCGGTTGGTGACCTCGTTTTGCGCGGTCACCCAGGCGCGGACCTCATTGTCGCGCCGAACGTCGTTCTCCAGCCAGCGATAGGGATCGGCGACGCGCTCGCCGAACTGCTCCTCGGCGACGTCGCCGCGCGCGGTCGCAGGATAGGTAGGGCTCGGGATCGCGCCGGTCTGGGCGGAGGAGGCGGTGGCGAGCGACAGGAGAAGGAAGGCGGCGAGAAGGCGCATGGGGCGGGAGCTTTCATCTGCGGACAGCGGGTGCGCGAGGTCTAACATTCGTCGAACCCAAGTCAATTTGCCCCCCTTGCCGGAGAGGCGGATTCGGCCAAAAGGGGCCGCCGGAACCAGGGAGCAGGACGATGCGCAGATTTTCGATGGCCGTGGCCCTGACCCTTGCCGTTCTGGCGAGCGGGGCCTGGGCCCAGACACCGGATTCCGCCTCACCCGCTTCCTGGGTGCCGATCGACCCCGAGCGCCTGTCCGAAGTGACCCGCGCCCTTGCCTCGGACGAATTCCAGGGCCGCGCGCCGGGGACCGAGGGCGAGACCCGGACCATCGATTTCCTGACCGAACGCTTCCGCGCCCTCGGCCTCGAGCCGGGCGGCGAGAACGGCGGTTGGACCCAGCGCGTGCCGCTGATCCGCACCCATGTGCCGGCGTCGGCCGCGTTCACCGTCCGCAGCCATGGCGCGATCCTGACTCTGAACTCGCCCGCCGACCTCTATGTCTCGACCGTGCGCGGCGCCGACCGCGTTGCCATCGCCAACGCGCCGATGGTCTTCGTCGGCTACGGCGTCACCGCGCCCGAGCGGGGCTGGGATGATTTCGGGGACGTCGATCTTAGCGGCAAGGTCGCAATCTTCCTGGTCAACGATCCCGATTTCGAGGCCGCCCCTGGCGATGCGATCGCCGGCCGCTTCGGCGGCCGGGCGATGACCTATTACGGCCGCTGGACCTACAAGTTCGAGGAAGCGGCGCGGCGAGGCGCGATCGGCGCCCTGGTGATCCACGAGACCGAGGGCGCCGGCTATGGCTGGAACACGGTCCAGGCGCCGGGCGGCGAGGCCTATAACATCGTCCTGGCGCCGGGTGTGCGACAGCCGGTGCCGCTCCAGGGCTGGATCCAGCGCGCCGTAGCGGCCGACCTGTTCCGCCGCGCAGGGCTCGACTTCGAGGAAGTGAAGCGCCGGGCGCGGGTCGCGGGCTTCCGCCCGATCGATCTCGGCGCTGCCCTTTCCGCCGACCTGCCGGTCCGGGTCGAGCGGGTCGAGAGCCGCAACGTCATCGGCCGGCTGACCGGCCGGACCCACCCGAACGAGACGATCCTGTTCTCCGGCCATTGGGACGCCTACGGCACCGGCGCGCCCGACGCCCGCGGCGACACGATCCGCAACGGCGCCGCCGACGACGCGCTCGGGCTCGCCGGGGTGATGGAGATCGCCCGCAATTTCGCCGCCGGGCCGCGGCCCGCCAGGACCCTGGTCTTCGCCGCCTTCACCGGCGAGGAGCGCGGCCTGCTCGGGTCCGAATATTTCGCGGCCAACCCGCTCTACCCGGCCGAGACGATGGTGGCGAACCTCACCATCGACACGCCGCAGACCGCCGGCCCCGCGCGCGATGTGATCCTGATCGGCAAGGGCCAGTCGGACCTCGAGGACAGGATGGCCGCGGTCGCCGGCGGCCAAGGGCGAACGATCACGCCCGACAGCCATCCCGAGCGCGGGCTCTTCTACCGCGCCGACCATTTTCCCCTGGCCAAGCGCGGCGTGCCAGTTCTGCTGTTGATGGCGCTTGGCGGCGGCGCCGACCTGGTCAGCGGCGGACGCGCCGCGGGCGACGCCTGGGTCACCAATTACACCAGTAATTGCTACCACCAGACCTGCGACGAATGGCGCGCCGACTGGGATTTGCGCGGTGCGGCGCAGGACACCGCACTCGCCTACCGGATCGGCTTTGGCCTCGCCAATTCGCGCGAATGGCCGCAATGGCGCCCCACGTCGGAATTCCGCGCGGTCCGCGAGCAATCGCCGGACCGGCGGCGGTAAGGGATTGGCGCGCGGCGCGGATCGGCTATCGTCCGGTCCTGTTCAACAAGGGGTCGCCGCCATGCGCGCATTTCCGTCTTTCTGCTCGCTGCTGGCCTGTGGCCTCGCCGCCCTTCCCCTGGCCGCCCAGGAGGCCCCTATCCCGCCTCCGCCATCCACGACCGTCCAGGCGCTGCCCGGCGAGCCGGGCGTCACGGTCATCCATGCCGGGACCCTGCTCGACCGCCCTGGACGACCGCCGCGCCGCAATGTCAGCATTGTGGTCCGCGACGGCCGGATCGAGCGGGTGGCGGACGGCTTTGTCGAACCGCCCGCCGGCGCGCGTGTCGTCGACCTGCGCGATTCTTTCGTGCTGCCGGGGCTGATCGACAGCCACGTCCACCTGACCAGCGACCGGGCCGGCAATGAAGGCTTCATGTCCGGCTTTACCGACAGCGTCGCGCTCAGGTCCTACGAAGCGGCATGGAATGCGCGCAAGACGCTGGACGCGGGTTTCACCACGGTACGCAATCTCGGTTCCGACGACGGGATCACGCTCGGCCTTCGCGACGCCATCGGCCGCGGATGGGCAATTGGGCCGCGCATCATCGACGCCGGCACGGCCATTTCGGCGACGACCGGTCACATGGATCCGACCCTCGGGGTGCGCGACGAACTGCACGACGAATTGCGGGCGGGCGGGTCGACCTGCGACGGCGCGGATGCGTGTCGTCAGGCCGTACGCCGCCAGATCGCGCGTGGCGTGGACGTCATCAAGATCGCCACTACGGCCGGCGTGAACAGCCGCATCGGCCTCGGCCTCGGCGCGCAGATGTTCGAGGATGAAGCGCGGGCGCTGATCGAGACCGCGCACCTCTACGGCCGGCGCGTCGCCGTCCACGCCCACGGCGCCGACGGAATCAACCTGGCCTTGAGGCTCGGCGCGGATTCGATCGAGCACGGCACCTTGCTCGACGACGAGAGCCTGCGTCTATTCCGCCAGTCGCGCGCTTATTACGTGCCCACCTTGTCCACCGTGAACGGCTATATCGAGCGGCTGCGCACCAATCCCGGCGCCTATTCCGGCGAGGTGCGGCGGAAGATCGAATGGCGGATCCAGGTCACCGGGCAGTCGCTGCGCCGGGCCGTCCCCGCCGGGGTGCGGATCGCCTTCGGCACCGATGCCGGCGTGTCGCTGCACGGCCGCAACGCCGACGAATTCGAGTTGATGGTCCGCCATGGCATGACGCCGATGACCGCGATCGAGGCGGCGACGGTCAATGCCGCCGACCTGCTTGGCCTGTCGGCCGAGGCCGGCACGATCGAGCCCGGCAAGTCCGCCGATATCGTCGCGGTGCGCGGCGACCCGCTCAGCGACGTCGGCCTGCTGCGGAACATGCGCTTCGTCATGGCCCGCGGCCGCGTCCACCGCAACGAGCCTTAGGCACTCAGATTCTCCCCTGCATTTGCAGAGGAGGATTTTCAGTGCACCGCCCGGGCCTGGTTCTCGGCCTTGGTGGCGAGGGAGAAGCGGGGTTCGGGCGCGGCTAGCGTGCCCAGCGCAAGCTCGGCGGCGTAGGCGCCGACCGCGGGGCCATGCTTGAAGCCGTGGCCGGAGCCGGCGCCGACCAGGGTAACGTTCTCGAAATCGGGGTGGCGGTCGATCAGGAAATCACCGTTCGAGCTGTTCTCATATTGGCAGACGCGGGATTCGCTCAATGGACGGCCGGCCATGCCGGGAAAACGGCGCGCCATGAAGGCGCGGACGTCGGCGAGCTCGGCGGCGCTCGGCGTACGATCGCCGGTATCCGGATCCATGGCCGGCCCGTGGGCGTCATGGGCGATCTTGAAGCCGCGGCCTTCGAGATCGGGAAAGCCATAATAGATGTCGCCATTGTTGAAATCGGCCCAGCCGGGGAGCCGGCCGGGTTCGAAACGGCGGTCGCCGGGCGCCGGCGCGAAGAAGAAGACCTCCTGCCGGGTGGGGAAGATGCGCGGGGAGAGCAAAGCGGGGAAGACCCGGCCGAGCCAGGGCCCGCAGGCGAAGACGAAACGATCGGCCGAGATCGTGTCGCCTTCCTCGGTCACGATATTGGCCAAGGTCGCCCCCGTGCCCGAAGGGGCGCGCACCTGCGCCTGGCGATAGCTTCCGCCGCCCGCTTCGAACTCCGCGACCAGGGTCTGGACCGCGCGGCGCGCCATCAGGGCGCCGAAGCCGGGCTCGTAAACGCCGGCGGCGATTCCGTCGAAATTCATCTGCGGAAAGCGCGCACGGAGCGCCGCGTTTTCGAGCAGCTCGGTCGGCAGGCCGAGCGCGCGGTGCACCCGCATCGTCTCGTCGAGATAGGCTTCGCGGGTCGGGAAGAAGAAGAGAATTCCGAGCTGGTGGAAGATGGGAAGGCCCGCCCGCGCCGACAAAGCCCGCCATTCGGCCAGCGAGTCGTAGGCCATCCTGGTGTAGACCTGATCGGCGCCATAGGCCCCGCGGGTGATCCGCGATTCACCGCCCGACGAGGCGCGGGCATGGGCCGGGCCCCAGGCGTCGAGCAGCAGCACCTTCTTGCCGGCGCGCCGGAGGCGCGTCGCGGTCCACGCGCCGAACACGCCGGCGCCGACCACCACGGCGTCCCAACCCTGATTGCGGGCGGACTGGGCGCGAAGCCCTTTCGGCATGGCTGCGGTGGCCGCCGCGCCCGCTCCGCCGAGGAGCAGGGAGCGGCGGCTCACCCTGGTCACGCGCCCTAGTTGCCGAAGCGCTTGCGCAGCGTGATGCCGATCTGGCGGGGCTGGCCGATGTTGAAGCCCAGCCGCGCCCGGCCGCCGCGTTCGCGATCGAACGACAGTAGGGCATTTTCGTCGAACAGGTTGGTGACGTAGAGCATCGCGCTGAAGCCGTTGTCCCAATCCACGCCGGCGCTGAGATTGACGTAATCGTAGGACGGCAATCTCAGATCGACGATCGTCGACGCCGTGCCGGTCGCCCCACCATAAGGCAGGCCGGAGACGAAGGCCCGCGGGTTGTTCTCCTGATCGCTCGGCTGGGTATAGCGGCTGCCGACATGCTGGAAGGAAGCGCCGACGAAGGCTTCCGCCCCGTCCGCGACCGGGAAGGAGTAGCTGGCGCTGGCCGAGATCTGGAAGTTCGGCACGCTCGGCAGGCGATTACCGTCGCGGATGCCCCCGATCACCGCGCCGGTGCCGTCGACCACGGTCGAGTCGAACTTCGATTCGAGGATCGAGCCGTTGATCGACAGGTCCAGGCCCTCGACAGGCCGCGCCGTCAGCTCGAACTCGAGGCCCTGAGTGTGGGCGTCGGGCACGTTGAAGACGATGCGCGACGAGCAGGAGCCGGCGTCGAGCGTCACCTGCAGATTGTTGATGTCGGTGTAGAAGCCCGCCGCCGCGAAGGTGAAGCCATGGCCCTGGCCGCGAATGCCGAGTTCATAGTTCCACAAATTCTCGTCGTCATAATCCTGGAAGCCGCCGAAGATCGCCCGGTCCTGCGTAGAGCAGAGCGGAAGGTTGAGCGGATCGTTGACGCCGCCGAGCCGGAAGCCCTTCGACATCTGGGCGTTGACCCGGATATTGTCGGTCACTTCATAGGTCGCGATCACGCGCGGGCTGAAGCCGCTCGAGCTGGTCTCGTCGGTGCGGTTGTCGCCGTTCGAGAACAGGCCGCCCGACTTGAAGCTGCGCCGTTCCGAGAAGTCGTAATAACGGCCGCCGCCGGTGATGGTGAATTCGGGCGTGAAGTCGAAGCTGGCTTCGCCGAACAGAGCGAACTGGCGAATGTCGTAGGGCAGGTCCGAATTGTACGGCGAATTCAGCGGGAAGCCGTTGGCTACCGCCACCGACGTGCCGGCACCGAAGCGGACATCGGTGAAGGCGTCATAACCCGGGGTGGGCAGGCGCTGGCGGTAGAAGCGGTCGGTCCGCGAATAGAAGGCGCCGAACACCCAGTTGACCGGCCCATCGGAGGTGGAGCTGAGCCGCACTTCCTGGTTGAACGAATCGAGGTCGGTGGTGTCGACCAGGTTGGACGGCAGCGACACCGCCGCATTGGGATAGCCGAGATCGACCGAAACCGACCCGGTCAGCGCGCTGGCATCGCGGCTGACCGTGATTTCGCGGTTGATGTAGCTCGACACCGAGGTCAGCTGGATGAGGTCGCTGAGCCCGACCTGGACGGTCAGATCGGCGAGGAAGGTATCGTCTGCGAAGGCTTCGCGGAGCAGGAGATATTGCTGACGCTCGTCGAAGGTCACCTGGGGTCGGCCGTTCACCGCCGCGGGGTTGGTGAACGGATTGGCGAAGAGGTTGAACACCTCCTGGCGGTTGAAGCCGTTGGCGCGGATTTCCTGATAGAGGATGCGCGGCGTGATCCGGATATTGGGACCGGGCTCGAGCGCGAGGGCGATGCGGCCACCGGCGCGGTGGCCGTCATTGACGTTCTCGTCGACGCCGCCGCCCTCGCGAAGCGCGTCAACGAAGCCCCCATATTGGGTATAATAGCCGACCGCGCGCATCGCGACGCCGTCGGTAAGGGGCACGTTGACCATGCCCTTGAGGTGGCCGCCCACGTCGCCGCCGGCGAGCAGGTTGAGATTGCCCTCAATCGAGCCTTCCATCCGGTTCATGCGCGGCTGGTTGGTGATGTAGCGGATCGTGCCGCCGACCGACCCCGAGCCGAACAATGTGCCCTGCGGGCCGCGCAATGTCTCCATGCGGTTGAGATCGAACAGGTCGATATCGGGCGTGAACAGCGACAGCGAGATGACCGATTCGTCGAGATAGACGCCGACCTGCTCCTTCACGCCTGGCTGGTCGCGGACGATCTGACCGGCCGAAACGCCGCGCACCGAGACCTGGCTCTGGCCCGGCCCGAGATTCTGGATGGTGAGGCCGGCGACATTGCGCGACAGATCCTCGATCGTGTTGGCGCCCGAGCGCTCGATCATCGCCTCGGTCTGGGCGTTGATCGAGAAGGGCACCTCGAACAGAGAGGTCTCGCGCTTGGTGGCTGTGACGACGATGGTGTTCTCGTCCGGCTCGTCGACGGCGGTGACCGCGGGCGGCGGCGTGTCCTGCGCCATGGCGGGGGTCGCGATGCCGAGAGCAAGGAGCGAAACGGCGGCCAGAGACGCGGTCCGGCGAAGCGAAATCCTGCGAGAAAGTGACATTACATCCCCCTTTTTGTTTCACATGCAGAATAACGCCGCCGGGTGATGGCGTACAGCCGCGCCGCCCCTGTTGACGCAAGATGACCACAGTCCTGTGGCAGCTTTGCAACAAGGCTGCAGGACCATCTCGATTTTCGTTGGCGCGCCAGGCGGATCGGCTATGCGTTCCCGCGGGCTCGAACGAACGGAGAATATTGCCATGCTCAGCCGCCGCGACTTCCTGCTCAGCTCCGCCGCCGCCGGCGCTTTCACGCTCAGCGGCTGCGCCACTGTCGTTCCCCAGTCCGAGACCGCGAGGGCCCGCGCGCTTTACGACAGCATCTTCCAGGGCATGCTGCGGGTCTCGCCCGAAAGCGCCACCGGGCTCGGCCTCGATACCGGTGAACTCGCCTACCTCAAGCGCCGGCTCAGCGATTCCGGGCCTGCCGGCAAGACCGGGAGCAACCGCGTCCTGGTCGAGCATCTGCCGCAATTGCGGGCGATCGACCGCTCCGCTCTGGCCGGCCGCGAGAAGGCCTGGCTCGACACCGCCCTGTGGGTCGGCGAGCGCGTCTCCGACGTCTCCGCCATCCCCTATGGCCGGTTCGACGGCTATCCGATCCCCTATGTCATCTCGCAGCTGACCGGCTCCTATCAGGGCATCCCCGATTTCCTCGACAGCCAGCACAAGATCGAAACGCGCGAGGATTGCGATGCCTATATCGCCCGGCTCGAAGCCTTCGCCGGCAACATCAATCTGGAGGTCGACCAGGCCCGCGCCGACGCCGCCCTGGGTGTCGTCCCGCCCGGTTTCATCATCGACAAGGCGCTGACCCAGACGAACAGCCTCAGGGCCGAGCACGGCCAGGAGGCGGGGCTGGTCCGCTCGCTGGTCCGTCGCGCGGCCGAGAAGAATATCGCCGGCGACTGGGGCACCCAAGCGGCGGCGATCGTCGACGGCCGGATCGCCTCCGCGCTCGACCGCCAGATCGCCTTGCTTACCGAGCTGCGCCGCGGCGCCGGCACCAGCCCGGCCGCGGGCCGTCTCCCCGACGGCGAGAATTTCTACCGGATGTGCCTCCGCTTCCACACCAGTACCACTTTGACTCCGGACCAGGCACACGACATCGGCCTCAGGCAGATCGCCGAACTGAGCGCCCAGGCCGAACCGCTGCTGCGCCGCGAAGGCCTGACCCAAGGCAGCGTCGGCGCCCGCGTCGCCGAGCTCGGCAGGCTCGACCGCCATCTCTATCCCAATACAGACGCCGGCCGGACCGAGATGCTGGCCTGGATCACCCAATATATGGCGACGCTTCGCGGTCGCATGCCCCAGGCCTTCGCCACCATCCCGCGCTCGCCGATGGAGGTGCGCCGGGTGCCGCAGACGATCGAGCTCGGCGCGCCCCGCGGCTATGCAATGGGCCCCAGCCTCGACGGCTCCCGGCCCGGCGCTTACTATATCAACCTGGTCAACACCCGCATCTGGCCGAAATGGTCGCTGCCCACGCTCACCCATCACGAAGCGGTGCCGGGCCATCTCTGGCAGGGCTCGCTGGTTCTGGAAAACCAGTCCATCCCGATGCTCCACCGCAATATCGGCATCCCGGCCTATGGCGAGGGCTGGGGACTCTATGCCGAGCAGCTCGCCGACGAGATCGGCATGTACGAGGATTATGCGGTCGGCCGGATCGGCATGGTGCAGAGCTTCCTCTATCGCGCCGCCCGGGTCGTCATGGACACCGGCATGCACGCCAAGGGCTGGAGCCGCGAGCAGTCTATCCGCTACTTCACCGACACGGTCGGGCTCGACATCATTTCGGCGACCAGCGAGGTCGAGCGCTACGTGGTCTGGCCGGGCCAGGCGTGCAGCTACAAGATCGGCCATAACGAGATCGTCCGCCTTCGCGAGGAAGCGCGGGGCCGCCTCGGCGAACGGTTCGACCTCAAGGGCTTCCACGACGCGGTGCTGCAGGGCGGCGACATGCCGCTGGAGGTGCTGGCCGAAGTGGTCGCCGAATGGACTCGGACTCGGCTCGCCTGACCGGCGCTGTCACTCGTCCGGTGCAGCCGGCTCGAGGCGATGGAAAGATTGGACAAATCGGCCGCCACGCGGCATGGGAGGGCCGCGTATCGGCATTATCCCCTGGGGAGGTGGCATGTTTTCGAAGAAATTGTCCGCGTTCGTCGCTTTGTCCCTGGTAACGGCCAGCAGCGCCGCGTCGGCGCAATCGGCGCAGTCGCTCAGCCTCGCCAACGCCCCTGGAATGGCGCGCGCCGGCGCGCCGGTGCAGGATGCGTCGAACCTCGAGAACCGGGGCAACGGCTACGGCGTCTATCTGGTCGGCGCGCTGGTCATCGCCGCGATCGTCTACGGCATCCTCCAGCTGACCGACAATGACGACGAGCCCGAAAGCCCGTAAGGCTCCGCCGTCGTCGCGCCGTTCGATCTGACCCTTGCCGGCTACGCGCCGGCGGGTGGCTCGCTCACCGACCCGCCCGGCGCGAGCGTAATCGCTGCGTCGGTCAACTGGCTGCAGGCGACCCTGCTTGGCACCGTCGCCACGATCATCGCCACCCTTGCAATCGCCTCGATCGGCCTGCTGATGCTCGCCGGCCGGATCAACGTGCGCCACGGCCTCACTGTCGTCCTCGGCTGCTTCATCCTGTTCGGCGCGCGCACCATCGTCGCCGGCATCCAGTCGGGCGCCGCGGGCGGGGAAGAGGCGGAAGCCGCTTCGCCGCCGCCTTCCCCCTTCGCTGCCCTCCCGCCGCCGGCGCCGCCCGCGGCCAATCCGGATCCCTATGCGGGCGCTGCGGTGCCCAGGAGGTAGGCGGGCGCACACCGGGGTATTGTCTCCCCGACCGAATATGGACACTTGCATATTTATGCATTCCTATGCATATAGCGCGCATGATCGATGTCGCAATCCTTGGTGCGTCGGGTTTCGTCGGCGCGGAGCTGCTTCGGCTCTGCGCGGGCCATGACGGCTTGCGCCCCGCCCGCCTGTTCGGCGACAGCCAGGCCGGGGCGGCGCTGGGCGACGTCCATCCGCATCTCGCACCGGCCTATCCCGAGGCACGGGTGGAGCGGTTCGCGGCCGAGGCGCTGGACGGGATCGGGCTGGTCTTCGCCGCCCTTCCCCACGGCCAGTCGCAGGCGATCGCAGCCGAGGTGATCGCGCGGGGCATCCCGTTCGTCGATCTCGGCGCTGACTTCCGGCTGAACGACGCCGCCACCTATGAGCGCTGGTATCACGAGCCGCATCGGGCGCCGGAGCTGCTCGGCCGCTTCGTCTACGGCATTCCCGAGCTGCATCGCGAAGCGATCGCCGCCTCGACCACCGTCGCCGCCGCCGGCTGCTATCCGACCTCGGCGATCCTGGCGCTTAAGCCTTTGCTCGGCCTGATCGATCCGGCGACGATCAACGTCAGCGCCGCCTCGGGCGTCAGCGGCGCCGGCAAGGCGGCGAAGGAGAACACCCACTTCAACACAGTCGACGAAAATTTCTCGGCCTACGGCCTCTTGAACCATCGCCACACCGCCGAGATGGAGATGGAGCTGGGCGGCTCGATCCTGTTCACGCCGCACCTCGCGCCAATGAACCGGGGCATTCTTGCCACCTGCACCGCCATGGCCAAAGGCCCATGCGATCCGCTGGCGGCGCTCGCCGAGGCCTATGCCGACGAGCCGTTCGTCCATGTTTCCGAACGCTCCCCTTCGACCAAATGGACTTTGGGATCGAACGCGGTGCACCTCACCGCCCGCTATGACGAGCGCACCGGCCGGGTGCTCGCCATCGCCGCCCTCGACAATCTCGTGAAAGGAGCCGCCGGACAAATGATCCAGTGCGCCAATCTGATGCTCGGCTTCGACGAAGGCGCCGGCCTCGCCCGGGTCGGAGTCTGGCCGTGAGCGTGACCGCCGCCCCCGGCTTCGTCGCCGCCGGCTGCCATGCCGGGATCAAGCATCGCAAGTTCGACATGGCGCTGGTCGCGACCGACGACGGCAAGCCCGTCACCGCGGTCGGCGTGTTCACGCAGAACAAGTTCGTCGCCCCGCCGGTGACGCTGGATCGCGCGCGCCTCGCGGCGAGCGGCGGCAAGGCGGCGGCGGTGATCGTCAATTCGGGCAACGCCAATGCCGGCACCGGCGCGGCGGGCATGGCCGGCGCCGAGGCGATGAGCCAGGCCGCGGCCGACGCGCTGGGGATCGACAAGGCTCACGTCCTGGTCTCCTCGACCGGGATCATCGGCACGCCGCTCCCCATGGACGTAATTCTCGCGGCGACGCCGAAGCTGGCGAAGAAATTGTCGGCCGGCGGCGGCCACGACGCCGCCCGCGGCATCCTCACCACCGATCATGTGGCCAAGGAAGCGGTGGTCAAGGGATCGACCTTCACCTTGGGCGGCATGGCCAAGGGCTGCGGCATGATCGCGCCCAATATGGCGACCATGCTGGCCTATCTCACCACCGACGCCGACGTAGGCCGCGACGATCTGCAGCACATCCTCAAGGACGCCGCCGACCGGACGTTCAACACCTTGAACGTCGACGGCGCGACCTCGACCAACGACAGCGTCATCCTGCTCGCCAACGGCCGGGCCGGGAAACCCGACCTCGCCGAATTCGCCGACGCGGTCCACAAGGTCTGCGAAGATCTGACCCTGCAGATGGCGCGGGACGCCGAGGGCATGACCAAGATGGTGATGCTGCGCGTCACCGGCGCCGCCAACGACGCCGAGGCGCGGGCGGCGGCGCGCAACATCGCCGAGAACAATCTGGTCAAATGCTCCTGGTACGGCTCGGACCCCTATTGGGGCCGGCTGCTCGGCGCCGCCGGCTCGGCCGGAGTCGCCTTCGATACCGAGAAGAGCGCAGTCGCCTATGGCGGAACCTTCGTGTCGCGCGGCGGGATCGAGATCGACCACGACCGGGCCAAGGTCGCCGCGCACATGAAGAACGAGCGGATCGAGATCGAGGTGGATCTCGGCAGCGGCAACGGTGCAGCTCAAATGATCGGGATCGATCTCGGCCCCGGCTATATCAAGGAAAATTCGGTCACGTCATGAGCAGCGCCAGCCCCGCATTGACCGCCCAGATCCTCGTCGAGGCCCTGCCCTATATCCAGCGCTTCGCCGGCAAGACGGTGATCGTGAAGCTTGGCGGCGCCGCGATCGACAAGCATCTCGACCGCGCCCTCGCCCAGGACGTGCTGCTGCTGCGGAGCGTCGGGGTGCGCTGCGTTCTCGTCCATGGCGGCGGCCCGCAGGTGGACGCACTGATGAAGAAGATGGGCAAGGAACCCGAATTCCGCGACGGGCTTCGCGTCACCGACGAGGAGACCTTGCGGATCGTGCGCATGGTCCTGGTCGGCGACGTCAACCGCGACCTGGTTTCCACCATCAACCGCGAGACGCAGGATGATCCGGTGGCGGTCGGGGTCGCCGGCGAGGATGGCGGCCTGCTGATCACCCGCCCGCGCGATCCGGCCCTGGGCTTTGTCGGCGACGTCGCCGAGGTCCGCGCCGGCCGGCTCCACGGCCTGCTCGACCAGGGTCTGGCTCCCGTCGTCTCGACGGTCGGCGCCGATCCCTCGGGTCAGCCCTACAATATCAACGCCGACGAAGCGGCGATGGCGATCGCGGTGGCGATGAAGGCGGAAAAGATCGTCTATCTCACCGCCGCGCCCGGCCTGCTCGAGGATCCGAAGAACGAAAGCTCGCTGATCCAGCGGCTGACCTCGGCCGAGCTGCGCGACCGGATCGCGCACGAAAGTGTGAGTGCGGGCATGATCCCAAAGCTTCGCGCCTGCGCCGACGCGGTCGACGGCGGCGTCGGCTCGGCCCACATCATCGACGGAAGGGTGCCGCACGCCTTGCTGATCGAGGTGCTGACCGATCAGGGCATCGGCACCATGGTGACCCGGGAGACGAGCGTATGAGCGACCTTCTCACCATCGACGCGCTCGGCCGCGACGGCCTGATCGAGATCCTTTCGCTTGCCGAGCGCGGCAATCTCGGGCGGCCGCTCGCCGGCAAGGGCGTCGCTCTGGTCTTCCAGAAGCCGAGCGCGCGGACCCGCAATTCGATGGAGATGGCGGCGGTGCAGCTGGGCGCCCACCCGGTCTATATCCAGAAGGACGAGGTCGGCCTCGGCACCCGCGAAAGCGCCGAGGACGTCGCCCGCACCCTGGCCTGCTACCACAGCGTCATCGCCGCGCGGGTGATGGACCACAAGCAGCTGGAGCTGATGGCGGCGGCGACCGACGTGCCCTTGCTCAACATGCTGTCCGACACCGACCACCCGCTGCAGGCGCTGGCCGACCTCCTCACGGTCAAGCAATTGCTGGGGAAACTGGAAGGCGCGCGGATCGCCTATGTCGGCGACGCGGACAACAATGTCGCCCGTTCGCTCGCCCAGGCCTGCGTCCTCACCGGCGCCGAGCTCACCCTCGCCAGCCCCGAAGGCTATCGGCTGAAGGACGCGCCCTATGGCGTGCGCCAGGTCGCCGGCCCGGTGGAGGCGGTGAAGGACGCGCAGATCGTCTATACCGACGTCTGGGTGTCGATGGGCCAGGACGACGAGACCGAGACCCGTCTCGCCGCCTTCGCCGACTACCAGGTCGACGAGGCCTTGATGGCCAAGGCGGACGACGCCTGGTTCCTCCACTGCCTCCCCGCCCGGCGCGGCGAGGAAGTGACCGACGCCGTCATGGAAAGCCCAAAGAGCGGGGTGTGGCTGCAGGCGGAAAACCGCATGCACACCGCGCGCGGCGCTTTGGCGTGGCTGGTGGCCCCATGACCGACACCCGCACCCGACGATTGCGCTCGCTCGCCGATCTGATCCGAGGCGGCGGGCTCGCCAGCCAGGAGGAAGTGACCGCGCGGCTGAAGGCCCTTGGCTTCGCCGTCACCCAGGCGACGGTGTCGCGCGACCTCGACCAATTGGGCGCGGTCAAGGTCAAGCGTGGCGGAATCCTTTCCTACGCGCTTCCCGACCAGATCGGCGCCGCCGACTGGAGCACCGACCGGCTCGAGCGGATCATGCGCGAATGGGTGGTCTCGGTCGAGGCGGTGGGCCGGATGATCGTGATCAAGACCCCGCCCGGCTCCGCCCATCTCGTCGCCTCGGCGATCGACCACGCTCTGCTGCCGGAAGTGGCCGGCACCGTCTCGGGCGACGACACGATGTTCGTCGCCATCCGCGACGGCATCCAGATACGCAACATGCTCAGCCGCTTCGAGCGGATGATGGGCCAGGTACAAGAGAGTCAGGCATGAAAGACCAGGTCAAGAAGGTTGTCCTCGCTTATTCGGGCGGGCTCGACACCTCGATCATCCTCAAATGGCTGCAGAGCGAATATCGAGCGGAGGTCGTCACCTTCACCGCCGATCTCGGCCAGGGCGAGGAAGTCGAGCCGGCGCGGCGCAAGGCCGAACTGCTCGGCATCAAGCCCGAGAACATCTTTATAGACGACCTGCGCGAGGAGTTCGTGCGCGACTATGTCTTCCCGATGTTCCGCGCCAACACCGTCTATGAGGGCCAGTATCTGCTCGGCACCTCGATCGCCCGGCCGCTGATCGCCAAGCGCCAGATCGAGATCGCGCGGGCGGTCGGCGCCGACGCCGTCTGTCACGGCGCCACCGGCAAGGGCAATGACCAGGTTCGCTTCGAGCTCGGCTATTATGCGCTTGAGCCCGACATCAAGGTGATCGCGCCCTGGCGGGAATGGGAGTTCGCCAGCCGCGAGGCGCTGATCGACTTCGCCGAGAAGCACCAGATCCCGATCAGCAAGGACAAGAGGGGCGAGGCGCCCTTCTCGGTCGACGCCAACCTTCTCCATTCCTCCTCCGAGGGGAAGGTGCTTGAGGATCCGGCGATCGAGGCGCCCGAATATGTCCACCAGCGGACGATCTCGCCCGAGGACGCCCCGGACAAGGCGACGGTGATCGAGATCGCCTTCGAAAGCGGTGACCCCGTCGCCATCGACGGGGAGGCGATGTCGCCGGCTACCTTGCTCGCCAAGTTGAACGAGCTCGGCCACGACAACGGCATCGGCCGGCTCGACCTGGTCGAGAACCGCTTCGTCGGCATGAAGTCGCGCGGAGTCTACGAGACGCCCGGCGGCACGATCCTGCTCGCCGCCCATCGCGGCATCGAATCGATCACGCTCGACGCCGGCGCCATGCACCTCAAGGACTCGATCATGCCGCGCTATGCGGAGCTGATTTACAACGGCTTCTGGTTCGCGCCCGAGCGCGAGATGCTCCAGGCGCTGATCGACAGGAGCCAGGAGCATGTGTGCGGCACCGTCCGGGTCAAGCTCTACAAGGGCAATGTCACGGTGATCGGCCGCGAAAGCCCGCAGTCGCTCTACGACCAGGATCTGGTCACCTTCGAGGAAGGCACGGGCGGCTACGACCAGCGCGACGCCGCCGGTTTCATCCGGTTGAACGCGCTTCGACTTCGGATCGCGGCGCAGCGGGCGCGGCGGGGGAAATAGTGGGAGCAGCGCGGATCGCCGCCTGGCGCTATAGGCGGATCGAATCCCGGTTCAGGAGAGTCGCGATGTCGAAGGAGACCCCGCTCGCCGTTCAGACCAAAGTGAGGCGCAAAGTCGGCTTCGCCGCTGCCTTCGGGGCCGTCGGCACGGTGGCTCTTGGCGCGGTCGCCGTCGGCGCCGCGGCGGTCGGCGCGATCGCAATCGGGCGGCTGGTGATCGGCTCATTGCATCTGCGGCGCGGACGGATCGGCAAGCTGGTTGTCGACGAACTTGAGGTGGGCCGCCTGACCGTCCGCGAGGAAAAGAATGAAGCTGGCCATCCTTGAGACCGGCAAACCGCCCGGCGATCTTGCCGAGACACATGGCAGCTATCCGGACATGTTCCGCCAGCTGCTCGGCGACGGTTTCGAAGTCTCAAGCTTCGACGTCGAGGCCGGTGCGCTGCCGCTCGATCCGGCCGACTTCGATGCCTATCTGGTCACCGGCTCGCCGGCGGGTGTCTACGACAAGCTGCCGTGGATCGCCGAGCTTTCGGACTTCCTGCGCGCGGCGAAGAGCCGCAAGCTGGTCGGCATCTGCTTCGGCCACCAGATCATGGCCGAGGCGCTGGGCGGCCATGTCGAGAAATCGGCCAAGGGCTGGGGCGCGGGGCTGCATACCTATCCGATCGTCTCTCATGAGCCGTGGATGGACGGCGCCCATGCCGTTTCTGTGCCGGCCTCGCACCAGGACCAGGTGGTGCTCCAGCCGCCCAACACCGACGTCATCGCCTCGTCGGTCTTCACGCCCTATGCCGGGCTCGCCTGGCGCGACCGGCCGGCCATCTCCTTCCAGTTCCACCCCGAATTCGCGCCCGAATATGCCAAGGCGCTGATCGAGGCGCGCTACGACCGGGTACCCGACCCGGAAGCCGCCATCGCCTCGCTGGACGCGCCCAACGACAATGCGCGAGTCGGCGACTGGATCAGGCGCTTCCTCTTGAGCTAAGGCGCCTTCCGAAGCCTAAGAGCAGGGAGCAATTCCATGAAGACCCGCGCCGCCGTCGCTGTCGCCCCCAATGCGCCGCTCGAGATTCACGAGGTCGACCTGGAAGGGCCGAAGGCCGGCGAAGTGCTGGTCGAAATCATGGCGACCGGCATCTGCCATACCGACGCCTACACGCTGGAGGGCAAGGACTCGGAAGGCATTTTCCCCTCAATCCTGGGCCATGAGGGCGCCGGCATCGTCCGCGAGATCGGCGCCGGCGTGACCTCGGTCGCCGTCGGCGACCATGTCATCCCGCTCTACATCGCCGAATGCCGGCAATGTCCGTCCTGCCTCAGCCGCAAGACCAATTTGTGCACCGCGGTCCGCGCCACCCAGGGCCAGGGCGTGATGCCCGACGGCACCAGCCGGTTCAGCCTCAATGGCGAGACCATCGCCCATTATATGGGCTGCTCGACCTTCTCCAACTTCACCGTGATGCCCGAGATCGCGCTCGCCAAGGTCCGCGAGGACGCGCCGTTCGACAAGATCTGCTACATCGGCTGCGGCGTCACCACCGGTATCGGCGCGGCGATCTGGACGGCCGGCGTCGAGCCCGGCGCCAGCGTCGCCGTCTTCGGCCTCGGCGGCATCGGCCTCAACGTCATCCAGGGCGCGCGCATGGCCGGCGCGGCGCAGATCGTCGGCATCGACCTCAATCCCGCCAAGAAGGCGATGGCCGAGGCCTTCGGCATGACCGACTTCATCAACCCCCGCGACGTCGGCATGGACAAGGTGGTCGAGGCGGTAGTCGAAATCACCAAGGGTGGCGCGGATTATACGTTCGACTGCACCGGCAATACCGACGTCATGCGCCAGGCGCTCGAATCCGCGCGCCGCGGCTGGGGGACGAGCGTCGTCATCGGCGTCGCGGAAAGCGGCAAGGAGATCGCCACCCGCCCCTTCCAGCTTATCACCGGCCGGACCTGGAAGGGCACGGCCTTCGGCGGCGCCCGCGGACGCACCGACGTGCCACGCATCGTCGACTGGTATATGGACGGCAAGATCGAGATCGATCCGCTGATCACCCACACCATGCCCCTCGAGGACATCAACAAGGCGTTCGACCTGATGCACGCCGGCGAAAGCATCCGTTCCGTCGTGCTCTACTGACCCTTCGGAACCGTCTCGTGGCCGTATCGTTCTCCGCCGGCACGGGCCGCTTCGGCCCCAAGAGAACGCGTCATGGGAAAAGGTATCTTGCTGTGGCTGATCGGCATTCCGATCCCGATCATCATCCTGCTCTATCTGTTCGTCTTCCGCGGTTGATCCGCCGGGCTTCCTCCGGCGCCGCGCTGGAGGAAGCCCGATGACCCTCGAAACCCTTTCCACCGTCAAGGCCTACGAAGGCCTCCAGGGCGTCTACCGCCACGCTTCCGCCGCGACCGGCACGGACATGTCCTTTTCGGTCTTCGTGCCGCCGCAGGCCGCGTCCGGCGCGAAGGTGCCGGTGATTTGGTATCTTTCCGGCCTCACCTGCACCCACGCCAACGTCACCGAGAAAGGCGAGTTTCGCCGCGCCTGCGCCGAGCTCGGCCTGATCTTCGTCGCCCCGGACACCAGCCCGCGCGGGCCGCAAGTGCCCGACGACGAGGCCTATGATTTCGGCCAGGGCGCCGGCTTCTACGTCGACGCGACCGAGGCGCCGTTCGACGCCAATTTCAGAATGTACGCCTACATCGTCGACGAGCTGCCGGCGCTGATCGCCGCGGAATTCCCGGCTGACATGGGCCGGCAGGCGATCTGCGGCCACTCGATGGGCGGCCACGGCGCGCTCACCATCGCGCTCAATAATCCCGGCGGCTATCGCAGCGTCTCCGCCTTCTCGCCGATCGTCGCGCCATCTCAAGTGCCGTGGGGCGAGAAGGCGCTTGGCCGCTATCTCGGCGAGAACCGAGCCACCTGGCGCCGCCACGATACTGTCGCACTGATCGAAGACGGCGCGAGGGTCGACGAGATATTGGTCGACCAGGGGACGGCGGACAATTTCCTCGGCGAGCAGCTGCGCCCCGAATTGCTCGAGGCGGCGTGCCGCGAGGCCGGCATCGCGCTCACCCTCAGGATGCAGCCGGGCTACGACCACTCATATTATTTCATCTCGACCTTCATGGAGGACCATCTGCGCTGGCACGCCGCGCGGCTCAGCTGACGATCCCCGCGTCGCGCAGCGAGGCGATCCGATCCTCGTCGTAACCGACCTCCGCCAGCAGCGCCCTCGCGTCGGCGCGCGGCGGCAGCGGCGGGCCGTTCGCCGTTTCCGAGTAACGCGGCGCGGGCGCGGGCTGGGTGACGCCGTCGACCGCGATGAAGCTGCCGCGCGCCGCATTGTGCGGATGGCCGGACGCCTCGGCGAGCGAGAGAACCGGGGCGAAGCAGACGTCGCTGCCCTCCATCAGGGCGCACCATTCGTCGCGGCTCCGGGCGGCGAACAGGGCGCGGAGCTTCTCCTTCCGCGCCGGCCAGGCGGAGCGGTCGTTCTGGGCGTCGAAATCAGGATCGTCCGCCAGGCCCAGTTTTTCCCGAAGCAGGGAATAGAATAAAGGCTCGATCGATCCGATCGCGATCCATTTGCCGTCGGCGGTCTCATAGGTGTCGTAATAAGGGCTGCCGCTGTCGATGATGTTGGCGCCCGGCCGGTCTTCCCACAGGCCGGCGGCGTGGAGTCCCCAGGTCAGGCTGGCGAGCAGGGCCGAACCCTCGGTCATCGCGCAGTCGATCACCTGCCCTTTGCCGCCGCCGCGCACTGCCAGCAGGGCGCTGACCATGGCGAAGGCAAGCATCATCCCGCCGCCGCCGAAATCGCCGAGGTAATTGACCGGCGGGCTCGGCTGGCCGCCGTCGCGGCCGCAGCCATGGAGCGTACCGGAGAGGGCGATGTAATTGATGTCGTGGCCTGCGGCGGCGCTGAGCGGGCCGGTCTGGCCCCACCCGGTCATCCGACCGTAGACCAGCCGTGGATTGTCGGCGAGGAGCAGGTCCGGACCGAGGCCGAGCCGCTCCATCACGCCGGGGCGATAGCCCTCGATCAGGCCGTCGCAGCTTCGCGCCAGCGCCCGGACAACTTCGATCCCGTCCTCCTGCTTGAGATCGACCGTGATCGAGCGGCGCGACCGCTCCAGCGGGTCGCCGGGCAGCCGCCAGCCCCCTTCCCGCTCGATCCGGATGACGTCGGCGCCATGATCGGCCAGCATCATCCCGCAAAAGGGCGCCGGCCCGATCCCGGCCATTTCGAGGATGCGGATGCCGGTTAGCGGGCCCGCCACGGAATCAAAGCGCCTCGACGATCGTCACATTGGCGACGCCGCCGCCTTCGCACATCGTCTGCAGGCCGTAGCGCTTGCCATGGCGCTTCAGCGCGTGGACCAGGGTCGCCATCAGCTTGGTCCCCGACGCGCCGAGCGGATGGCCGAGCGCGATCGCTCCGCCATGGACGTTGAGCCGATCCGGGTCGGCGCCGGTATGTTCGAGCCAGGCGAGCGGCACGGGGGCAAAGGCCTCGTTGACCTCGAACAGGTCGATCTCGCCGATCGCCATGCCGGCCCGGCCCAAGGCGCGGTCGGTGGCGAACAGCGGCTCTTCCAGCATGATCACCGGGTCGCCGGCGGTGACCGTGAGGTTGTGGATGCGGGCGAGCGGGGTCAGGCCGTGCGCCTTCAGCGCCGCCTCCGAGACGATCAGCACCGCCGAGGAGCCGTCGCAGATCTGGCTGGCCGAGGCGGCGCTGATCACGCCCTGCTCCGACAGCAATTTGACCGCGGCGATGCCCTCCAGCGTGGCGTCGAAGCGGATGCCCTCGTCGACCTTGTGGATTTCGGTGGCGCCATCGGGGAGCGTCACCTCGACCGGCACGATCTCGGCCTCGAACGCGCCCGCCTCGGTCGCCGCCTTGGCGCGCTGGTGGCTGCCGAGGGCATATTCGTCGAGCCGGGCGCGGTCATAGCCGTATTTTCTGGCGATCATCTCGGCGCCCATGAACTGGCTGAACATCGGCACGCCATATTTGCCGGTGACGCTCGCCGGGTTGGGATTGAAACCCTTGTCTGCCACCACCGAAAGGCCCATCGGCACCCGGCTCATGCTCTCGACCCCGGCGGCGATGATCACGTCCTGGGTGCCCGACATCACCGCCTGGGCGGCGAACTGGATCGCCTGCTGCGAGGAGCCGCACTGACGGTCGATCGATACCGCCGGCACGCTTTGCGGCAGCTTCGACGCCAGCACCGCGTTGCGGCCGACGTGGAGCGACTGCTCGCCCGCCTGCATGACGCAGCCCATGACGACGTCGTCGATCGCGGCCGGATCGATGCCCGACCGGTCGGCGATCGCGTTGAGGCTGATCGCGGCGAGATCGACGGGATGGATTCCGGCCAGCCGGCCATTGCGGCGGCCGCCCGCCGTGCGAACTGCTTCGACGATATAGGCTTCGGCCACTCTCATTCTCCCAATTGAGCCGGACCCGATACTAGCATCGGATCCGGCTCATTGTCCCCTGTTGCCGCATGATCTGGCCGGAAAACCGGTCCCACTTTTCCGGATCATGCTTTAGAGCGAACGGGCGATCAGCAGCTTCATGATCTCGCTCGATCCGCCGTAGATGCGCTGGACGCGGGCGTCGCGCCACATCCGCGCGATCGGATAATCGTTGATATAGCCATAGCCGCCGTGGAGCTGGAGGCAGGCGTCGACCACCTCGCCATGGGCCTCGGTCACCCACAATTTGGCGATCGAGGCGGTGGTGGCGTCGAGCGTGCCGTTCAGTACCCGCTCGATACAGTCGTTGACGAAGACCCGGGCGACCACCGCCTTGGCCTTGCAGTCGGCGAGGACGAACTGGCTGTTCTGGAATTCGATGACCTTCTTGCCGAAGGCCGAACGTTCCTTGGTGTAGGCGATTGTCTCTTCGATCGCCCGCTCCATCGCGACGGCACTGCCGATCGCGATCAAGAGGCGCTCGCGCGGCAGCTCGGCCATCAACTGGTAGAAGCCCTTGCCCTCTTCCAGGCCGAGCAAATTGTCAGCGGGGACCCAGACGTCGTCGAAGAACAATTCCGACGTGTCCTGGGCATCGAGCCCGATCTTGTCGAGCTTCCTGCCGCGGCGGAAACCCTCGACCTCGTCGGGCTCGACCACCAGCAGCGACACGCCCTTGGCGCCTTCTGATGGGTCGGTCTTAGCGACGACGACGATCAGGTCGGCGACCTGGCCATTGGAGATGAAGGTCTTGGCGCCGTTGATCCGGTAGCCGTTGCCGTCGCGGACCGCCGTGGTACGCACCGACTGCAGGTCCGAGCCGGCGCCGGGCTCGCTCATTGCGATCGCCGAGACGCGTTCCCCGTTGGCGAGCTTCGGCAGCCAGCGCTGCTTCTGGCCCTCGGTGCCGTGGGCCTGGATATAGGGGGTTATGATGACGTTGTGCAGGCCGGCGGCGAAGCCCTCCACCCCCTTTCGGATGATCGTCTCGGCGACGACGACGTCGTGGCGGAAGTCGCCGCCCGGGCCGCCATAGGCCTCGGGGACGCTGACCCCGAGCAGGCCCGCCTCCCCCGCCTCGCGCCAGAATTCGCGCTCGACTTGTCCCGCCTCGCGCCAGCCCGCCACCCGCTCGGGCGGCGCGTTGCGGTCGAGGAAGCGGCCGATAGAGTCCGCGAACATCCGGATCTCGTCGTCGGCCATGAAGGCGGGTTCGGGAAAGTCGCTCATCGCCGCGATAGTGAGAGCATTCGCCGACAAAGGGAAGCGTCTGACGCCACCCGGACTAGAGGCGTGAAGAGCGGGCCAGCAGGTCGGCGACGCAGCGCCCGGCGACGTGGCCGTCCCAAAGTTCCGGCCGCAGCGGCGACCGCTCGGACGACAGGCTCTCGCGGAGCGCGCAGAGCAGGGTTTCTGCCCTGACCAGGCGGTTGGTGCCCTGCTCGATCGTGATCGGCCGTTCGGTATTCTCGCGCAGTGTCAGGCACGGGATGCCGAGATAGGTAGTCTCCTCCTGGATGCCGCCGCTGTCGGTGATCGCCGCCGCCGCGCCGAGGACCAGGCTCATGAACGGGATGTAGGAGAGCGGCGCCATCAGCCGGACGCCGCCAGCCTCCAGCGCCGCCCCGAGGCCGGTGGCGTCGAGCTGGGCGGCGGTGCGGGGATGGACCGGGAAGACCAAAGGAAGCTCGGCCTGCACCGCGATCAGAGCGGCGACCAAAGCGGCGAGCGTCCCAGGATCGTCGACATTGGAGGGCCGGTGAAGGGTGACGACGCCATAGGGCTTGCCCTCGAGACCCAGTTCGGCCGGCAGGCCGGCGGCCTCGATTCGGGGCCGAACCATCTCGAAACTGTCGAGCATGATGTTGCCGACCCGGCTGATCCGTCCCTCGGCGATGCCCTCGGCGCGCAGATTCTCGTCGGCGTCGGCGGACGGCGTCCACAGCACGTCGGACAGGACGTCGGTGACCAGGCGATTCAATTCCTCGGGCATGGTCCGGTCGCGGCTGCGCAGGCCCGCCTCGAGATGGACGACCGGGATGCCGAGCTTGGCGCCGACCAGGGCGCAGGCGACGGTGGAGTTGACGTCGCCGACCACGACGAGCCAGTCCGGCCGGTCGGCGGCGGCGATCGCCTCATAGGCGGTCATCACGCCTGCGGTCTGCACCGCGTGGCTGCCCGAGCCGACGCCGAGATGGTGGTCGGGTTGGGGCAGGCCGAGGTCCGCCAATATGTGGTCGGACATGTTGAGGTCGTAGTGCTGGCCGGTGTGGATCAGCACCGGCTCGAATTCCGCCGAGCGGGACAGCGCGTGCCAGAGCGGCGCAGCCTTCATGAAGTTGGGCCTGGCGGCGGCGATCAGATGCACCTTCATCGCGCGGCTGGCTTTCCAGGATCCAGGGGGAGGAAAATGGTGGGCGTGGCAAGGATTGAACTTGCGACCCCTGCGATGTCAACACAGTGCTCTACCACTGAGCTACACGCCCACGCGGAGGGGCATGTAGCGGGGGGTTGGTCTGGGCGCAACCCGGGTTGTTTGGAGATGAGGATGCGCCTGCGCGTGGGCGTTTTCATTTGCCGCTCGCTCGAAATCGTAACCTGGTCCCAGCGCTCGTACGCGGAGTCTGTACCAGCCCGCTCCCCCTCCCACCCACCCACCCGGATACAATGTCGGGGGGTTGGGTGGGGGAGCGGGCCGGCCTCGGACTCCGCGCGGTAGGCCTAAGAGACCCACTTCAAGGTCGCGCGCGCGGCAAACAGGCAACGGGCGGCCGTTGGGCTTCTCGGAAGCCCTACAGCCGCCCGTGCTGATCTTCCGTCATGAACATCCGCTCCACTTCGGCGACCAGGTCGCGGAGGTGGAAGGGTTTGGAGAGGACCTTGGCATCGGGCGTCTTGCGTCCTGCCTTCAGCGCCACGGCGGCGAATCCGGTGATGAACATCACCCTGATGTCCGGCGCGATCGTCGCCGCCTTCTGGGCCAGCTCGATGCCGTCCATCTCCGGCATGACGATATCGGTGAGCAGGAGATCGAAGGGTTCGCTCTCCAGCAGCGGGATGGCGGCAGTGCCGCAATCGACCGCGACGACCTGGTATCCGACCTTCTCCAGCGCGCGCGCCAGATAGACCCGCATCGATTCGTCGTCTTCGGCGAGAAGGATCCTCAGCATCTTCGCTCCTGTACGCCCGCTTCATGCGCGAGGGAATCGGGATTTTCCAGCAGGCAGATGCGCCGCGATTGCACCCGTCCCAGTCCGGGCCTAGTTGGGGGCCAGGAATGACCGAGCCGACTCTCCCGCCTTTCTTCCGCATCGGACCGGAACGACCGGCCTCGCCGGTCGTCCTTTCCGTGCCCCATGCCGGCCGCGACTATTCGCCGCACCTGCTCAAGGCCTCGCGTCTTTCCCAGCAGGTATTGGAGACGCTGGAGGACCGGCTGGTCGATCGCCTGGTCTGGCGGGCGACCGCCGGCGGGGCGACCGCCTTCATCGCCCGCGCGCCCCGCGCCGAGATCGACCTCAACCGCGACGAGCGCGAGATCGATCCGGCGCTGATTGCGCCACCTTTCCCGTCGGGCGGGCTGGTCCAGTCGGCGCGGACCCGGGGCGGCATCGGCCTGATCCCCTCCCGGATCACCGGCGCCGGTCCGATCTGGCGCGAGCGGATAGCCCGCGCCGAGCTGGTCCGCCGGATCGAACGGATCCACCAGCCCTATCATCGTGCGATTGAAGCCGCGCTCGACCATGCCCGTATCCGCTTCGGCCAGGCGATCCTGCTCGATTGCCATTCGATGCCTCCGCGCCAGCGCCCCGACCACGGCGGAACGCCGTTGCCGACGATCATCTTCGGCGACCGGCACGGGACCACGATCAGCCCGGACCTTCTCGACGCGGCGCTCGAGGCCGCGCGTGCGCTGGGCTTTCGCAGCGCCTGCAACGCTCCCTATGCGGGCGGCCATGTCGTCGGCCGCCACGGCAAGCCGAGCCGCGGCGTGCACGCTTTGCAGATCGAGATCGACCGGTCGCTCTATCTGGACGAGGATCTGCGCACCCCCGGTCCCGGTTTCGAGGGCGTGGCGCGGCTGATCGCCTCGGTCGCCCATGCGCTCGAGTCGCGCCTGTTGAGCGGTGACGAAGCGTTGGCGGCCGAGTAACCCAAAAAAAAAGGACCACTTCACGGCTGTGAAGTGGCCCAGGTTCAGGGAGGTGCGCCCCCGCTTGCGAAGGGACGCGACAGGCCGTCGTAAAGGGGGGATACGACGGCGCTAAACTCCAGATAGGAAGCGTTTTTCGGGTTTCAAGACCCCGGCGCCGGGCGTCAAAAAGCCCTCCCCGCGAACGGGGAGAGCTTTGATTCTCCGTAAGTCCGCGACTCAGGCGTCGGCGGGCTGGGGCTGGAGGACCTGCTCGGGGACCTTGCCGGCGGCGAGCTGGCGGCCGAACACTTCGCGGATCATCGACAGCGAGAAGAGGTGGGCCATGATCAGTGGCAGGATGCCGTTCTGGTTGATCTTGCGCAGCTGATCGCCGTTCA
>DATDAU010000036.1:0-27771 GCA_036525215.1 Allosphingosinicella sp.
GACCACCGCATGGTCGTCGACGAACATTACCCGCGTGACTTCGGCCGGGCGGCTCGCGGAACCGATCATGATTTGCCCCTGTTCCGATCCGGCCCTGAGGGCGAATGTCGCTTCGCGCTGCAGCCATCGCAATCGGGCATAGTACCGAGACGGTCCATATCGCCGGCTACGCGGGCGTGCTCCTGAACCTGTACGAAGGTCACGAGCGCGCCTTGCGTGACGGCCTGTCGGCCGACTGGTCCGATCCGCGCGCGCAACGAAGGTCGAGGCTGACCGCATAGTGGCGCTCGGACACCCGGGGCGGACAGGCAGCCGACTGCCTGCCGCTCGCTCCGAACCCCTCGCGAACCGCGCTGGTGGAGCCGACCGCCGCGGCCGCGATGACGGCGGTGACGGCGATCATGACCAAGAGGCTCGACGGCCTGGGATGGTCGCGCATGACAGGCGCCTCCATTTCCGGTGGGGCGCCGCCGCGCCGAGGAGTGGGCGGCGGAGCGGCGCCCCGAGACCTGCGTCGCACGACGCATGCCTTCACTGGCATTGAGCGCCTTGGCCGGCCGGCTGACCATCGGGAATTTTCCCCGGTTGCTACTGTCCGATCGCCGAGAAACGCCCCGGATCGACGCGATCAGCCCAGCCGGCGGTAGATCCGGACCATGATCTCTTCGGCGAGGAGCATGACGACGACCACGACGATCAGCCACACGATCCCGTGCAGAACGCCGGCGAAGTGAACGTCGTGCCCGAACGCGAAGGAGATCGCCTCGAGGATCACGAATTTGGACCCGAACAGGATCAGCCAGGCGGTGAAGAAGCGCAGGAAGACCATGAAGCCGCCGGGCCGCGCCTTGAACCAGGCGGCGACCTTGTGCTCGATCGCGATCGTCAGCTTGAGCAGGAACTGAAGCAGCACGGCTGCGAGCAACGAGATCGTGAAGTTGGAGACGTGAACCTTGTCCGGAAAATATTCGGCGAACAGGTTCAGCACAACCAGGTCGATCAGGACCCCAGTATAATAGCGGAGGAACAGCCGCTGCCGGTCGGGCGGCGCCTCGGCCGTGAGCGGCATTACTCCGTGCATCGTGTCCGCCATGTCGCTGGCCCTCGCTGATCAACGTCGTCGCTTCGCGACGAACATCCGGCGCTCCCGGCTTGTCGTAATGTGCCCCGCGCCGCGCCGACATCAGGGCTTCACCCCAATTCCGCCCACTTATTCCCCCGGGGAGCCTTCACGGGACGACCCGAGCCGGCCGTGTCCCTCGCAATGTCGCAATGGCTGGCCCCTTTTGTTGGTACTTGCCCGGCCCGGATTGGGGGTTGGACCCGAGCGACACGAAAAGGGGCAAACGATATCGCGACACTCGGACCACCGTCACGGAAGGATCGCACCATGAGCCTTGGCTTCCCGTCGCGCTTCGGGCGCTGGCTGTTGCTGGGCGTCGCCGCGGTGCTTCTGCTGAGCGTCAATCAGATCGTGGCGGCAAGCCCGAACTCGGGCGATCCGGCGGAAGCACGGCGAATCCTCAAGTCGATGTCGGACTACATGGCCGGCCAGCAAAACCTGTCGGCTCGCTTCGACGTCTCCATGGAAATCATCACGCCGCAGATCGAGACGATTCAATTCGTCGCCTCGGGCGATATCATGCTCAATCGGCCCAACAACCTTCGGGTCCACCGGACCGGCGGCTATAACGACGTCCAGCTCTTCTCGAACGGCCAGACCGCCACGATCGTCGACACCGACCGTCACTCTTATGCGAGCCTGCCGTCGCCTGGCACCACGGATCAGCTGATCAACCTTCTCCAGCAGCAACATGGCATCGCCATGCCGGCGGCCGACCTGCTGCTGACCAACAGCTACGACGAATTGATGCGCGATGTGCTGACCGCGGCGCATATCGGCCTTGGCGTGGTCGACGGCGTCGAATGCAACCATCTGGCCTTTCGCAACGCCGACGTCGACTGGCAGATCTGGATCCGGACCGGCGATCGGCCGCTGCCCTGTCGCTATGTCATCACCAGCAAGACAATTGCCGGAGGGCCGCAATATGAGGTCACCTTCCACGATTGGGTGGTGAATCCGGCAACGCCTGGCGCCTTCACCTACGCGCCGCCCAGCGGCTCGACCCAGGTTCCCTTTCAGGACCTGACCAATATCGGCGAGTTGCCGCAGCCCGCGCCATTCAGTCAGGGAAGAGGACAATGAACATCATCGGGAAATCTGCAATGTTCGCCTTCGGGGCCGCCATCGCGGTCACCGGCATCGGCTGGAGCGGAGAGAGTGGCGGCCTGGTCTCCGGTGCCGAGGCACGGGTCGGCCGCCCGCTGACTCCGGTGAGCTATGCCGGCGTTGCTCGCCGCACGACCCGGCGCACCGTCGCCGTCAGCGCGGCCGCCTCTTCGACGGCGGTGGTCGTCGCCCAGCCCCAATATTCCACGGAATGCGTTCAGGTGGTCAATTCGTCCGGCGCCAGCGTCATGCGCTGTCCGTAGTGAGGAACGGCGCCCCGGCGGGGGCGATCAGTAGCGCAGGTCGCCGGCGCTGAGCGCCTTCTTGTTGACCGCTCCGTCGGCATATTTGAGATTGGTGTAATTCTCGGTCGGCAGCCTGGCGCCGAACGTCTGCTTGCCCGGCGCGAGCCGCCTCAGGTCGAACTCACTCTCGAACTGGATGCCCATCCTCTTGGCCTCGGACCAGCGCACTTCGGCGCCGAGATTGCCGGTGCCGGGTAGGTCGAGCTGGACCTTGGCTTCCGACGGCAGCACCCGGTCGCATTCGAGCAGGGCACCGCCAGTCGAGATGTTGCGGATGCGGACCGGCATGCTCATGCCGTTGAACTGCAGGCTGGCGACCTTCAGGAGGCCTTGGCGCGGCGGCCGATTGAACTGGAAGCCGTCGGCGGTGACCGCCTTGTTCTCGGCGGCCAGGGTCCCGGCTTCTTCGGGGTTCATCGGCCGGCCGAAAATATAGCCCTGGATGTGGCTGCAGCCGAGCTCGCGGATCATGGTCAGCTCGTCGTGGGTCTCGGCGCCCTCGGCGGTCGTGTCCATGTCCAGGCTCTCGGCCAGGGTGACGATGGCGCGGATGATGGCGGCGTTGCGGCTGCCGTCCTTGGCGGCGCCGCGGACAAAGCTCTGGTCGATCTTGATCTTGTCGAACGGCGCCTTCTTCAAATAGCCGAGGGACGAATAGCCGGTGCCGAAATCGTCGAGGGCGAGGCGGACGCCGATCGATTTCAGCTTGGCGAACATGTCATCGGTCGATTCGCTCTCGACCAGGAACACGCCCTCGGTGATTTCCAGCTCGAGCTGGCGCGGCTGGATGCCGGCATTGGCCAGCGCGCTGACAATGGTGGCGGGCAGGCTGGGCTCGACGAACTGGATCGGCGAGAGGTTGACCGCGACCCTTATATGCTCCGGCCACTTCGCCGCTTCCAGGCAGGCGGTCCTCAGCACCCATTCGCCGATCGAAAGGATCAGGCCGGCCTCTTCGGCGAGCGGGACGAACAGAGCGGGCGATATGACGCCCCGGGAGGGGTGGTGCCAGCGTACCAGGGCCTCGAAGCCCGACAATTCCTCGGTCTGGGCGTTCACCACCGGCTGATATTGAAGCTGGAGTTCGCCGCGCGCGATCGCCTTCCTGAGGTCGGTTTCCAGGATCTGCCGATCCTGCGCTTCGGAGTGCATTTCCGGGGCGAAGAAACAATAAGTGCCGCGTCCCGCGGCCTTGGCCGAATAGAGGGCGAGGTCGGCGTTGCGGATCAGGGCGTCGGCGCAGCTGCCGACGGGCGGGGCGATGGCGATGCCGACCGAGGCGCCGATCGAGATATTGTGGCCCTCGATCATATAGGGCATCGACACCTGCTGGATCAGCCGCGCGGCGAGGGCGCCCAGGCTGCCGTCATCGTCGTTGCCGGGCAGCACCGCCTCGAACTCGTCGCCGCCCAGGCGGCCGATCTGGCCGCGCTCGCCGATCACCGAGGTGAGGCGCTGGGCGACCTGCTTCAACAGGGCGTCGCCGATCGGGTGGCCGAGCGTGTCGTTGACGTTCTTGAACCGGTCGAGGTCGATCAGGAACAGGGCGCATCCGGGGGCAGCGTCGTTCTTGCTCTGCAGCGCCTCGTCGAGCGTGCGGCGCATCAGCATGCGGTTGGGCAGTCCGGTCAGCGAATCATATTTGGCGAGGCGGTTGATCTCCTCTTCCGAGCGGCGCTGCTGGGTGAGATCGGAGCCTATACCGCGGAAGCCGAGGAAGCGACCATATTCGTCGAAACTCGGCGTGCCCGAAAGCGACCACCAGATTTCGGCGGCGGTGTTGGCGCGGACGTTGATGTCGGTGAAGGGCAGGCGGGTCGACAGGTGGAAGCCCAGGGTCCGTTCCGAGGATTCCTGGGATCGCCGGTCGTCGAGGCCGATCAAATCGGCGAACGGCTTGCCGATCAGTTCGTTGGCCGGCATCTTCATGTCGGCGGCGAGTTGTTCGGACACATAGGAAAGGGCGCCGCGCGCGGTCGTCTCCCAGAACCAGCCGCGGCCGGCCTGCTCGAATTCCTCGATGAAGCGCGTCGCCCGCCGGGCGTTCCAGTCGATCACGATCCGCCGCTTCAACTGACGCAGCAGGTCGGCCGAGCGCCTCATGCTGAGCTGGACGAGGAACATGGAAAGGAAGATCGTCGCCGCCGTGCCGACCTCGTCATTTCCCAGGATGAAGCTTTTTGCGACCAGGGCGAGACAGCCGATGGCGGCAAGCGCGGGGAAGGAAAGGAAGGCGACCGGGATGGCGAGAATGCCGCCCGCGATGGCGAGGTCGAGCAGGGCGCCGCTCGTGCCCGGTTCGGGGTTCGCCGCCAGTCCCGCCGCGCACCAGAGCGCATTGGCGAGGATCGCGTAGAGCGCGGCGCCGCGGATCGCGACGTGCGGCTCCAGCCGCGATATCGGCCGCCGCCAGAACCAGCCCCACAGGCCGATGTCGAGCACCAGCAGGGCGACCAGCGGAATGGTCAGCGCGAGCGACGACAGGGCTTCCCGGCCAAGGCCGTAAAGCAGGGTGCCGCCGCAGATCAGGTGAACGCCGAGCAGGAAGGTCGGGACATGATCGAGCGAGCGGATCCGCTCGCGCGCCGCGCTTTCCTCCTGCTCGTCCTCGACCCAGCGAAAATCGTGGACGAACAACCGGAACGGCGAGACGCGCTCGTCCGCTTCGCTAAGGTTCGGACTGCTTTGCTTTCTGATCCCCGCCATCGGCGCTCCTATAGCGGCGCCGTCTTAATAAACATTTGCGTCGGAAGCCTCCGACAGGGGTGCCGGACCCGAACCCTACAGGCTTGGCTCGTCCTGCTGGTTTTCGGCGTCGCGTTCCCGCTGGCGCCGTTCCTCGCGCTCGCGGCGGCGCGCCTCGCGGCCCTCGCGTTCCTCCTGCTCGCGAATCTCGCGGCCGCGCCTTTGGTCGGCCTCGGACTGGCTGGTGGTCGCCGCGTCGACGCCAGCGCTGACCACCTTCACCGGCAGGGTGACGATGTCGACCGCCGTCCGGGCCAGGCAGCCGGCCAGGAAGACGGGCAGAAGAGTCAAAAGAATCAAGCGCATCGGGAGCCGGATAACAGGAATGAGGTTGCTGGTGGATGAAGAAACGCTGTTGGTCGAATCCATCCTTGCCAAGGCCGGGTCAAGCGAGAACAAGTCTGCCGGGTTCGACGGTGCCGCGTTCGCGGTGAGGGGAAGGATTCGCCAACATGCAAGTATCCCGGCGGGAGATGATGCTGACCGGCGCCGCTCTGGCGGCGCTGGCGAAGAGCGGCGCGGCGATGGCGATCCTGCAGGATCAGGCGACCGCCGGCGGCGGCGGGGCCGCCTGGGACCTCACCGACCTTTATCCGAACGACGCCGCCTGGACCGGCGACCGCACTGCCATCCAGGCCGAGATTGCCGCTTTGCCGCGACTGCGCGGCACGCTCGGCCGCGACGCCGCCGCCCTCAAAACCGCGCTCCAGGCCATTTCCGACGCCTATCGCAAGACCTCGCGACTCTACATCTATGCGTCGTTGAAGGCCGACGAGGATCTCAGGGTCGCGCCCAATCAGGAGCGCCGCCAGCAGGCACAGGACGTGTTCACCGCGATGGGCGAGGCGACCGCCTGGGTCGAGCCCGAAATCCTCGCCGTCGGCCAGGCAAAGGTCGACCAGTTCGTCGCCGCCGATCCGGGCCTCGGCAAGTTCCGCTTCTACCTTGCCAACATATTGCGCCGCGCGCCGCATACGTTGAGCGAGGAATCGGAGCGGGTGCTCGCCGCGTCGGGCAGCGCGCTCTCCGGCCCAGGCGACATTCGCGGCCAGCTCGCTTCGTCCGACATCCCGCGGCCGGAGGTCACCCTTTCGACCGGCCGCACGGTCCGCCTCGACGACCAGGGCTATTCGATCGAGCGCTACGCGCCCAACCGCGCCGACCGCAAGCTGATCTTCGACCGCTTCTGGGCGAGCTACAAGACGTTCGAAAGCTCGTTGGGCGCGGCGCTTTCCTCGAAGGTGCGCGGCGACATCTTCCAGTCCAAGGCGCGCCATTACGACACCAGCCTGCAATGGGCCCTGGCCGGCGACAACATCCCTGAGACGGTCTACCGGACGCTGGTCGCCGAGGCCAATCGCGGCCTGCCGACCCTGCATCGCTATTTCGCGCTCCGGCAGCGGATGCTGAACCTTCCGGACCTCCATTATTACGACATCTACCCGCCGCTGGTGCGCAACGACCGGCGCTTCACCCTCGCCGAGATGCGCACCATCTCGCTCGAGGCGCTTCGCCCGCTCGGCCCTGAATATGGGCGCATTCTCGCGCAGGGGACGGCGGCGCGCTGGATGGATCCCTTCCCGCGGCCGGGCAAGACGTCGGGCGCCTATATGAGCGGCGGCGCCTACGACGTTCACCCCTATCTACTGCTCAACCTGTCCGACAATTACGATGGCCTGACTACCTACGCCCATGAATGGGGTCACGCGGTCCACACCCTGCTCGCCAAGTCGCGCCAGCCGTTCGAGACCGCGGACTACGCCACCTTCGTCGCCGAGCTCGCTTCGACCGGCAACGAGCAGCTGCTCGCCCGCCACATGGTCGAGAATGCCCGGACGCGCGACGAGAAGCTCTTCTATCTCGGCCAGCAGATGGAAGGGTTCCGCTCGACCTTCTTCCGCCAGACCATGTTCGCTGAATTCGAGCTTCGCATCCACGACATGGCCGAAGCCGGCGAGGGTCTGTCGGGCGAGAAATTCACTGCCCTCTATCTCGAGCTTTTACGCAAATATCACGGCGCCGGGATGACGATCGACCCGCTCTACGCGATGGAATGGGCCTATATCCCGCACTTCTACCGGACCTTCTACGTCTTCCAGTACGCCACCTCGATCTCGGGCGCGGTCTTCTTCGCCCAGAGCGTGCTGCGCGGCGGCGCCACCGAACGCGAACGCTATCTCGATGCGCTCCGCGCCGGCGGCTCCAACTACCCGGTCGAGATCTTGCGCACCGCCGGCCTCGATATGACCAGTCCGGCTCCCTACCAGGCCCTGATCGCCGAATTCGGCCGCGTTATGGACCAGGCTGAGGCGTTGCTCAGGACGTAAGGGCAGGCAATCTCGGCGTCTTGAGGTTGGCCTTATTCCGCCTCCGCGATCAGGCTGCAGCAGGTGAGGCCCGCCTCGGCCTTCTGCAACTCGCTATTGTCGACCTCGACCACCCGGAAGCCGCGCCCAGTCAGCGCCTGCGCCGTGCGCGGATTGCCGGCGGCGAGCAGCAGCGTGTCGCCGACCCTCAGCGCGTTGGCCGCCGCTTCCTCGCCGGCGGCGACGGCGAGCGGCTCGACACCGGCGAAATGGCCCGCTGAGACCCAGCCGGGGTGATGGAGCAGGACCGGCGTCCCGGCGCCGTCGGCGCCGATGAAGGTCGCCGCGGTTTTGAGGTGGAGGCAGCCCGTCGTCTTCACCGGCACCACCCGATAGCCGAGCAGGCTGGCGAGATCGCCGAGCGCCTGGATGCCCGCCCGGTTGGTTCGCCCCGACAGGCCGACATGGAGGATCTTGCCGATTCCGAGCACGTCGCCGCCGTCGAGCGTGCCGGAGCCGAGCCGGTGGACGGTGAAATCCGCCGCCAGCCCCGCCGCCGTCGATCCCGTCTCGCCGGCGCGGCTGGCGGCGCCGGGCCGGGTGATGATGGCGTGACGGCCGAGCAGCAAGGCCGTGTCCTCAACGAACACGCCGTCGGGGTCGTCGGGAAGGTCGCCCAGGCGGACGACGTCGAGACCGGCCGCGGCCAGCGCCTTTTCATACGCGTCATGCTGGTCGGCGGCCCGCGCGTAGTCGATCGGCCGGCGGTCGAGGTGGGTCAGCGCGCATTCGGCGATGCGCGAGCTCACCGCCCTGGTATAGGCCGTCCCGATGCTCATGCCGCTCCCCTAGCTTTGTCGGGGGCAAAGAAAAAGGCGGCCCGGGATGAACCGGACCGCCTTTCCTCTGAGCCTGTTCGCTTAGCGTTTCGAGAACTGGAAGCTGCGGCGAGCCTTGGCGCGGCCGTACTTCTTGCGCTCGACGACGCGCGGATCGCGGGTCAGGAAGCCCTCGCGCTTCACCGTGGTGCGGAGCGCCGGCTCGTAGCGGGTCAGCGCGGTCGAAATGCCGTGGCGGACCGCACCGGCCTGGCCGGAAAGGCCGCCGCCGCTGACCGTGGCGATGACGTCATACTGGCCCTTGCGGTCGGCGATGTCGAACACCTGGTTGATGATCAGCCTCAGCGTCGGACGGGCGAAATAGACCTCCTGGTCGCGGCCGTTGACAATGATCTTGCCGGTGCCGGGCTTCAGCCAGACGCGGGCGACGGCGTCCTTGCGGCGGCCGGTCGCATAGGCGCGGCCCTGCTTGTCGAGCTGCTGCTCGCGCAGGATGGCCTGGATCTGCGGGCCCTGGTTGGCGACGCCGTGATCGTCGACCGGCTCCTCGCCGCGACGGCCCCGCGAGGGGCGGCCGTCGGAATAGGAAGAACGATCGGTCGCGGGCGCTTCGACGGCGGGAGCCGCTTCCTCGGATGCTTCGGCGGCGGCGGGCTCGGCGGCTTCCTCAGCCGCGGCTTCGGACGTCGCTTCGGCCTCGGGGGCGCCGGCTTCGGCTTCGGCCGCGGGGGCCTCCGCTCCGGCGGCCTCGGCTTCGGCGGCTGCCTTGGTCAGGGCCTGGAGATCGGCCAGGGATTGACGGGTATCGGACATCAGGCACCCACCTTGTTCTTGCGGTTCATCGCCGCGACATCGAGAGTTTCAGGATTCTGGCCGCCGTGCGGATGCTCGGTGCCGGCATAGAGGTGAAGCGCGCGCATCTGGTCGCGGCCCAGCGGTCCGCGCGGAATCATCCGCTCGATCGCCTTTTCGAGCACGCGCTCGGGGAAACGCCCTTCCAGGATCTTGGCCGGGGTGGTTTCCTTTATGCCGCCGGCATAGCCGGTGTGGCGGTAATAAATCTTGTCGGTCAGCTTCTTGCCGGTGAACCGCACCTTGTCGGCATTGACGATGACGACATGGTCGCCGCAATCGACATGCGGGGTGAAGCTCGGCTTGTGCTTGCCGCGCAATATGTTGGCGACGATCGTGGCGAGACGCCCGACCACCAGACCATCGGCATCGATCAGATGCCATTTCTTCTCGACCTCGCGCGGCTTCGCCGACCGCGTGGTCTTCATCAGCGCCTTCATCGGGCCAGACCTCTTCGAAAATAGCAACGCGGCCCAAAACGAGCCGCGCGGACGGCGGGCAAATGACGCGGGGGCTCGAGAAAGTCAAGGAAAAGCGGGCGATTCGTGAAAGGTAAAATAATACCACTTGATTTCGAGGCCCGATTTCTCTTCGCTCCTAGCCCTCCTCGTTCACCCAGTCTGCGTAGGCCGGGAACGCCTTCTCCACAGGCCAGATGGCGATGGCGGGCACGTCATAACTGTGCAGTTCGGCGATTCGGGCGACCAGTGCGTCGGCCTTGTCGGCCGGCGCCTTGAAGATCGCCGGCGCCTCGGTCGCGACCTCGACCTTGCCCTTCCAGCGATAGATGGAATGGCAGGGCCCAAGCACGTTGACACAGGCGGCGAGCCGCTCCTCGACGACGATTCCGCCGATCCGGCACGCCTCCTGCTCATCGGCGAAGACCGCATAGACGCTGACGATCTTATCGCTCACGCCCTCGTCTCCCCCAGCCGGTGGGCGGCGGTGACCATGGCGGCGAGGAGCAGGACGGCCATGCCCTGGTGGGCCACCGCGATGTCGATCTGGACGCCCGACAAGAGGGTGAGGATACCGAGCAGGATCTGGGCGAGGACCGCGCCGGCCAGGATGGAACCTTCCATCACGAAGCCGCGCCGCCATGCTTTGGCCGCCAGCCAGATCGCAAGGGCGGCGACCAGGAAGGCGAGCCAGCGGTGGATGAACTGCACGACGATCGGATTGTCGGCGAGGTTGCGCAGCCAGGGTTGCAGCATCTCGGTGGCGGCCGGGAACCATTCGTCGCCCATTTTCGGCCAGCTGTTGAAGGCATAGCCGGCGTCGAGCCCGGCGACATAGGCGCCGAACATCAGCTGCAGGCCGAGCACGCACAGTGCCCAGATTGCGAGCAATGGCATCACCGCCGGCCGCGCGGCGGGATCGCGGGCGCGCAGCTTCAGATCGCGCGCTTCCCAGATCATCGCGGCGAAGATCAAAAGGGCGGTCAGCAGGTGGATGGCGAGGCGGATGTGGCTCACCTCCGGCCGGTCGACCAGGCCCGAGGCGACCATCCACCAGCCGATCACGCCCTGCAGGCCGCCCAGCGCGAGCAGGCCGCCCAGCTTCCAGCCATGGCCGGACGGAATCGCCCGTTGCCACCAGAAGAAGGCGAGAGGAATGAAGAAGGCGAGGCCGATCAGCCGGCCGAGCAGGCGGTGGACATATTCCCAGAAGAAGATCGCCTTGAAGTCGGCCAGGGTCATGCCGTTGTTGACCCGCTCATATTGCGGGCTCGCCTTGTACTGATCGAATTCGGCCTGCCACTCGGCCGCGCCGATCGGCGGCAGGGTTCCCGAAATCGGCTCCCAGCGGGTGATCGACAGACCGGATTCGGTCAGCCTCGTGATGCCGCCGACGATCACCATCAGGAAGATCAAAGCGGCGACGGCGGTCAGCCAGGTGGAAAGGGCGGCAGGGCGCGGACGCGGCGCGGTCGGGCGGGAGAACATCGGGGGCGCTATGGCCGAGCGCAGGGGATTTGCCAACCGAGCCGGCGAATAGCCCCTCTCTCCCCGCCTCGACCCCCAGGGTGGAGGATGCGTCCCATTTTGCATCAGATGCGGTGCAAGCAGTCGGTAGCGAAGCAACTGAATTTGCGTCATTAGAAGTGGGACACCGAGGATTCGGTTCCTCCGGCGTCCGGGTCGCGCGGCTTCAGAAGGGCCGCGCGCCCCGTTTTTTTTGGTCTGCTGGGGATCGGAACCGGTAAGCGCGGTAACAGGCCGGGCAACCCTTCAAGAAGCCACCCGGCCCGGAAACCGAAGACAAGTCCTCGGCCACGCCGCACCAACGCGCCAATCGGGAAGGGGTTGCCGGCGAAAGGGGGATCGGACGTCGCACCACGCCCCTTTCGGGAGGGGACCGCTGTAAGGGTACATCTGTCAATTCCGTCACGCTGGCGGTCCTGTATTTTGAAGCGCCATGCCCTGGGGTGAAGATCGGCCGCTTGACTGACTTGCCGCGACCCTGTGCGGGAAACCACCCGTTGCGGATTTGGCCGCGGGCCTACTAACCTGCTTGCGGTTTTGGCGGCTCGAAGGAACGGCGATGCTTGTTGTATTCGGGGGCCTTCCGGGAACCGGAAAGACGACGCTCGCACGGCACGTCGCCGATCGGCTTGGGGCGACATATCTCCGCATCGACACGATCGAGCAGGCGCTCCGATCGGCCATGGACCTGGGCGATGACGTAGGACCGGCCGGCTATGAAGTCGCCTACGCCATCTCCGAGACCAATCTCAGACTTGGGCGTGCGGTCGTGGCGGACTGCGTAAACCCGCTTTCGATCACGCGTGCCGCGTGGCGCGAAGTGGCCACGCGGGCTGCGGCAAAGATTGTCGAGGTTGAGGTCATATGCTCCGACGCGGCGGAACATCGCCGACGCGTGGAAAGCCGGGCGACCGACATTCCCGGCCTGATTCCGCCAACCTGGGCCGCCGTCGTGGCGCGGGACTACGAGCCCTGGTCCGAGCCAAGGGTGGTCGTCGATACCGCACGTAAGGCAACGGCCGAGGCAGTGATTGAGATCATGGACGCAATTGAGCAGCGTTCATCGTAACCGTCGAACGCGGTTTGGCGTCGGCAGAAGGCATAATCACTAAAAATCGTCGATGATATATTGTAACTTCGCCCAAGCGCGCTTATTAGAGCCTCACGAAAGGGATTCGTTCGCGTGTTTGCAGCCGCCGCCAGGGAAGGACATATCGACCGCGTGGCCATTGGCCTCAGCGGCCTTTGTCTCGTCCATTGCATCGGCAGCGCGGTGCTGGTGACGATGCTGGCCTCGGCCGGCGGCCTTTTGCTCGATCCCCGGATCCACGAGGTCGGCCTGTTCTTCGCCATCCTCCTCGGCGTGCTCGGCCTCGGCCGCGGCATCTTCAACCACGGCTTCATGCTGCCCGCCGCGGTCGGCAGCCTCGGCCTCGGCACCATGGCCGGGTCATTGAGCCTCGACCATGGCTTCGATTCCACCTTTTACGCGGTGATCGGGGTCCTCGTCCTCGCGCTCGGCCACGATCTCAACCGCCGCGCCGTGATCTGATCCTTTTGCGCTGAGAGAGCGCCCGCGGCACCCCGTTCGCCTTGTCCGCGCCCCCGCAAAGGCTTACATATCGCCCATGGGACACGTCCATCACAGCCATCACGGCGCCGACCTCGCCGATGCCGCGAAAGCGACCATGGAGAAGTCAGGGGAGCAGTGGACCGCCATGCGTTCGGCGGTGTTCGGTGCGCTGGCCAGCTTCGACCGGCCGGCTTCGGCCTATGACATCGCCGAGAAGGTGTCGCAGGACCAGGGCCGTCGGGTCGCCGCCAACAGCGTCTACCGCATCCTCGACCTGTTCGTCGGGTCGAACCTGGCGCGGCGGGTGGAAAGCGCCAACGCCTATATCGCCAACGACCATCCCGATTGCCTGCACGACTGCATCTTCCTGATCTGCGACAATTGCGGCCAGGCCAAGCATATCGACGACGACAAGATCACCAGCGGCGTCCGCGCCGCGGCCAAGGCCGCCGGCTTCGCGCCCGACCGGCCGGTGATCGAGGTTCGCGGCCGCTGCGAGGATTGCAGCTAGCGGCTGCCTCCGCCGCGCCGACGATCAGTCGGAATCGACCGCATAGTCGTCGCCGTAGAATTTGCTGGTGCTGCGGGTGTGGAAGGCGATCGCCTTGATCGGCGCATATTTGGGCGGGCCCAGCTCGGGCAGCACCTCCAGGATCTCATTCTCCCAGACATAGACCGCGATCGGGAAGGATACGCGCGCCTGCTCAAGCTGCAAGCCGTCGCGGGGCTTGCCGACGCGGTGCGTCGTCGACGGCAGCAGGTCGTTGGTGATCCGCTGCATATAGTCGCCGGTATTGATGATGATCGAGCCCGGCGGCGCGTTGAGCCGCACCCAGGCACGGCTGCGGTGGTTCCAAACCTGCAGGCCTTCGACGCGGGTCGCCGGCAGGATGGTGAACAGGTCGACATCCTCGTGCCCGAGCAATCGGCCGGCGCCCGAGCGGTCCTGGTCCAAGCTCAGCGGCGGGTAATAGTTTGCCCGTAGACCGAAATTCGTTTGCGTAAGCTTGGCGTCATAAGTGTGGGGATCGCAGCCGATCCCTTGGAAAATCGCCCGGGCGATTGGCTTGAACAGCGCTTCGTGGGCGAGCGCGAGACGGCGGAATTGCCGCTCGAAGTCGGCCCGCGGCCAATAATCCTCGGGCCGAAACGGCCCGTCACGTTCCTGGGGGATATCGAAGGCGCGGCGGCACCAGACCCAGCCTTCGACCAGGTCGGGATGGATGTCGCTGGTCTCTTCGATCGGGAAATAGCCCTGGGCGACCGAGCCGTGGCGCGCGGCGCGAAACCGCATCTTGTCCTCGAGCGACGTCGACGTGAACAGGTCGAGCACGCAGTCATGCATGTCGTCGTAGAGCGCCGGATCGACGCCATGGCCGACCAGCACCGCGAAGCCGATCTCCTTCAATGCCGCCCCGAATTCCTCGGCGAAACGCGCTCGGTCCGCCGCGTCGCCGCGCAGGAATTGCGCGAGATCCAGCGTGGCGATCTCGTATTCCTCGTCGAAGGCGTCGCTTTCATGCTCGGCAAGCCGATAGGTGTGGGTCTTGCGGACCTGGTCGTAGCGGCTGAAATCCTGGTTGAGTGCCGGCTCCGCGGCGATCCCGGGCCGGGTCACGATCAGGCCTCTGCTTCCACCTCGGGCGCGAGCGGCGCGGTCGCCGGCTCGGCCTTGCCCTCGCGCCAGCCCTTAAGCGACGAATGGGCCATCACTGCCGCGGCGTAAAGCACGACGGCGAAGACCAGCCAGCGCAGATATTCGAGCGGCATCTCCTTGACGAGATAGGCGGCGACGAAGACCGCCGGGATGCCGCCGATGGCGAGACCGAGCACCACGCGCATGTCCACCTGGCCGATGCCGATATGCTTGACGCTCGCGCCCGCCCCCATCAGGCAGGCGCCGCCCGCCATGATCGGGAAGCACAGCCGCGGGTCCATGCCCATCAGGCTCAGAATCACCAGGGTGGGCGCGTAATTGCCGACCCCGAAATTGGCGAGGATGCCGAAGGCGAAATTGGCGAGGATGGCGACGATCATCAGGCCCAGCGGAAGGCTGTTCGCCGTCCCGCCGCCGGGGAAGAGATGGAGGTTGGTCATCGCGTAGGCGATCGCGGCGAGGAGGAGGCCGATCGCAACGATCATCTGGACGATCCAGACCCGCGCGCGCGTGACCAGCGGCACGCCGACCAGGCCTCCGGCGAAGACGGCGATCACGCAGCTGAACAACAGGATGGGATCGACCAGCACGCCGAGCGCGAGCAGGAAGACGATGCTTTCGGTCATCGCCGGCGGGGTCAGCCCGCACAACATGGTCTGCGGGATCAGCCGGTCCGGCACCATGCGCCGGAACTTGAACCAGGCGGTGGTCGGCGCGAACGAGCCGATGCCGAGCGTATCGAGGAAGTTCACCACTGCGCCGAGAGCGAGCGCCTCGGCACCCGGCGCCACCCGCGCCGCGATCGCCGCGCGGGCGAGCACGAAGCCGTAGATGAGTACGGCCATGCCGAGAAGGGTGAGAAGAACGTAGAGCAGCATGTCGAGGGGACATGAACGCCGGATTGGAGAGGGAAGCAAGCCGCTTCATCCAAACCCAACTCATCTATCAGGGCCCGTGGCCACGACCCCCGCCCGCGCGCTAAGGTGAGGCCATGGCCCAACCCCCGAACGAACAGGAACTGGTCAGCCCCGACTTCAATGCCGAGCTCGACCGGCTGCGCGGGGAGGGCGCCCGGCTCGACATCATCTGGCCGGCCGACGACCCCTACACCGCGATCCTCACGCACGAAGGCAAACGCATCCGCCTGACCTCACGCCCCGATGCGCCCCCGCCTTCCGCCGCCCTCCCCGATTTCCAGCCCGAATTCCTGATCACCCATGCCGGGACCGCCTCGGGCGAGGGCCGCGCTGGGATGCACTATCGCGACCTGATCCCAGGCCGCCTCGGCGGCCGTTACATCGCCTCGCACATCGCCATCGCCGAAGGCGGGCCGGTCGCCGACTGGGTCCATTATCATCGCATCGCCTTCCAGCTGATCTGCGTCCGCCGGGGCTGGGTCCGCGTCGTCTATCAGGAGCAGGGCGCGCCCTTCGTCATGGCGGCCGGCGACATGGTCCTCCAGCCGCCCGGGATAAGGCACCGAGTCCTGGAAAGTTCGCCCGGCCTGGAAGTGGTCGAAATCACCTGTCCCGCGGCCCACGAAACCTTCGCCGACCATGACATCGATTTGCCGAACGGCGATGCTGGCGACCCGGCCAGGGACTATGGCGGACAGCAATTCCTGCGCCATGTGGCCGCGGCGTCGCCTTGGGTTCCATGGCACGGCGCCGAGGCCCAGGCGACGGGCGTAAGCGCCGCCACCGGCGGCTTAGCCGAAGCGCGCATCGTCAAGCCCAGCTCCTCGCCGGCCATCGACGTGCCGCCGCACGACTGCGAACTGGTGTTCGGCTTCGTCCTCGAAGGGTCGGTTCGGCTCGAACATGGCAAAGGCTATCCACTCGGCCCGGCCGACTCATTCGTGATCCCGCCGGGCGAGGCATGGCGGATGGCCGAGGCGTCCGACGACCTTCGTCTGCTTCACGTGACGACCGCCATTATTCGCGGAATGTGACCCCGGTCAGACTTTTAATCCTTGAACCTTCCGCGCGCCTGCACCGCCCCTGCACAGCATCAACATTCGACAGTCGCGGCCTTCGGCGCTAGGGACAGGCGCATGAGTGAACGTCCGCCAACGCCGCTCCTCGACACTGTCGGGACGCCCGCCGAACTTCGCCAGCTCGACCGTACCCAACTCCGGCAGCTGGCCGATGAGTTGCGCCAGGAGACCATCTCGGCGGTGTCGACCACCGGCGGCCATCTCGGTGCCGGGCTCGGCGTCGTCGAGCTCACCGTCGCCCTCCATTATGTCTTCGACACGCCCGACGACCGCCTGATCTGGGACGTCGGCCACCAATGCTATCCGCACAAAATCCTGACCGGGCGCCGCGACCGCATCCGCACGATCCGCATGGGCGGCGGCCTTTCCGGCTTCACCAGGAGGAGCGAGAGCGAATACGACCCGTTCGGGGCGGCGCACAGCTCGACCTCGATCTCGGCAGCCCTGGGTTTCGCGGTCGCCAACAAACTGGCCGACCGCCCGGGCAAGGCGATCGCGGTGATCGGCGACGGCGCGATGTCGGCGGGCATGGCCTATGAGGCGATGAACAATGCCGAGGTCGCCGGCAACCGGCTGGTCGTCATCCTCAACGACAACGACATGTCGATCGCCCCGCCGGTCGGCGGCCTCTCCCACTATCTCGCCCGCCTGGTCTCCTCGAACAAATATCTCTCGGTCCGCCACCTCGCCCAGAAAATCGCCCGCAAGCTGCCCGATTCTCTCCACAAAATGGCGCGCAAGACCGAGGAATATGCCCGCGGCATGGCCACCGGCGGCACGCTCTTCGAAGAGCTCGGCTTCTATTATGTCGGCCCGGTCGACGGCCACAATGTCGACATGCTGGTCAAGATCCTCGAGAACGTCCGCGACGCCGACGAGGGGCCGATGCTGGTCCACGTCGTTACCAAGAAGGGCAAGGGCTACGCCCCCGCCGAAGCGGCCGCCGACAAATATCACGGCGTCCAGAAGTTCGACGTCATCACCGGCACCCAGGCCAAGGCCGAGCCCGGCCCGCCTTCCTATACCGGCGTCTTCGCCAAGGCGCTGATCGCCGAGGCCGAGCGCGACGACACAGTCGTGGCGATCACCGCCGCCATGCCGTCGGGCACCGGCCTCGACAAGTTCCAGGACAAATTCCCCGACCGCTGCTTCGACGTCGGCATCGCCGAGCAGCATGCGGTGACCTTCGCCGCCGGCCTCGCCGCGCAGGGCATGCGCCCCTTCTGCGCCATCTATTCCACCTTCCTCCAGCGCGCCTACGATCAAGTGGTCCACGACGTCGCCATCCAGAACCTGCCGGTCCGCTTCGCCATGGACCGGGCCGGGCTGGTCGGCGCCGACGGCGCCACCCACGCCGGCAGCTTCGACCTTGCTTATCTCTGCACTCTGCCCAATTTCGTGGTGATGGCGGCGGCCGACGAGGCCGAGCTGGTCCACATGGTTCACACCATGGCCTGCCACGACAGCGGGCCAATCGCCGTCCGCTATCCGCGCGGCAACGGCACCGGAATCGCCTTGCCGGCGGTCCCGGAGCGGCTCGAGATCGGCAAGGGCCGGATCGTCCGCGAGGGCAAGAAGGTCGCCATCCTCTCGCTCGGCACCCGGCTCGAGGAAGCGCTGAAAGCGGCCGACATGCTCGACGGCCGCGGCCTTAGCGCCACCGTCGCCGACCTCCGCTTCGCCAAGCCGCTCGACGAGGCCCTGATCCGCCAGCTGCTGACCAGCCACGAGGTCGCGGTCACCGTCGAGGAAGCCGCGGTCGGCGGGTTCGGCGCCCACGTCCTCACCATGGCGAGCGACCAGGGCCTGATCGACGCCGGCCTGAAGCTGCGCACCATGCGCCTCCCCGATCATTTCCAGGACCAGGACAAGCCCGAAAAGCAATATGCCGAAGCCGGCCTCGACGCCGACGCGATCGTCGAGACCGTCCTCAAGGCCTTGCGCCACAACAGCGCCGGTGTCGTCGAAGGGGCGCGCGCTTGAGCGCACGGGCTGCCGCCCTGGTTGCGGCCTCCCTGCTTTTCGCGTCATCTTGCAGCGAAAAGTCCCTTCAGGGAGAGATCGCCTGCCAGCGACGCATGATCGCCCTGACGGACGAGGCTCTCCTACGGCCGCCGGCTCCCGGGCGTCGGGTTTCCTCGCTTCCATTCGAGACCGCCAGCCGGGGCTTCGAGCAGATGCCGGTCGACGGTTGCAGCGACGACCAACTGGCCAGGGCAAGGACCATGGCGCGCACAACGGGGCATTTGTCGGACATAGCGACGCGGGTTGGCGCGATGCCCGGGCCCGCGCAGATGGCTCATCTGCGCGGCAACCAGGCCTTTATGGAGTTTCTGGCGGAGCTCGAAAACCTCCGCAACCGGCGGCGCGTGCTTGCGGAAGATCTCGATCGCATGGTCGCCGAAAGCCGCTAGGCCGCGAACGCCGCCGCTCGGACTCGACCGCGATTGCTGATAGGACGGCGCCCGTCATTTCGAGGGGGGAGGTTCGAATGAAGCGCATCCTGATCGCGGGCATGTTGGCGGGGCTGGCGATGTTCGTCTGGGAATCGATTGCCCATATGGCGCTGCCTTTCGGCGAGATGGGTCTTTCGACCCTGCCCAACGAAGCCGCGGCCCGCGCCGCGCTGGCGGCCCAGCTCGGCAATGCCGACGGCCTCTACTTCTTCCCGTATATGGAAATGGGCGAGACCCCCTCGGCCGGACCGTGGGGCCTGCTGCTCTACCATCCCCAATTCGCGTTCAGCTGGACGGTGATGGGCTGGGAGGCCCTGGTCGAGCTGGTCATGGGCGTGACCCTGGCCCTGCTGATCGGCCTCACAGGGGTGGCGGGCTTCGGCCGGCGGATGGCGATCGCCGTCCTGGTCGGCATCGCCGCAGCCTTCGCAGTGAGCCCGTCCTACACCCTCTGGTACGGCTTCCCCGCCGCCTACACCCTCGGCCAGATGATCGTCGCCTTCGTCGACTACGCAGTCGGCGGTCTGGTCGTCGCGCTTCTGCTCAAGTCTCAACCGACGGCAGCCAGCACTTGAAGGGCAAGCTCCGCGCCGATCAGCTGCTCGTTGATCGCGGGCTCGCAGAGAGTCGGGCGAAGGCGCAGGCGTTGATCCTTGCCGGACTGGTCTTTGCGGGGGAGCGCAAGATCGACAAGGCCGGCCAGGCGCTGGCCGCGGACGCCGTGCTTGAGGTTCGCGGCAAGGATCATCCCTGGGTGTCGCGGGGCGGGATCAAGCTGGCCCATGCGCTCGATCATTTCGGCTGGGACGTGACCGGGGCGGTGGCGCTCGACGTCGGCTCGTCGACCGGCGGTTTCACCGACGTACTCGTTCAGCGCGGCGCGGCCAGAGTGTTCGCAGTCGACGTCGGCACCAACCAGCTTGCCTGGAAGCTACGCCAGGATCCGCGCGTCATCGTCCACGAGCAGACCAATGCCCGCTATCTCAATGCCAAGATCGTCACCGAGCCGGTCGACCTCGTCGTCTGCGACGCCAGCTTCATCGCGCTCGCCAAGGTGCTCGACACCGCGCTCGACTTCGCCAAACCGGGCGGCCGCCTGCTCGCCTTGGTCAAGCCGCAGTTCGAGGCGGGGCGCGACGAGGTGGGGAAGGGCGGCGTGGTCCGCGATCCTGCAGTCCACGAACGGGTCTGCGAGGCGGCCGCCTCATGGCTCCGCGAGCGGGGCTGGAGCGTTGTCGGCGTGACCCGGAGTCCGATCACGGGCCCGGAAGGCAATGTCGAGTTCCTGATCGGTGCCTCTAAGTGATCGCTTTCTAAGACACTTTAATACAAGCCCGCACTCGACATGGGCCCAAATTTGCGCATTTAGCGGCGCAACGAAGGGTTCGACGTGAATCGGCAAGTCCTGATCCTCTCTCTGTGTGGGCTCCTGGCGGCCTGCAGCGGCAGCGCCGGCAAGCAGGCGGGCGACCGCGCGCCACCGCTGGTGCGCGCCGAAGCCGCGACAATGACCGACTTCACCGACCGGATCGAAGCGGTGGGCAATGCGCGGGCCAACGAGCAGGTGACCCTCTCCGCGCCGGTAACAGAACGAATCGTACGATTGAACTTCGGCGACGGCGCCTTCGTGCGCGCCGGCCAGGTGATCGCCGTCCTCCGCCAGACCGAGCAGAGCGCCCAGCTGGCCGAGGCCGGGGCGCGGACGCGCGAGGCGCAGCAGCAGCTCGCGCGCGTCGAATCGCTGAAGGATCGCGGCTTCGCCACCCGCTCGAGCTACGACAGCCAGGTTGCCGCGCTCGCCCAGGCGCGAGCCCAGGGCATGCAGATTCAGTCGCAGATCGGCGACCGGGTGATCCGCGCGCCATTTTCGGGCTGGGCGTCGCTTCGCACCATTTCGGTCGGGGCGATGGCGACCCAGGGAACCGAAATCGCGACGATCAGCGACCTGACCTCGATCAAGCTCGATTTCACGGTGCCGGAGACGATGCTGGCGGCGCTTCGCCCCGGCCTGGCGATCGATGCCCGCGCGCCGGCCTATCCCAACCGCATTTTCCGCGGCACGATTCGCACCGTCGATCCGGTGATCGACCCCAATACCCGCGCCGTCACCGTGCGCGCGGTGATCCCCAATCCCGACCGCGCGCTTCGGCCCGGCATGTTGCTCAGCGTCGGCATCCAGAGCGCCCAACGGACCAGCCTGTCGGTGCCGGAGCTCGCCGTGGTCGCGGAAGGCGACCGCACCTACGTGTTCGCCGTTGACGGCAATCGCGTCCGCCGCATTCCAGTCCGGACCGGCACGCATCTCGGCGGACGCGTCGAAATCCTGGCCGGCCTGAGGCCAGGCCAGCCGGTCGTAACCGAAGGCGTAATCAAGGTCACCGACGGTGCCGTGGTGCGGCTGGCGGGGAGCGGCAACAATCGACCGGCGCGGCGATCCGGCGGCTAGCGAATGCAGCTTTCCGATCTCTCGGTGAAGCGTCCGGTCTTCGCGGCAGTGGCCGCGATGCTGATCGCGGTGGTCGGGATCATCGGCTTCTTCAGCCTGTCGGTGCGCGAATATCCGGACGTCGATCCGCCGATCGTCTCAGTCCAGACCCAATATATCGGCGCGGCGGCAAGCGTCGTCGAAACCCGCATTACCGAAGTACTGGAACAGCGGCTGGCCGGCGTTCCCGGCCTCCAGACGATCACCTCGCGATCGCAGGACGGCCAGTCGAACATCACCCTCGAATTCACCCCCGGACGCAATGTGGACGACGCGTCCAACGACGTTCGCGACCGGGTCGGCGCGGCGGCGGGGTCGCTCCCGCCGGAGGTCGATCCGCCGGTGGTCCGCAAAGTCGATGCCGACGCCTCGCCGATCATGTTCCTGGTCGTGTCCCGACCGGGATGGACGCCGCTCCAGCTCACCGACTGGGTCGACCGCAACCTCGTCGACCGCTTCTCCGCATTGGATGGCGTCGCCCAGGTGTTCATCGGCGGCGAGGCGCGTCCGGCGATGCGGATCTGGCTTCAGCCCGAACGGCTGGCTGGCTTCGGGCTCACCCCCGCCGACATCGAGCGCGCGCTCAACACCCAGAATGTCGAGTTGCCCGCCGGTCGCCTCGAGGCCCAGCAAAACGTGACCCTGCGCGTGGCCCGGCCATTCGCGACCGCGCAGGAGTTCCGCGCGCTGGTCGTCGGCCGCGGCGCCGACGGCTATCTGGTCCGGCTGGGCGACGTCGCCCGGGTCGAGCAGGGGCCGGAAAATCCCTATGCCGCCTTCCGCATGAACGGCGCGCCCGCCATCGGCCTCGGCATCGTCCGCCAGTCGGGCGCCAACACGCTTGCGGTCGCCGACGCCGCCAAGTCGATGGTCGAGCAGGTCCGGCCGACCCTGCCGGAGGGCATGAGCATCGCGGTCGGCACGGACGACAGCCAGTTCATCAGCCGCGCCATCACCGAGGTGTGGAAGACGCTCGCCGAGGCCGCGATCCTGGTGGTGCTGGTCATCTACCTGTTCCTGGGGAGCTGGCGGGCTACCCTGATCCCCGCGGTCACCGTTCCCCTGTGCCTGCTGGCCAGCTTCGCCGTCCTGTGGGCCGCCGGCTTCTCGATCAACCTGTTGACTCTGCTCGCCCTGGTCCTGACGATCGGCATCGTCGTCGACGACGCCATCGTCGTGCTCGAGAACATCTATCACCGCATCGAGGAGGGCGAGCCGCCGCTCTCCGCCGCCTTCAACGGCGCCCGCCAGGTCGGGTTCGCCATCATTTCGACCACCATGGTGGTGTGCGCGGTGTTCGTGCCGATCATGTTCATCGCCGGCCAGACCGGCCTGCTGTTCCGCGAGCTCGCTGCCGCGATGATTGGCGCCGTCGCCTTTTCGGGTTTCTTCGCCCTGAGCCTGGCGCCGATGCTCTGCTCGAAGCTGCTCCGCCGCGAGGAGCGCAAGGGCCTCGCCGCCTGGGTCGAGCGCCATTTCCGCAGGATCGAGGAGGGCTATGCCGGGCTGCTCGACCGCGTCCTCACCAGGCCGCTCATCCCGGCGGCGCTCGTCTCCCTGTTTCTGGTCGCGGCCGGGAGCGTTTTCTTCTTCCTTCAGTCCGAGCTGGTGCCCGCCGAGGATGCCGGCATCCTCCAGGCCAATATCAGCGCGCCGGAAGGCACCAGCTTCGCCCAGATGGATGCCTATATGGGCCAGGTCCAGGCGCGGATCCTGCCGATGGTCGGCCAGGGCGCGGTCCGCACGGTCATCACCAGAACCCCGGGCGGCTTCGGCCCCAGCGACGATTTCAACAGCGGCGGGATCAGCGTGTTCCTGAGGCCCTGGGAAGAGCGCCACGTCACCACCGCGCAGGTGGCCCAGCGGGTTAATCGCGAGTTGGCCGAAATCCCGGCCATCCGCGGCAACGCCCAGGTCCGAAACTCGCTGAGCCGGGGCCGCGGCCAGCCGATCAACTTCGTCATCGCCGGTGCGACCTATCCCGAGTTGGTCCGCGCCCGCGACCGGATCATCGCCGCCGCCGGCGGCAATCCCGGCATCATCAACCTCGACAGTGATTACAAGGAAACCAAGCCGCAGTTGCAGATCCAGGTCGATACCGCGCGCGCCGGCGATCTCGGCGTGTCGGTGGCCGACGTCTCCAACGCGCTCCAGACTCTGCTCGGCTCGCGCCGGGCATCGACCTATGTCGACCGGGGCCAGGAATATCGGGTGGTGGTCCAGGCCGAGGCCAATGCCCGCACCACCCAGGACAATCTCGCGAGCATCTACGTGCGCAGCCGCACCGGCGTACTTGTGCCCTTGTCGAATCTGGTGACGACGCAGGGGGCGGCGGGCGCACGCGACCTCGGCCGCTACAACAAGCTGCGCGCGATCACGCTCAGCGGCGGGATCGGCCCCGGCTATTCGCTCGGCGAGGCGCTCGATTTCCTCGAAACGCAGGCGGCGGCTTCGCCCGAAGTGATGGCGGTCGGCTATCGCGGCGAGAGCCAGGCCTTCCGCGAGGCCGGCGGATCGATCTACTTCGTCTTTCTCCTCACCATCCTCGTCGTCTATCTGCTGCTCGCCGCCCAGTTCGAAAGCTTCGTCCATCCCGGCGTCATCATCACCACGGTGCCGCTGGCGGTGGCGGGCGGGCTGATCGGTCTGGCGGTGATGGGCCAAACGATGAACCTCTTCAGCCAGGTCGGCCTGGTCATGCTGGTCGGCCTCGCCGCCAAGAACGGCATCCTGATCGTCGAGTTCGCCAACCAGCTGCGCGATTCCGGCCGCGACGTCGGCGAAGCGGTGCGCGAGGCGGCGCGCCGCCGGCTGCGGCCGATCCTGATGACCTCGATCGCCATCGTCGCCGGCGCGGTGCCGCTGATGCTCGCCAGCGGCGCGGGCGCGGCGGCGCGCACCGCGATCGGCGTGGTCATCGTCTGGGGCGTCTCGCTCGCCACCCTGATCACCCTGTTCCTTATCCCGCTCCTTTATTCCCGGCTGGCGCGCTACACGGGCTCGCCGCTGGCGGTCACCCGCAGGCTGGAAGGCCAGCTTGCCGGGACGGCCCAGCCCCAGCCGGCGGAATGATCGGATGAAGGACCACAGACCCTGAAATGACCGGAATCGCATCGAAAGCGCAGCTCAGGATGAGCTTCCTGCGCTACGCCCTGTTCACCGTCCCCGGAGTGCTGCTGCTCGGCACGCTGTCGGGAACGCTGGCCAATGCGGGCTATGACAATGTCTGGTTCCTGGCCCTTCGCAAGCCCGGCCTCATGCCGCCCGGATGGGTGTTCGCCCTGGGCTGGCCGATCCTCTACGTCCTCCTCGGTCTGTCGCTGGCGATGCTGCTCCACGCCAGGGGGGCGAAGGGGCGCGACCGGGTGCTGGCGCTCTTCTGCCTCGGCCTGGTCCTCAATTTCGCCTGGCCGCCGATCTTCTTCGCCTGGCACAAGGTCGACATGGCATTGTCGATCCTTGCCGGCATGGTCGTGGTCACCTTTGTCCTCATCGCCCTGATCTGGCGGATCCGGCCGGTCGCGGCGGTCCTGCTTATCCCCTATCTCCTGTGGCTGATGGGCGCGGTGGCGCTCAACTTCCAGATCGTCGGGTTGAATCCGGGCGCCGAGAACCTTGTACCCGGCGCCACCGTTATCGATATACCGGGCTGAAGTAATTCCAGAAAGGACCCGCGATGCAGTCCCAGAACCGCCTGTTCGACGACTTCGTGAAGGTGATGAACGGTGCCGCCGGCACCATCGCCGGCATGACCCGCGAGGCTCAGGCGGCGATGCAGGAGCGCGCCCGCGATTGGATCGGCGGGCTCGATCTGGTCAGCCGCGAGGAATTCGAGGCGGTGAAGGCGATGGCGATCGCCGCCCGCGAGCAGAACGAGGCGCTTGCCGCCCGAATTGCTGCCCTGGAAGGCGGCGGGGCCAAGCCGGCTGCTTCAGCTCGTCGCAAGCCGAAAGCCTGACTATCCACAGTTTTGTGCACCGATTCATGCACGATTCCTTGCGCTTTCGGCGCCGCGCGGGCAATTTCGCGGCGAACAAAGCGGGACTGGCGCTTCATGGACATGGATGAATACGAGCTGGAGCGAGAGGCAAGCGCCCCGATCGACATGCTCGAAACCTATTTCAGCGCCTTGGGCTGGGCGTTCGAGCGCAACGGCGAGGACGAGATCGTCTCGAGCTTCCAGGGCAGCTGGACGCAATATGAATTGCGCGCGATCTGGCGCGCCGAGGATCATGTCCTCCAGTTTCTCGCGTTACCCGACGTCCGCGTCGCCCCCGAAAAGAGGGCGGCGACCTACGAGACGATCGGCCTGATCAACGAGCAGCTCTGGCTCGGCCATTTCGAGCTCTGGTCGGCTTCCGGCCTGGTCCTGTTCCGTCACGCCGCTTTGCTCGAGGGCGACGACAGCGGCACCTTGAGCCTGCAGCAGGCCGAGACCCTGGTCGAGGCGGCAATCGAGGAGTGCGAACGCTTCTATCCCGTCTTCCAGTTCGTCCTCTGGGCCGACAAGACGCCGCAGGAAGCGATCGCCGCGGCGCTGATCGAGACCCAGGGCGAGGCCTGACGGCCCGCCAGGTCGATGCCCGATCCCTTCCTCCCCGGCCCACTCTGGCTCGTCGGCTGCGGAAATATGGGATCGGCGATGCTGGAGGGTTGGATCGCCGCCGGCGTCGACCCCGCCCACGTCACTGTCATTCGCCCCAGCGGCCAACCCTGCGGTCCGACGGTCCGCGTCCTCACCGACTTTCCCGAGGACGAAGTGCCGGCCATCGTCCTGCTGGCGATGAAGCCCTACCAGATCGATCTCGTCGCCCCCGGCCTCGCCCCGATCCTCGATCCCGAGACCATGCTGGTCTCGATCCTCGCCGGGGTCGAGCAGAAGTCGCTGCGCGACCGTTTCAAGGGCCCGCGCACGATCGTCAAGGCGATGCCGAACCTCCCCGTGGCCTTCGGCAGGGGCGTGGTCTGCCTCTACAGCGACAGCGAAGACCAGGTCGCCCGCGCCATGGCCTCGGGCATGATGGCGGCGCTCGGCCACGCCGAATGGTTCGACAACGAGCAGAGCTTCCAGCTCGCCGGCGTGCTGACCGGCGCCGGCCCGGCCTTCCTGTTTCGCTTCATCGAGGGCCTGGCGGCGGGCGCCGAGGCCCTTGGCCTCGAGCCCGAGCAGGCCGGGCGGCTGGCGGCGGCAATGGTCGAAGGCGCGGCGGTGATGGCCCGCGCCTCGGACGAGGGGCCTCGCCGCCTCGCCCAGAAGGTGGCGAGCCCCGGCGGCACCACCCAGGCGGGCCTCCAGGTGCTCGACGAGGACCGCGCCCTGTTCGACCTCATCCAGCGCATGCTCGACGCCGCCCGCCGCCGAAGCCTCGAAATGGCCGCGGAAGCGCGGGTCAAGTAATGCCACAATTAGGCGCCGATTGACCCACCGCGGGGTCGGTCCTATCCGCTGGCAATGACCGACAGCTTCATTCTGGCGGACGCGCCATCCAGGACCGGCCCCATGTCCTCCGCCCTACCCAGCTTCGTCCTCGAGCCCAGCGCCGCGCCGGTCCCCGCCGCCGAGCGCGACCTCCTGCTCACCGATCCGGGTTTCGGCAAGGTCTTCACCGATCATATGGCGATCGTCCGCTATCATTCGGACCTGGGCTGGCACGACGCCCGGATCACCGCCCGCGCGCCGCTGACCGTCGATCCGGCCTCGTCGGTCCTCCATTACGCCCAGGAGATTTTCGAGGGGCTCAAGGCCTATCGCCGGCCCGACGGCGGCGCCGCCCTGTTCCGGCCGGACGCCAATGCCCGCCGCTTCAACCGCTCGGCGCGGCGGATGGCGATGCCCGATCTGCCCGAATCCATGTTCCTCGAATCGATCCGCGCGCTGGTCCACGCCGACCGGGCCTGGATTCCCGAGAGCGAGGACGGTGCCCTTTATCTCCGCCCCTTCATGTTCGCCAGCGAGGTCTTTCTCGGGGTCAAGCCCGCGTCCGAATATCTCTACATCGTCATGGCCTCGTCGGTCGGCGCCTATTTCAAGGGCGGCGCGCCGGCGATCTCGCTGTGGGTGACCCGCGAATATACGCGGGCGGCGCCCGGCGGGACGGGCGAGGCCAAATGCGGTGGCAATTACGCGACCAGCCTGATCGCGCAGGCCGAGGCGACCCGCAACGGCTGCGACCAGGTGGTCTTCCTGGATGCGGCCGAGCACCGCTACGTCGACGAGCTCGGCGGCATGAACATCTTCTTCGTGATGGCGGACGGCACCCTGGTGACGCCGGCGCTGGGCACGATCCTGCCGGGGATCACCCGGGATTCGCTGATCCGGCTCGCGCGGGACGAGGGCATCGC
>DATDAU010000037.1:0-53538 GCA_036525215.1 Allosphingosinicella sp.
GGCGCCCCCGGCGGCAGCGAGCGCGATCGAGGCCGGCGTTCGGCCCGGGCCCGCCATGCCGGCGCTCGACGACGAGGCCTTCGGCCGCGCCTATCGGGCTTTGCGCATCACCTGTCCCTCGCTCGTCGCGCGGGTCGACCAGAGCGGCCTGACCCGGCCGGAAGACTGGCGGCCGCTGTGCGACGCGATCGTCCTCCATGGCGACAGCGCCACCTGGGCCCGGCTGCTGCGCAGCGAGCTGGAGCTGGTCCAGGTGGGCGACGGCGCCGCCTTCACCACCGGCTATTACGAGCCCGAGATCGCCGGCTCGCGCGAACGGCGGCCGGGCTATGAGGTGCCGGTCTATAGCCGGCCACCGGACCTGCTAGACGCCGATCCCCGGACTGGCGCGCGCGGCAAGGGGCGGATCGACGAGGCGGGCAACTACGTCCCCTATCACGACCGCGCCGCGATCGAGCAGGGCGCGCTGGCCGGGCGCGGCCTGGAGATCGCTTGGGCGGCCGACGCCGTCGACCTCTTCTTCCTCCAGATCCAGGGGTCGGGGCGGCTGCGCCTGCCCGACGGCGGCGTTATGCGGATCGGCTTCGCTTCCCAGAACGGCCATTCCTATGTCGCCATCGGGCGGCTGCTTCGCGACCGGGCGATCCTTACGCCGCCGGTCAGCATGCAGCGGATCACCGAATGGATCCGCGCCAATCCCGAAGCCGGCCAGGCGTTGATGCGCGAAAATCCGAGCTACGTCTTCTTCCGCGAGCTGACCGGCCCGGGGCCCTTGGGCTCACTCGGCCGGCCGGTCACCCCGAACGCCACGGTCGCCGCCGATCGCCTGTTCGTGCCCTTGGGCGCGCCGGTCATCCTCGCCGGCATGGACAATGTTCGCGCCGACGGACTGTGGGTCGCCCAGGATACGGGCGGGGCGATCCGCGGCGCCAACCGCTTCGACACCTTCTGGGGCGCGGGGACCGATGCCGCCGCCGTCGCCGGCTCGATGCAGTCGCGCGGCCGCGCCTTGGTGCTGCTGCCGCGCGCGTCGCTGGCAAGGATCGCCGGCCTTGGTCCGCCGCCTCAGCGCTGAGGAAGGCGCCTTGTGGCGCCGCGTCGTCGAAAGCGTGAGGCCGCTGCACGGAACGTCCGCGCCGGCCGCACCGGGCACCGAAACCGATGAACCGCGGCCGGCGCCGCGCCGGGCCGCGCTGAAGGCGAGCCCCACGAGACCGGCGCCCGCCAAAGCGGTTCCCGGCAATACCCTCGACGGCGGCTGGGACCGGCGGCTCTCGCGCGGCCTGGTCGCGCCCGACCAGACGCTCGACCTCCACGGCCACAACCTCGCCACCGCCTGGAACCTGCTCGACCGTCGGCTCGGCCAGGCGATCGCCGACGGCGCCCGCCTCCTGCTCCTGATCACCGGCAAGCCCCCGGCCGACGCGACGGGCAAGCGCGGCCGCATCCGCGCCGCCGTCGGCGACTGGCTCGCCGCCTCCCGCCACGCCGGAGACATCGCCGCGGTGCGGGGCGCCCACCCAAGGCACGGCGGCACGGGGGCGCTGTATATCGTGTTGAGGCGGAGGCGAGGCGGGTAATACCTCCCCGGTACGGGGAGGGACTAAGAGAGAGCCCCCCGGATCACCCGCGCATAAATCCGCACCAGTGCGTGGATATCCTCGACTGCCGCCGCCTCATCCAGTTTGTGCATGGTCGCATTGGGCAGGCCGAAATCCACCACCGGGCAGAGCGCGATCAGATAGCGCCCGTCGCTCGTCCCGCCATGGGTGGAAAGCCTCGGTGCCAACCCCATCTCGGCCTCTATCGCCGCGCTGACGATGTCGTAGATCGGCCCGGGCGGCGTCAAAAAGGCCTCGCCGGAAATCTTCGCCTCGACCGTCGCGCCGGGCGCGGCCTCCTCGGCGGTGCGGCGGATCAGGTCGACCAGGTCGGCGCCGCGCTGGAGATTGTTGAAGCGGATGTTGAGCTGCGCCCTCGCCCAGCCGGGAATGACGTTGGTCGCCTTGCCCGACGTCTCGACCGCGGTAATTTCGAGGTTGGAGGGCTGAAAGGTCTCGTTGCCGTCGTCGAGGTGGAGCGAGGACAAGGCCGTGACCACCCGGGAGAGGCCCGGCACCGGATTCTCGGCCCGATGGGGATAGGCGACATGGCCCTGGACGCCGGGCACCGTGACCCAGGCGTTGACCGATCCGCGCCGGCCGATCTTGACGATGTCGCCGAGCCGCGCCTCCGAAGTCGGCTCGCCGATCAGGATCATGTCGGGGCGGATGCCGCGCGCCGCCATCCATTCCATGATCGCCGGCGTTCCGAACGTCGCCGGCCCTTCCTCATCGCCGGTGATGATGAAGCTCAAGGTCCCCTCGTGATCGGCGACCTCTGCCGCGGCGGCGGCGAAGGCGGCGATCGAGGACTTCATGTCGACGGCGCCGCGCCCGTACAGGAGGCCGCCTTTGACTTCCGGCGTAAACGGGTCGGTTCCCCAGCCCGATCCCGGCGGGACGACGTCGAGATGGCCGGCGAAGCCGAAATGGGGCGATCCGCTGCCCCGCGTCGCGAACAGATTCTCGACCGGCCCGTCCGGCGCCTCGCCGAGGACGAAGCGGTGGACCTCGAAACCGATCGATTTCAGCGCCTCCCCGAGCACGTCGAACACTTGCCCCGTCGCCGGGGTGATGCTGGGGCAGGCGATCAGCCGTTCGGCGAGGTCGATGGGGTCGATTGCGGCGCTCATGGCTCCGGCCTAGCATCGGCACGTGGAGGAATGAAATGCCGAAGCTCGATCTCGATGCCATCGAACAGACCAACCGCACCGGCTATCCGCCGCCCTTTTCCGATCCGATGGGCAAGCGCCTCTACCGGCGGCTGGCGCCGGCCGCGGACATCGAGGATTTCGGGGCCAGCCACGTCGTGCTTGAGCCCGGGGGCATTTCCAGCCAGCGCCACTGGCACGAGGGCGAGGACGAACTGGTGGTGATGGTCGAAGGAGAGGCAGTGCTGGTCGAGGAGGGGAGCGAGACGATGATGCGCCCCGGCGACATCGCTTCTTTCCCGAAGGGAGTCGCCAACGGCCACCATCTGGTCAACCGCTCCGCCCGCCCCTGCGTCTTCGTCGCCATCGGCAAGCCGGCGCTCACCGATTGCCACTATCCCGACATCGACATGCATTTGGACGCCGCCAGCGGGCGATATACGCACAAGGACGGATCAGCCTACGACTGAGGGCTCTCATATTGCTCGATCACCCAGGGTTCTTCCTGGGCGGCCTCGATCCACTGCTGCATCCAGGCGTGGTCGAGGATGGTTTCCATATAGGCGGCGGCGAAGCGCGGGACTGCGACCGAATAGGTGACGAAGCGAGTCACCACTGGCGCGAACATGATATCGACGGCGCTGAAGTCGCCGAACAGATAGGGGCCGCCGCTGCCGTGGCGGGCGCGGGCCTGCGCCCACAATTCGATGATCCTGAGGATCTCGGTCCGCACCGGATCGCTCAATTTCGACGCCGGGAATTGCTTGCGCACGTTCATCCCCAGCTCGCGGCGCATATTTGGGTAGGAGCTGTGCATCTCGCAGGCCATCGATCGGGCCATGCCGCGGGCGGTGTCGTCGCGCGGCCAGTAGCGCGCCCGGTCGGTCTTGTCGGCGAGCCATTCGATGATCGCCAGCGAATCCCAGATCACCGTCTGGTCGTCCCACAGGATCGGCACCTTGCCGCCCGACGGCGCGAATTCGTCGCCCTCGGTGCGCTTGCCCCAGGCCTCGTCGAACATCGGCACGGTGATTTCCTCGAAGGGAAGCCCGCTATGCTTGACCGCCAGCCAGCCGCGCAGCGACCAGGAGGAATAGGCCTTGTTGCCGATGATGAGCTTGAGCATGCGGACTCCTAAATGAGCGCAGCCTCTAACACCGCCGCCCGCAGCCGGTCCATGCCGAGGCCGGTTTCGCTTGAGGTGACGATGATCTCGGGGTGCGCCGCGGGGCGCTTGCGCGCCTCCGCTTCGGTCGCCTCGGTCACCGCCGCCAGCTCGCTGGCCTTCACCTTGTCGGCCTTGGTGAGGATGATCCGGTAGCTGACCGCGGCGGCGTCCATCATCTTCATCACGTCGCGGTCGATGTCCTTGACCCCGTGGCGGCTGTCGATGAGCAAGAGGGTGCGCTTCAACACCTGCCGCCCGCGCAGATAGTCGTTGACCAGGAAGCGCCATTTGCGTGCGACTTCCTTCGGCGCCTTGGCGAAGCCGAAGCCGGGCATGTCGACCAGCCGCAACCGCACCGGGTCGCCCACCTCGAAGATGTTGAGCTCCTGGGTCCGGCCCGGCGTGTTCGAGGTGCGGGCGAGGGCGTTGCGGTTGGTCAGCTTGTTGAGCAGGGACGACTTGCCGACGTTGGAGCGGCCGGCGAAGGCGATTTCCGGCACGCCCGGATCGGGCAGGAACTTGAGCTCGGGCGCCGATTTCAGGAAGGAAACGGGCCCGGAAAAGAGCTTCCGGGCCTGTTCCTCGAGATTCATTTCATGGTCGCTCACCGGCCCTTGCGCCCGGTTTTTCGCCGCGCGGCAGGCGCCGGCGAGGGGGCGGGCGCGGGCGGCGGCGAGGGCGGCGCGGCCGGGGCCATGGCCGGGTTCAGCGCCGGATCGCGCCAGTAGAGGAACCTCTGCTGGCTGATTGAGAGGATGTTGCCGGTCACCCAGTAGAGCTGCAGCCCGGCGGCGAACGGCGCCATAACGAACATCAGCACCCAGGGCATCAAAGCGAACATCTGGCGCTGGACCGGGTCCGGCGCCTGCGGGTTCAGCCGCATCTGCAGCCACATGGTGATTCCGACCATGATCGGCAGCACGCCGATCGCGAGGAAGCCCGGCGGGGTGAAGTGAAGATAGCCGAACAGGTTCACCGGCGTCGCCGGATCGGGCGCGGAAAGGTCGTGAATCCAGCCGTAGAAAGGCTTGTGCCGCATCTCGACGGCGACCATCAACACCTTGTAAAGCGCGTAGAAAATTGGAATCTGGAGGAGCACGGGCAGGCAGCCCGCCACCGGGTTCACCTTCTCCTCCTTGTAGAGCTTCATCATTTCCTGCTGCATCGCCGGCTTGTCATCGGCGTAGCGGTCCTGGAGCAATTTCACCTTGGGCTGGATCGCCCGCATCTTCGCCATCGAATGGAACTGGCGCTGCGCGATCGGGAACAGGAGCAGGCGCACGATGAAGGTGAGGGCAATGATGGTCAGGCCGAAATTGCCGATATGGGCATAGAGCCAGAGCAAAAGCGAGAAGATCGGGATCATGAACCAGCGGAACCAGCCCCAGTCGATCGCCCGCTCGATCGGCGTGCCGAGCGACTCGGTATAGGTGTTGAGATATTCGATCTCCTTGGCGCCGGCGAACATGTGGCTGGGGGTGCGCAGCACCTGGCCCGGCCCGACGATGCTCTGCTGGGTCGAGAAATCGGCCTGGTAGGCGTCGGTCGGCCGGTTGTAGCGGAAGCTCGAATCGACGCTGGTGTTCTGGTCGGGAATCACCGCCGCCAGCCAATATTGGTCGGTGAAGCCGAGCCAGCCGCCGCGGCTCGAAAAGGGACGGGTGCCCGCTTCGGCGACGACGCTGAAATCGTTGTCGTAGTCGGCTTCGCCGTTGAACACGCCGACCGGGCCGACGTGGCTGGTCCAGGGATCCGGATCCCGCGACACGCCGATCCTGCTCACCAGGGCGAAGGCGCGCGCGGCGACCGGCGCCGTCCCGCGGTTGATCAGGCGCTGCTCGGCGGTGAACAGATAGCCGTCGTCGACCGAGAGCAAGATCTGGAAGATCTGGCCGCGGCCATTGTCCCAGCTCAGGGTCACCGGCGTCGACGGTGTCAGGCGGGTGCCGCTCGCCGTCCATACTGTGTCGGGGCCGGGGGCGGCGAGGTTCTGGCCGGTCCAGCCGAAGCCGCCGAAATAGGCATGTTCGGCGCCGACGGGCGAGAACAGGCGCACCGGCGGCGAATTGCGGGCAATGGTCTGGCTGTGGGCGGTGAGGACGAGATCGTCGATCCGCGCGCCCTTGAGGTTGATTGAGCCGGCGAGGCGCGGGGTTTGGATGGCGATGCGGGGGGAGGCGGCGAGCACGGCGCGGCGGTCGGCGTTGATCCTGGGCGTCGACGGCACGGCGCCGGCATTGGGCTGCGCCACCGGCGCCGAGCGGCCGTTCTGGACCTTGGTCGCCGGGGGATTGGCGACCGGGAAATAATGCTGGCTGGCCCAGCCCCAGCCGAGCAGGACCATCGCCGAAAGGACGACCGCCAGGATCATATTCTTGGTATCGTTCACCGAAATCCCCTCATGGAACAGGATCGTAGCCCGAGCCCCCCCAGGGGTGGCAACGAAGCAGGCGCCGCAGAGCCAGCCAGCTCCCGCGGAGGGCGCCATAGCGGGAAAGCGCCGTGATTGCATAGGCCGAGCAGCTCGGCTGGTAGCGGCAGCTCGGCGGCAGCACCTGCGAAGGCCCATATTGCCAGGCCTTGGCGACCAGGATCAGCGCCTTGGCGATCATCCGGCGGCCTTTTTGGCAAGCTTGCCGAGCGCGGTTCTCAGCTCCTCCGCCAGCGTCTCGAACGGCCGTTCGACCCCGCCGGCGCGGCCGATGATGACATGATCCGCTCCCTGGATCCCCATTTCGGGAAGAATGGAACGGGCGAGTTCGCGGAAGCGGCGCTTCATCCGGTTGCGGACCACGGCGTTGCCGACCTTCTTCGAGACGGTGAGGCCGAGGCGGATAAGGGGGTCGCCGTCGCCGCGCGGACGGACGAGGAGGACGAAGCCGGCGCTCGGCGCGCGCAGGGCGCCGTTCGCCGCGAGGAAGTCCGCGCGGCGGTTGAGCTTGCCGATCTCTGTGCTGTTTAGGCCGACAGTTTCTTGCGGCCGCGGCTGCGGCGCGCGGCAATGACCTTGCGGCCGCCGACGGTCGCCATCCGGTGCCGGAAGCCGTGCCGGCGCTTGCGCACGAGATTGCTCGGCTGGAAGGTGCGCTTCATCGCTCATTCCTCGTAAGTACGATAAAAGAAAATGGCGGCCCGTCGAGGCCGCCCCGTTGAAGGCGCCGATAGGCAAGGCCGGCGCCAAAGTCAATCGCTTGCCGGCGCCGTCAGGGCCGCGTCGTCCGACCCGTCTTCCGCCTCCCGCTCCTTGCGGATCGCCTCGCGCCGGCGGTGGCTGGGGCGGCGCAGCCCCCAGTCGACCCAGCCGCCCTTCTTGGGGTGGCTGCGCTTGAACCGGACATACTGGCGCTTCGCCCAGCCGCTATATTTGAGCACCAGGCCGAAGCCCGCGGCGAAGACGAAGACCCCGCCCGGCCCCGGAATCGCGCCGACCAGCGGCGACAGGATGATCAGGAAGACGCCGAGCAGCAGCAGCGCGTGCCGCACGGCCGGGATATGGTCCCATGCGAATAATCTGCGCCAGTCGCTCATCGGCCTCATCTGGGGAAGGTGTCTGACAAGTGCAATACGGCAATCCGTCTTAACGCCCCGACCCGGTAGAATCCCGAATTGCGGCGGCGCCCGATGGGGCCGACTCTCCACCCGTTGCCGAAGGCGCGAGCAAGAGGCAGCCGGGCCGGGCGGTTGGCCCTACCCGGCCCGTTATGGGGGCTCGCCCCGAGAGCCTCCCCCACAACTACGTCATTGCGAGCCCCTAAGGATAAACCGGGCAGTCCGCACCGGTTCATCTGACGCGCATCGCGATGACCGACGTGTGTATGGGCGCGCGCTCACTCAAGAATCGCCACTCTCGACAATCCCGGCACCATCCCCGATAAAGAGAACAAAAGGGGGTCTCCGGATGGTCGCGCATGTCGCCACGGTCGCTTTCATTGGCCTCGAGGCGCGCGCGGTCGAGGCGCAGGTGCATATCGCCAGCGGCCTTCCCAAATTCCTGCTGGTCGGGCTTCCGGACAAGGCGGTGGGCGAGAGCCGTGAACGGGTGACCGCGGCACTGTCGGCGATCGGCCTCGCCATCCCGCCCCGGCGGATCACCGTCAATCTCTCTCCCGCCGATCTCCCCAAGGAGGGCTCGCATTACGACCTGCCGATCGCGCTGGGCCTGCTCGCCGCGATGGGCGCGATCGACCGCGAGACCCTGGCCGGCTACGCCGCGGTCGGCGAATTGAGCCTCGACGGGCGGCTCGCGCCGTCGCCGGGGGTATTGCTCGCCGCCCTCCACGCCTCGGAGAACGGCCTCGGCCTGATCTGCCCTGCGGCGCAGGGGTCGGAGGCGGCCTGGGCGGGCGACGTCGAGGTGATCGCGGCGCCGGACCTGATCGCCTTGCTCAACCATCTGCGCGGTTCGTCGGTCCTGTCGCCGCCCGTGCCCGGAATCGCCGATCCGCCCGGCATCGGCCCCAACCTGTCGCAGGTGAAGGGGCAGGAGACCGCCAAGCGCGCGCTCGAAATCGCCGCGGCCGGCGGCCATAACCTCCTGATGACCGGCCCGCCCGGCGCCGGCAAATCTTTGCTCGCCGCCTGCCTGCCCGGCATCCTTCCCGATCTGACGCCCTCGGAAGCGCTGGAAGTGTCGATGATCGCCAGCGTCGCCGGCGAGTTGAAGGAGGGGCGGTTGATCCGCACCCGCCCGTTCCGCGCGCCCCACCACAGCGCGTCGATGGCGGCCCTGGTCGGCGGCGGGCTCAGGGTCCGGCCCGGCGAGGTCAGCCTCGCCCATCTCGGTGTGCTCTTCCTCGACGAGCTTCCCGAATTCCAGCGCCCGGTCCTCGATTCGCTCCGCCAGCCGCTGGAGACCGGGTGCGTCCAGGTCGCCCGCGCCAACGCCCACGTCACCTTTCCCGCCCGCGTCCAGCTGATCGCGGCGATGAACCCGTGCCGCTGCGGCCATCTCGGCGATCCCGCGCTCGCCTGCTCGCGCGCGCCGCGCTGCGCCGCCGATTACCAGGCCAGGGTCTCGGGGCCTTTGCTCGACCGGATCGACATGCACGTCGACGTCGCCGCCGTGGCGGCCGCCGACCTGGTCCTGCCGCCGCCCGGCGAAGGTTCGGCCGAAGTGGCCAAGCGCGTGGCGGCGGCGCGCGACATTCAGACGAAGCGCTACGAAGGCCACGGCGTCCGCACCAACGCCGAAGCCGACGGCGACCTGCTCGACACCGTCGCCACCCCCGAGGAGCCCGGCCGCCGCCTCCTCGCCCAGGCCGCCGAGGCGATGCGCCTCTCCGCCCGCGGCTACCACCGCGTCATGCGCGTCGCCCGGACAATCGCAGATCTGGCCGGCAGCGAAACGGTGGGGCGGGTCCATGTCGCGGAGGCGTTGAGCTATCGGAGGCAGGCGCCGCGGAATTGACTATTGTGTCCCTGGATTTCGCTATCCGAATGTCCGCAATGGGTCGAAAGCAGTCGCCCGCGCGTGCGGTCACCAACCCCATCATAACGCTCCCGGGACGAACCGTTCGCCTGGCGGGGTGCGCCGACCCGGGCGGGTCTGTTCGCTTTGGCGGGCCCGTGTAGGATGGCCTGCATCCGATCCGGGGGGATTCATGCCGATTCCGACGTTCCGCGCACGCTCGCAGCGCAGTTTTTCGACATCGTCCGTCCGCGGCGCGCTGGTTCGACTCCTTCCGTCCTTCGTCCTTCGCACCCTGCTGGTCGCAGGGCTGGCCGCCGCCGTTTCGGCGCCTGCAGCCGCCGCGCACCTGCAATGCGTGCCCTATGCGCGCGCCCAGTCCGGGATCGCCATTCACGGCAATGCCGGGACCTGGTGGGACCAGGCGTCGGGCCGTTATCGCCGGGGCGTTGAGCCTGAGGTGGGCGCCGTGCTGGCGTTCCAGCCGTCGCGCGCCATGCCGATCGGCCACGTTGCCGTCGTTGCCGCGGTCATCGACGAGCGTCACATATTGCTGAACCACGCGAACTGGTCGGGCCCCGGGCGGATCGAGCGCGGCGCGCTCGCGGAAGATGCCTCGCCGAACGGCGACTGGAGCGTCGTCCGGGTCTGGTACGCGCCGCAGCGTTCGCTGGGCCTGCGCGCCAACCCGACCTTCGGCTTCATCTATCGCGAAGGTCCGGCCGACGCCGCGCCGCAAATCGCCTCCGCATCGACGCTCGACGCCGCGGTCTCGACCGGCACGGACTGACCTGGCCCGGCAAACGAAACAAGGGGCGAGTTCGGATTAGGATCCACCCCGACGGACCAGCAGATCCGCGATATGCTGGGCGAAGATGTCGAGGTCGGCTCGATTGGTGTTGGCGAGAATGACGATCGTCGCATCGTCGTCCAGCAGTCGATAGAGGACGGCATTGGCGCCCATGATGCGCCCGGGTCTCTTCGCGACGCGATGGCGCCTGCCGCCCCGCTCGAAACTGTAGGACCACAGACCGTAGCCATAATCGTCCAGGCCGGGGGTCAGCATCCTTGCCAGCGTTTCGGGCCGCAAGAGGCGGCCGCCGTAGAGGGCGTCGGCGAACGCGATCAGATCCGATGCCGTCGAATACATTGCTCCGGCCGGACCCCAGTTCTGGAAGTAGCCGGGCAAATCGTTCATCCAGGCCTGCCGGTCTTCGCGCCAGTAATAAGTGGGGGCGAGCCGCGGGATGATTGCCTCCTGTCGCGCGACGCCGGTGTTTTGCAGGCCTAGCGGTCGAAGGATCCGCGCACCCAGCGCTTCCTCATAGCTGCTCCCGGTTACCCGTTCGATGATCTGTCCAAGGACGATGTAGTCGGCATTGTTGTAATCGAATGCGGCGCCGGGCTCGCGGACGAGGGCACCGCTGCAGCACCGATCGAGCAGCTGGGCCGGGGTCTGCGGCCTTTGATATTGTTCAATTCCTTCCACCTGCGCCTGATCGAGGCTCGCGACGCGGTCAAATTGGGCGATGCCGGAGGTGTGGTTGAGCAGTTGGTGAACCGTGACGCGGTCGCCACCCTGGCCTGGATAGTTTTCGATATAGGTGCGGATCGGGGCATTCAGATCGATCCGGCCTTCGTCGTGGAGCTGGAGGATCATCACCGCCGTAAACAATTTGGTGATCGAGGCGATCCGATAGCGTGTGGCGTTGTCCGCCGGCACTTCGAAGGCCCTGTCCGCCAGGCCGTAGCTGCGGGCAAAGGCGTTTCGCCCATGGTGCCGGACCATGACGGTGCCGCTGAATTCATGGCCCCGGGCATGATCGGCGATGCCGGCCGCGAAATTGCCTGCTTCGCGCGCAGGGACGTGCGCGCACCCCCCGAGCAACAGCATCGCAACGGCCAACCAGATCGTCTTCATCCCGGCTTGCTCCATGCGTGGCTGTGCAACATAGTGCATCTATGGGTAAGGGCAGTATATTGCGCAGTCAACGGCGTCCGGACATTCTTGCCCACGTTGCGGAGAATGTCCGCAAGCTCCGTCAGGAACGCGGGCTCAGCCAGGTGAGCCTTGCCGGGCAGTCGGGTGTGAGTCGCCGCATGATCGTCGCGATCGAAGGCGACGAGGCGAATGTAAGTCTCTCCAGCCTGGATCGCCTGGCGGCTGCGCTCGGAGTCAGCTTTTCGGAGATCGTCCGCCCTTGCGAGGCGACCGACAATCGCCGCATAGAAACGCTGGCGTGGCGCGGCGCGTCACCGGAAAGCCAGGGGATCCTGCTCGGCACCTCCCCGGCGACTCGCGAGGCGGAGCTCTGGCTATGGTCGCTGAGCGAGGGTGAGCGCTATCCCTCGGAGGCAGGATCCGGAAATTGGCACGAGATGGTCTTCGTTGTCGAAGGAGCGCTCGTCGTTGAGACCGCCGAAGGCCGCCATGAAATAGGAACTGGAGACTTCCTGATCTTCAGCAGCGAGAGGCCCTACGTGTTTGCCAACGAAGGCGAGGGTCTCGTGCAATTCGTGCGCAACGTCGTCCTGTAGGACCTTGCTCCGATTGCTTCTCAGTGTCCGCGAAAAATGCGGACGCCGTTCTGGACCACGACCCGCGGCGTTGAACGGACCGCGGCCTGCTGTACCCGCGGACGGCTCGTGCCGGTCGAACCGGACGAAGAGGGCGAGGACGACCGCCGCCGGCCGCCGACGGTGCGGAAGACCACCGCGCGTTCGACCACCGGGATCTCGACAACCTCGATCGGCGCATAGGGATCGCGCGCCCGGCGCACCGTCGCGCGCGGCGACGAATAGCGCACCGGCGGCATTGCGATGTCGGGCTCGTAATCGGAGGGCGACTGGCTGAAGGCGTCGAGCGTCGAACTGCCCGGCCGGCGGTAGAAGATATGGTCCCCGACGACCGTCTGCGGGGTCAGGCTCGGCGCCCAATAGGGGTTGATCGCCGTGGTGTGATAATTGACGGCGAGGCCGACCGGCCGATAGACGCTGCCGCGCAGCGCCGCCGCGGCGATCCGCCGGGCGCGCTCCCAGGCATAGGGCTCGATCCCGCGGTTCATCGATCCGTCGCAGGTGAAGCTGAACTGGCAGCCGGTGACGCGCTCCGATCCCTGGAAGACAACGCCGCAGACGCTGCTTGGAAAGGCGGGGTGGCGGACGCGGTTCAGCACCACCTGGGCGACCGCCCGCTGGCCGTCGTCGGACTGGCTGCGTGCTTCGTAGTAGATCGCCTGGCTGAGGCATTCGAGCGAGCGCTCGAACGACTCGGAATCGCCGCCCGCCACATAGGGCAGGGCGGCCGGCGTGGCGGCCATTGCCGCCGACGGCACGACCGCGAGTAGGGCCAGGCCCGGCAGGAAGACAAGACGTGTCATCACTTCCGGTTCTAGGGAGGGACGGTTGGGAAGCGGTTAACGCGTGCCTGCTGTGCAAAAGGACGGCTAGTTCGAATTCGCTTCAGCGGCTTCCGGCGCCGCAGCCGGCGGCGCGGACGGGGCTTCGACCCGCTCGTGCTTGCGCGGGGGCTGGGCGATGCTGGTGCCGACGTAGAAGCCGACCAGGGCGACGACCGCGCACAGGGCCAGCACACCGACCGCAACCCACAGGCCGCCCAGCCTCAAGCCCGCCGACGGGCGGCCTTCGAGGATTCGCGCCTTCTGCTTCTCGAATTCCTCGGGGGTCAGCGCGCCGCTCTCGCGCAGGGCGTTGAGCCGCTCCAGCCGGTCCAGTTCGTCCATCGCCGCCTCCCCGCTTTGTCCGGGCCACTATAAGCGGGAAGTCGGCGCCGCCGAAATCCTATTTGCCCGACTGGTTGGTGGCGGGCCGGTCGTTGGCCGGCGGGTTGGCGGCCGGCTGGCTGGGCGCCGTGTGGATGTCGATGTCGGGGAGCTCGACCTTGGGCACGTTGACGTTGACGTCGACGTCGGTCTTGTCGGCGACGCGTCCAAGATAGCCGCCGAAATAGAGGAAGGCGGCGAGCGCCAGAATCACCACCACGACCAGGGCCGCGACCATGCCGGCGCCGCCGCCGCGCTCGCCCGTGTTGATCACCGTCGTCTCGTGCGTGACCGGCGTCTCGTGCGCGACTGGCTGTTCGTGCTCGTCCATCTTCCCACTCCAATGGTTTCGCAGGCAGAACGCAGCCGCCGACGCGCCGGTTCCGGCGGCCACCGTGGGAGTGTGCCTGGGGGCTGGACAGCGGGCCCGCGCCGGTATTCATTCCACTCCGCAGAAAAGGGGCATACCATGAGCAAGGATGAGACTTTCGCCACCGATCGCCGGACAATCCTGAAGAGCGCCGCCGCCGCCACCGCTTTGATCGCGCCCGGCGCCGGCCTTGCCCAGACCCGCCGCGACAGCGACCGGGTCGCGATCCGCGCCGCGGTCGACGCCGGCTTCGAGGAATCGGTTCGCCGCATCCAGCAATGGATCGCGCTTCCCACCATCGCCGCCGAGCAGCGCAACATCGCAGAAGGCTCAGACCATATGGCGCGGCTCGCCACCGAGGCCGGCTTCACCGGCGTCCGCAAGGTCCCGACCGGCGGCGTTCCCGCCGTCTTCGGCACATTGGACGCCGGCGCCAGGCGCACCGTCGGCATCTATTTCATGTACGACGTGAAGCAATACGATCCGGCGGAATGGGCCTCGCCGCCGCTCGAGGGCCGGATCTTCGATCACCCGCTCGGCCGGGCGATTCGCGGCCGCGGCGCGGTCAACCAGAAGGGGCCGGAAGGCGCTTTCCTCGCAGCGCTCCACGCCTTTCGCGCCTCCGGCCGGCGGCTGCCGGTCAACCTCGTTCTGCTCGCCGAGGGCGAGGAGGAGATTGGCTCGACCCACTTCCACAACGTCTTCCAGGACGCCGAGGTGCTTGCCGCCATGCGTCGCGCAAGCGGGGTGATCATCCCTAGCGCCGGGCAGAGCGCTGGCGGATCGGCGACGATCAATCTCGGCGCCAAGGGCATCATCGAATGCGAACTGATCTCGTCGGGCGAACGCTGGGGCAGGGGCCCCGCCCGCGACGTCCATTCCAGCCTCAAGGCCCAGGTCGACAGCCCGGTCTGGCATTTGGTCGAGGCGCTGCAGACCCTGGTCACCGATCACGGCAACCGGCCGGCGATCGAGGGCTGGTTCGAACCTGTCCGGCCGCTCACCGCCCGCGAGACCGCCCTGATCGCGGAATCGGCGCGCACCCGCAACGAGGCCGATGTTATGCGGACGCTCGGCGTCCGGCACTGGATCGACGACCTGCCATGGCGCGAGTCGCTCGAGCGGCTGACCTCGCAGCCGACGGTCAATATCGAGGGGCTGGTCGCCGGCTATACCGGTCCCGGGGGCAAGACCGTTCTTCCCGCACGCGCGGTCGCCAAGCTCGACCTCAGGCTGGTGCCCAACATGACGGTCGCGGACGCGCTTCCCAAGCTTCGCGCCCACCTCGCCGCCAAGGGGTTCGGCGACATCGAGGTCAATATGAGCGGCGGCTACGACCCGACCGAAACCGCCGAGGACAGCCCGGTCACCCGCGCCCAGCAGGCCGTCTTCACCCGCAACAACGTGCCCTTCACCCTCTACCCGCGCAGCGCCGGCTCCTGGCCCGGCTATGTCTTCACCGGCGAACCGCTGCGGCTCGGCGCCGGCCAGTTCGGCCTCGGCTACGGCAGCGGCGCCCACGCCCCCGACGAATTCTTCATCATCGAAAGCCGCAACCCCGCCACCGTCGCCGGCCTCCGGGAAGCCGCGATGGGATATGTCGACTTCCTCTACGAAATGGCGACGATCAGGTAGGCGCTGGACAATGAAGGGCACGCTCTCGAGGGGGTGGGAAGGCTGAATGCGGGTACGTTCTAGTTCGCCAACGCCCCCACCACCGCCTCGACAAACGCCGCGCCCTTCCCGGGATCGCCGCTCAGGAAAAAGTCCGGCTCGACCAGTTCGATCTCCATCAGCAGCGGTTTGCCCGTAGCGTCCCGGCAGAGGTCGATTCGCGCATAGAGCAGATCCTCCCCGACCGCGGCGAGCACCGTCTCCGCGGCCGCGATCTCGTCCGCCGCGGGCGCATAAGGCGCGATGATGCCGCGATGCTCGGGCTGGACGCGGAAGTCGCCCGGGCTCGGCACCTTGGCGACGGCGTGGCTTAAGGCGCCGGCGAAATAGATCAGCGACGGCTCGCCCTCGTCGAGGATCGACTCCAGGAAGGGCTGGATCATCGCCGGCTTCTCGGGCGCGCCGTCGAGCGATTCGCCGGGCGACCAGCGGATTGTCTTCCACGCCGAGGCCGAGACCCGTGGCTTGGCGATCAGCTCAGCGCTGCCGAACCGCGCGGCGGCCTCGTGCAGCGTCGCCTCGTCGACCCGGTCTACGTAGATTGTCGGCACCACCGGAGCGCCCGACTCGGCGAGGCGGCCGAGATAGGATTTGTCGACATTCCAGCCGAGCACGTCGGGCGGGTTGCGGACGTTGAGGCCGCGCGCCGCCCAGCCCGCGACCGCCTCCCGCCAGGCCGGCGCGGCCCGGTGATAGCCCCAGGCGAGCAGGGGCAGGACGAGGTCGAAGCCGTCGAGCTCATCGGTCCAGGCCCGCGCCTCCACGGCGAAGCCGGCCCGCCGCAGCAGGGCCGATTCCTCCTCAAACACCTCGCGCCAGCGCGAATGATAGTCCCTGTCCGCCGGATCGGGCGTCAGGATCGCGATTCGGCGGCTCACGCCTCCGGCAGGAAGTCGGGCACCGAAAGATAGCGTTCGCCGGTATCGTAGTTGAAGCCGAGCACGCGCTTGCCCGGTCCCTCCTCGGCGAGCTTCTGGGCGATCGCCGCCAGGGTCGCGCCCGAGCTGATCCCGACCAGGATTCCTTCCTCGCGGGCCGAGCGCCGCGCCATTTCCTTGGCGTCGGCGGGGTCGACCTGGATGATGCCGTCGAGCCGGCTGGTGTCCATGATCGCCGGGATGAAGCCGGCGCCGATGCCCTGGATGGGGTGGGGGCCGGGGTCGCCGCCGGAAAGGACCGGCGACAGGGTCGGCTCGACCGCATAGACCTTGAGGCTAGGCCAGGCCGCCTTCAGCACCTGCGCGCAGGCGGTGATGTGCCCGCCGGTGCCGACGCCGGTGATCAGGATGTCGAGCGGCGCGTCGCCGAAATCGGCGAGGATTTCCTGGGCGGTGGTGCGGACGTGGACCTCGACGTTGGCCGGATTCTCGAACTGCTGCGGCATCCAGCTGTTCGCGGTCGAGGCGATCAGCTCCTCGGCGCGGGCGATCGCGCCCTTCATGCCCTTTTCCTTGGGGGTGAGGTCGAAGGTCGCACCATAGGCCAGCATCAGCCGGCGCCGCTCCAGGCTCATGCTCTCGGGCATGACCAGGACCAGCTTGTAGCCCTTCACCGCCGCGACCATGGCAAGGCCGATGCCGGTATTGCCCGAGGTCGGCTCAATAATCGTCCCGCCCGGCTGCAATTTGCCCGAGCGCTCGGCGTCTTCGATCATCGACAGCGCGATCCTGTCCTTGATCGAGGCGCCGGGATTGGACCGCTCCGACTTGATCCACACTTCGGAGTCGCCGAACAGGCGATTGATCCGGATGTGCGGCGTGTTGCCGATCGTCTCGCAAATATTGGCGGCTTTCATGGCCTTGCTCCTTGCTCCGATAGACTGATCATCAATTGGCCGATTCCGGCTGGGGCTTGAATCCGGCGACCATAGCAGGCGCCTCGACGTCGGGCATGTCCTTGCCGCAGGCCTCTGCGACGATCCCGGGATCGGGCGCGACGAAGCGGTCGGCCTTGCGAAGGCTCGGGAACCACCAGGCGCACAGACCGGTGACCATCACCGCCAGCGCGCCGCCGCCGACCACGGCGCCGATCGGCCCGATCGCGGAGCCGGCGAGGCCGGCGCGGAATTCGCCGAGCTCGTTGGAGGCGGAGATGAACAGGCCCGAGACCGCCGAGACCCGGCCGCGCATCGCGTCGGGGGTGTGGAGCTGGATCAGCGACGATCGGACATAGACGCTGACCATGTCCGACGCGCCGAGCACCAGCAGGCTGAGCATGGACAGCCACATCCAGTGGCTGAGGCCGAAGACCATCGTCGACAGGCCGAAGACGCCGACGCAGGCGAACATCTTGACCCCGACATGGCGCTTCAGCGGACGGCGGGCGAGGACAAGGGCGGTCAGCGCCGCACCCACCGCGGGCGCGGCGCGAAGCGCGCCGAGGCCCTCCGATCCGACATGGAGGATGTCGCGGGCATAGACGGGCAGCATGGCGGTGGCGCCGCCGAGCAGGACCGCGAACAGGTCGAGGCTGATCGCGCCGAGCACGATCTTGTTGTCGCGGACATAAGCGAGCCCTTCGACCACCGCGCGCAGCGGGTGGGACTTGCCGGCGTCGCCGCGCGGAATCGGGCGGATCATCAGCATCGCCGCGACCGCGAAGCCGTAAAGCAGGGCCGAGGCTTCGTAAGGCAGACTCAGCGACAGCGCATAGGCGCCGCCGCCGATCAGCGGCCCGACCACCGATCCCGTCTGCCAGGCGATCGAGTTGAGCGCGATCGCGCTGGGCAGGATTGCCGGCGGCACCAGATTGGGCGCGATCGATCCCAGCGCCGGCCCGGCGAATGCGCGGCCGATGCCGAGAAGGACGGCGACCCCGAACAGGGGAATCAGCGACATGGCGTCGAGCCAGACCAGGGCGGCGAGCCCGGCGGCGCAGCACATCTCCATCGCCAGGCTGATCCGGACGATCCAGCGCCGGTCGACCCGGTCGGCGACATAGCCGGCGACCAGGGTGAGCAGGAACAAGGGCAGGAACTGGGCGAGGCCGATCATTCCCAGCCAGAAGCTCGCTTCCTGGATGCTCATCGTCTGGCGGGCGATGTCGTAGACGTGGATGCCGATGACGACGACCAGCATCGTGTTGCCGATCGTGCTCGCCAGACGGGCAAGCCAGAAGGCGCGATAGTCGCGAAACTGAAAGGGCGAGCCTTCGGACATGCGAGAGCCGATTAAGCCGGACCGGCATGGGCTTCAACCAGGGGAAGCGCGAAAGTGCGGATCGGACACAACATGCCGCTGGTGCGCATGAATCTTCCACCGACGCGACCCCGTCTGGAACAGACTTGTGCTGGCGCCGTTACGATTTCCCGTGCAGACAGGCGCGCGGTGGGCGCCGACACGATGGCGGAGGACTTCCATGACCCTGAGATTGACCGGCCTGTTCGCATCGGCCGCGGCGGCCGCCTTGACCCTTTCCGGCTCCGCCGTGACGCCGGCGCCCGCTCAAGCGGCGCAGGCCGCTCCGCGCGAGACCTGGCCCGCCTTCATGGCACGCCATATCGAGCAGAGCCTCCGTGCCAATCCGGCCTTCGCCGTCAACCAGGGCCGCCACGAATTTGACGGCCAATTGCCCGACTGGAGCGAGACCGGCCTCCAGGCCGAGAAAGCGCGGTTGAGGAGCGCGATCTCCGCCGCTCTGGCCTTCGATGCGCGCCAGCTCACCCGCGAGCAACGATTCGAGCGCGACTATCTGATCGCCCGCGCCCGCGGCGACCTGTTCTGGCTGGAGAGCGCCGACCAGCCGCATACCAACCCGGCTTATTATGTCGGCAACGGCCTTGATCCCTCGGTCTACGTCACCCGGCCCTATGCACCGCCGGCGACACGGCTGCGCGCCTATATCGCCTACCTTCGCGCCGTTCCGCGGGCGGCGCGGCAGATCCGCGCCAATCTGCGCACGCCCTTGCCGGTCAGCTTCATCGACTATGGCAAATCGGCCTTTGCCGGCTTCGCCGAATATTATCCCGGCGACGGCACCCGCGCCTTCGCCGAGGTCCGCGATCCCGCGCTCCAGGCGCAGCTGCGTGACGCCGCGCGCGACGCCGCCCGATCGATGTCCGGCCTCGCCGACTGGCTCGAAAGCCAGCGGGCAACCGCCACCACCAATTTCGCGCTTGGCCCGGAGCGCTTCGCCCGGATGATCCGCGACACCGAGATGGTCGACGTGCCGCTCGCCGAGCTCGAGCGGATCGGCCGCGCGGACCTCCAGCGCAACCAGCGGGCGCTGCAGGCGGCCTGCGCCCGCTACGCGCCCGGCGCCACTCTGCAGGCCTGCATGGAGCGGATGGGCGCGCACAAGCCTGCCGGCGGGCCCGTCGCCGCCGCCCGCGTCCAGTTGCCGACGCTCCGCGCCTTCATCGAGCAGCACGACCTGGTCTCGATCCCCGGCACCGAGCAGGCCCATGTCGAGGAATCGCCGCCCTACAACCGGCAGAATTCGGCCTATATCGACATTCCCGGGCCCTTCGAGCGCGGCCTGCCTTCGGTCTATTATATCGCGCCGCCCGATCCGAGCTGGACGCCGGAAGTCCAGGCCGGTTTCATCCCCGGCGAAGACGACCTCCTCTTCACCTCGGTCCACGAAGTCTGGCCGGGCCACTTCCTCAACTTCCTCCACGCCAACCGCTCGCCCTTCACCTTCGGCCGGGTGTTCGTCGGCTATGCCTTTGCCGAGGGCTGGGCCCATTACAGCGAGGAGATGATGTGGGACGCAGGCCTCGGCGCCGGCGATCCCGAGGTTCATATCGGCCAACTCTCCAATGCCCTGCTGCGCAACTGCCGCTACCTCTCGGCGATCGGCATGCACACCGGGCGGATGACCCAGGAGCAGTCACGCCAGATGTTCCGCGACCAATGTTACCAGGACGAAGGCAATGCCCGCCAGCAGGCGGCGCGCGGCACCTACGATCCCGCCTATCTCAACTATACGATGGGCAAGCTGATGATCCGCCGCCTGCGCAACGACTGGGTCCGCACCCACGGCGGCCGCCGCGGCTGGAAGGCCTTCCACGACCGGTTCCTGAGCTACGGCGGCCCGCCCATTCCTTTGGTTCGCGCGCAGATGATGGGGGGAACACCAAGGGCGGTGTTCTAAGCGCATCGCGCGAAGCGTCAGGGCTTCGCGGGAAACATCTTCTCCGGCTCGGCGAGGCCCCCCACATCGGCCAGGACTCGGCGTACGAGCTGCGCCTGGCCCGTCACGTCGACTTTTTCGAAGACCGTCTTCAGATGGTATTTGACGGTGTTGGCGGAAACGCCGAGCGCTTCGGCGGCCGAAGCGATGCCGTGGCCCTCGACGATCAGGGATGTCAGCCGGGCTTCGGCCGGGGTGAAGCCATAGACGACCCGGAGCCGCTCGATCGGGGGGCGATTGCTGGCTTCCGAATCGCCGATGAAGAGGATCGCTCCGGCTGCGGCATGATGGCCGAGCGCGTCGCTATGCGCCGGTGCGAGCGGCTCGGCGACGACGGCGAGGGAGGGATGACCGTTGGCGGTGGGAATGGCGAGGGCGTCCACCGCGGCCGATTGCGCGCCGACTCCGGTCGCCGCCGCGCGGCCGATCAGCGAATGCAAAGCCTCGGTGTGGCGGTGCCCCGTCGCGCGCAGACGCCCTTGCCTGGCGTCGAGGCCGTCGCCGCGGCTCAGCAGCGCGTCGGCGGCGCGGTTGGCGAAACGGACCTCGCCCTCCGGCCCGGTAACGACGATCGCGCGTTCGATCCGGTCGAGGACGAAGCGCAGCGTGCCGACCGTTTCCTCCATGTCGGCCAGCGCCCCGCGGACCCGCCAGGCGCGAGCGAGGTGCGGCAACACGATGCCCAACAGCTTCCGCTCGGAGGAGCGGAATCCGGATTGGTCCGCGCGCCGGCCCATGACCATGATGTTGGAGAACTCGGGCTGCCGCTCGAGCACGGCGGCGGCGGTATCGCCGATGTTGAACGGGAGGTAGAAATCCTGCCAGATTCGGCTGCTCTCCAGATGCTCCTGGCCGCCCACATCGGCGACCGACGCCGGACGCCGCAGCGGATGGCGTTCGGCGAGCGTCAGCCAGGGATTGTGGGCTGGATCGGCGAGCGGTCCTTCGAGCATGGACACGGCTGCGTTAGGACTGGCCCCGTTGCCGAAGGCGAATGAAACGCTGCGCCCTCCGTTGGTGATGTCGCCGACCAGCAGGAAGGGACAGTCGACCATCCGGCAGATGCCGTCGATCCCCTGCTTCCACATTTCCCGATCGACGACGCCTTCATGGAGCCGGCCGACAATCTCGAGGATTTCGGGATCGCTGGATGTCATTGCACGACGTAGGTCTTCGGCCCGCACAATAGCAAGTCGCCGCCATCGATTTTCCCTACCCGTTCGGGTGGGGCGGGGCTCCCCGAATCGGCATAATTCCATCGACGCCGGATCGGTGAAGCGAGGGTCGTGGAAACCCTCCGGCAGATGAAAGCCATGGAGGCTCAAATGAAACGACTTCTGACAATTGCGGCTCTTCTTTCGGTCGCCATTCTTCCGTCGCCGGCGCTTGCGCAGCCGTTTTCGGAGAGTTCGAGCATCCGCGTGACCCATGCCGATCTCGACCTTCGCACCGCGGCAGGCCAGTCGAGGCTTCAGGCCAGGATCTACGCCGCGGCGCGCCGTCTCTGCGCGAGCCAATCCGCCGGCGGGATCGACGACAACCTCGAACGCCGCCATTGCCTTCGGGAGACGATCGCCGTCGCCCGGGACCAGGCCAATGTCGTGATCGCCCGGGCCAACCAGGGCCGGACCTTCGACGTCGCGTTCGCATTGCGCTAGGGGCGAGCATGCCAACTCCTCCCCGGCCTCGGCCGGGGAGATTCTTTCTGCCGCGCTCGCAAAGCTGGCCAGCACCCATCCTGTTTTCCGGCGAATCGGAACTTTCGCGGCCGGTGCGCCGTTCGTCCGCATGATCAAGGAGATCATGCCATGCGTTCGATGTACCTCGCCCTCGGCGCCGCAGTAGCGGCGCTGGCTTCGCCTGTTCTCGCCCAAGGCCACGGTCACGGAGGAGGGGGAGGTCAAGGCCATGGCGGTGGTCAAGCCCAGGCCGGCGGCGGCGGGCATGGACGGGGCGGCGGTCATTCCGAGCGCGGCGGTGGCGCCCGTCATGGCGGCCAAGGTAGTCAGGGCGCGGCCCAGGCCGAGCGTGGCGGTGGGCACGGTCGAGACAGGACGTCGAGCGCCGGCCACGGCAACGCCGATCGCGGCCATGGCAATTCCGATCGCGGCCACGGCAATTCCGATCGCGGCCACGGCAACGCCGATCGCGGCCACGGCAACGCCGATCGCGTCCACGCCGATCGCGGCCACATCGACAATCGGCACGCGCAGCAACTGGCTGACAGGTCGAACCGGCGCGTTGATCGCCGCGCGGTCGTGGTGACCGATCGCGGCTCCATCGTGCGCCTGCGCTACGATCCGGGGCGGGGGCTGATCCAGGGCTGCCCGCCGGGCCTGGCGCGCAAGCATAATGGCTGCCTCCCTCCGGGGCAGGCACGAAGGCTGGCGGCGCAGCACAACTGGTACGACCGTTATTGGTCTTACAGGCGCGACGGCATCTATCGCTATGACGGAGGTTATCTCTGGCGGCTGCGGTCCAACGGCGTGGTCTCGGGATTCGTCCCGCTGGCCGGCGGGGCCCTGTGGGCCGGCAATCCCTGGCCGGCGCGCTACGCCTATGATCCGGTTCCCGATTATTACCGCGACTATTTCGGCTATCGCGACCGCTATTCCTATCGCTACGCCGACGGCGTCATCTACGGACTCGATCCTCAGACCCAGACGATCCGCACGATTTCCGGATTGGTGACCGGCGACAATTGGGGGATCGGTAGTCGCATGCCGGCGGGCTACGACGTCTACAACGTGCCTTATGCCTATCGGGACAGCTACCGCGACACGCCGAGCAGTTTGTACCGCTACAGCGACGGCTATGTGTATCAGGTCGATCCGACGACGCAGCTCATCCAGACCGCGATCCAGCTGATCACCTGAGCAGTAAGTGGCTTCTGTACGAGAGGAGAAAGCGTTGGCATTGATCCGCCTGGTCCTGATGGCCTCGATTGCCGCCTTGCCGCTCGCCGCATGCGGCGGCGCCGACAAAGGCAACACCGGCACTGCAAATGCATCCAATGAGGCGGCGGCGGCCGCCCCCGCGTCCAACCAGACACTGGCGGCGGCGCTCCACGATGATGGCGATCTGGACACTCTGGACGACGTGGCGCGCAATGCCGGCCTGGAGGATGTTCTCGGCGGTGTCGGGCCCTATACATTGTTCGCGCCGAACGACGCCGCTTTCACCGCCTTTGGCGAAGACCGCGCCAATGCGTTGAAGGGTGCGGCGATGCGGCCCCAGGCCATCGCTCTCCTGCGCAGCCACATCGTGCCGGGCATGATCACCCGTCGCGACCTCGAAGCGGCACTGGCCAATGCGAACGGCAGGCAGGTCACGATGCGCACGATGGGGCAAGGCTCGCTGACCTTCGCGCGTGACGGCGACGCGATCGTGGTAACGTCAGAGGGCGCCCGAGCCAGGCTCGTGGGCGACGAAGCCGTCGCCACCAACGGTGCCATCCATCCGATCGATGCCCCGCTGATCGCGACCGAACCCGCCGCTTAATAGTCCCGCGTCAAGCCAGATCGACGAAGCTGTCCAGCACCCGCTTGCGCCCGCTATGCTCGAAGTCGATCTCCAGCTTGTTGCCCTCGATCTCGGCGACCTGGCCGTAACCGAACTTCGAATGGAACACCCGCTGGCCCAATGAAATGTCGCTCCGCCCGGGATTGCCGAGGCTGATCGCGCTGGCCTTGACCTCGATCACCCGCGGCGGGGTGCGGTCGAAGCTGCCGCTCCTCGCCGCGCGCTGCCATCCCGGCCCGCGGCCGGTGCCGCGGCCGATGTCGGCGAAGGGGTCGGCGCGTTCCGACCAGTTCGCCCGCCACAGGCTCTCGCCGCCGGTCATGCTGGTCTCACTATCGACATGGGGCCCCGGCAGCTCGGTGACGAAGCGCGAGGGGATGGACGAGGTCCACTGGCCGTAGATACGCCGGTTGGCGGCGTGGACGATGACGCAGCGCCGCCGCGCCCTGGTGATGGCGACATAGGCGAGGCGCCGTTCCTCCTCCAGCGAGGCGTTGCCGCCTTCGTCAAGCGCGCGCTGCGAGGGGAAGACGCCTTCCTCCCAGCCGGCAAGGAAGACGGTGTCGAACTCCAGGCCCTTGGCGGCGTGGATGGTCATGATCGTGACCTTGTCCGACTCGCGGTCGGCGTCGTTGTCCATGACCAGGCTGACATGTTCGAGGAAGGCGCCGAGCGTCTCATATTCCTCCATCGCCCGGGCGAGTTCGGTGAGGTTCTCGAGCCGGCCGGCGCTCTCCGCCGAACGGTCGGTCTGGAGCATCGCCGTATAGCCCGATTCGTCGAGCACCAGCCGCGCAAGCTCGGGGTGGGGCAGTTCGTCAAGGCGCGCCCGCCAGCGCGCGAAGTCGCCGACCAGGTTGCCGAGCGCGCGCCGCGCCTGCGGGGTAAGCTCGTCGCTGTCGAGGATTTGCGCCGCCGCCTGGACCAGAGGAATGCCCTCGGCGCGGGCAAGGGAATGGACCTTGGCCACCGCCTTGTCGCCGAGGCCGCGCTTGGGGGTGTTGACGATCCGCTCGAAGGCGAGGTCGTCGGCCGGCTGGGCGATGACGCGAAGGTAGGCGAGCGCGTCCCTGATCTCGGCCCGCTCGTAGAAGCGGAAGCCGCCGACGATGCGGTAGGGCAGGCCGATGGCGATGAACCGGTCCTCGAACTCGCGGGTCTGGAACTGGGCGCGGACCAGGATCGCGGCGTCGTCGAGCCGCCCGCCGCGGCGCTGGACCGCCTCCAGTTCCTCTCCGACCCGGCGCGCTTCCTCGGGGCCGTCCCACACCCCGATCACCTGGACCTTGTCGCCCTCATTCTCCTCGGTCCACAAAGTCTTGCCGAGCCGGCCGGCATTCTGCGCGATCAGGCCGGAAGCGGCGGCGAGGATGTTGGGCGTGGAGCGGTAATTCTGTTCGAGGCGGATGATCTTCGCGCCCGGGAAATCCTGCTCGAAGCGAAGGATGTTGGTCACCTCGGCACCGCGCCAGGAGTAGATCGACTGATCGTCGTCGCCGACGCAGCACAGATTCTTGCGCTCCTGGGCGAGCAGCCGCAGCCACAGATACTGGGCCTGGTTGGTGTCCTGATATTCGTCGACCAGGATATATTTGAAGCGCTGCTGATAGAGTTCGAGCACGTCGCGGTGGGTGCGCAGGATCACCAGCATGTGGAGCAGCAAATCGCCGAAATCGCACGCGTTGAGCGCCTTCAGCCGTGCCTGGTAGACGACGTAGAGCTTGGCGCCCTTGCCGTTGGCGAAGCCCTCCGCCTCGCCGGCGTCGACCTGCTCGGGCGACCAGCCCTTGTTCTTCCAGCGGTCGATCATCCCCGCCAGCAGCCGCGCCGGCCAACGTTTCTCGTCGATGTCGGCGGCGGCGATCAGCTGCTTCAAGAGCCGCAGCTGGTCGTCGGTGTCGAGGATGGTGAAATTGCTCTTGAGGCCGGCCAGCTCCGCGTGGCGGCGCAGCATCCTGGCGCCGATCGAGTGGAAGGTGCCGAGCCAGGGCATGCCTTCCACTGCCTCGCCAACGATCCGCCCGACCCGCTCCTTCATCTCGCGCGCGGCCTTGTTGGTGAAGGTGACGGCGAGCAGTTCGGAGGGCCAGGCCTTGCGGGTGTAAACGAGATGTGCCAGCCGCGCGGTCAGCGCCGCGGTCTTGCCCGTGCCGGCGCCGGCGAGGACAAGCACAGGTCCCTCGGTGGTCAGCACTGCCTCGCGTTGCGGCGGGTTGAGCCCGGCCAGGTAGGGCGGCTCGGTGGCAGGGGCGGGGAGTTCGGTCACCGGCGAACAGGTAGGGAACGGCGCGGTCCGGAGCAAGTTGCAAGTGTTGCGCGTTTTTCTTCGAATCATTGCGCAGCCGATGCTAAAGGCGCCGCGAATCAATGATTTGACATTCCAGGAGGGGAAATGCTCTCGAGGCGGAAACTGCTCGGCACGCTGGCGGCAGCACCCTTGCTCGTTCATGCCGGCCTTCGTGCACAGCCGGCCCGCCGTGTCGGTGGCGCCCGGATCCTGGTCCGCGACAACCGGGTGTGGACCCAGGTGCGATTCGGCGAGCAGGGCCCCTATGCCTTCGTCATCGACACCGGCACCTTTGCCAATCTGATCCGCGACGATCTCGCCCGCCAGCTTCATTTCCCGGCGCTCGGCCAGCTCAATATCCGCGGCGTCGGCGGCGTCGACACCATGATCCGCTATCGGGCGGACGGGGTCCATCTCGGCATGGTCGACGTCGGCACGCTTGTCTTCGCCGGTTACGGACGTGATCTCAATATCCACCGCGAGGCGTCGGGCGCGCTCGCCGCCAACGTTCTCACCTTCGCCGACGCCGACCTCGATTTCGAGGCCGGCGAATGGCGCATCTATCCCGACGGCCGCGGGGAGCGGCCCGGCTACGAGATGCTGGACTCGCAAATCCGCCGCGCCGAGCCCGGCCGCGGCGCCTCGCCCCTGTTCGTTACAATTGGCATCGGCGACCAGAGTTACCGCCTCCAGGTGGACACTGGCGCGCCGGGCCAGATCGACCTCTGGGGGCGGGGCACGCGGCGCAGTGCGTTGTGGAACGATTCCGGTCCCTATGTCCCGTCGCGGTTCTACGGCATCGGCGGCGCCGGTCCGCGCACCCGCATCGTCCGCGTCCCCGAAGTGCGCATCGGCTCGATCCGCTTCGAGCGCGCGCTGGTCACGCTGGCCGATCCCGATGTCGCGGAATCGCACGACAGCGACGGCCTGATCGGCCTCCAATTGCTGGAACGGATGAACCTTTCCACCGACGTTCGCGCCGGCAAGCTGTGGGCGAAGCGCAACGCGTTGCCGCAGCGGCCCGAACGCTATGGCCTAAGCGGCCTTTGGGTCGACGCCCGAGGCGATAAGCTGGTCGTGACTCAGCTCAGCCCGCACAGCCCCGCCGCCGAAGCGGGAATGCGGGTGGGCGATGAGATTCGCGGCGTCCCGCTCGACCAGTGGGTCCGACAGCTCGCCCGGGCCCCGGGCACGGTCGTGGACGTCACCTACTGGCGGGATGGGCAATTGCACGACACGCATCTGACGCTTCGGCCCTTCCTTTAACGACCTGACAGCAAGGCGGCGCTTGACCTCATCGGGGTCGACAGCCACGCCCTTGCGGCATGGAGAGCGGGTTCAAAACGCATCGGCGGGTGCTGGCGGCGAGCCTGGTCGGCACGTCGGTGGAATTCTACGATTTCTACATCTACGCGACCGCCGCCGCTCTGGTGTTCGGGCCACTCTTCTTTCCCGCCGATTCCCCATCGGTCCAGCTGCTGGCTTCCTATGCCAGCCTCGGCGTTGCCTTCGTCGCGCGGCCGGTCGGGGCCTGGGCGTTCGGACATTATGGCGATCGGATCGGTCGCAAATCGACCCTGGTCGCCTCGCTGCTGCTGATGGGCGGATCGACCCTGCTGATCGCCTTCCTGCCGACTTACGCCATGGCCGGCTGGCTCGCGCCCCTGCTGCTCTGCATCCTGCGCTTCGGGCAGGGATTCGGTCTGGGGGGCGAATGGGGCGGGGCGGCCTTGCTGGCGGTGGAAAACGCACCGCCCGGATGGCGCGGGCGCTACGGCATGGTGCCGCAACTGGGGGCGCCGGTCGGTTTCATCGCCGCCAACGGCCTCTTCCTCATTCTCGGCGCCGCGATGAGCCAGGAGCAATTCCTGGCTTGGGGATGGCGTCTCCCTTTCCTGCTCAGCATTGTTCTCGTCGGCATCGGCCTGTGGGTGCGGTTGAAACTGAGCGAGACGCCGGCTTTCGCCGCCCTGCTCGAAGAGGGTCCGCCGCCCGCTATCCCCTTCGCCGAACTGCTTCGCGACCACTGGCGCGTGACGCTCGGCGGCACGTTCGGCGCGGTCGCCTGCTTCGCCGTCTACTATCTCGCGACCGCCTTCGCCCTCGGCTACGGCACCACCACATTGGGCATCGACCGCCAGATCTTCCTCGCCATGCAGCTCGGCGCGATCTGCTTCATGGCGCTCGGCATCGCCCTTTCAGGACATTATTCGGACAAGGGAAGCGCCGGCCGTGTGCTGATCTATGGCTGCCTTGGCGCCATCCTTTCCGGCTTCCTGCTGCCACCCACCCTTCAGTCGGGGTCGCTGCCGATCATCTTCCTCGGCCTCGCCTTCTCGCTGTTCGTGATGGGATTCGTCTACGGCCCGCTCGGCGCCTGGCTGCCAGGCCTGTTCCCGGCGCGGGTGCGCTATACCGGCGTCTCCCTGGCCTTCAACATGGCCGGAATCCTTGGCGGCGCGCTGACGCCGATCGCCGCGGTCTGGCTGGCGGCGCGCGGCGGCCTGATCTGGGTCGGCCTCTATCTGGCCGCAGCATCGGCACTAAGCCTCGTGGCGCTGCTCACGCTCCGTAACCGCCAGGCGCATTGACCGGTTAGATCAGGCAGTCTTGCGGAGAAGGAGAATTCGCGCCTTGCCGTAATTGCGTTCCGCGACATGCTCGACGCCCTCGATCACGATCTCCTCCGCACGACCGGTTTCCAGCGCAATCAGGCAGCCGGGGGCGAGCGCGCCGGTCTCGATCAGGTTGAGAATGGCCTTTCCGCCGAGTCCGCTGCCGTAAGGCGGATCGAGCAGGACGAGGTGGAAAGGTCCGCCGCTGAAGCGGGTCGCGTCGAGGGCGCGCACGTCGGCGCGGTCCTCCGCGCCGAGCTTCGCCACATTGCGGCGCAGCGCCTCGAGCGCGGCGCGGTCGGTTTCGACGAAGGTGCAGCGGGCCGCGCCGCGCGACAGCGCCTCGAGGCCGGCGGCGCCGGTGCCGGCGAACAAATCAGCGACCGCGAGGTCCTCGAAGCTGCCGATCCGACTGGTCAGCATCGAGAACAGGCCCTCGCGCGCGCGGTCGCTGGTCGGCCGGGTTGCCGTTCCGGCCGGCGCTTCGATCGCCCGCCCGCGCCACGCGCCGGCGATGATCCTCATTTGCGTCCACCGCGGGGCGGGGAGGGCCGGCCCCGGTCACTTCCGCCGCGGGGCCGGGAGGCGCGGCCTTGGTCTTGCTTGCCGGCCGCATTGGAATGGCGGGAGTCGCCGCGCCGCTGGCCGGTGCGGCCGGCGCCTTCGCGACGGGACGCTGCCGATGGGCGCGCGGCGGGTTTCGCGTCCAGCGCCGCTTCGACCGCTTGTTGCTCGCCGTGACGCGGAAGGTTGGAGCCCAGCATCTTCCGGAACGCCACCAGATCGTGCTGCTTGACCTCGTCGACCGCGCCCGTGGGCAGATCGGCGAGCGGGAAGGGCCCATAGGCGGTGCGGATCAGGCGGGAGACCTGCAGGCCGAGATGTTCGAGCACACGCCGGACCTCGCGATTCTTGCCTTCCCGCAGCCGCATTTCGACCCAGGCGTTGCGCCCGGTACGCCGCTCCAGATTGGCGTCTATCGCGCCGTAGCGGATGCCCTCGATCTCGATGCCGTGGATCAATTCCTCGAGCTGGGCCTGGCTGATTTCGCCGAACACCCGGGCGCGGTAGCTGCGCTCGACGCCGGTCGCCGGCAGCTCGAGCTGGCGCTTCAGCTCGCCGTCGGTGGTGAGCAGCAGCAGCCCCTCGGTGTTGAGGTCTAGCCGCCCGACCGGCATCAGCCGCGGCAGCCCCTTGGGAAGTCGATCGTAGATGGTCGGCCGACCCTTGGGGTCGCGCTCGGTGGTCAGGAGGCCGGCGGGCTTGTGGTAGCGGAACAGGCGCGCCGGCGAGGCTTCGCGCACCGCCTTGCCGTCGACGGTCACGCCGTGGAGCGAATTGAGCAGGGTCGCCGGGGTCTCGACGACGACGCCGCCGATCGCGATCCGGCCCTCGGCGATCATCCTTTCGATCTCGCGGCGCGAGGCGATGCCGGCGCGGGCGAGCAGCTTGGCGATCCGCTGGCCTTCCCTGGGCGGTGCTTTGTCGGGTCGGGCGGGCATCATTTTCTTCCGGTGTAAGCCAGCCCGAAGCGAAAGCGCGTTCGGGCGGTTTGCGCTGGCAGGCACAAATACCCAGATTGACCGTTACGGGATCGATCAAACAGGGAGGGTGCGCCCTACATGCTCTTCGGCAAGCGCGAAAGACGGATACGGCGGATCCTCATCGTCGAGGACGAACCCCTGGTCGCGTTTGACAACGAATATATGCTGAAGGACGCTGGGTACGAGATCGTCGCCACCGTCGATTCCCACGCCGACGCGATCGAAGTGATCGACGGCGCGGCGCTCGACCTGGTCATGACCGATATCGCGCTCAGCGGCGCGGGCGACGGCGCCGACGTGGCGCGGGCGGCCGGCGCCAAGGGCATCGCCGTCCTGTTCGTCACCGGCAATTGCAGCGAGGAGGTGCGGCACCTCGCCTTGGGCTGCCTCGCCAAGCCCTATTCCGAACGGGTGCTGCTCAGCACGCTCGAAGCGATTGACACCCATTTGCAGGGCGGCAAGCTCAAACGCGTGCCGTCGGGACTGACCCTTTTCGTCCAGGCTTAGGAGCCTGGGGCTGGACTACGGCCCAGCGCCTCCTGGGTGAGGTCCGCGATCCGCGCCGTTACCATGTTCGTGCCGCGGTCGAACGCGTCGACGATGGTCGCGACCCGGTTTTCCTGGGCCATCTCCCGGCTGACGACCGGCCATTCCGCGACGAGGCTGCGGTCCGACCAGCGCACCAGCCGGACGCGGGTCTCGATGACGATTTCCGGAGGCGCCGCGGCCCCACCGACATAATCGGCCTCGAAACGGCGCACCTCGATGCCGACGGCGTAATCGGGAGGCGGCGCACCCACGAGCCGAACCATCCGTGCGGAGGGCATGCGCCTGTTGAAGGCCCTGCGGGTGGCGGAGTCGAACAATTCCGACGCCGGCGAGATCCACCGCGCGCCGGCGACATAGGCCGCCTGGCTGCCGGTTACGGTCAGGATCCGGTCGCCGTCGATTGCCGGTTCGAAATTCGCGCCGGCATAGAAGATCGAGATCGGGCGTGTGGCATCGGGCAGAGCGGTCTCCGTCTCAGCGACCGGCTGGATGCCGAAGCGGTAGAGGTCGGCGCTGCCGCCGCCCCCGAGCAGGCCGCCGCAGCCGCCGAGCATGAAGACAAGTCCGAACAGGGCGGATCTCAGGGTGCGATCGATCTTCATCTCGGTATCTCCACTTCTCTTCCCGACGGCCGGGTCAGGGTGTGCCGCGCATCCTGCCTGAGGTCGGACGTCAGTCCGTCGAGGGCGTCGGCCGCCTCCCGGATCGAGCCCAAAGCAGCGGTCATCTCGGGCAGGGTCGTATTCGAAATCTGGGTGGCCGAGCCGTCGACCCGGGTGATCAGCACTCTCAGGTCGGCAATCGCGCGACGCAGGTCGACGGCGGCGGTGCTGACCTCGCCAAGGGTGCCGCGACCGTCTCCGCCCATGGTGCGGCGAGTGGCGGCGGCGGTGCGTTCCAGGTCGGTCGCGGCGCGGGAGAGCCTTTCGAAAGTCGCATTGATATTGGCGAACATCGCCCGGTTGTTGCGTAGTTCGGCGGTGGTCGCACCGACGTCGCCGACCGCCTGCGAGACAGTCCTGATATTGTTCTCCGACAGCAGAAGGTTGATCCGGGTCAGAGCCTGGGCGCCGTCGCGCATCATGGCGGAGACGTCCTGGACCAGGCCTTCCATGCGGCCGCGCCCGGCCTGGATCACCGGCCGACGGTCCCGGCTGGCCTCCCGCAGCAATGGCCGTCGCGGCGTGCCCGGGCTGATCTGGACAAATCGGACCCCGGTGATGCCCTGCGCCGCGGTCGTCGCGACGGAATCGACACGCACCGGCGTCCCCGCCTGGACCTGGATGTCGGTGATGACCAGGTTGGCATCGTGCGGATCGAGGGCGATGTGGGTTATCTCGCCGACCTTGATGCCGTTGAACTGGACCTCGCCGCCCTGGCTGAGGCCGCTTACCGGTCCGCGGAAGTTTATCCGGTATTCGTCATAGGTCTGGTTGAACGAGAATTGGGCGAGCCAGACGATGAACACCAGCGCACCGATCAGAATGGCCACGCTGAGTGCGCCTACCAGGGCGTAATTGGCTTGCCGTTCCATCATGGCGTCCTTTCGTTGCGGCGCCCGGCGTCCTGGGCGGCGCGGCCGCGCGGTCCGTTGAAATAGGAGCGGATCCAGGGATGGTCGGAGCGCTCGAGCTCGGCCACCGGCGCCGTCGCCACCACCTTCCGGTCGGCGAGAACCGCGACCCGGTCGGTGATCGTGTAGAGGGTGTCGAGATCGTGGGTGATGATGAGGACGGTGAGGCCGAGCGAGTCGCATAGCTCGCGGGTCAGCTGGTCGAATTCGGCGGCGCCGATCGGGTCGAGGCCGGCAGTCGGCTCGTCGAGGAACAGCAATTCGGGGTCGAGCGCCAGGGCGCGGGCAATGCCGACGCGCTTGCGCATGCCGCCGGAAAGCTCGGCGGGCATCAGGTCGGCCGCGCGAGACATGAGGCCGACCAGCTTGATCTTGAGATGGGCAAGCTCGCGGACGAAATCGTCGGGAAGCGACGTGTGCTCGCGAAGCGGCGCCTCGACATTCTGCGACACGGTCAGGGCCGAGAACAGAGCGCCGCTCTGGAACATGACGCCGGTGCGGCGCTCGACCTGGGCCTCGGCGCTTGGATCGTGGACGTCGCGGCCGAATATCTCGACTTGCCCGCCATCGGGCCGCTTCAGGCCCAGGATGGTGTTGAGCAGCACCGACTTGCCGGTGCCCGACCCGCCGACGATGGCCAGAATCTCGCCGCGCCGCACATCGAGGTTGAGCCCGTCATGGATGACGTTGTCGCCGAAGGCGCTGCGGAGGCCGCGTACCCGCACCGGTGGCGGCAGGGATACGGGCGCGTTCACAGCCCGAGCTGCAGGTAGATGAGGGCGAAGATCGCGTCGAAGAGGATGATCATGAAGATCGCCTGGACCACCGCCGAGGTAACGCGCTGGCCCAGGCTCTCGACGTCGCCACCGACAAAGAGGCCGTGCCGGCATCCGGCCGTCGCGATCAATATGGCGAGCAATGGCGCCTTGCTCATTCCGATCCAGAAATGCCGCGCGGGCACCGCCTGCTGCAACCGTTCCAGGAAAAAGGTGGGGCTCATGTCCATCGCCACCCAGCTGACCAGCAGCCCGCCGACGATTCCCGAGATCATGCCTGCGAAGGTCAGCAGCGGCATCATCCACAGCAGCGCTAGGACCCGCGGCACGACCAGGGCGTCGAATTGATCGACGCCCATTACCTGCATCGCATCCACTTCCTGGTTCATCTTCATCGAACCGATCTGAGCGGCGAAGCTGGAGGCCGAACGGCCGGCGAGCAGGATGGCCGTGAACAATATGGCGAACTCACGCAGCACGGCGACGCCCACCAGCTCGACCGTGAACACCGAGACCCCGAGCGAGGAGAGCAGATTGGCTCCGACCAGCGCAACGACCGTTCCGATGAAGAAATTCATGACCATGATGATCGGCAGGGCATCAGCGCCCGCCGTCTCCATGACCCGGGTGACCGAAATCCCCCGCAGCCTGCTCGGGTGGCGGATTGTCCGTCCCAGCGCCGAAATCAGCTGTCCGACAAAGGCGGCGGCGCGCAAGGCCTCGTCGGCGAACGCATAAAGTCCGCGGCCGATGCCGTCGAAGATCCCGTAGAGCCAGTTCGGGGCGCCGGCTTCGGCTTCTTCCTTCTCGATCGCCGGGCGGACGAGGTCAAACAGGCGGGCGACGTCGGGCCGATCGGGCGCGGCGGCAGGCGCCGGCGAAGGATGAATGGCGCGAAGAATGGCGTAAGCGCCCGCCGTGTCGAGCCGGCCGAGATTATCGAGCGCGATCCGTGCCGGTCCGCTCGTCTCGCGCAAAGCCGCGCGCAGGCCCATCGCTTCTTCGCCGAGCGTGAGCGAGGTCCAGTCGCCCGACAGCTTCACGGTCGGTCCGGTCCGGTCGATCAGAATCTGGAAAGCCGCCGAGCTCATTGTCCGCCGTTCGCCCCGCGGTACGATTAGGCACGGCCTGGGCCGATGGACCCCGATGATTTCCGAATCCGCCCTAGGGGACCATCAGGGCTAACCCCGAGTCTCGCGGGCGGAATGCCCGGGTTGTTGCGGATATATTGTGCGGGGGCGCCGTCCGCCCCCGACGCGGCGCCTGAAGCTCAGGCCAGCGCCCGTTCCACCTGGTCGTGGAAGTTGCGGATGCCGGTCTCGAGCATGCCCAGGGTCAGCGTCTCGAGCGAGCCCGACGACAGGCCGCTCTGGCCGAGCGCGGCAGCGTGATAATCCTCGCCGCCGAACACGCCCTCGTCGAGCAGGGTCCAGCTCCGCTGCCAATGATCTTCTTCCTCCGCCGTTCGCGGCGGCTCGGGGATCAGCATGAAATCCTCGACGATGGTGCGGCCCACCGCCTGCGGCATCAGCACCATCAAATTCACATAGTCCGGGCTCATGATCATGATCGTCGCCGGGAAGAGTTGATAGGCGAAGGTGATCACCGCCCTCAGCGCCGGCCAGTCGTGATGGTCGACCTCGGTCAGATAATCGGTGCGGCCGACGGCGCTGCGCTGGTGGATGCCGATCGTGTCGCCGACGGTGATGCCGTCGGTGAAGAAACGGGCGATCGTGTCCGAGTGCAGCCGCTGGACATGGTAGCTTTCCAGGAAGGCGTCCATGATCAGCTTCCAGTTGGCCGGGACGTCGTGGAGCTTGCGGCGGTAGAGATGGTGGCTTGCCAAGCCGAAGGCGTCGAATTCCGGGGCCAGCGCATCGGCGTCGGCGAATTCACTTTCTTCGCGCGCGAACCAGATCAGCCCGCCGGCCTCGTGACAGGGCAGTTCCTTCAGATGATGATCGGCCTTGTCGAGGCCGGGAAAGGTGTCCGGCCGCGGCAGGCCGGCAAGCGCGCCGTCCAGCGCGTAGCTCCAGGCATGATAGGGGCAGACGATGCGCGGGCTGCAAAGGGTCTCCTCGCCCTCGATCAGTCGCGTGCCGCGATGGCGGCAGACATTGTAGAAAATGTGCGCCATCCCCTGCTTGTCGCGGCTGAGTAGCAGCGGCAGGCCCATCGCATCGTGGGCGACAACGCTGTTCGGCTTGGGGAGCAAAGCCGAGGGCGCGATTACCTGGGGCAGACGGTCGAACAATTTCGCCTTCTCGGCGGCGAAACGCTCTGGATCGGTATAGGCCGAGGCGGGCACGGTCGTGACGCCGCGCCCCATCGTCGCCTCGCCGCCGGCGATGATCCGGGCGAGGTTCAGCTGGCCTTCGGTCGGCCGCTGGCGGGCGGGCATGTCCATCGCCGTGAAGTGTGCGACTTTGCAACCTTCATGGCAAGCGGGAGCCTGCGCAAACAGGCTTCCCGCGATCCCGCGACTCGCTACAAGACGGGCATGAACGAAGCGTCCGCCACCGCATCGCCCGGCCTCGCCGACCGCATGGTCGCCGGCCTCAAGCCCTATCTGGGCAAAGCGCCGCTGACCGCCTTCTTCGTCGGAATTTCGTCCGGCCTTCCGTTCACGCTCTTGGCGGCGACCCTGACCCAGAGGCTGTCCGAAGGCGGCATCGAACGGAAGACGATCTCCGCCTTCGCTTTGGTCCTCCTGATCTACAGCATCAAATGGGCATGGGCGCCGATCGTCGACCGCGTCCGTCTGCCGTTCTCGAACAGCTTCGGACAACGCCGGACCTGGCTGATGCTGTGCGCCGCCGCGGTCGTCGGCGCCATCGTCCTGCTCGCCCGGGCGGACCCGGCGGACGGACCGCAGAAGATGTTGCTGGCGGCCCTGATCCTGGGTTTTGCCGGCGCGACCTACGACATTGTCATCGACGCCTATCGAATCGAGCTGCTCGAACCCGAGCAGCTCGGCGCCGGTTCCGGCATGTCGCAATATGGCTGGCGCATCGGCGCCTTTCTCGCCGGTACGATCGCGCTCGCCGGCGCGGCCAGGGTGGACTGGACCTTCGGCTATATCGCCTGTGCGCCCCTGGCTTTGTCGGCCGTCATCGTGTCGCTCTGGGCCGGCGAGCCCAAACGCCACAAGTTGCGCGAGTGGCCGCAGCGCGCCGGCGCCGGTTCCTATTTGAAGTTTCTCGTCGCGATTCCGCTCATTCTCGCCGCCGCATTCGGCCTGGACACGTTGCTCGGCACCAACATCCTGTTCCGGATCGCGATCTTCGGGCTGATCTATCCGATCGTCGATCTCACTGTCCGCCGCGCCCACGACATTGGATGGAGCGGGCATGTCGCCTGGCTGCTTCTGTTGCCGCCACTGGTGGCGCTGACGGCGAATCTGACGCTCTTCTGGCTTGCCCTGGCGCTGGTCGCGGCGTTGCTGCTCACCCTGGCGTTCAAGCCGGGCAGTGGGCAGGTCAATCGCTTCGGCGATGCGCCCGAGGCGCTGGCGAAGCGGGACGTGGTCGGCCCGATGGTCGAATTCTTTCGTCGCAAGGGCGCGTGGCTCGTCCTGATTTTCGTCCTCGTCCACAAGATCGGCGATACGATGGCGAATTTGATGGTGCGCGACCTGTTCGTGACCCAGGGCTTTTCCCGGGCGGAAATATTGTTCGCCGACGTCTGGGTGGGCTTCTTCTGCCTGTTGGTCGGCATCTTCGTCGGCGGCATGGTCTACGCGAGCATGGGCATGAAGCGGGCAGTGCTGGTCAGCCTGCTCCTCATGGGCATCTCCAACCTCAGTTTCGCGATCCTCGCCGAGATCGGCCGGTCCGTGCCGATGATGGCCTTCACCATGGGCTTCGAGAATTTCGCCAGCGGGGTCGGCGGCGTCGCCGTCGTCGCCTTCCTTTCCGCCGTGTGCAGCCTGCGCTTCACGGCGACGCAGTTCGCGATGCTGTCGGCGTCGGCGGCGATCGTCGGCCGCTTCCTGACCGGGTCGCTCGCCGGCCGCCTGATCGACTCGATGGGCTATCCGAATTTCTACCTGCTCACCACCGCGCTCGCGGTTCCCGGGATTCTCCTCTTCTGGTGGATGATCCGCAGCGGACTGGTCGACGCGTCCATCGGCAGCGCGGGCAAGGAACATTCGGACGAGACGAAAACGGAGCAGCAAGCGGGATAGACGATGCCGATCATCGCCCTCTCCATCCTGGTCCAGATCGCCTGCGCGGTTCATTGCGTTCGCGGCGGCCGCAACCAGATGTGGCTGATGGTGATCATCTTTCTCTCCATCCCCGGCTGCTTCGCCTATTTCATCTTCGAGATCCTGCCCGGCCTGGCCGGCCGGCGCGAGGTGCTGGCGGTCAAGAGCGCGGCGGTCAAGGTGATCGATCCGGCGCGCGAGGTGCGGCTGGCGCGCGACGCGCTCGACATCGCAGACACCGCCGCGAACCGGCTGGCGCTCGCCGACGCTTTGGCCGCGCAGGGCCAGTGGCGCGACGCGATCGGCCATTACGACCTCGCCGAAGCCAAGGCGCCGGGCGTCGATCGCGCGATCCGGGTCAAGCTCGCCAAGGCCTGTTTCGAGGCCGGGCAATTCGCCCGCGCCCGCGAGATACTGGAAGCCTTGCCGCCCTCGGGTTCGCTCAGCGAGAACGACCGGAGTGCGCTGATGCTCGCCCGTTTGTTCGAACAGGACGGTGAGAACGATCGGGCGCTGGCCATCTATGCCGAAGTCGGCACGCGGCTGACCGGCGGCGAGGCCCAGTGCCGCCACGCCGCCCTGCTGATGACGCTCGGCCGCGAGCGCGAGGCCCTGCCGCTGCTGGTCGAGATCGAGAAAAGGGTGAAAAGGATCGACCGCCACGAGCGCGCCCGCAACAGCGACATGTACGAATGGGCCGCCGACAGCCTCGCGGAATTGCGCGCGAAGGGTATCTAGTCCGGCGCCTGGCCGTTGGCCTTGAGCACCGATCCGGCGAGGTAGAGCGAGCCCATCACCAGGACGATCGGCGGTTTCGCCTTGTCGGCGTGACGCGCGATCCAGCCGAGGGCGTCCTCGACGCCGGCGGCAGGAATGTTGCGGAAGCCCGCTTGCTCCGCCGCCGCGGCGAAGGCGACGGGCCCATGGTGATCGTGCCCGGGCACCGGGACATCGTGGAGGGTCAGCGCGCGGCCGCGAAAGGGATGAAGGATGCCGGCCGGATCGCGGTTGGCGAGCAGGCCGAGGACGAGGTGGAAGGGCCGGCCGGCGGGAAGGTGGCCGCGCAGGAAATCCGCCACCGCCCGCGCCGCCGCCGGATTGTGCGCCCCGTCGACCCACAATTCCGAGCCCGCCGGCAGGAGCGCGTTGAGCGCCCCGTCGGCCAGTTGCTGGAGCCGCGCCGGCCATTCGGCCCAGCCCATCGCCGCCCGCAAGGCCGGGTCCGGAATCTCCAGCCGGGACTGGCGGCGCAACATGGCGATGGCGAGGGCGGCGTTCATCGCCTGGTGGGTACCGGGGAGGCGCGGCAAGGGCAGATCGAGGCTGCCCGAAACGTCGGAAAAATGGAGCCGGCCTTCGCTCACCCTTGCGTCCCACGAACCGCCCCGGGGCAGCCAGAGCGCGCCGGCACTTCCGGCGATGGCGCCGACGATCGCGGCGATGTCTTCGGGATAATGCTGTGTGACCAGCGGCACGCCGCTTTTGGCGATTCCGGCTTTCTCGGCGGTGACCTCGGCAAGGGTGGTGCCGAGGAAGGCCGGGTGGTCGAGGCCCAGTTGGGCGATGCCGCAGACCAGGGGCGCGGCGATGACGTTGGTCGCGTCGAGCCGGCCGCCGAGCCCGACCTCGACGATGCAGGCGTCGGCGGGGATGCGGGAAAAGGCGAGGAAGGCGGCGGCGGTGGTCGCCTCGAAGAAGCTGATCTCCATGCCGGCGGCGGCGTCGAGTGTCTCGGCGAGCAAGGGCGCGAGGGCATCATCCGCGATCAGCCGGCCGGCGAGGCGGATTCGCTCGTTGAAACGGACCAGGTGCGGGCTGGTGTAAGCATGAGCGCTGAGCCCAGCCGCCTCGATTCCGGCGCGCAGGAAGGCGCAGGTCGATCCCTTGCCGTTGGTGCCGGCGATGTGGAAGACTGGCGGCAGCGCGCGTTCGGGATTGCCGAGGCGGCCGAGCAGGTCCGAGATTCGCGCCAGCCCCAATATGTCGCTGCCCGGCGAAAGCAGGGCCAGCCGGTCTAGCTGGGCCTGGACCGCCGGATCGTCGGAGACGGCGCGGTCCGCCACCGGCCCGGCTACTAAGCCGCTTTCTTCTTCGCGGGTGTCAGGTAACCGAGGAGCAGGGCAAGGCGCTCGCGCAACTCCTTGCGGTGCACGACCATGTCGACCATGCCGTGGTCGAGCAGATATTCGGCGCGCTGGAAGCCTTCGGGCAATTTCTCGCGGATCGTCGATTCGATCACCCGCTGGCCGGCGAAGCCGATCAGGGCGCCGGGCTCTGCGATCTGGACGTCGCCGAGCATGGCGTAGGAGGCGGTGACCCCGCCGGTCGTCGGGTCGGCGAGGATGACGATATAGGGCAGGCCGGCTTCCTTGAGCTCGGAAATGGCCACCGTTGCCTTGGGCATCTGCATCAGCGACAATATGCCTTCCTGCATCCGCGCGCCGCCGGCGGCGGTGACGATGACATAGGGGCATTTGTCGTCGATCGCGGCGCGCGCGCCGGCGACGAAGGCGGCGCCGACCGCCATGCCCATCGATCCGCCCATGAAGGAGAAGTCCTGGACGCCGACCACGGCGCGGTGGCCATCGACGGTGCCGCGGGCGTTGAGCAGGGCGTCGCGTTCGCCGGTCTGGGCCCGCGCCGCCTTGATCCGGTCGCTATAGCGCTTGGAATCGCGGAACTTGAGCGGGTCTTCCGCTACCTGCGGCGGCGGCAGGACGGTGTAGCCCGGGTCCATCAGCATCTCGAACCGCACCGCCGGGCCGATCCGGCCGTGATGCTCGCAGCGCGGGCAGACGTAGAGATTCTCCTCATATTCCTTGGAGAAGATCATCGCCTCGCATTCGGGGCATTTGTGCCAGAGATTGTCGGGCGTCTCGCGCTTCGGCAGGAAGGGGATCGCGGCGCGAACCTTGTTGAGCCAGCTCATCTTCTACTCCTCGGCGCGTGCGGATAGTCGCACGCGCAGGCTAAGTCCACTTTGCGACACATCCTTACAGGGTGGCGGCGATGGCCCGCGCCGCCGCGCCGGGATCTTCGGCCTCGGTGATCGGGCGGCCGATCACCAGGATCGAGGCGCCGGCGTCGAGCGCCTGGCGCGGGGTGACCACCCGTTTCTGGTCGCCGGCCTGGCCGTTGGTCGGGCGAACGCCCGGAACGACGAAATAGCCGTCGGGCCAGAGCTTCTTCGCCCCGGCCACTTCCGCCCCGGAACAGACGACCCCGTCCAGCCCGGCGTCGCGCGCCAGGCCGGTGAGCCGCGCGACCTGGGCATGCGGATCCTTGCCGGCGCCGACCGAGGCGAGATCCTCGCCGTCGAGGCTGGTCAGCACGGTGACGCCCACCACCTTCGTGCCCGACGGCGCCGCCGCCTTGGCGTCCTCCATCATCGCCCGGCCACCGGCGGCATGGATGGTGATGATCGCCGGCTCGAGCGGCCGCAGTGTCTGGATCGCCTTGGCCACCGTGTTGGGAATGTCGTGGAGCTTGAGATCGATGAACAAGGGCAGGCCGAAATCCGCCATTTCGCGGACACCGTCGGGGCCGTGCGCCGAGAAGAATTCGAGGCCGAGCTTGATCCCGCCGACATGCGGCTTGACCCTTATGGCGATGGCCTTGGCACGGTCGAGGTCGACGGTGTCGATCGCGACGTAGATGGGGCGGTTCATTCGGCCGGCCAGGCCTTGCTGTCGGTCGCCGCCCGTTCCGCGAGCGGGGCCGGCCGCACTGGCGCCGGGCCGTTGGCGACCTGGGTCTGGTTCTGGGTCTCGAGCCGCCGGCGCAGCGACCAGATCCGGGCGCGGTGGACGATCAGGGTCGGCAGAAAGCCGATCAGGAAGGCCGCGATGACCAGCACCGGCAGCTTCACGTCGGCCTGCAGCCCGCCCCACAGATTGACCGTGACCACCGTCCAGTTGGCGAGGGCGAACAGCATCAGCACGATCGCCAGGATCACCCAGAACAAGGTCTTGAGGAACTGCATTGCTCCAGTCTCCTAGAAAACGTGCCTGCCGTCCAGTGGTGGAAAATCCCTATTTGGCTCCTGATTCACCCGATCTCACGGTCCAGATCGGCGAAGAGGCTTGAGATATTGGTCAGCCGGTCCTTTTCTTCCGTGACGATGGCGCGGAAGGCCTCGCGCTTCCGGGCCGCGATCGCGTCGGGCGAAAGGCGGCGCTCGGCGGGGACGGAGGAATTGACGATGTCGATCAGCCGGTCGGCGCCGTGGAGGCGGCCCCACAGATAGTCGTTCTCGCGATAGGCACGGCTGAAGAAGGCGCCGAAGCTGTTGAACTGCAGGCCCTTCAGCGTCGCGTGCGGTCCGCCGCGGCGGATCGCGACCGCGTCGTTCGGCGAAATCCGGTCGATCTTGATCGGGTCGAACTCGTCGAGCCCCTCGCCCTGGAGCAGGGGCAGGGTGGCGATGTCGTAATAGGGATAGCCGAGGTAGGAGAGCAAAAGGGCGCGGCGGTCCGCCTTCGACAGGGTCAGTAAAGCGTCGCAGAATTGCTGGTCGACCTCGAGGTCGAGCGGCCGCAGATCGAGCACCCGGCCGAGCGCGGCGAGCGCCGCCGCCGGATCCTTCTCGGCATTCTCGAAGGCATGGCGCGACGCCGCGTCGGCCTCGGCCGGCTCGCGCGCCCGATAGCGCTCGATCATTTCGTTGAGCAGCTTCAGCACCCATTCGAGATCGTCGCGCTCCGCCTCCATGCCGGTGGCGATCGCGCTCAAACGGCGGGCGACGAAGCGAAGGCGGCGGGTGCGGAAGGTGAGGTCGAAGTCCACCAGGAACTCCACCACGTCGGGACGGGCGCCGCGCGAGGTCACCGCGTCGGCGTCGACCAGCCCGGCCGCCCTGATCTGCTGCCACAGGGCATGGCGGAAATTCTTGCGGCGGACATTGTCGCCGCCGCCGCCGAGGCGGAAAATGGTGGCGATGCTCTCCTCGACGACGGTCGCGATCTTGAGCTGGCCGTAGGCGGCGTAGGCATAGCCGGCTTCGCGCGCCGATTGCTCGTGGGCGCGACTTCGCCAGTTGGCGATCCTCTTCATGTTCGGACGATCGAGGAAGAAGCTCGATCCGACCGCCCTTTCGATCGCGGCGTCGACCTCGGGCCGCATCGATTCGATGATCCAGCGCAGCCGCCGAATTCGCGCCGACATGCGCTGGATCCCCTCCAGATTGTCGCGGATCGGCTGCTCGCGGGGAATGTCCGACAAAGCGCCGAAGATGGTGGAGAAGAAGCCCGGAAGCTCGGCGTCGCCGTTGCCGCCGGTCATGCGCACGCTTTTGAGGCCGGGCTTGGGATCGATGTAGACGAAGCGGCGATCGACCTCGCGCCGGGACGGGCGCTTCTCGAGTGCGGCGACCGCCGGGCCGAAGGGCGCGTTGTGCAGCACCGATCCGTCGATCAATATTGCGTCCTCGGCGTCGCCGAGCGCGGAGTGGCGGGGCAAGGCGCGGGCCAGGAAGGCGGCGCGGCCCGGCCAAGGCCGCTTGCGCGTCTCCAGACACTGGTCGAGCTCGCTGACCCGGAAGGGCGGGAAGGCGCCGGGGAAGCTGGCGGTTGCGCGGGCGGCGTAGGTCAACTCGGCCGGATCGGCGAGATGCCGCCCCGGGCCGCCCGGATCCTGGAAGGCGATCGTCAGCCGATGCTCGGTCTCGATCACCTCGGGCGGCGTGTTGAGGCGCAACAGTTCGGGATAGCCGTGGAAGTCGGTGACCGTGACGAATAGGTCGAGCGGCTGATATTCGGGGAGCAGCGGATCGCCCGGCACCTCCTTCTCCATTGCGTCGAAGGCGTCGAGCAGCAAGTTGGTCAAGGCGGTGCCGCCGAAGGGCGGCTGGAACCAGGGCGAGCGGACAAAATTGGCGAGCTTGGCCTTGATCTCGGCGCGGTGGGCCGGCTCGACCGTCTTGTCGATCGTCCCCGAGCGCTGGGCGAAGGCCCAGGCGAGGGGGGCGGCGGCGGCTTTGGTGAAGCGGCTGAAACCGCCGCCGCTGGTATCGAGCAGCCGGTCGACGTCGGCCGATTCGAGCCACAGATCGGTCAGCGGGTCGATCGTCCGGCCGGTGGCGATGGCGTGGGACAGGAAGACGGCGTTGATCCCGCCCGCGCTGGCGCCGGCCAGGATGTCGACCAGCACGCGCAGGTCGAGCCTGGCCTCGTCGGCGATGGTCTTCAGCAGCCGCGCATAGACGTCATCATGGCCGGCGTCGGCCGGGTCGCTCGAATGGGTCGCCTGGCTGGCCCGGGCGAGGCGCCAGATCTCCTTGGTGATGCCGTGCATGTAGACGGCCAGGCTGACGCCGCCGTAGCAGACCAGGGCGATCCGCAGTTCCTTCTCCTGCATGCGCCACAGCGTGGCAGGAAGGCGACGTGCTGTCGAGCGACCAGCCGGAAGGCGCTGATACCCTTCTATCTTTCGCCCTTATCGGCGGCTAAGTCGCGCCTGCCGGAGAGCGAAGATGGGACCGGATGAGTGGGAACTGAATTGCTACGCCCGTGCCTTTGAGACGCATTGCCGCCACCGTCCTGATCGTTGCCGTCCTGCTGGGCCTGTTATGGGCGGTGGCCGGCCGCATGCTGCCCGCGCCCGCCCCCGAGGCGGCGCCGCAACGCTTCGTCATCCCCATCGCCGGCGAAGCGCCGCGCCAGGCCGGATCGGTCGATTATGCGCGGATCGATGCGCGCCTCCAGCGCCTGGCCCAGGATCCGGCGATGGTCGGCATGGCGGTCGCGATCGTCGAGAACGGCCAGATCCGCTTCCTCAAGGGCTATGGCGTGACCCAGGCCGACGGCCATGAGGCGGTCACGCCCGACACCGTCTTCCGCTGGGCCTCGCTTTCCAAGGGCGTCGCCGCCGACGCGGTCGCCAGCCTCGCCAATGACGGAAGGCTGTCGCTCGACGAGCCGGTCGGCACCCATGCCGCCTCGCTTCACCTTCCCGACGGCAGTGAACGGGTCGCCACCGTCGCCAATCTACTGTCGCATCAGCTCGGCCTGTTCGGCCATGCCCAGGATTCGAAGCTGGAGGACGGCCTGGACCCGCGCTTCCTCCGCGGCACCCTGGCCGGACTCCACAATATCTGCGCGCCGGGAAGCTGCCACGCCTATCAGAACGTCGCCTATGACGCGGCCTCGGAGATCGTCGAGCGGGTGACCGGCGAGCCCTACGGCCAAGTGCTGCACGACCGCTTCTTCGCGCCATTGGGCATGAACAGCGCCAGCACAGGCCGGGCGGCGCTGATGGCCTCGCCAAGCTGGGCCCGGCCCCATGCCGGCACCCATCCCCGCTCGTTCGAGATCAGCGATGCCTATTACCGCGTTCCCGCGGCCGGCGGCGTCAACGGCTCGATCAAGGACCTCGCTATCTGGATGATGGCGCAGATGGGCCTCGCCCCCGACGTCCTGCCACGCCCCGTCCTGGCCGCGGTGCAGACGGCCCGGGTCAACACGCCGGGCGAGACCGGCCGCCGCCGCAAGTTCCGCGAGCGCACCACCAGCAGCCAATACGGCCTCGGCTGGCGGATCCTAGATTATGCCGGCCACCGCGCGATCGGCCATCATGGCGGCGTCCGCGGCTATCACTCGATGATCATGTTCGACCCCCAGATGCGCTCGGGCGTGGTGGTGCTGTGGAATTCGTCGAGCCCGCGTCCGGTCGGGATCGAATATGAGGTGATGGACATGGTCTACCGCCTGCCGTTCCGCGACTGGCTGGAGCTCGACAAGGCACGGACGCCAACCGAAACTCCCGTCCCGGAGACGCCGCAGAACGAGGGCAGCGGAGGCTAAGCCGGCTGAATCATCGCCCAGATCGGCAGATGATCGGAGGCGCGGCGCGAGAGTGTGCTGCGATGTGTGCCGCTGTCGAGGATCTCGAGATCATGGGTTACCATGATCCGGTCGAGCGAGACGATCGGCCGGCGGGCGTGGAAGCTGAGGCCGCAATGCGCGAAATGATGCTGGACGCTGAAATCGCGCAGGCAGCCGCCGCGCGTACTCCACTCGTTGAGATCGCCCATCAGCACCACCGGCATCTCGCCCTCGCGCTCGTCGAGGTGGGAGAGGATCGCCCGCGCCTGCTGGCGGCGCCACAGGCCGGAAAGGTCGAGATGCATTCCGACGCAGCGCAGGTCGGTGCCGTCGACCTTGACGTCGGCCAGCACGGCGCCGCGCGGCTCCAGCGAGGGCAGGCGGAAGAGGTGATGCTCGAGCACCTCGACATGCTTCTTCACCAGCAGGGCGTTGCCGTGCCAGCCCATTCTGCCGGCGCGGATGTCGAGCTCCACCGCCTTATAGTCGCTGTGGGCGTCGAGCATGGCGAGCGGAATGGCGCTCGCCTTCGATCCGAAGCGGCGGTCGGCCTCCTGGAGGGCGATGACGTCGGCGTCGAGCTCGTTCAGCACCTCGATCGTTCGTTCCGGCCGCCTGCGCCGGTCGGTGCCGATCGCCTTGCGCATATTGTAGGAGGCGACGCGGATCATCAGACGGTCCCTCTGAAGAGCCGCGCGCTCCGGCGCAAGGTCTACTCTGCCGGCGCCTTACGCGCCTTGCGCTTGCCCAGGGCATGATCCAGCGCCCGCACCGCCTTGTCGGCGGCGGCGGTCAGCGCGGTTTCGACGCGGTGGGCGTCGGCATGGACGGCGACCGGATCGTGTCCGTTGGGGCGGGCCTCCAGGCTGACGCGCTTGTCGCCGTCGCCGCCCTTGGCGCCGTTGAGATCGGAAAGATGGACCTCGACATGGGTTAGCCGCGAATCGAAACGCTTGAGCTTGTCGCGGACGCGTTCCTCAAGCCGGGCATTAGCCTCGGCGTCGCTCTTGATCTGATTGTCGCTGCTGATCTGGACGAACATGATGCCTCCACGCTTTACCCCTGATGCAGGGACAATGCGGGGCGAGGCGCAGTCGTTCCATCTTTCGTGATTTTGCTGGATGTTCCCATTACGTTCCGCTATTCTGGCGCCATGGCGAAGCCGAAGAAACGCTATGTCTGCCAGGCCTGCGGGTCGGTCAGCAGCCGCTGGGTCGGGCAGTGCCCCGACTGCGCGGAGTGGAACAGCCTGGTCGAGGACAGCGAGGGGGTGGTGACGCCTTTTTCCGCTCGCCACAATCTGCGTGGCGGCGGACGGCGGATCGATCTGGTCGGGCTCGACGCCGAAGTATCGCTGCCGCCGCGGTTGTCGACCGGCATCGCCGAGTTCGACCGGGCGCTGGGCGGCGGTCTCGTCGCCGGCTCGGCGACCCTGATCGGCGGCGATCCCGGCATCGGCAAATCGACCCTGCTGCTGCAAGCGGCCGCGAAGATCGCCGGCCAAGGCACTGCCGTCGCTTATATTTCCGGCGAGGAGGCGGCCGACCAGATTCGCCTGAGGGCGCGCCGGCTCGGACTCGGCGCGGCGCCGCTGCGGCTGGCGGCGGCGACCTCGGTCCGCGACATCCTGACCACCCTGGGCGATTCGGCGCCGCCCGCTTTGGTCGTGATCGATTCGATCCAGACCATGTATTCGGACCTGATCGAGGGCGCGCCGGGGACGGTGAGCCAGGTCCGCGCCGCCGCCCACGAGTTGATCCGCTTCGCCAAGGAATCGGGCGCCGCCATCGTCCTGGTCGGCCACGTCACCAAGGACGGAGCGATTGCCGGCCCGCGCGTGCTCGAACATATGGTCGATACGGTGCTGAGCTTCGAAGGCGAGCGCAGCCACCAATATCGGATCCTGCGCGCCACCAAGAACCGCTTCGGCGGCACCGACGAGATCGGCGTGTTCGCGATGGGCGAGGAAGGGCTGGCCGAGGTCGCCAACCCCTCGGCCCTGTTCCTCACCGATCATGGTGAGGCGGTGCCGGGCGCGGTCGTCTTTCCGGCGCTGGAGGGGACGCGGCCGGTGCTGGTCGAGATCCAGGCGCTCACCGTCCGCCTCGCCAGCGGCGCGACGCCGCGCCGGGCGGCGGTCGGCTGGGATTCGGGAAGGCTGGCGATGATCCTGGCGGTGCTCGAGGCGCGCTGCGGCCTCAGCTTCTCGACCGCCGAGGTCTATCTGAACGTCGCCGGCGGCTATCGGATCACCGATCCCGCGGCCGATCTCGCCGTCGCCGCGGCCCTGGTCTCGGCGCTGGCCGAGCGGCCGGTGCCGTCGCGGAGCGTCGCGTTCGGCGAAGTCTCCTTGTCGGGCGAGCTTCGCCCGGTCGCCCATGCCGGCCTGCGTCTCAAGGAATCGGCGAAGCTCGGCTTCGAGCGCGCCATGGTTCCGGCCGCGGTCGCGGAAGGGAAGGGCCCGATGCGCCTTTCCGGCTTCCGCACCCTGGCGCAACTCGTTGACCATCTGCTGGGCCGCCACTAGCTCAGGGCCATGGGCCTTACCGCATTAGACATTGTCGTCGTTCTCCTTGTGGGAGCTGGACTCGTGTTCGGCTTCCTGCGCGGATTCGTCTCGGAAATCCTCTCGCTCTTCGCCTGGTTCCTGGCGATCATGGCGCTGCGCTATCTGCACGAGCCGATCCGCGACCTGCTGATCGGGCCGGTCGGCACCGTCGCCGGCGCCTCGGTCCTCGCCTTCGCCATCGTCTTCGGCCTGGTATTCGTCGGCGGCAAGCTCGCCTCGCGCCGGCTGGGCGGGCGGGTGCGCAATTCGGTGGTCGGCCCGGTCGATCGCGTGCTCGGCGCCGGCTTCGGCGCGCTGAAGGGGCTGATCGGCGCGACCGTCCTCTATCTGGCATTGAGCCTGGTCTACGACACGATCTGGGGCCGGGCGGCGGAGCGGCCCGAATGGATGGCCAGTTCGCGCACCTACCCCCTGCTCCAGTCGAGCGGGACCACCATCGTCGACCTGGTCGAGGCCCGCCGCGGCCCGGCGGCGCCGGCCAGTGAAGGCGCCGGGGCTGCGCGTCCTCAGAACGGCCAATGACCGAAATCCACCTTCACGACACGATGGCGCGGGAGAAGCGCGTCTTCACGCCCGCCGACCCTGAGCGGGTGACGATGTATGTGTGCGGGCCGACCGTCTACAACCGTGCCCATATCGGCAATGCCCGACCCGCCGTCGTGTTCGACGTGCTCGCCCGGCTGCTGCGCGAGGTCTACGGGCCGGACAGCCTCATTTATGCCCGCAACGTCACCGACGTCGACGACAAGATCATCGAATCGGCCAAGGCCGAGGGGGTCGATCCGTCGGTGATCACCGAGCGCTTCGAGCGCTTCTACAACGAGGATATGGGCGCGCTCGGCGTCCGGCTGCCCGATATCGCCCCGCACGCGACCGCGCATGTCTCCCAGATGGTGGCGATGATCGCCCGGCTGATCGAAACCGGCAACGCCTATGAGGCGGACGGCCATGTCTTGTTCAACGTGCCCAGCGACGCGGATTACGGCGCGCTCGGCCGCCGTGACCGCGACGCGATGATCGCCGGCGCCCGGGTCGAGGTCGCGTCCTACAAGAAGGATCCGGCCGACTTCGTCCTGTGGAAGCCCTCGCCAGACGACATGATCGGCTGGGACTCGCCCTGGGGCAGGGGCCGCCCGGGCTGGCATATCGAATGCTCGGCGATGATCGCGGAGCATTTGGGCGAGACCATCGACATCCACGGCGGTGGCCTCGACCTCATCTTCCCGCATCACGAGAACGAAATCGCCCAGAGCCGCTGTGCCCATGAAGGCGCGCCGCTCGCCCGCTACTGGATCCATAACGGCTTCCTGTCGATGGCGGGCTCGGAGAAGATGTCGAAGAGCCTCGGCAATGTTGTCCTGGTCAACGAATTGCTCGCCGCCGGCCACAAGGGCGAAGTGCTGCGCTTTGGCCTGCTCTCGGCCCATTACCGCCAGCCGCTCGAATGGTCCGAGTCCTTGGTCGCGCAGAGCAAGGCGACCCTCGACCGGCTCTACCGCGCCGCCGGCGACGCGGCCCCGGGCGACGCCGATCCGGCCGTGCTCGAGGCGCTGGCCGACGATCTCAACACGCCTTTGGCGCTGTCGCGGCTGTCGGCGATCGAGGATCCGGCGGTGCTGCGCGCCTCGGCAGAATTGATGGGCCTGCTGGGTTCGAATTCGACCACCTGGTTCCAGGGCGCGGCGGACGAGCGCATCGATTCGCTGGTCGCCGCCCGCGCCGAGGCCAAGCAACGCCGCGACTTCGCCGAGGCGGATCGGATCCGCGCCGAGCTGGCGGGAGAGGGGATCATCCTCGAGGACGGCCCGAGCGGGACGATTTGGCGTCGCGACTAACCCGCACTAAGTGGGTCGGGTGACTAGCGCCCTCTACACCCGCGACATCCTTCGGCTCGCCGCGTCGATTCCCCATCAGCATCGGCTCGACGCCCCCCAAAGCACGGTCGAGAAAAGCTCGCCGGTGTGCGGCAGCCGGGTGGTGGTCGATGTCAGAGTCGACGGCGAGGGGCGGGTGGCCGAGCTGGGGCAGGAGGTTCGCGCCTGCGCGCTCGGCCAGGCCTCCGCGGCTCTCATGGGCGCCCATGTCATCGGCCGCACGCCGGCCGAACTGGCGGCGGCGCGCGACGCCCTCGCCGATTTCCTCTCCGGCACGAGCGACGATCCGGGCGACTGGCCGGGTCTCGTCGCCTTCGCCGACGCGCGGCGGTTCACCGCCCGCCACAAGTCGATCCTGCTGGCTTTCGAGGCCGCAGCCGAGGCCGCTTTCCTTGCCCGGCGCACGCATGCAGCCTGACACCGCCGCCGCCGCCAGCCTCGCCCTGCGCGACGGAGTCATCCTGCTCGGCGCCGCCCTGGCCTTCGTCATGCTGTTCCGCCGCCTCGGCCTCGGCGCCGTGCTCGGCTATCTTGTCGCCGGCGCCCTGGTCGGACCTTACGGGCTTGGTCTGATCAACGCGCCCGAGGGGATGCTGCGCATCGCCGATCTCGGCATTGTCCTTCTCCTCTTCCTGGTCGGCCTCGAGCTTCATCCCAACCGGCTCTGGCGCCTGCGGCACGACATTTTCGGCCTCGGCCTCCTCCAGGTCAGCGTCGCCGGCCTCGCCATAACCGTCCTCGTCCACGTCGCCACCGGGTTCAGCTGGGCCGCGTCGCTCGCCATCGGCCTGCCTTTAGCCCTCTCCTCGACCGCGCAGGTGCTGCCGAGCCTGCGCGCCGACGGGTCGATCAACACGGCGTCGGGCGAGCGCGCCTTCTCGATCCTGCTCTTTCAGGATCTGTCGATCGTGCCCCTGATCACGATCATCGCCGCTCTGTCGCGGGCGCCCGCCGATCCTTCGGCGCCGCCGGGCTGGCAGCTCGCGCTCTACACGATCGGCGCCATCGTCGGGCTGGTCCTGGCCGGGCGTTTCCTGATCAATCCTTTGTTCCGCCTCGTCGGCCGGATCAGCGAGCGCGAATTGTTCATCGTCGCCGGCCTGTTCATCGTCCTTGCCAGCGCCGCTGTGATGGAATCGCTGCACCTTTCCACCGCGCTCGGCGCCTTCATCGCCGGCGTCATGCTCGCCGATTCGCCCTACCGGCACGAACTCGAGGCCGACATCGATCCCTTCCGGTCGATCCTGCTCGGCCTCTTCTTCCTCGCCGTCGGCATGATGCTCGACCTGACCGCCATCGCCGAGAAGCCCTTCTTCGTCATCGGAATGGCGCTCGCCCTGATCGCGCTGAAGGCAATCCTGCTCTTCGGACTCGCCAGGGCCTTCGGCATGGAAAGCAGGCGCGCGGTGAAGCTCGGCCTGCTGCTCAGCCAGGGCGGCGAATTCGGTTTCGTCCTCTTCGCCGCCGCCCAGCGCGCCTTCCTGATCGAGGCCGAGGCCGCCAGCCTGTTCGCCGCCATCGTCACCGTGTCGATGGCCTCCACCCCCTTCCTGATGATGGTCAACGACTGGCTCGACCGGCGCAGCACCCGCAAGCGCCAGGGCGTCGGCCTCGACGGCCCCGAATTGTCCGAAACCACCCAGGCGATCGTGGTCGGCTATGGCCGCTTCGGCCAGACCGTCGCGCAGATGCTGATGGCCAAGGGCATCACCGTCACCCTGATCGATTCCAAGCCGTCGCAGATCGAGATTTCCGGCGCCTTCGGATCGAAGGTCTATTATGGGGACGGCACGCGGATCGACTTGCTCCGGCTTGCCGGGGCGGCCGACGTCAAGGCCCTGCTCTTCTGCACCGACGGCCCCTCGCTCACTGCCCGCCGGCTCGAACCGATCCTCGCCGCCTTCCCGCAGGCGGCAGTGTTTGTTCGCGCCTATGACCGGCTGCACCTGATGGAGCTCAACAAGGCCGACCTCAAATATGTCGTGCGCGAGGTCTTCGAATCGGCGGTGCAGATGGGCAAGGAAGCGCTGGCCCTGTTCTGCGTCGACGCCGAGGAGGTCGACCGGGTCGAATGCGAATATCGCGCCCGCGACATCGAGCGGCTGGCCAGCCAGGCCGCTTCGGGCGACCTGCTGGCGCTGAAGGACCGGATGTTCAGCCCCGACAACCCGCTCGGCCAGCGGGTCCTCGAAGCCCTGGGCAGGCCCGACCGCAAACCCTAGGTTTCGCCGAGCGCCTCGACGATGCGGTCGACGATCCGCTCGTGCGCCGACGTGTCGCTCCTCACCTTCAAATGCGCCTCGGCGTAGATCGGGTTGCGGACTTCGGCGAGCGCGCGCAGCGCCGCGCGCGGGTCCTTGCCCCTCAGCAAAGGCCGGTTGTGGCGCCGGCCGGCCCGTTCGGCCAGAACGTCGATATCGCCGTCCAGCCACAAAGCGGTGCAGCGTTCGAGGATCAGGGCGCGGGTGCCGGGGTCGATGAAGGCGCCGCCGCCGGTGGCGATCACCGAAACCGGCCCCTCGATCAGCCGCGCGATCACCCTTTTCTCGCCATCGCGGAAATGCGCTTCGCCGAATCGCTCGAATATCTCGGCGACACTAAGGCCCGCCGCCGCCTCGATCTCCTCGTCGGCGTCGGTGAAGGGAAGGCCGAGCCGTTTCGCCAGCCTGCGCCCGATCGAGGACTTGCCCGCGCCCATCAGGCCGACGAGGACGATCGATTTTTTTGGGGGGTTGGACGCTTCCGGCATGAAGCGGGGGCTATACAGACTGCGTCCGGCTGGGGCAAAAGGCCGCCATGCCTAGAACCGTATTTGCGTCCCAGCAGCGGCGGCGCCGCTCGCCCGTCCCCATCGTCCTCCTGTTGATCCTGATCGCCTTCATCGGCTTCCTGATCTGGCTCGGCGTCCGCACCAACGAGGAGCCGGCCCAGCGGATCGAACAGGACGTGACGAATGCCACGCTGGCGCACTAGGGTCCTGCTGCTCGCCGGCGCCACGGCGCTGGCGGTCGCCATTCCGGCGTTCAGCCAGAATCGCGATTCGCCGCAATCTCTGTTGCCGCCGGGCTTCGGCGATCCGCAGAACCTGCCGCCGCCCGAGCAGAAGGCGCCGCCGCAGCAGCGTCCGCCAGCGAACCGGCCGCCGCCCGGTTCGGTCCCGACGGCGAATGGCGCCTTGCCCGGCGCCGCGACCGGCAACGCCATCGCCGGCACCGAGATCGGCGACGTCGAGGAGGTCCAGGTCGACCAGAGCCAGCTGCCGCGGCCGACCAATTATTTCAACGTGCCGCGGGGCCTGGAGCGGCCGGTCGACATGGTCGGGCCGCTCGATCCCGACAATTTCGGGCTCGGTCCCGCCGCCTTCGGGCCGACCCGCGGCGAGCTGCTGACCGGCCTCATGCGCCGGCTCGATGCGCCCCTGCCGTCGCGCTGGACCTCGATCCTGCTGCGCCGCGCCCTGCTGTCGCGAGTGCCGTCGCCTTACGGGGTCGATCCGGTCGACTGGGTGGCGGAACGCGCCAGCCTTCTCCTGAAGATGGGCGAGGCGGACGCGGCGCGGATGCTGGTCCAGTCGGTCGACGTCGAGAATTATTCGCCGCGCATGGTCGAGGTGGCGGCGCAGACCGCGCTGGCCACCGCCGATCCCGCCGCTTTGTGCCCGCTGGTCGGTCCCGCCCGCTCCTGGTCGAACGACCCGGTCTGGAAGCTCGCCGACGGCATGTGCGCGGCGCTCGAGGGCGAGCCGGCGCGGGCGACCGCCCTGATCGACCAGGCGCGCAACCAGGCCGGCACCGGCGTCGATCTGCTGCTCGCCGAAAAGGTGGTCGGCGCCGGCGCCGAGACCCGCCGGGCGGTGAATATCGACTGGCAGGGCGTCGACGAGATCAGCCCATGGCGGTTCGGCCTGGCCAGCGCC
>DATDAU010000038.1:0-64979 GCA_036525215.1 Allosphingosinicella sp.
CCCCTCCCAACCTCCCACGAGGATACCATGTCGGGAGGTTGGGAGGGGGAGCGGGCTGGTGCAGCCTCCGCGCGAACTGCCTCGGAGACCCCCTTCGCGGTCGAGCGCGCGGCAAACATTCAGTCGTCTTCATCCTCATAGCCGACCAGGTTCAGCTCGCGGGCCTTGATCTGGCGGGTCATGCACCAATGCTTCAGCGCTTCCTCGCGGCCGTGGGTGATCCACACTTCGCGCGGGGCGAGCTCGGCAATGGTGCCGGTGAGCTCGTCCCAGTCGGCATGGTCGGAGACGATCAGCGGCAGCTCGACGTTGCGCTGGCGGGCGCGCTGGCGGACTCGCATCCAGCCCGAGGCCATGGCGGTGACTGGATCGGGCAGGCGCCGCGACCAGCGGTCGTTGAGCGCGCCGGGCGGGGCCAGCACGATCCGGCCCTTGAGTTCCTCCTTCGGCACCCCCGTCGCGAGTCTCAGGTCGCCGAGCGGCACGCCAAGCTCCTCGTAGAGGCTGCACAGCCGTTCGAGCGCGCCGTGGATGTAGATCGGGTCGTGATGGCCGCGGCAGCGCAGTTCGGCGATCAACCGCTGCGCCTTGCCGAGCGCATAGGCGCCGACCAGCACGCAGCGATCGGGATTGTCGTGGAGCCGCAGCAGCAGCCGGTCGATCTCTTGCGATGTCGCCGGATGGCGGAAGACCGGCAGGCCGAAGGTCGCCTCGGTAATGAAGATGTCGCAGGGCACCGGTTCGAACGGCGCACAAGTCGGATCGGGCCGGCGCTTGTAGTCGCCCGAGACGACGATCCGCTCCCCCTTATGCTCGAGCAAAATCTGGGCCGAGCCGAGGACGTGGCCGGCCGGGACAAAGGAGATGTCGACCTCGCCGAGCCGGAAGGACTCGCCATAGGCCACCGGCTTTCCGGCCTGCGGCCCGTAGCGGCACTCCATGATCGCCAGCGTCTCGGGCGTCGCCCATAGCGCCTCATGGCCGCCGCGGGCGTGATCGGCATGGCCGTGGGTGACGAGGGCCCGCGGCTTGGGCCGCGAGGGATCGATCCACGCATCGGCCGGCTTGACGTAAATGCCTTCGGGGAAGGGGGCGATCCAGGAACCGAGGCGGGCCATGCCCCGATATGGCTTCCGGCTCAGCTTTTGCCAGCCATGGCGCCGCCGGCAGCCGCGGCGGCCAGCTTGGTGGCGTGGGACAAAGCGACGATGCCGAGCATCGCGCCAAGCGTTCCCGTCGCCGCCACGAGGACAATGTCGATCAAGAGGTAGAAGAGGTCCGCGCAAATCCCGGTGCGCCAGCCGCCGCCATGCCAACGGGCGAGCAGCCAACCGGCGACGAAGAGGATCGGCACGCCGGCGATCACCGCGCTCCACGGCACCGCGCGCATCGCATAGGCCTGATAGGCGGCCTCGCCTTGCCCCGGCGCGATCAGGTGCGAATAGATCGCCACCCAGAGGAAGGCGCAGGCGATGTTGACGATCATCGCCGCTACCGAGACCGCCAGACCGCGCAGGATCAGCTTCGCCCCCATGGCGTGAAGCTGACAGAAATCGGCCGCGAAGGAAAGGAGTCGATCCCGGCGGCGCCACAAGCCATTGAAGGCGGATGGATTCGTCGCTGCCCGATCCGATCACCACCTGGTTCGCCGGCAAGGGCTGGGAGCTGCGCCGGCACCAGCGGGAGATGCTGGCGGCGGCGCGGGCCGGGCGCAGCACCCTGCTCGTCGCCCCGACCGGCGCGGGCAAGACGCTGGCCGGCTTCCTGCCGACTTTGGCCGAGCTGATCGAAGCGCCGACCGACGGCCTGCACACGCTCTACATCTCGCCGCTCAAGGCGCTGGCGGTCGACGTCCAGCGCAATCTGCTGACCCCGATCGCGGAGATGGACCTGGCCATCCGGGTCGAGACCCGCACCGGCGACACGCCCGCCGACCGCAAGGCGCGGCAGCGGGTGCGGCCGCCGCAGATATTGCTGACCACGCCCGAGTCCCTCAGCCTGCTGCAAAGCCACGAGGACAGCTTCCGCCTGTTCGAGGGCCTCAGCACCGTCGTCGTCGACGAGATCCACGCCTTCGCCACTGGCAAGCGCGGCGACCTGCTGGCGCTGGCCCTGTCGCGGCTGCAGGCGATCGCGCCCAACCTCCGCCGGGTCGGCCTGTCGGCGACGGTCGCCGATCCCGAAGCCTATCAGGGCTGGCTCGCTCCGCATGGCGATGCCGAGATGGTCGACGTCGTGATCGGCGACCCCGGCGCCGAGGCCGAGATAAGGATCATGCTGCCCGAGGACGAGAAGATCCCTTGGTCGGGCCATAGCGGCCGCTGGGCAACCCTGAACGTGATGCGCGAGATCGAGAGGCACCGGACCACCCTCGTCTTCTGCAATACACGAAGCCTCGCCGAGTTGATCTTCCAGGACCTGTGGGCGGTCAACGAGACCAACCTGCCGATCGGAATCCACCACGGCTCGCTGTCGATCGAGGCGCGGCGCAAGGTCGAGGCGGCAGTCGCCTCGGGACGGCTGCGTGCCTTGGTCTGCACCGCCAGCCTCGACCTCGGCGTCGACTGGGGCGACGTCGACCTCGTCATCCAGATGGGCGCGCCCAAGGGCAGCTCGCGCCTGCTCCAGCGGATCGGCCGCGCCAACCACCGGCTCGACGAGCCCAGCGAGGCGATCCTCGTCCCCGGCAACCGGTTCGAATATCTCGAGGCGCGCGCCGCTTTGGACGCGATCGACGAAAGCGAACTCGACGCCGAGATCTTCCGCCCGGGCGGGCTCGACGTACTGGCGCAGCACGTCATGGCCGCGGCCTGCGCCGCCCCATTCATCGAGGCGGAGATGCTCGATGAGGTGCGCGGCGCCGCGCCTTATGCCGACCTCTCCGAAGCGCTGTTCGGCCAGGTGCTCTCCTTCATCGAGAATGGCGGCTACGCGCTGAAGGCCTATGACCGGTTCAAGCGGCTGACCCGGGAAGCGGATGGAGTCTGGCGCGTCTCGCACCCGCGCTTCATCCAGCAGCATCGGATGAACGCCGGCATCATCGTCGACGCGCCTTTGCTCGACGTCCGCTTCCGCGGCGGCCGCAGGCTCGGCACGGTCGAGGAAGGGTTCGGATCGACCCTGATGCCGGGCGACACCTTCTTCTTCGCCGGCCTGGTGCTCGAGGTCGAGCGGATCGACGGCACCGACCTGATCGTGCGGGCCTCGGCCAAATCGGCGCGGATCCCGACCTATATGGGCGCGCGGATGGCGATGAGCACCAACCTCGCCGAGCGCGTCCGCCATTTCCTCGACGAGCGCGAGCAATGGCCCCGCTTCCCCGACGACGTCCGCGAATGGCTGGAGGTCCAGGATTATCGCTCCGCCCTGCCCGCGCCCGACCAGTTGCTGGTCGAGACCTTCCCGCACGAGCACCGCCACTACATGGTCGCCTACAGCTTCGAGGGCTGGAACGCCCATCAGTCGCTGGGCATGCTGATCACCCGGCGGATGGAGAGTGCCGGCCTGAGGCCGCTGGGGTTCGTCTCCAACGATTATGCTTTGGCCTGCTATGGCCTTGATCCGATCACCGACCCGGCCGCCTTGTTCTCCTCCGACATATTGGAGGACGAGTTCGTCGAGTGGGTGCAGGGATCGAGCCTCTTGAAGCGCGCCTTCCGCGAGGTGGCGGTGATCGGTGGACTGGTCGAGCGCCACCATCCTGGCAAGCGCAAGTCGGGGCGGCAGGTGACCTTCTCGACCGACCTCATTTACGATGTGCTGCGCCGTTACGAGCCCGAGCATCTGCTGTTGAAGGCCGCCTGGGCCGACGCGCGGGCGCGGCTTACCGACGTCGGCCGCCTCGCTTCCCTGCTCGACCGCGCCCAGGGGACGATGGTCCACGTCACCCTCGACCGGGTGTCCCCGATGGCGGTGCCGGTGCTGGTCATCATCGGACGCGAGCGGACCGCCACTGGCACGGTCGACGACGATCTGCTGATCGAGGCGGAGAGCCTCGCGGCACTGGCGATGAGGGTGGACTAGAAGTTAGGCGAAGATGCCGCCGTGGCCGGTCAGGTCGGCGAGGGGGGAGCCGGCGACGGCGAAGACATAGTCCTGGCCGGCCTGGTAGCCGGCCTGGCCGTTGCCGTCGACGACCAGGAAGATTTCGCCGGCGCGGTCGCCGGCGTTGGGCGAGAGCCATATCGCCTGCGACGGGCCGAGGCCGCCGAGGAGGGCCACGAGGTCGGTGTTGAAGGACCCGGTCGACAGCGTGCCGGTGGCGATCGTCGCGCTGAAGCCTGAGACGTTTCCGGGCAGGTCGATGCGGTCGTGGACCGGGTCGAAATCCGCCAGCGTGTCATGGTTCGGGCCCGAGGATTCCCCGGCGGACGTGTAGGCGAAGACGTCGGCGCCGGCGCCGCCCGCGAGCGTATCGGCGCCGCCCAAGCCGACGATCCGGTCGTCGCCCGCGCCGCCCATGAAGCTGTCATTGCCGGCGCCGCCGAGGAAGACGAAGCGGCCGTCGCTCTCGGCGCTGCCGTCGAAGATCAGATGGTCGTCGGCGCCGAGCGGCATGCCGCTGACGATGAGGCTTTGGCCGGCCGCGACGAAATTGTCGGCCAGCGAGAGGTTGTAGTCGTTGCCGCCGAGCACGACGATCATGTCGATGCCGGGAATCACCGCCGGGACCAGCACGCCCTGGGAATAATCGCCCGACAGGATCAACGTGTCATCGGTGCCGCTGCCGATTTCGGGGCGGTCGAGCGGGCCGCCGGCGAGGATCTGCTTGGTGTTGGCGTCGAAGACGATGCTGCTCTGGAAATCCTCGCCGATCGAGACGAGGTAATTGATGCCTTCGACGCCGCCATAGGCCGACCGTCCGCTGAGGGTCGACGCCAGCATGCCGAGCTGGACCGTGATTTCGCGCGCGCTGTTGTCAGCTTCTGCCTCCTGAGGCGTCGGACCGGTGGGGGTGGCCACGGTGATCTCGGTCGCCACGTCCCGCGAATTCGCCGATTCCGGGACGGTGACCTGCCCGCCGGGACTGCTCGCCTGCTGGACCCTCAATTCGGCCCGCGGATCGAGGTTGAGAGTGAACGAGCTGTGGTCGCCGGGAACGCTGGTCGCCGCGTCGGAGCGGGCCGCGACCGAAGCGAACAGGGTGAAGAAGCGGGCGCCTTGAAGGCTCAGGGCTGCGTCCGATTCACGTAGCGCGCCAAGAATCTGGGATGACGCATAATTGCCGTCGCGTCCGAACAGCCTGAACAAGAAAGACTTTGCCACTCCTGGTCGTCCCTCATCCGTGAATATTTCTGTCGCCCGAAGGCCTAACACAAGGCGGATAGGCGGTCCACATTGCCCGCGCGGGCCGCCTCTGCCATGGCGGATCGAACCGGGAAACGATCCGTTCAAGCCCGAGAAAGGCGATCGGCACATGGATATCTCGCTCGAAATCCATTGCGAAACCTGCGGCAGCGCCAATTACAGCCTGCCCGGGGGAAGCGGCGAGGACGCGCCGATCCTGTGCCTGGATTGCGGCGCGGACCAGGGCAGCGTCGGCGCGCTCAAGGCCGATCTGGTCGCCCGGGCGCTGGGCCAATCGGCCGAGTCGCTGCGTCTCGATCTGGAACGGCTGCAGGGCGATGCGCCCCGCCCCGGACGGATTGACCTTTAGGCGGGCCCGGTCCCTATAGGCGCAAATTGGAGTTCCCAGTCCATGCGCACCCTTTCCGTCCTCGCCCTTGCCGCCCTGCTCACCATTCCCGCATCCGCCCAGCAGTCGCGGCGCGGCGCGGCCGCCCCGGCTCCGGCGCCCGCGCGCGACGTCCGCGCCGCGGACCGGGCCGCCCATATGAGGATGCTGGTGCTCGACACCCATCTCGACATCCCCGCCCGCTGGGACGACGGCCGCTGGGATTTCGGCGCGCGCCATCGCTACGACGAGGATGGCAGCCAGGTCGACCTGCCGCGCATGGCCGAAGGCGGACTCGATGGCGGCTTCCTCGTCGTCTACACGGCGCAGGGCGCGCTGACCGCCGCCGGCTATGCCGACGCCCGCGACCGGGGCCTCGTCCGCGCCGCCGCGATCCGCCGCGTGATCGGCGAGAATCGCGGCCAGCTCAGCCTCGCCCTGACCGCCGACGACGCCGAGCGCCTCCATCGCCAGGGCAGAAGGTTCGCCTTCATGAGCATGGAGAACAGCTGGCCGCTGGGCGAGGATCTGACCCTGCTCTCGACCTTCCACAAGCTCGGCCTGCGCATGGCCGGCCCGGTCCACAGCAAGAACAACCAGCTCGCCGACAGCGCCACCGACACGCCCCGCTGGAACGGCCTCAGCCCGCTCGGCCGGCAATGGGTGGCGGAGATGAACCGGCTCGGCATCGTCATCGACGGCAGCCACAGCTCCAACGACACGTTCGACCAGCTGCTCGAGCTGAGCCGGGTGCCGATCGTCCTTTCCCACAGCGGGCCTCGCGCCCTGTTCGACCACCGGCGCAACCTCGACGACGCGCGCATGCGCCGGCTGGCCGCGGCCGGCGGGGTGATGTGCATCAACAGCATCTTCCTGGTCCAGCACGACGGATCGGCCGAGCGCGACGCGATCAACGACCGCCACGAACGCTGGGCCGAGCTCGACGCGGCGGGCCGCCGGCAACTGATCGCCGACACCGCGGCGTTGAACGCGCTGAGGCCCTACACGACCGCCGATTTCGACCTCTACATGCGCAGCCTGATGCATGCGGTTCAGGTGATGGGGGTCGACCATGTCTGCCTCGGCGCCGACTGGGACGGCGGCGGCGGCGTGATCGGCATGGACGACATCACCGCATTGCCGCGGATCACCGCCCGGCTCAGGCGTTCGGGGATGAGCGACGCCGACATCGCCAAGATCATGGGCGGCAACGTCCTTCGCGTCGTCCGCCAGGCCCAGGCGGGGGCCGGATCGCGCTAGGTGGATTTCAGCGTGGCGCGTTAAGGAAAAGGCCAAGTCGCGCCTGTACATCGGCGCTTTCATCCCCGGCGCGTGACGGCTAGGTTCGCGGGCGGGGCGGGTAGGAGCGTTGGAGTGGCGCCGATGGATCGAATTCCATCCCTGCCGGACTATGCGCGGCCGGCCTTTCCGGGCGGCGCGGTCGAGGACATGCTCGACTGGGCGGCGACGCCGCTGGGGCCGGTCGAGACCTGGCCGCAATCGCTCAGGACCGCCGCCAGCATCGTCTTCGGCTCGACCGTGCCGATGTTCCTCGCCTGGGGACCCGATTTCCTGCTCCTCTACAACGACGCCTATGGCGAGATACTGGGCGACCGCGGCCCGGCCATGGGCCGGCCGGTCAGCGAGGTGTGGGCCGACGCCTGGGACCGGATCCGCCCCAATGCCGAGCGCGCCATGGCCGGCGAGACGATGTTCTTCGAATCCGAGCCGCGCCGGCTGCGCCGCCAGGGCCGCGAGGAAACGATCTGGCTGACCTTCTGCTACCATCCGGTGATCGTCGAGGACGGCGTGGTCGGCGGCGTTTTCGGGACGGTCACCGGCGTCGGCCGCGACGAGGCGGTCGAGGAACGGCTGCGCGAGAGCGAGGAGAGGTTCCGGCTGATCGCGGATTCGGCGCCGGTGCCGATCTGGGTGACCAAGCTCGACCGGCGGCGCAGCTTCGTCAACCGCGCCTATGTCGACTTCCTCGGCATCACCTACGAACAGGCCGTCGACTATGATTGGCGGGCGATCATCCACGAAGAGGACGAAGCGCGGATCCGCGCCGAATCGATCGCCGGCGAAGCCTCGATGCGGCTGTTCGTGCTCGAGGGCCGGTTCCAGCGGGCCGACGGCGAATGGCGCTGGCTGCGCTCGATCTCGCAGCCGCGCTGGGGGCCGGGCGGCGAGCATATCGGCTTCATCGGCGTCGCCCACGACATCACCGAATGGAAGCAGGGCGCCGACGCGCTGCGCCGGGTCAACGAGACGCTCGAGGCGCGGGTCGAGGAGCGGACCGCCGATCTGCGCGCGGCGATCGACCGACTCCAGGCCGAGGTCGGCGAACGCGAGCGCGCCGAGCAGGCGCTGCGCCAGGCCCAGAAGATGGAGGCGGTGGGCCAGCTCACCGGCGGCATCGCCCACGATTTCAACAACCTGCTCACGCCGGTGATCGGCGGGCTCGAGATCATCGCCCGCTCGCTAGAGGAGCCGCGGCTCAAGCGGATCGCCGAGACCGCGCTCGAATCGGGCCGACGCGGCGCCAGGCTCACCTCGCAATTGCTCGCTTTCTCGCGCACCCAGCGGATCAAGATGACGCCGGTCAGCGTCAACCGGGTGATCGAGACGATGCGGCTGATGATCAAGCACAGCATCGGCGGCGGAATCTCGGTGCGCACCAAGCTGGACGAGAAGGCCGGCCGCGCCCTGTGCGACGAGAACCAGCTTGAAAACGCCATCCTCAACCTCGCCATCAACGCCCGCGACGCCATGCCCGACGGCGGCACTCTGACCATCTCGACCGGTCTTGCCCACGAGGAGGACGGGTGCGACCTCGAAGCCGGCGACTATGTCTGCGTCGCCGTCACCGACACCGGCCAGGGCATGAGCCCCGACGTCGCCGCCCGCGCCACCGAACCATTCTTCTCGACCAAGCCGCTGGGCAAGGGCACTGGCCTCGGCCTCGCCCAGGTCTACGGCATCGTCCGCCAGGCCGGCGGGACCCTGCGCATCGACAGCCGAGAGGGCGAGGGAACCACCGTCCGCCTGCTCCTGCCCCGCGCCGACGGCGTGGCCGTCGCCGGCGAGGAAGCGGCGGCCAAGACGCCCGGGGATTGCGAACGCGCGGACACCAGCGGCGGCGCCCGCATCTTCGTGGTCGACGACGATGCCGGGGTTCGCGAATTCCTCGCCGACATTCTCGCGAGCCTCGGCCATAGGGTCGAGACGATGGAATCGGGCGAAGCGGCGCTGGCGGCGCTGACGGACGGACCGCCAGACCTGATGCTGATCGACTTTGCCATGCCCGGGATGAACGGCGCCGAGCTCGCCAAAGCGGCGCGCGAGCGCTTCGCGGGCCTCCCCATATTGTTCGTCACCGGCTTCGCCGAAAGCGACCAGATCGAGGGCGCGGTCGGCCCCGACGTACCGGTGCTGCGCAAGCCGTTCGGCATCGAGCAGTTGTCGGCCGCCGTCGCCGAGCAGTTGGCGGTCGCGTCGGGCCCCTGACGCGCCGGAATCGTTTCCCGGGCTCTGGAGCGAATCATTCCGGTGCCGTTTTCGTCGCAGGATTCGAGCGTTTCGTGTGATTCTGCTGGTCGATTCACTTGTCGTTTAGGAAGGAGTCGCCAACTGGCCTCGCAAGGCAAGAGAACCGAGTAGGGAAAGCCGTGAACCTGTTGAAGAAATTGCAGAACCCCTTCGCTTTGGTGCTCCAGGGCTTCCTCGTCGGCGGCGTGCTTTTCTGGACCACGCAGGGCCAGGCGGCGCCGCAGCCGGCCGCCCCCGCCCCCTCCGCGATCGTCGCCCAGGGCTGACGCCCGCTGACCGCTTGAAAGCCAGGACGGCCGCTTTATAGCGGGGCGATGGTTCGCTTTTCGTTCTCCGGCCACGACCTGATGGCGCTGCCCCAGGGCGCGCTCTTCTGGCCCGCCCGGTGCGCGCTCCTCGTCGCCGATCTCCACCTCGAAAAGGCCAGCTGGTACGCCGGCCTCGGCCAGATGCTGCCGCCCTACGATTCGATCGCGACCCTGGCCGATCTCGATGAAGTCGTCGCCGCGACCGGCGCCGAAGAGATCTGGTGCCTCGGCGACAGCTTCCACGACCGCCACGGCTGCGACCGCCTGCCGGACGAGGCGCGCGCGCTGCTCACCGGCCTCACCGCGCAGACGCGCTGGCACTGGATCGTCGGCAATCACGACACCGGCTTCGCGGATCGCTGCGGCGGGGAAATCCTCGACGAGGCCGAAGTGGACGGCCTTATCCTGCGCCACGAGGCCGACCCGGCCGAAGCGCGGCCCGAGCTTTCCGGCCATTTCCATCCCAAATTGAGGATCGCCCATCGCGGCCGGCTGGTGTCACGGCGCTGCTTCGTCGCCACCGCGACCAAACTCATCCTCCCTGCCTTCGGCGCGCTGACCGGCGGCCTCGACGCCCACCACCCCGAAATCGTCCGCGCCGTCGGCGCCGGGGCCGAGGCGCTGGTGCCGGTGCAGGACCGGCTGCTGCGATTCCCGATCGCGGCTTAGGCGAGCAAATAAGCAAACTGGCCCCGAAATAGAGCGCGCGGCTAACCTACGCGTACCGCCTTTGGAACAGCGCGCTCGCCGCCCAACCGAGGAGGAGTGACAAGGCGACGGCGACGAGGCCGTAGGCGAGGGACCAGCGTTCGGCGGCGTCGGCGACGAAGCCTTCGAAGCCCAGCTTCTCGATGCGGATCTCGCGGGCGGCACCGGCAATGACGCGGCCGTCGCTGATCAGGAAGGTCTCGGCGGTGTAGGTGCCGACGGGCACGCGGGCGGGGATGAAGATGCGGGCGCGGTAGAGGACGCCCTCGCTGATCTCCACGCCGGTTGGATATTCGACATAGAGCTGGTTGCGGCGCCTGAGGTCGATCAGGCCGCGCTCGAACCGGCGGAGCACGTCGGTCGAGGCGCCGCCGCCCGGCGAAAGCTGGAGATTGTTGAGGCCGAGCTCGTAGATCGAGGCGGTGCGCTCGTCGACCAGCCGCGACAAGGGCCGCGACGAGGCGACGGCGTAGAAGCTCGGCGCCGAGCGGAAACGCACCCGCTCGACGTTCATCCAGATGCCGGCGACCTTCTGCTTCTCGCGCAGCACGATCCGCTCGAGCGGCCCCTTGAGCACGACCGCGACGTCGGGCGTCTCGCTGGGCGTCCGGCCGCCGGGGTAGAGGATGGCGCCGAACAGGAGCAACTCGGCGCCGGAGAAGCTGTAGCGGATCTCGACGTCGCGCTGCGAGACGTCGGGCACCAGCCGCGGCTGGGCAGCGCCGAGCGTGAAAGGCGCGAGCATCGCAAGGACCAGGGCCGCGAGGCGCCTCACAGCATCTGCACCGTATAGATTTCCTCGGGCCGCCAGCCGAGCTGGAGCCCCATGCGCAGCGCCACGCCGAGGACGACGATGGCGAGGATCATGCGCAGCAGCTCTGGCTTCATCTTCTGCGCCAGGCGCGCGCCATATTGGGCGCCGATCACCGATCCGAGCAGGAGCAGGCCGGCGAGGACGATGTCGACCGAGCGGGTAGTGGTGGCGTGAACGAGGGTGGTCACCGCGGTGACAAAGAGGATCTGGAGCAAGGAGGTGCCGACCACGACCGCGGCCGACATGCCGAGCAGGTAGATCATCGCCGGCACCATCAGAAAGCCGCCGCCAATACCGAGCAAGACGGTGAGCATGCCCGAGACGAAGCCGAGGCCGAGCGGCGCCAGCGGCGAGATGTAGAGGCCCGAGCGATAGAAGCGCCAGCGCATCGGCAAGGCGGCAATGATCGGATTGTGGCGGCGCGCCGGCCGGGCCGAAGCGCGCTCGGACGGCTTCAATATGTTGAGCGCGGTCGCCGCCTCCTTCGCCATCATGATGCCGATGCTGCCGAGCAGGATCACGTAGAGGATCGAGATCACTGTATCGATCTGGCCCATCTTCTGGAGAAACCGGAACAGGAAGCCGCCGGCCACCGAGCCGGCGACGCCCCCGGCGATGATCACCGCGCCCATCTGGACGTCGACGCCGCGCCGGCGGCGGTGGGCGAGGACTCCGGAAATGCTGGTGCCGGTGATCTGGGTGGTGGCCGAGGCCACGGCGACCGCCGGCGGGATGCCGTAGAAGATCAGGATCGGGGTGGTGAGGAAGCCGCCGCCGACGCCGACCATGCCGGTGAGGAGACCGACCAGCCCGCCCAGGCCGACGATCACCAGCGCGTTCACCGACAGGCCCGCGATCGGCAGGTAGATGTCCATTGGCGAAGGAGCCTAGCCGCTTATGGCGGGGCGCGGAAGGCGGCCGGGGCCAAAAGCCGACGGAGCGCGGCGCCCATCGCCCTTTTTCATTTTGCAGCGCCGCCCGACTTCGCCATGCTCACAAGGATGCGCAGCGTTTTCGATCCCCGCCAGCTCCTCCATGCCCCGGCGCTGGAGCTGCACAATGGCGGCTTCGTCCCCTTCGCCGAACGGCCCGACCGGGCGGATTCGATCCTCGCCGCAATCGGCGGCGCCGAGGCGGCGGTCGACCATGGCGAGGTCCCGCTCCGCGCCGTCCATGACGAGGCCTATCTCGCCTTCCTGTGGTCGGCGCACCAGGACTGGCGGGCGGCGGGCCGCGAGGGCGACGCCAGCGGCTATGCCTGGCCGGTGGTGCGCCGGCGGCGGCTCGACCTCGAGCGGATCGACGCCCGGCTCGGCCAGTACAGCTTCGACGCGTCGAGCCCGATCGCGGCGGAAACCTGGGAGGGCTCCTATTGGTCGGCGCAGACCGCGCTCACCGCGCTCGACTTCCTGCTCGCCGGCGAGGGCGCCGCCTTCGCCTTGTGCCGCCCACCGGGCCACCATTGCGGGCGCGACTATCTCGGCGGCTATTGCTACCTCAACAACGCCGCGATCGCCGCCGAAGCAGCGGTGGCGGCGGGCCGGAAGGTCGCGATCCTCGACATCGACTATCATCACGGCAACGGCAGCCAGGACATCTTCTACGCCCGCGGCGACGTGCTGTTCGTCTCGATCCACGCCGATCCGGTGATGGATTATCCTTATTATTGGGGGCATGCCGACGAGACCGGCGAGGGCGAGGGCGAAGGCGCCAATCTCAACCTGCCGCTGCCGCGCGGCGCCGATCTCGCCCAATATCTGCCCGCGCTCGAGACGGCGCTGGCGCGGATCGCCGGTTTCGCACCCGACCTGCTGGTCCTCTCCTACGGCGCCGACACGTTCGTCGACGACCCGATCTCCCATTTCCGGCTGGAGACGCGCGACTATGCCACCATCGCCCGCCGCATCGCGGGCCTGGCGATTCCGATCCTGGTGGTGATGGAGGGCGGCTACGACGTCGGCGCGCTCGGCGCCAACGTGGCAAGCTTCCTGGAGGGACTCGCTTGAACCCCAATCTCTTCGACCATGGATTCGCCGTCCTGGTCCTCGGCCTGATCTTTCCGATCGGCGGCTGGTGGGCCTGGCAGCGCTTCCTCAAGCATCTCGCCGAGCATGGTGACGTCGTCCTGGTCCGCGAATATCAAGTCACCCTGATCTGGCAGGCGGCGCTGCTCGCCTGCCCACTCCTCTTGTGGTGGACGGCGGGGCGGCCGTTCGCGTCGCTCGGTTTCGCGCCGCTACGGGGTGGCGCCCAGGACCAGTTCGTCACCGGCATCTGCATCGGCGCGCTGATCGCCCTCGTCGTCCGGCCGATATTGTCGGCGTTCAGCGCGCGCTACCGGGCGTCGATGCGCAAGGGCTTCGCCAAGCTCATCCCCCTCCTGCCGCGCACAAGGCAGCAACTCTTCTGGGCACTGATCGTCTCGCTCGCCGCCGGGACCTGCGAGGAAGTCGCCTATCGCGGATTCCTGATCCCCTGGCTGGGGAGCTTCTCTTCGGGCTGGTGGCCGCTGATCCTGTCGGCGGCGATGTTCGGCTTCGCCCATCTCTACCAGGGCGTGCTCGGCACCCTGGTCACGGCCGCGATCGGCGCCGGGCTCGGCTATGTCTACGTCGTGACGGGATCGCTGGCGCTGCCGATGCTGCTCCACGTCGCGATCGACGTCTCGGCCATGGTCACGGCTTATTTTGTGCTTCGGCCGGAACCGGGCGAAGCGCCGCAGCCGGGCTGACCGGTTCCCTCACCGCCCCATTCTGGCGGAACGGCAGCGCAAGCTGCGCCCACAGGCTGTTGGCCGCCGCCAACTCGACATCGTCGAGGCCGTAGCGGCGCACCACCTCGACTTCGGGCGAGCGATAGGTTCCAAACAGCCGGTCCCACACGATGAGCAGGCTGCCGTAATTGCTGTCGGTCTGCGCGCGCTCGGCCGAATGATGGAGATGATGGACGTCGGGCGTCACGAACAGGGCCCGAAGCAAACGGGCCGCGCGCGGCGGCAGCCTGACGTGAAGATGGTCCGAATAGCTGGCGGCGATCAGCAAGGCCTCGACGAGGGCGACGGCCCAGACCGGCAGGCCAAGCAGCACGGCCCCCATCGAATAGCCGACCAGGCCAGGCAAGATCTCGAGCGGGTGGTGACGAAGGCTGAGCGATATGTCGACATGCGGATCCGCATGATGGACCTTGTGCACGCGCCAGAGCAGCGGAACGCTGTGGCTCAACCGATGCACGAAATAGCCAATCCCTGTCCTGGAGATAAAAGCCGCCAGCAGGATGAGCAAGGGCGGCGCGGCGATCCGGTTGAACAGTCCCCAATGTCCCTGCTCGGCGATGGCGGCCGCCGTGGTGACGCCGAAGGGGATTACCAGGGCGAGCAGGGAGGAGAAGGCCGGAAGGCTGAAGTTCACGATGAGCCGGCCGCCGGCCGCGGAGCCCGGCTCGCGATCCCGGTCGAACAGCAATTCGAGCAGGGCGAAGAGAAGGAAGAATCCGACATAGGCGGCCGCCAGATTGTCCGAGGCCAGCCTTCCCATCGTTTCGAGAATGTTCGGATCGCGCAATCAACGTCCCCCGCTTGCCAACTACCCTTTCGGGGAATAGCTTTCAATCCGCGCCGGCGTGCAATGGCGACTAGAGCGGGGACTATCATGATGAGGAACATTGCTCTCTTCAGCGCGGCCCTGGTGGTGGGGATTTGCAGCGCCGCTTCGCCGGCTTTGGCAGGGATTGTCGCTCCCGGCCCGGAAGCCGGGGTCGGCCTCGCGGCGATGTCGGTGGTCGGCACCGGCTATTTCTATCTCAAGCAGCGACTGAACAGACACTAAGCCCGGCCGCGAATATGGCCTCACAGCCGGCCACCGCGCGAGCCAGCGGTCTCGCGCGCGGCGATATCTTTGCCGTCCTGTTCGCGGTCGCCATGCTCAACAGCGTCGCGCTTCGAATGGAGACCTCTCTTGCCGCGGGCCCGGTCTTCGCGCTCGTCACGCTCTTGGATGTCAACGCCGCGCTCTGGTTCTCGCTCTACGCGATTTTCCGGATCGCCCTGGCCGACGAAATCCGGGAGCCGGCGCGGCCGGGCGACAAATATGTCGCGGCGATTTTGCTGGCGGCGAGCCTCGTGCCGGTGATGCTCGCATCCGCCGCCGCCCTGTTCGCCGCCGCGATCTACCTCCTTCGCGCGACGGCACCGGAGACGCCCCTGCGCAAGATCGCTCTTGTCGGCCTGGCGGCGACGGGGCCCCTGCTGTGGGGTCCGATTTGCCTGCAGATCTTCGGCCCGGAAATAACCCGGATCGAAGCGCTCCTCATCGGGACGGCGACCGGTCTGCCGACTGACGGCAATGTTTTCCGTTCCTTCGACGGCAGCGCCACCTTCGTGGTGGCCGGGGGCTGTTCGTCGCTTGCTAACATCTCGATGGCGCTGCTGCTCCTTGTCACTCTTACACAGTTGCTCGACATCCCCCTGACCAAGCGTGTCGTTCCGATCGCTATCGCCGCGGTGGCGGCCACAATCCTGGTCAACACAACGCGCCTGGCATGCCTCGGGCTGTCTCCCGATCATATGGTCTATCTGCACACAGGCGGTGGAGCTCAGCTGTTCGGATGGGCCAGTTTCATCCTGAGCGGAGCCGTCATTGGATTTGGGCTCATCCGTGTCGCGCGCCTTCCGGCTTAGCCTGGCCTTCATCCTTCTTCTTGGCCTGACACTGGGGGTGAAAAGCGTGACGGCCGACCGGATCGCCCATGCCGACGACATGCGCATGGCCCGCGACATGGCGGCCATGCTGCAGCGGGACGGATTCCGGGTGGCGGTCGTGCCCCATCATCTTTTTCCATTCGTTCGCGCGGAGAAGGAAGGATGTACGCTGGTCGCCGCGAATGCGGTTGCCAATGGCGTTTTCCGACGCCGCTTCGAAAGTGCGGCCGCGCGCATCGGGCCGACCAGCTACAATCATGGATCGGCGCTCGGCGGCGCCTTCCCACGCTTCCTCCCGGTCACGGCGGAGCATTTGCAAAACTGGGCCTTTCGCTTCGGGATCGTTGCGCCGCGGACGCCGGTTATCGCCATCGCGGCGTCGCCCACCTGCCGTCTCGACTCCATCAACTGGCCGGCCCTGCGCGTATGGCCGGCGCAGCTGCCGCGCCCCGACGCGCGCTGAGTTCAGGTCCGCTGCCTCAGGCCGAGCGCGACCATGGCGACGACGAAGACCAGGCCGATGCCCGTCTTCAGGTTCAGCCCGTCGTTGAAGAGGTTGAGGCCGGTGGCGATGGCGAAGAGGAGGGCGGCGAGGAAGTAGAGGTGGCTCTGCCTCATCGCCGGATCCTCACAATTTCTCGGTCAGCTCGGGGACGATCTTGAACAGGTCGCCGACCAGGCCGACGTCGGCGACCTGGAAGATCGGGGCGTCTTCGTCCTTGTTGATGGCGACGATGGTCTTCGAATCCTTCATCCCGGCGAGGTGCTGGATCGCGCCGGAAATGCCGATCGCGATATAGACTTCAGGAGCGACGATCTTGCCGGTCTGGCCGACCTGGTAGTCGTTGGGCGCATAGCCGGCGTCGACCGCGGCGCGGCTCGCGCCGACGCCGGCCTTCAACTTGTCGGCGAGCGGATCGAGCAGGCTGTGGAACTGCTCCGACGAGCCGAAGGCGCGGCCGCCCGAGACGATGATCTTGGCGCTGGTCAGCTCGGGCCGCTCCGACTTGGAGAGCTCGGCGCCGACGAAGGACGAAATCCCCTTGTCCCCAGCACCGCCGACATTCTCGATCGCTGCGGAACCGCCCTCGGCGGCGGCCTTGGCGAAGGCGGTGCCGCGTACGGTAATCACCTTCTTGGCGTCGGACGACTTGACCGTGGCGATGGCATTGCCGGCGTAGATCGGCCGGGTGAAAGTGTCCTCGCTTTCGACCGAGAGGATCTCGGAAATCTGCATGACGTCGAGCAGGGCGGCGACTCGCGGCGCGATATTCTTGCCGGTGGTGGTGGCGGGCGCGAGGAAGGCGTCGTGATCGGCCATCAGGCCCGCGGCGAGCGGGGCGACATTCTCGGCAAGGCCGTGACCGTAGGCCGCGTCGTCGGCGACATGGACCTTGCCGACGCCGGCGATCTTCGCCGCTGCCTCAGCCACGCCGGCGACCCCCTGACCCGCGACCAGCAGGTGGACCTCGCCCAGCTTCGAGGCGGCGGTGACGGCGGCGAGCGTGGCGTCCTTCACCTTGCCGCCTTCATGTTCGACCAGAACCAGCGTCTTCATGCCACCACTCCCAGATTCTTCAATTTGCCGATCAGCTCGTCGACGCTCGCCACTTTGACGCCGGCCTGGCGTTTCGAAGGCTCGGCGACGTTGAGGACTGTGAGGCGCGGGGCGACGTCGATGCCCAGCTCCTCGATCTTGCGGACCTGGAGCGGCTTCGATCCCGCCTTCATGATGTTGGGCAGCGAGGCGTAGCGCGGCTCGTTGAGGCGAAGATCGGTGGTGACGACCGCGGGCAGCTTCAGCTTGACCGTTTCGAGCCCGCCGTCGACCTCGCGGGTGACATTGACGCTTTCGCCGTCGAGCTCGACCTTCGAGGCGAAGGTGCCCTGCGGCCAGCCGAGCAGGGCGGCGAGCATCTGGCCGGTCTGGTTCGAATCGTCGTCGATCGCCTGCTTGCCGAGGATGATCATCCCCGGCTGCTCCTCCTCGGCGATCTTGGCGAGGATCTTGGCCACGGCGAGCGGCTCGACGTCGGCGTCGGTCTCGATCAGGATGGCGCGGTCGGCGCCGACGGCGCGGGCGTTCTTGAGGATGTCGTTGCCGGCCTTGGCCGGGCCGATCGAGACCGCCACCACCTCGGTCGCGACGCCCTTCTCCTTGAGACGGACCGCCTCCTCGAGCGCGATCTCGTCGAACGGGTTCATGCTCATCTTGACGTTGGCGAGATCGACGCCGCTGCCGTCGGCCTTGACCCGCGGCTTGACGTTGAAATCGATCACGCGCTTGACCGCGACCAGCAGCTTCATGCCCAGTTCCTCCAATCCACCCCCTCTCCCATCAAGGGAGGGGCAAAATCAACTCAAGCCGCCTCTTTGACCTCGGCGACGATCTTGCGCGCGGCGTCGCCCAGGTCGTCGGCGGGGACGATGGCGAGGCCGCTGTCGGCGAGAATGCGCTTGCCTTCCTCGACATTGGTGCCTTCGAGGCGGACGACCAGGGGCACGTCGAGCGCGACCTCGCGAGCGGCGGCGACGATGCCCTCGGCGATGATATCGCAGCGCATGATCCCGCCGAAGATGTTGACCAGGATTCCCTTCACCGCCGGGTCGGAGAGGATGATCTTGAACGCCGCCGTCACCTTCTCCTTGTTTGCGCCGCCGCCGACGTCGCAGAAATTGGCGGGGAAGGCGCCGTTCAATTTGATGATGTCCATCGTCGCCATGGCGAGGCCGGCGCCGTTGACCATGCAGCCGATATTGCCGTCGAGCTTGATGTAGGCGAGGTCGTATTTCGACGCCTCCAGCTCCATCGGATCCTCTTCGCTCTCGTCGCGTAGCGCCTCGAGGTCCTTGTGGCGGAACATGGCGTTGGAATCGAAGCCGACCTTGGCGTCGAGCACCAGCAGTTCATTCTTGTCGGTGACCGCCAGCGGGTTGATCTCTATCTGGCTGGCGTCGGTGCCAAGGAAGGCGTCGTAGAGCAGCTTCGCGACCTTCTGCGCCTGCTTGGCGAGATCGCCGGTGAGCCCCAGCGCATGGGCAACGGCGCGGCCGTGATGGGGCATGAAGCCGGTCGCGGGATCGACACTGAAGCTATGGATCTTCTCGGGCGTCTCGTGGGCGACGGTCTCGATGTCCATGCCGCCCTCGGTCGAGGCGACGAAGGCGATCCGGCCGGTCTTGCGGTCGACCAGCAGCGCCAGATAGAATTCCTTGGCGATGTCGACGCCGTCGGTGACGTAGAGGCGGTTGACCTGCTTGCCCTGGGGGCCGGTCTGGACGGTGACGAGGGTGTTGCCGAGCATCTCGGCCGCGGCGGCGCGGACTTCCTCGGGGGTGCGGGCGAGCCGCACGCCGCCCTTGGCGTCATGGCCCAGTTCCTTGAACTTGCCCTTGCCGCGCCCGCCGGCGTGGATCTGCGCCTTCACCACATAAAGCGGGCCGGGAAGGCTGGCCGCCGCCGCCACCGCTTCGTCGACGCTCATCGCGGCATGGCCGGTCGGAACCGGGACGCCGAACCTGGCCAGCAATTCCTTGGCCTGATATTCATGGATGTTCATGGCGCGGGGCTAAAGCACAGGCAGGGGCATGAATCCACCCCCGCGGCTGTGCCGAACGGTTGCCATCAACCACCGATCAGGTGCCGCACCTCGCACGTCGCCGCGGCGCCCGCCGTCACGCTGAGAATCTCCGGGTCGCGAAGCGATCGTATCCGGTGGAGGAAATCCTCGGTCGAGCCCGCCTCGCCCGCCCGAGGCAGATCGCCGATCCGGCGCAATTGCATCAGCGAGAGCCGGTCGACCATGCGCTCCGCCATGCACGCCGCCATGCGCTGCGACAGGCCGGCATTGACGAGGCCCGCGCGGAGACGCGCCTCGGGCGTGGCGCAGGCGGTGAGAGCCAACACTACAACGATCGGGAGGAAGAGTTTCTTTGTCACCCCTGCCGAACTAATTCGCTCTTGGTCGGCGCACAATCGCCGTAGCAGAGAAGAATTACCTTCTTGACTTCGTGATCGCCATCACGCCGCCCTGTGTTCGAGTCCCATATTATCGAAACGGGATGCTCAGTTGCGTCCTGCGCCCGGATCTTATCCCGGCGCCCACAATTGGAGGATCGAACAATGAAGAGAGCAACCAGACTTGCTGCCATGTGTGCCATGTCACTATGCCTCGCCTCGGTCGCGATCGCACAGACGTCGTCATCCAGTTCATCGGCCAAGCAGAACGAAAAAGACTATCGCTCGCTGCAGTACGGCAATGGCCAGATCACCCAGCAGCAGAATCAGGGGATTCAGCGCCGCGCGCAGCAGCTGAACCAAGCGATGCAGGACGACGGCACGTCGACCCCAACGCCAACCCCCACGCCTACGCCAACACCGCCGCAACGGAGCCGCGCGCGACCGCAGTGACGGGCCATCGGCCGCGCCAATTAAACTGGCGCGGCCGTATTTCCATTGAACGGAAGCGAGACTGGTTCGTCAAGCCGCCCGCCCCATCGCCTTCTGACGGCGCCGCTGGACCGACGACCCGAGCGCGATCGCTTCGCGATATTTGGCGACGGTGCGGCGGGCGATGTCGAAGCCTTCGGCCTTGAGCATCTCGACGAGCTGGTCGTCGGACAGCACCTTCACCGGGTCCTCGGCGGAGATCAGGGCCTTGATCCGGCTCTTCACCGCTTCCGAAGACGCGGCGTCGCCGCCGTCGCTCGACTGGATGCCCGAGGTGAAGAAATATTTGAGCTCGTAGAGGCCGCGGTCGCAGGAAAGATATTTGTTCGAGGTCACCCGGCTGACGGTCGATTCGTGCATGCCGATCGTCTCGGCGACGGCGCGCAAGGTCAGCGGCTTCAGATGCGACACGCCGTGCCGGAAGAAACCTTCCTGATGGGTGACGATCTCGGTAGCAACCTTGACGATGGTCCGCGCCCGTTGGTCGAGCGCCTTCATCAGCCAGTTGGCGCTCTGCAGACATTCGTTGAGCCAGGCGCGCGACGCGCGGTCCTGCGGCCCCGACGACAGCTCCTGATAATAGGTGCGGTTGACCAGCAGTCGCGGCAAAGTGGCGCCGTTCAGCTCCACCGCCCAGCCGCCGCCGCGGCGGGCGACGAAGACGTCGGGGACGATGGCGTCGACCCGCCCGGACCTCTCGAAGCGGCAGCCGGGCTTGGGATCGTAGGCGCGAAGCTCGCGGACCATGTCGGCCATGTCCTCGTCGTCGACCCCGCAGATCCGCTTCAGCGCGGCGAAATTGCCCTTGGCGAGATAATCGAGATTGGCGATCAGCCGGGCCATCGCCGGATCGTAGCGGTCCGCGTCCTTCGCCTGCAGCGCCAGGCATTCGGCAAGGTTGCGCGCCGCGATCCCGGCGGGATCGAAGGTCTGGACGACGGCAAGGACGCGCTCGGCCTCGGCGAGCGACACGCCGAGGCGCTGGGCCAGCTCCGAAAGCGGGGTGAGGAAGTAACCGGTCTCGTCGATCCGGTCGATGATCTGCTCGGCGACGATCAGGTCGGCCCCGGACAATATCTGGCCGGCCTGGGCGCGCAGGTGATCGTGGAGCGAGACGTCGTCGCCGGCGAAGCTGTCGAAATCGGGGCCCTCCATCGAGCCGCCGCCGCCGTCGCCTAAGCTCAGGCCGAGGCCGCCGTCGAGCCCCGCGCGCATCGCGTCGGACGCGCTGTCCTGGTGGAGATTCTCGTGATCGAAATCCATGTCGAGCGGGGCATCGCCGATGCCGTCGCCGGTCATCACCAGCTCGTCGACCGTTGCCGCCTCGCCGGACTCCCCAACTGGCGCCTCAAGCGGCTCGCCACCCCCCTCGGCCCCGCTATCGCTATCCCCGGCGCCGGTTTCGAGCAGCGGATTCTTCTCGATCTCCTCGGCGATGAAGCCTTCGACCTCGAGGTTCGACAGCGCGAGCAGGCGGATCGCCTGCTGCAGCTGCGGCGTCATCACCAGCGATTGGGATTGTCTTAGGTCGAGGCGCGGACCGAGGGCCATGGGATCACATTACCCTAAAGCTCGAAACTCTCGCCGAGGTAGAGACGGCGGACATTCTCGTCGGCGACCAGGGCCTCGGGGCTGCCGGCGAACAGCACCTGACCGCCATAGATGATGCAAGCGCGGTCGACGATGTCGAGCGTCTCGCGGACATTATGGTCGGTGATCAGCACGCCGATATTGCGTTTCTTCAATTCGACGATGAGGTCGCGAATGTCCTGGATCGAGATCGGGTCGATGCCGGCGAAGGGCTCGTCGAGCAGCATGATGGTGGGGCTGGCGGCGAGCGCGCGGGCGATCTCGCAGCGCCGCCGCTCGCCGCCCGACAGCGCCATGGCCGGGGCGTCGCGTAGCCGCTCGATATGGAATTCGCCGAGCAATTGCTCGAGCCGCTCCTGGCGCTTTTCCTTGTCGGGCTCGGCGATCTCGAGCACCGCCATGATGTTCTGAGACACGGTAAGGCCGCGGAAGATCGAGGTTTCCTGGGGCAGATAGCCGAGGCCGAGGATGGCGCGGCGGTACATGGGCAGGCCGGTAATATCCTGGCCGTCGAGCAGGATGCGGCCGCTGTCGGGCTTCACCAGCCCCATGATCGAATAGAAGCAGGTGGTCTTGCCCGCGCCGTTGGGGCCGAGCAGGCCGAGCACCTCGCCGCGGTCGACGCCCAGTGAGACGTCGGTCAGCACCGCCCTCTTGTCGTAGGATTTGGCGATCGAGACGACGGAGAGGCCATGCGACAGATCGTCGAGCGCCGCGGAGGCGCCGGTGTCGATGGCGAGACTTTCGTTCATATCCGCTCCGCGTAACCGTCAACCCATTTAGGCGAGCCGCCGCAAAGCCTCAACTGGCAAGCTTTATGCATGGGAAAATGAAGCGGCGGGGTGGGTGCCCCACCCGATCAATTGCGGCGATCAGTTGCCGGTGCGCCGCGGGACGGTGAATCGGCCGGAGACGCGGCCGGTCTGGGCGCCGCCGTCCATCACCGCGCGGTGGCTGTCGAGATCGAGGACGAGCCGGCCGCCCTGGACGTGGTTGGCGCCCTGATCGAGGGTGACGCCGCCGATCATCGTCACCAGCCGGCGACCGAGATCGTAGATGGCGAACTGGCCGCGCGCGGTCTCGGTCGGGCTGCGCAGGGTGACGCCGCCGCTCGCCTCCAGCCGCTGGATCTGGGTGTTGTTGCCGCTGTTGGCGTAGACCACGGTCAGCCGCGACGAATTGAGCCGCAAATTGCCCTGCACGGCGACGACGTTGCCCGAGAAGATGGCGCGGTTGGCGCGGTCCTGGACCTCGATCCGTTCCGAGGCGACGTCGACCGGCGCGCTGGCGTCGTGATTCTTGATCGACGAGGACGAGCCCGACTGGCTGAGCGCGGGCGCGACCGCGAGCAGCGGCGCCAGGAAGAGGAGGCGAAAAGGTCTCACGGCGCCCTTCTGAGGCCGCCCTGCACGATATGCAAGCGGGCGCGTCCGGTCAGCACCACCCGACGGTCGGGCAGATTGACCTGAAGATTGTCGGCCGAGAAATGGCCGAGGGGCATCTGGCCCTGGACGGCGCCGCGGCTGGCCAGGGTGTTGGTTCGAAGGTCTATGTTGACGTCGTGGGTTCCCATGCGAAAGCCGTCGGCCGAAGTGAAAACAAGCGGCCCGACCACGTTCACATGGTCGCGCTCCATATCGTAGCGCGCCTGGTTCGCGACCAGGCGGGCCGGGCCGGTTTCGAGCTGGATCTGGGCGTTCATGTCGCGGATGTCGACGACCTGGACCGCCGAAGTCTGCTGCACGGCGGTGCGGGCGTTGAGCACGAACGGGCGCCCCTCATTGTCCTGGCCGCGATACTGGGCGTTGGCGACCCGCAGGCGCTCCGGCGCGGTCTCGACCTTGTTCTTGTCGAGGAGGAAGCTGACCTCCTGCTTGTCCTCGAGCGGCGAGAAAGCGAGGAAGGCGAGGACGACGCCGATCAGCGCCGGCAGCGCGATCTTGAGGATGCGGACGACGCGGTCGTGGCTGCCGCCCGGCCGGGCCCACAAACGCTCGCGCCGTGCCCGTTCCTCGCCGGTTTCAGACATGCGCGAAAATGTCCTGCTCCGCCCAGCCGGCGAGATCGAGCAGGGCACGGTGCGGCAGGAAATCGAAGCAGGCGGCGGCCATGGCGGTCCGGCCCTCGCGGGCCAGCCTGGCGTCGAGCTTTTCCCGAAGGGCGTGGAGATAGCGCACGTCGGACGCGGCATAATCCTTCTGGGCGTCACTGAGCTCGGGCGCGCCCCAGTCGGAGCTTTGCTGCTGCTTGGAGATCTCCTGGCCGAGCACTTCCTTGACCAGATCCTTGAGGCCGTGGCGGTCGGTATAGGTGCGGACCAGCCGCGAGGCGATCTTGGTGCAATAGACCGGCGCCGCCATCACCTTCAGGTAAGCGTGGATCGAGGCGAGGTCGAAGCGGGCGAAATGATAGAGCTTGAGCCGGTCGCGATCGGCCAGCACCGCCTTGAGAACGGGCGCGGCGAAATCGCTGCCCGGGGCGAAGCGGACGAGATGCTCGTCGCCGCGTCCGTCGGAGATCTGGACCAGGCAGAGGCGGTCGCGGCCCGGAAGCAGGCCCATGGTCTCGGTGTCGACGGCGACAGGTCCGGGGCCAAGCACGCCCTCGGGCAGGTCTTCCTCGTGAAAATAGACGCTCATCGCGACCGCATAGGCCTAACAAGATTAACGCTCAATGGTCCGCCTTGGCCTTTGCCCGGGCCAGCCGGCGTTTGCGCCCCCACATGTTGAGCCCCTCGACCGCGGCCGAAAAGACCATGGCGGCGTAGATATAGCCCTTGGGGACGTGGACGCCGAAGCCGTCGGCGATCAGCACCGCGCCGATCATCAGGAGGAAACCCAAAGCCAGCATCACCACGGTCGGATTCTTGCCGATGAAATTGGCCAGCGGATCGGCGGCGAGCAGCATGACGCCGACCGAGACCAGGACGGCGATCACCATGATCACCAGATATTCGGTCATGCCGACCGCGGTCAGGATCGAATCGATCGAGAAGACGACGTCCAGGGCAAGGATCTGGACGATGGCGGCGCCGAAGGTCAGCGTCTTCTTGGAAGTGTCGAATTCGTCGTCCTCAGGACCGGGATCGACATTGTGGTGGATCTCCTTGGTCGCCTTCCACAGCAAGAACAGGCCGCCGGCGATGAGGATCAGGTCGCGCCAGGAGAATTGGGTCTCGAAGGCGGGCTCGCCATGGGCGCCGATCGCGCCCTGAATGCCGAGATCGAAGACCGGCGCGGTCAGCCCGACCAGCCAGGCGATGGTCGAAAGCAGTGCCAGGCGCATGCCCAGTGCGAGGCTGATGCCGATCCGCCGGGCCCTCGACCGATCCTTCACCGGCAGCTTGTTGGACAGGATCGAGATGAAGATGAGGTTGTCGATGCCGAGCACGACCTCGAGCACGATCAGGGTCGCGAGGGCCGCCCAGGCCGCCGGCGAAGCGAAGATGGCGAAGGCGTCGATCATCGGGATTCGGGTGCTCCTGTTGCCGGCTTTCCATGCATGAACCCGGCCGCCGGGGCAATCGCCCCGAGCGTGGCGCTGAAGTCGTCTATGCGGTCCTCGGGCAAAAGCGCTCGCTACACAGGGTTTTTTCGGTTATGTGAGTCGGCAGAGCGCCCTTCCGGCGCCAAAAGGCCTTTGCGCGTTTCTAGCCCGGCGCGTTGGTTTTGACAGGGGTACGGGCGCACGAAAGTATTTGACCAAGATGGGTTTCGACAGAGGGCGCCGCGGCGATCGCGGCGGGCGCGGCAGAGACAAGCGCGACGGTTTCGGTGAAGACAACTTCAGCGGCGGTGGATTCGGAGAGCGGAGCGGCGGCGGCGACCGGTTCGGCGGCGGCGGCGATCGCTTCGGCGGTGGCGGCGGCGGCGGCGGTTATCGCGGCGGCGGCGGTGGCGGCGGCGGCGGCTTTGCTGGCCGCGGCGGCGGCGGCGGTGGCGGCGGCATGCCCCCCCAGGTTGTCGGCGAGGCCAAGGGCGTCGTAAAATTCTTCAATGGCCAGAAGGGCTTCGGCTTCATCGTCCGGGACGATGGCGGCGAGGATGTCTTCGTCCATATCAGCGCGGTCGAGCAAGCCGGGCTGACCGGTCTGGCCGAGGGCCAGCCGCTCGAATTCACTTTGGTGGATCGCGGCGGCCGGGTTTCGGCGACCGATCTCAAGATCGAGGGCGATCCGCTCCCAGTCGAGGACCGCGGCCCGCCGCGCGACCGCGGCCCGCAGCGCGAGCTGACCGGCGAGAAGGCCAGCGGCACGGTCAAGTTCTTCAACGCGACCAAGGGCTTCGGCTTCATCACTCGCGACGACGGCCAGCCCGACGCCTTCGTCCACATCTCTGCGGTCGAACGCGCCGGCATGATCTCCTTGAACGAGGGCGACCGGATCGAGTTCGAGCTGGAGGTCGACCGGCGCGGCAAGACCGCCGCCGTGAATCTCGTTCCCATCCAGTAAGGAACGGGACCGAAAATATCAGGGCGCGGCGGCCGTTGGCCCCGCGCCCTTTTTCGTGCTTATTTTCCCGTAAACCATTTCCCGCGACCGCTTGTGCACCTTTGCCGTTTACCACGATAGCCATGGAAAGCGTGCTCCTCGCGGCCATGATTGCGGTCGCTTCAACATCGCATCCGGTCAACGAACCGGTCAGCCCTGTCGCGCTCGACCAGCGCTGCTTCCGGCTGATGGCGAGCCTTGCCGAGGAGGAGGATCCACGGGTCCGATCCCTCGGTCAGGTCGCCGCGCAATATTTCCTGGGACGGATCGACGCCGCCTCTCCGGGCATAAATCCGGACGAGATCCTGGCCGGCGACGCCCCGGCCGGCGCCGAGCGCCAGCAACTGCTCGGCCAGTGCGGCGACGCGATGCAGGCCGGCGGACGCGACTTCCGCTCGATCGGCCAGGCTCTCGCCCCGCCGCGCCGTCCAACCGTCTAAGTCACCAACTTCTTCAACGCCTCGATCGTTTCTGCCTCGGCGGCGGGCTTGTCGGTGCGGATTCGCGAGATGCGAGGGAAGCGCATGGCGAGGCCCGACTTGTGGCGTTTGCTGGCGTGGATCGAATCGAAGGCGACCTCGAGCACCAGGGACTTTTCGACCTCGCGCACCGGGCCGAACCGCTCGACCGTGTGGTTGCGCACGAAGCGGTCGAGCCATTTCAGCTCCTCGTCGGTGAAGCCGAAATAGGCCTTGCCGACCGGCAGCAGCTCGCCCGCCTCGTTCCAGGCGCCGAACGTGTAATCCGAATAGAAGGAGGAGCGCTTGCCGCTGCCGCGGGCGGCGTACATCAAAACGCAATCGGCATTGAGCGGGTCGCGCTTCCATTTGTACCACAGGCCCGCCTTGCGTCCGGCGACATAGGGGCTGTCGCGGCGCTTCAGCATCACCCCTTCGATTGCAGCGTCGCGGGCGCCGGCGCGGATCTGCTCGAGCGCATCGAAGTCGCCCGCCTCGATAAGCGCGGAGACGTCGAACCGTTCGGGATCGAGGCCAGTGGCGAAGCGCTCGAGCCGGACACGTCGTTCGGCGAGGGGCAGCGCGCGGAGGTCCTCCTCGCCATCGAACAGGATGTCGTAGAGGCGGACGAAGGCCGGATAGTCGCTGAGCATCCGCGCCGAGACATTCTTGCGGCCGAGCCTTTGCTGGAGGGCGTTGAAGCTGGCCGCGCCCGCGGAGGACTCGAGCCCACCGCCCTGCGCCTCGCCCTTCACCAGCAATTCGCCGTCGAGCACGCCCGGATGGGCGAAGGCCTCGGCGACGTCGGGGAAGCTCCTGGTGATATCGTCGCCGGCACGGCTGTAGAGGCGGGTCTCGCCGCCGGCATGGACGATCTGGACTCGGATGCCGTCCCACTTCCACTCGGCGACATAATCGTCGAGCGACACGCGCGCCTCCTCGAGCGGGTGGGCGAGCATGAACGGGCGGAAGACGGGCACGTCCCGGGCGGTCGGCTGCGGCCCCTGCCCTTCCGCCCAGGCGAAGATCGGCAGATAAGGCGGTCCGATGCCGTGCCAGACCTCCTCGACCGCGTCGATCTCGAGATTGAAGGCCTCGGCCAAAGCGACCTTGGCAAGACGAGCCGAAATGCCGATGCGCAGCGCCCCGGTGGCGAGCTTCAACAGAGCGAAGCGGCCGTTGGCGTCGAGGTGGTCGAGCATGAAAGCGAGCGCGCCCGGCGCCTCGGCCCGGCCCATGGCGAATAGGCGCTCGACGATTGCGGAGAGTCGCAAGGTGCCGTCGTCGAGCTCGGCCGATTCGCCGGGCGGCGCCGGCCAGAGCAGGGACACGGTCTCGGCCATGTCGCCGACATAGTCGCGGCTCATGTAGAGCAGGACCGGATCGACCCTTTCCTCGGCGATGGCGCGGATCGCCGCCGGCTTCACCGCCGGCAGGTTCAATTCGCCGGTCAGCGCCGCCAGCGCGTAGCCGCGGTCGGGATCGGGCGTGCGCTTCAGGTAATCGCCGATCAGCTTCAATTTCGCGCTGCGCGACCGCGTGTAGACGAGGGCGTCGAGCAGCTGGGAGAAATCGCGCATGGTCCGGCTTTTCTTTCGCGAACCGACGGGCCACGCAAGGGCCGTGAACTTACGACGCTTCTTCCTGCTTCTGGTTGCGCTCGGCTTCGCCTTGCTCGGCTGGGCCTATTGGAGCGCGGTCGCCGACCCGGTGGTGCGACGCGCCGAGATCGAACTCGCCGACTGGCCGGCCGGTGCGCCGCCGATCCGGGTGGTGCTTATCTCAGACCTCCACGTTGCTGGTCCGGACATGCCGCCGTCGCGGCTGGCGCGAATCGTCGACCAGGTGAATGCGCTCGAGCCCGATCTGGTGCTGATCGCCGGCGACTTCGTCAGCGACAAGAGGGTGTCGACCCGGACCTATGGTGCCGACGAAGCGGTCGCGCCGCTCGCGCGCCTCCGCGCGCCGCTCGGCGTTGTCGCGGTGCTCGGCAATCACGATCACTGGCGCGACGCCGGCGCGATGCGCAGCGCCCTGGCGGCGGCGGGGGTGCGGCTGCTCGACAATGACGCGGCGGCAGTGGGACCGCTGGCGATCGGCGGCCTCGACGACGCCTTCACCGGCCATGAAGATGTCGTAAGCACGCTCGCGCGGATGCGGACCTTGCCGGGCGCGCGCATCCTGCTCAGCCACAGCCCCGATCCCTTCCCGCTTGTGCCGCGCGAAATCGGCCTGATGCTCGCCGGCCATACCCATTGCGGCCAGATCAGGCTGCCGCTGATCGGCGCGGTTTCGACCATGTCGGACTTTGGCGAACGCTACGCCTGCGGCCTGATCCGCGAGGACGGCAAGACACTGATCGTCAGCGCCGGGCTCGGCACGTCGATCCTGCCCCTACGGCTGGGAGCGCCGTCCGATCTGTGGCTGATCCGGCTCGGACCTCATTGAGCGGGGATCGCCGAGATTGTCGCGCAGGAAGGCGGCGACGCGGGCCCGATAGTCGTCGGTCCAGACCGAGCCGGCGGCGGCGTGCCCGATGCCGGGGAGGAGCCAGAGGCTTTTCGGGCCCGGCGCGGCGTCGTAGAGACGGCGCGTTTCCTCAGGCGTGGTGCTGCGATCCTCAAGGCCGCCGAGGACCAGCACCGGCCCCCGGTAAAGGCGGATGGCCTCGGCCGGCGCGAGGTGGCCGGGCCAGACTCCGTAGCGCGGCCAGGACTGGAAGCTGAGCAAAGGTTCGCCGAGCAAGGCGAGCGGGCGGCCGAGGCGCTGGGCGAGGCGGTTGGCGACGGCGTCGCGCAGGTCCGGATAGACGGCCTGGAGCACCATCGCCTGGACCGGCAGCGGCCCGTCGTCGCCGAGCAACGCCGCCGCGCCGCCAAGCGAGGTGCCGATCAGCCCCACCCGCCGCGCCGGCTTCCCGTGCCGGAGAAAGGCCAAAGCGGCGGCGGCATCGCGCGCCTCGTTGAGGCCGAAGCTGCGCGGAACCGCGTCGGAGCCGCCATGGCCGCGAAAATCGATCGCCAGCACGGCAAAGCCGAGTCGGTTCAGCCACAGTGCGTGGCGGGTGAAGGCGGCCCGCGAGCTGTCGACGCCATGGAGGAGCAGGACGGCCGGCCCGCCGCGCCGCGCGCCGGGCCAGTAGCTGGCGGCGACATGGACGCCGTCGCTGGCCACCAGGCGGATCACGCGGCCGGGCGGCGCCGGCGCTGGCACCGGCCCGGTTCGTGGCCAGGCGAGATATGTGCTGGCGCCCCACGAGGCGGCGAGGCCGAGGACGGCGAGAATCAAGAGGATACGAATGAGACCACGGACCATGGAGCGTGGGTGGCACGGGCTGGTCGGCGCGCCAAATGGAGGTTTTGTGCAGGCTCGAGCAGACGCTATGGTGGTACGAAAGGGGGGCGCCTTTTGACGGAAGCTGAAGCGAAAGCTGAACCAGAACCCGCCAGCATGCTCGAACGCCGTTTCGAGCTCAGCGCGCGGGGTACCAATGTACGAACCGAGATATTGGCGGGCGTCACCACCTTCCTGACGATGGCCTATATCGTGCTGGTCAATCCGGCGATCCTGGGCCAGGCCGGCATGCCGGTCGCGGCGGTGGCGGCGGCGACCTGCCTCGCCGCGGCCTTCGCCAGCATCCTGATGGGCTTCACCGCCAATGTGCCGCTGGCGCTGGCGCCGGGCATGGGGCTCAACGCCTATTTCAGCTTCACCGTCGTCCAGACGATGGGGGTGCCGTGGCCGGTGGCATTGGGCTGCGTCTTCATCTCGGGCGTGGCCTTCCTGCTGCTGACCTTCGCCGGAGTCCGCCAGCTGATCATCACCGCGATCCCGCCGCACCTGTTCGCCGCGGTGGCGGGCGGGATCGGCCTATTCATCGCCCTGATCGGCTTCAAGAATGCCGGCATCGTCGTCACCAGCCCGGCGACCTCGGTGACGCTCGGCGACCTCCATGCGCCCGCCGCCGCGCTCGCCATGTTCGGGCTGGTGGCGACCGCGGCGCTGGCGGCGTGGAAGGTGCGCGGCGCGATCCTGATCGGAATCGCGGCGACCACATTGGCCGGGTGGATCGCCGGAGCGGTCGCCTTCACGCCCCAGCCCTACGATCTCACCGCCATCGGCGAGACCGCCTTCCACCTCGATCTCGCCGGCGTGCTCGGGCTTTCGGGCAGCCACGGCCTCGGCCTGTTCGAGATCCTCTTCGTCTTCCTGTTCGTCGACCTGTTCGACAATATCGGCACCCTGGTCGGCGTCACCCGCCGCGCCGGCCTGATCGACAAACAGGGCCGCGTGCCCAAGCTCAACCGCATCCTCTTCACCGATTCGATCGCCACCATCTTCGGCAGCCTCGCCGGCACCAGCACCGTCACTTCCTATGTCGAGAGCGCCGCCGGCGTGCAGGCGGGCGGGCGCACCGGCCTCACCGCTATCGTCACCGGCCTTCTCTTCCTGCTGATGATGTTCGCCGCGCCCTACGCCCAGCTCGTGCCGCTCGCCGCCACCGCGCCCGCCTTGATCCTGGTCGGCGCGCTGATGATGGCGCCGCTCGCCGACGTGGCCTGGGACGATCCCGAAATCGCCATCCCCGCCTTCCTCACCCTGGCGATGATTCCCTTGACCTTCTCGATCGCCAACGGGTTGGCTTTCGGGATCACCGCTTATGCGGTGATCAAATTACTGCGGGGTAAGCTAAGTGGGAAGGACTGGCTGCTGCTGGTGCTTTCAATGCTGTTCGTCGCGCGCTTCGTCTGGCTGTCGGCGGGATGATTGGCCCGCAGACCTAGAAACGAAGCCTGAGCCCCAGCTGCGCTTCATAGCCGTGCTGGTCGCCGGCAAAGTCGCTTTCCCAGGTGACGTTAGCGTGGATCGATAGGCGGTCCGTGATCTCCGCGTCGACGCCGGCGTTGAGCTCGAACCATTCGCCGCCGAGATCGGCGTGGAGTGGCACGAAGCCGGTCGCGGACGAGAAGATGGACCGCGTGTCGCCCATGAACTCGTACCAGAGATTGGCGCGTCCCCAGATTGTGACGGCGTTGTGGTTCCCCTCGGTCCAGGTCCGGGCGACGCGGACGCCGAGCCTCCCCGCCACCGACTGCATGTTGTCGAAGCGGACCCGTCCCGCGACGTCGGCGACATCGTCGAGCGAGACGGACTGGAAGACGAGCTGGGCCTGCGGCTCGATCGTCAGGGCGCCCGACTGCAACGTGCGTCCGCCCTCGATCGACGCGGCGAAGCCGAAGCCTTCCGTCTGGACGCCGGGCAGCCGCACCGACTGCGCCTTCATGTCGTACCAGGTGCCCTGGACGACGCCGTCGAGATACCAGCCGGTCGGGGTGAGGTGGGTCCAGTAGGCGCCGAACGACAGCGCCTCGAAATCGTCCCGGCCGGCCGCGACCCTTGTGAAGTGTTCGACGTCGCCGTCGCCCTTGCCCCAGGCGCCGTACAGGCCGGCGACGTCGGTGTTGCGGTCGCCGATGTCGTGGATCACGTCCACGCCGAGCTGGATGGCCGTGAAGTCGTAATCGAAGTTCGGTCCCGCGCCGAGGATGCCGTCCCTGCCTTCGCGCTCGCCTTCGCGGCCGAAGACCCGGCCCCAAACGGCCTGGTCATGGCCGGCCATGTCGCCGACCCGTTCCTGCAGCGTGCCGATCAGCGCGCGGCCGTAGCCGAGGGCAAGCGCGGGAAGCGTGGCGTAGAGCGACGTCTCGATGCGGAAGGACGGCGTGTCCGGATCGATCGTCGAGCGCAGGAACCAGTCGTCGCCGGCCGAGCCGGCGGCGGCGCCGCGGACCAGCAGATATTCGTAGGGTCCGGCGAAGACCGGCGCGGCGAGCGTGAACGCGCCCGGCGCAGTGGTCCCGCCGCCGGCGGCGTCGACCACGAGGATGCCGTCGCCGGTGGTGAGGGCGCCCCCGCCGCCGGCATTGAAGACGCGCACAATCGTCGAGCCGGTCGCGGCCCCGCCGGCGATGACGAGACGGTCGCTCGGGGAATCGTCGGCGCCGAGGATGGTTTCGATATCGAGCGTCCCGCCCATGCCGACATAGTTTCCGCTGATGGTCAGCGTGCCGATCGACGCGCCGGGCGCGACCAAGCCGCGATTGAGCACATCGCCGAAAATCGTGCCGGTTCCGCTCAACGTCCCGTTCGGGCCGACATTGGTGGCCGAGCGGATGGCACCGATCACCATCAGCTCGCCGGCGGCGATCGAGGTCGGACCGGCATAGAAATTGTCGCCGACGAGGACGAGGCGGCCGGCGCCGGTCTTGGCCAGGCCGCCCGGCCCACTCATGCCCTGGAAGACCGCACTGGCGAAGCCGTTGGTATCGAAGGTCGCGCCGCCGGCGCCCAGTGTGATCGGGCGGGTCGCGGCGAGATCGAACGTGGCCAGCCAGCGCAGGGTGGCGGAATCGACCAGCAACGCGCCGTTCGGATCGCCGATATTGGCGTCGCGCGAAATCTGCAGGATGCCGGCGCGGACGTTCGTGCCGCCGGCATAGGCATTGTCGCCGGTCAGAGTGAGGCTGCCGCCGCCGATCTGGTCGACGGCGCCCACGCCGGTGATCAGGCCGGCAAAAGTCACTGCGTCGGACCGATTGAAGACGAGGCGTCCGTCATTGGCGACGTCGCCGAATATGCTCCCGCTGGTTCCGCCCGCGCCGATCTGCAGAATTCCGCCCCGGATCGTCGTGCCGCCGGAATAGATATTGGCGCCGGTCAGGATCAGCGTCCCGGCATCCGACTTGACGAGGCCGGTCGCTCCGGCGAGCGGCGCCTCGATCAGGGCGGTGCTCCCGGAATCGACGCGGACCAGTCCGCCGAAGCCGGACTCGTGAGCCCGAAGGGTCAGCACATTGCCGTTGCCGAGGATACGATATCCGCCGCCGGTGAATTGCAGCGCGATCGCCTCGACCCCGGCGCCGAGGGTGACGTCGCCGCCGGTCCCGGCGAAAATCGCCATGCCCCCAAGCCAGGACTGGTTGATCGCTCCATTGGGCGCGGTCCAGTTGGTCGCGGTCAAGTTCCAGGCCCCTGCCCCGCCGTCGACCCGGGCATTGCCGAGGCCGTCGCCGCCATCCCAGAACTGAACGGCAAGGCCGTCGCGCACCGCGATCAGATTGACCTGGCCCGGGATCGCGGTCTGGACGACGGTGTTGGCGAACCGGTCGGGGATCGCGCCGAGCGTCAGGCCGTGGTCGGTGAGCGCCCCGCCATAGTCGATCAGCCGATAGCTGCCGGGGAGGGTCGCGAAATCGCTGGCGACGATGTCGAGCCTGCCGTCGAGGACGAGGTCGCCCGCGACCCGCGCCAGATCGTTGAGCGGGCCGCCGATGCTATTGGGCTGCCCCAGGCGCCATTCGAGCCGGGCGTTCGGCGCGAAGGCCAGGGCGCCAACCGACAATATCCCCGGCGCGACCAGAGGCCCGGGAGCGAACGTCGCCCCGTCGGCGACCGTCACCGGACCGGCGATGGAGCCCCCGCCCGACAGGGTCGCGCCGGTCGCGACCAGGACGGCCGTGTCGCCGAGCGATCCTTCGACCGCGAGCCGACCGTGCTGAACATTGGTCGCACCCGTATAGGTGCTGGCGCCGGTCAGGATCAGGGTCCCCGCCCCGGCCTGCACCAAGGTCCCGCCACCGCTTATCCTACCGGCAAAGGTCACCGCGTCGGAGCGGTTGAAGGTCAGCATGCCCTGGTTGGCGACGTCGCCGAAGATGGCGCCGGCGGTTCCACCATTGCCGATCTGAAGCGTACCGGCCGCGATCGAAGTGCCGCCGGTAAAGCTGTTGTTGCCGGTGAGAATAAGCGAGCCCGTCCCCGCCTGGACCAGCGAACCGGCGGCGCTGATTATGCCGGAGTAGGTGATCTGGTTCGAGCGATCGACCACCAGCACGCCATTGTTGACGATGTCGCCCAGGATGGAGCCGGTGGCGCCGCCGTTGCCGATCCGGAGCGTGCCGGCGGCGATCGTCGTGCCGCCGCTGAAGGTGTTGGCGCCGGTGAGGATCAGGGTTCCGGCGCCTCCTTTGGTGAGCGCGCCCGTGCCGCCGATGCCCTGGGCGAAAGTCGAGATGTGGCCGTTGGTGTCGATCGTGCCGCCCAAGGCGCCGAGGCTGACTGCGCGGCTGGCCGCGGGATCGAAGCCGGCCTCGAACCGCAAGGTGCCGCCGTCGAGCAGGAGCGGCGCGGTGGATGCGCCAAGATTGGAGTCGCTCGACACGCCGAGCACGCCCGCGCCGACGAGGGTGCCGCCTTTGTAGCTGTTGGCGGCGGTCAGGATCAGGGTCCCTCCGCCGGTCTTGCCGAGCAGGCCCGCGCCGGCGATCGTGCCGCCGAGGGTCAAGACGGTTCCCGCGCCGGGCGAGAAGGCGCCACCATTCTCGCCCAAGGTGACGGCGCGCGCGGTGGCGAAGCCGGCGGTCGTAGCCAAAGTCCCCGCATCGAGGGTCAGCGCGCCGCCCGTCGCGCCGAGATTCGCATCGCCGCCGACCTGGAGCACGCCGCCGAGGATCGCGGTCCCGCCGTCATAGAGGTTCGCCGCGGTGAGGACGAGCCGCCCGCCGCCGGTCTTGGTCAGGGTCGCGGCCCCGGCGATCGGCGCGGCGATCGTCGCTGTGACCGAGGGGTCGACGCGGATGATGAAATCGCCTGCGGCGTTGAGCGCGAAGCCGCCGCCGTCGATCGCATAGAGGTTGGTGCGGAACTGCATGCCGTCGACGGCGATTTCCGACCCCAGGGTCACCGTGCCGGCGGCGCCCTGGAAGACGGCGAACCCGCCCTGCCAGCTGGCGTTGACGGCGCCGTCGAAGCCCGTCCAGTTGGCCGCGGCGAGGTTCCAGGAGCCGGCGCCGCCGCCGATCGCGCCGTTGCCGGGGGCATTGACGCCGTCCCAGAATTGCAGGCCGAAGCCGCCGGCGTCGACGATCAGGGACACCTCGCCCGGCGTCGCGGTCGAGATGAGCAGATTGTCGGCCGCGAACCGGGTCGGCGGCGCGCCGAGCAGCAGTCCGTTGTCGGTCAGCGTCCCACCATAATCGAAGATCCGGTAGGCGCCGGGACTGAGGCCGCCGGCATTGGCGACGTTGAGCGTACCGTCGAGGGTCAGATTGCCGGTAACGACGACCAGATCGTTGATTCCGCCGCCGACGATGCCCGGCAAGGCGAACTCAAAATCCACCTGCGAGAACGGGTTCAGCACCAGCGCCCCGATGGTCAAGGTGCCGGGGCTGTTGCCGGGCGCAAGATGCCCGCCGTCGGCGATGGTCACGATGCCGAGGATCGAGCCGTCGCCGCCCAGGCGCGCGCCCGCAGCGACATTCACATCCCCGGCGATCGAGCCGTCGACGATCAGGCGACCGTTGGTGACATTGGTCTGCCCGGTATAGAGATTGCCGGCGGTCAGGATCGTCGTGCCCGATCCCTGCTGAACGACCGACCCCGAGCCGGTGATCACGCCGGCGAAGGTCAGCACGTTCGACCGATCGAAGACCAGGATGCCGCCGTTCGCGACGCCGCCGAGGATGCTTCCGGTTGTGCCGCCATTGCCCAGCCGGAGCGTGCCCGCGGCGATCGTCGTGCCGCCCGCATAGATGGTGTCGGCGCTCAAGGTCACGGCCCCTGAACCGGCGACGGTCAATGCGCCGGGGCCGGTGACCGGCCCGGCGAACAGGTCGGCGACTCCGCCATTGTCAATCGTGCCGCCGCCCACGCCCAGGGCGATCGGCCTATTGCTGTCGAGGCCGGCCAGGGTGAACAGGATGCCGCCGTCCAGGGTTAAAGGCCCGTCCGCCGCGCCTAGATTGAGATCGGTCGAGACCGCGAGTGTGCCGTCGCGGACGATCGTCCCGCCCCCATATGAATTGATCGCGGCAAGCGTCAGCGTGCCGGCGCCGAACTGACCCAGCGTGCCGGTGCCGCTGATCGTTCCATTGAAGGTAACCGCGTCCGTCCGGTCAAAAATCAGCGCGCCATTGTCGACGACATCGCCGAAGATGCTACCGATCGTGCCGCCGTTGCCGAGTTGAAGCGTACCAGCGCCGATCGTGGTGCCGCCCGCGTAGCTGTTCGCTCCGCTCAGGATCGTGGTTCCGCTGCCGGCCTGGAGCAACGCGCCGGCGCCGCTGATCGCGCCGCCAAAGTCCAGCGAATCCGAGCGGTCAAAGACCAGAAGGCTGTTGTTCGCGACATCGCCGATGATGCTGCCGGTCGTGCCGCCGAGGCCGATCTGGAGCGTGCCCGCGTCGATGAAGGTGCCGCCGGTGTAGCTGTTGATCCCGGTCAAAATGGTCGCGCCCGCGCCCGTCTGCCGGACCGAACCACCGCCGCTGATCATGCCGCCGAACAGCAGGCTGTTCGATCGCGCGAAGGCCAGGGTCCCCTGGTTCACGACATCGCCGGCGAGGCTGCCGGTGATGCCGCCGTCGCCGAGGCGCAGTGTGCCCGACGCGATCGTCGTCCCGCCGAGCCATTCATTGTCGCCGGCCAGGGTTACGGTCCCGGAGCCGGTGACGGTGAGAGCGCCCGGACCGGTGATCGCGCCGGCGAACAGGTCGGCGAATCCGCCATTGTCGATGGTGCCGCCGCCCGAAGCGAGGGTGACGGGACGCGCGCTGGCGATCGCAGCATTGGTCAGCAGGGTTCCACCGTCGAACGTCAGAACAGCGCCCGGGGCACCGAGATTGGAGTCGCTCGCAACCGCGATGATTCCCGCGCCGGCGATCGTCCCGCCGCTGTGGGTGTTGATTCCGGTGAGCGTCAGCGTGCCGGCGCCGACCTGGCGCAACGTGCCGCTGCCGCTGACAATGCCGCCGAACACCACCGCATCGCCGCGATCGAAGACCAGGGCGCCGTTGTTCAACACGTCTCCGGCGATGCTGCCGCTCGTCGCCCCATCGCCGATTCGCAGCGTACCGGCGACTATCGTCGTTCCGCCCGAATAAGTGCTCGTGCCGGTGAGGGTGAGCTGGCCGGCGCCAAGTTTGGCGAGCGAGCCGCTACCCGTGATTGCCCCGCCATAGGTCGCAGAATCCGACCGATTGAAGATCAGGGCGGCATTGTCGACGACATCGCCGATCAGGCCTCCGGTCGTGCCGCCGTCGCCGATCTGGAGCGTACCGCCGCCGATCGCCGTACCGCCGGTGTAGACGTTGTCGCCGGTGAGCGTGAGCGTACCCGCGCCCGTCTTGGACAATGACCCGGTTCCGACGAAGCCCTGAAGGAAGGTGGGGTTGTTGCCGTTGGTGTCGATCGTGCCGCCGGCGCCGTGGAGCGCGACGGCTCGAGTCCCGGCGGGGTCGAAGCCGGCGTCGAAGCGGAGCGTGCCGCCGTCGAAATCGATCGAGCCCGCGGGCGCGCCGAGGTTGGAGTCGGCGGACACGGCAAGGACGCCGTCCGCAAGGAGCGTGCCGCCTTCAAAAAGGTTCGTGCCCGATAAGATCAATGTCCCAGCGCCGGCCTTGGTGAGCAGCCCCGGTCCGGCGATCGCACCGCTCAATGTCAGCTCGGTCGTACTGTTGGTTGAAAAGGTGCCGCCATTCTCACCCAGGCTGAGGGCACGCCCGGAGGCGAAGCTCGCTGTCGTAACCAGGGTGCCCGCATTCAGGCTGAGAGCGCCGCTTGCGGCGCCCAGATTGGCATCGGACCCGATCTGCAGTGCGCCGCCACTGACAATCGTGCCGCCGCTGTAGCTGTTGGTCCCGCCGAGGACGAGCAGGCCGGCGCCGGTCTTGGTGAGCCGCGCCGCGACGCCGGCGCCATCGGCGATCGTCGCGTCGATCGTCGCAGCCACCAGCGGGTCGACGCGGATGCTCGTGTCGGGCGCGGCGGCGAGGCCGAACCCGCCGCCAGCGACCACATAGGGGCCGGTGATGAACTGCATACCCTCGAAAGCGATCGGCTCGCCCAGCGTGACGATGCCCGGCGCGCCCTGGAACACCGCAAAGCCGCTCTGCCAGGGCGCGTTGACGACGCCGTCGGACGTCGTCCAGTTGGAGGCGGCGTCGTTCCAGTTCGCGGCGCCGCCGTCGACCGCGCCGTTGCCGGCGGTGCCGGCGCCGTCCCAGAACTGGAGGCCGAAGCCGCCGGTGCTGACGATCAGATTGACCTGGCCGGAAGTCGCGGTCGAGATCAGCATGTCGCCGGCGACGAACTGGCCGGGCAGCCCCCCGATCAGGAGGCCGTTGTCGGTGAGCGCGCCGCCATAATCGAACAGCCGGTAGACGCCCCGGCTGAAGCCACCGGCATCGGCGATGTTGAGGGTTCCGTCGAGCGTCAGCGCCCCGGCGACATTGACGAGGTCGCTGACTCCGCCGCCGACGACGTCCGGCAGGCCGAGATCGTAATTGAGCAGGGATCCTGAAGTGAGCAGAAGCGCGCCGACATCGAGCGTGCCGGGGCTCGTGCCGGGCTCGAGAATGGCGCCACTGGCGATGGTCACGGTGCCGCCGATGCTGCCGGTGCCGCCCAGCCGCGCTCCGAAAGCTATGTCCACGGGGCCGAGGATCGCGCCGTTGATCAGCAGCCTCCCTTCCTCGACGCTGGTTCCGCCCAGATAGGTGTGGCTCCCGGCGGCGATCAAAGTGCCCGGTCCCCTTTGCACCACCGAGCCGGCCCCGCTGATCGTGTTGCCGAACGACGTCCGGGTGCCGGCGCCGGGGACGCTGCCGAAGACCACCACGCCGGTGCGGTCGAACACCAGCCTGGCGCCCACGGCGATCGTGACATCGCCGTTGAGCGTTCCGGTTCCCGCGCCACCGCCGAGCTGAAGCGTCCCGGCGTCGATCGCCGCGCCGCCGGTCTGGCTGTTGGTGTTGGTGAGGATGAGGGTGCCGACGCCCTCCTTGACGAGCGGAACAGGTCCGACGACGACACCGGACGCGGTGACCGTGTTTTCCCGCGTATCGATCGTCACCGGCACGGTGCCGTTGAACTGGATGTTGCGGGTGATCTCGAACGAGTCGGCGAGGACCAGCCGGCTGCCGGCTTCCAGAATGATGTTACCGGCCGCGCTGCCGAGATTGTTGTTGGCTTCGGCGATGAGCGCGCTGCCCTGTGGCGGCGAGCCCGGGAGGCCGAAAACCCTCAGGTCTCCCGTGAAGCCGTTGTTGCCGGCCAGCGTCGCGATGCCGCCGTTAAGAATCGTGACGGTGCCCGTGCCGCTGATATTGTTGACGACCGCATAGGCGTCGCCGCGGCCGAAGGCGATACCGCCATTGTTGACGACGTCGCCGAGAATGCTGCCCGTCGTCCCGCCGAGATCGCCGATCTGCAGCACGCCGCCTTCGATCGCGGTGCCGCCGGAATAGACGTTGTCGCCGGTCAAGATGATCGTGCCGGCGTCGGCCTTGGTCAGCGCTCCCGGACCCGAAAGGATGCCGGCGAATGTGGCGCTGGAGCTGGCGATCGCAAGCGTGCCGCCCCCGTCCAGCAGCGTCACCGCGCGCGGCGAAGTGAACCCGCCGGTGACCCTCAGCGTGGCAGCGTCGAGGAACACCCCCCCCGCAGCATTGCCGAGAAGACTATTGGTGGCGACGGTCAGCGTGCCCGCATTGATGAAGGTGCCGCCGGCATAGCTGTTGCCGGGCCCTCCCAGCACCATTTCGCCAAGGCCCGTCTTGATGAGCGCGCCGGGGCCGAAGATCGTGCCAGAGAAGGTGGAATGCGCGCCGGCGGCGTCGATGGTGCCGCCCGCCGCGGTCAGGAAAATGGCACGCGCGGAAGCGAACGTATCGCCGACCCTTAGAGTGGCGCCATCGAAGGTGAGACCGTTGATGTTGGCGCCCAGATTGGCGTCTCTGGCGACGCTCAGCGTGCCATCGCTGATGAGGACTCCGCCGCTAAAGGTGTTGGTGTTGGTGAGGATCAGCGTGCCCGGGCCGTCCTTGTTGAGCGCGGCGGCGCCCTGGATCACGCCAGTGATCGCCGTCGTCGTCGTTTCCTCGAACGTATTGATGGTCTCAGTCGAATTCTGGATCGAGAAGGGACCGGCCAGCTCGAAGGAGTTGTTCAGCACCAGGGTAGAGTTGCGGGTCATCGAAAACGACCCGGACGTATTGCCCAGATTTTCGCGGAAGTCGGCGATGAGCGTGCTTCCACCCGTGATCCGCGTTCCGCCCCTGTAAATGTTGTTCCCGGTCAGGTGCGCAAATCCGCCTCCGGTAATCTCGATCCCGCCGGTACCGTCGATAAAGTTCGCGACCTGATAGGCATCACTGCGGTTGAAAATCAGCGTGCCATTGTTGAGCACGTGGCCGAGGATGCTGCCAGTCGTGCCCCCGTTCCCGAGCTGAAGTGCTCCGCCGCTGATCGTGGTGCCGACACCATAATCATTGTCGCCGGTCAGGATGATCGTGTTCGTCGAGGCGCCCTTGGTGAGAGGGCCCGGCCCCGAGATAGTTCCGGTGAAGATCGCGCTCGAACCATAAGTGTCGAGCGTGCCGCCCCCGACTTCGAGTGTCATCGCCCGCGCCGAGGTAAATCCGCCGCCAACGTTGAGCGTAGCGCCGTTGAGCGCGACCCCATGCTCCGGATCGCCAAGAAGGCTGTCGGTCGCAACCGTCAGGATGCCGGCATCGATTGACGTGCCGCCAGCATAGCTGTTCCCCAATCCCTCGAGCACCAGCTCGCCCGTGCCGGCCTTCGTGAACATACCCGGGCCCGAGAGTGGGCCAGTAAATGTGGCGTGCGTGCCGAAAACCTCGATCGTTCCTCCTTCGGCATTGAATATGATTGCCCGGCCTGTGGCGAAGTCGTTCCCGACAGCCAGGGTGCCGCCCTGGAATGCCACGACGTTCGACGGGGCGCCCAGATTGGCGTCGACATGAACGCGGAGAGTGCCGGCCTCGATCAGGGTGTCGCCCAGATAGCTGTTGGCATGGTCAAGGATGAGCGTGCCGCCGCCCTCCTTGATCAGCGTTGAACCTCCGGCTGGCCCATCCGCGATCTCGGCAACAATCGTTGCCGTCATTCCCGGATCGACCCTGAAGATCGTATCCAGCCCACGTTGCAGCAGGAAGCCGCCGTTCTGGATCACATAGCCGTCGGAGCGAAACTGCATGCCTTCGAACGAGATATTCTCACCCAGCGTCACCGTCCCGGACGTTCCCTGGAAAACCGCAAAGCCCCCTTGCCAGGGCGCATTCGAACTTATGTCGGGCAGGGTCCAGTTGGTGCTGGCATTGTTCCAGATCGCGCTGCCGCCTTCGGCCGTGCCGTTGCCGACGCTGTTGGGGCCATCCCAGAACTGAAGACCAAAGCCACCGCCGCTTACAATGAGGTTCACCTCACCGGGGGTCGCAGTCGAGATCGCCATGAATCCGGTTGAACCCGTTGAGCGAAAGCGAGGCGGAACACCCCCGACTTGGAGCCCATTATCGGTGAGCGTCCCGCCATAAGCCATGAGCTGGTAGACACCCTGGGAGAAGCCGCCCACGTCGGTAATGTTGAGCGTACCATCGAGCGTGAGCGCACCGCCGATTTCCATATGATCGTTGCTCGTACCGCCCACAATATCTGGAATGCCAAGCTGGTAATCGAGCTGAGATCCGGGATTCAGCACGAGCGACCCGACAGTCAGCGTGCCGATACTCACGCCCGGGGCTAAATGCGCCCCATCGGCGATGCTGACCTGGCCCGCAACGGCGCCAGTCCCGCCCAGGGTTGCGCCCGTCGCGACCCCCGCGGATCCGGCCACGGAACCTGTGATATCCAGCCGGCCAGCATCGATCCTGGTGAGACCGGAGTAACTGTTGGTCCCGCTCAACGTGGTCCTGCCGGAGCCCTGTTGCGAGACGGCGCCCGAGCCGCTGATGACGCCGGCCTGCTCGTAGCTGTCGGAACGGTTGAATGTCAGCGCGGCGTTATTGACGATATTGCCGATTATCGACCCCACCTCGCCGCCATTACCGAGTTGCAGCACTCCGCCGCCGATCGTGACGCCGCTTGTACTGGCAATGACGCCAAGCAAAGTGAGCGTTCCGGCGCCCTGCTTGGCGACAGTGCCGGGTCCGATAATGCTTTCCCGATAGGTCAGATCGGTCGTGCGATCGAAAACCACGGCGCCGAGGTTGACGACATCCCCCACGAGGTCGCCCGTCGATCCGCCATTGCCTATGTCGAGCGTAGCCCCGCTTTGAACTGTGGTGCCGCCATCATCGCCGGTTGCGAGTATGCCGGTCACCGTCAGCACGCCTGCCCGAACATCGGTAGCGTTCGGGATGGCTGCAGTCGAACTGACATTCCCGCTCAGCGTCAGCCTGTTGCTTCCCAGCTTGACGATGTTCCCGCTGCCCGCGATCTCTCCTCCGAAGACAAGGTCGGTGATGCGGTTGAAGGTCAGGCTACCGGAGTTGAACACATCGCCGCCGATGGTGCCCGTGGTTCCGCCCACGCCAAGCGTCACGGCTCCGGCTTCGATGGTCAGATTTCCGGTGAAGCCGGTGCTGTTGCCGGTCAGTGCCAATGTGCGCTGACCCGTCTTAAGGAGCCCGAAAGCGCCGCGAATGAGACCTGTGAAGGTGGCGCTCGAACCCACCACATCGATGGTCCCGCCGGCGTCCCCGACCGTGATTGCCCGCGCGCTGACGAAGGCGTCGGGAGTCCGGAGCGTGCCGCCGAAGAAGGTCAGTCCGCCCAAGCCATTGCCGAGACTGGCGTCGCTCGCCACGCTCAACACGCCGCCCTCGAGGCGCGTGCCGCCGGAATAGCTGTTGGCTCCGGTCAGCGTCGCAACACCCGCGCCGAGCTTCACCAGCGAACCGGTGCCGCTGACGAGATTGGCAAAGACGATATTGTCCGAGCGGTTAAGCGTCAGGATGCCGTCGTCGACGACATTGCCCGCGAAGGCGCCGGAATTGCCGCCGCCGCCGATCGACAGACCGGCACCGGTCGCGATCGTCGCGCCGCCGCCGTTGCCGGTGGTGAGCGCGCCGGTCACGGTCAGCGTTCCGGCCTGCACGTCGATCGTATTCGCATTTTTCCCTGTCGTGCTCACCGCACCGCTCAAGGTCCACGAGGTCCCGGCCATCGTCAGGTCGGCGAATCCCGTCATCGGGCTGTCTTCGATCCCAGTGCCGCGCAGAAGCAGGTGGTTGTCCGCGCCCGGGCTGGTCACGATGCCGTTGAGGATCGAGCCGGTATCGAGGGTCAGGCGATTGTTGCGACTTTCGAGGCTGATCACGGTTCCGGTGCTGGAATTGATCGTGCCGCGATTGACGATCTGGGCGCTGCCGCCGGTGACCTGGATACCCAGGCGATGGGCCTCGATCAGTCCGTCATTGTTGATGAAATGATCGCCCGACTGGATGGTGATGGCGGTGGGCGCGGGACCGGGGCCCGACCGGATCGACGCGCCCGCATGATTGTTGAGGGTGACGGTGCCCGATGTATCGATGCCGATGCCGCGCGATGAGTCGGTGAGTGAGGAGACGTTGCCGTTGTTGATCGTTCCGAAATTGTCGATCGTGCCGCCGCTGCGCGAACCATATTCTATCGCCGGGCCCTTCCTGGCGCTGATGTCGCCGTAATTGATGATGTTGTTGATGCCGCCGCTGTCGATGAACACGCCGCGGTCGTCGCCGAAGATGGCGCCAGTCGCCTGGTTGACCAGCGTGCCTTCGACGTTGAAACGAATGGCCGAGACGGCATTGTTCGCGACCCGGTCGATGAGAAAGTTCTCGTTGGAGACAGTGCCGGCATTGGTGACGGTGGCGGGGGCGATGCCGTTGACGATGATGGCATCGTCATCCCGGTCCGATACGGTCGTGCCCTGATTGATTATGTAGGCGGTATCGGTCGACAGGACCTGGTTCGTGTTGCTCGAATTGATGACGGTCTGCGCCTGGGCCTCGCCGCCGGCCGCGACGATCGCGAGCGCCGCGCCGAGCGCGATCGAGGATGCGGACGACCGATAGCGACCGCGCCAGAACATGATGGTGCCGCCGACCCGCAAGATGGTGCGCCTCCTGCCTTGATCGACTGGCGTAAGCCTGCGGGAAACCAGGGGCAGTCGGGATAAGTCCGGAGATTGGCGGCGGCGATGCCCTCCCTTTCGCCTAGATGTGAACCAGGATTTGGTCGCTTGGCGCCAGCGCAACCTCGTCGCAATTGTCGCCGGGCCCGGCGCGGTCGACGACGAGGAAATCGCTTGTCGCGTCGAGGGCGAGCAGAAAGTGGTGCCAGACGCCCTTGCGGTAGTGGACGCCCTGGTGCGGCTCGGCGTGGAACAGGCGGACCTGGTCGACATCGAATTCGCCCGCGGGGGTCACCGCGACGAGGTAGGGCCCTCCGCCCAGCGGGACAAAGCTCTGGCTGCCGAGCGGATGGCGCTCGAAGGTCTTGAGCACCAGCTCGGCGAGCGGCCTGGCGCGGAACAGGCTGATCACACCGATGCCGCCTTCGTCCGCGACGTCGATTTCGGCCAAGCGGTCGTAGCGGATTGCGTGGCCCTGGTTAATGTCGAGCTTTACGGCATCGTCGCTGGCTTCGATGACGCTGCCGAAGGCCGCGAAGGCCTCGGCGGTCAGCGGCTCGGGCGTCATTTCGCGCATCGGTGTTTGGTCCTGTCCCCCTAGTCCGGGTCACAATAAGCTTGTGCACGCCGGGGCCTCGTTTCATCCTGCGGACTTGATAGGCGGTGCATGTGACTGAGGATAGCTACCCCCGCGATCTCGCCGGTTACGGCCCCCTGCCGCCGCACGCCGCCTGGCCCGGCGGCGCGCGGATCGCAGTGCAGTGCGTGCTCAATTATGAGGAAGGCGCGGAGGTAAATGTCCTCGACGGCGACCCGGGCGCCGAGACCTTCCTGTCCGACATTCCCAATGCGGCGCCGGTGCCGGGCGCGCGCCACATGAGCATGGAGCAGATCTACGAATATGGATCGCGGGCCGGCGTGTGGCGGCTACTGCGGCTGTTCGCGCGTCACGACATTCCGCTCACGGTGTTCGGCGTCGCCCTGGCGATGCAGCGCAATCCCGCAGTGGTCGACGCCTTCCTGGAGGCGGGGCACGAGATCGCCTCGCACGGCTGGCGCTGGATCAATTATCAAAACGTGCCGGAAGCCGAGGAGCGCACCGACATGGAGCGCGCGATCGATGTCCACCGGCAATTGACCGGCGAGCGGCCGCTTGGCTGGTATACCGGCCGGACCAGCCCCAATACCCGCCGGCTCGTCGCGGAAGAGGGCGGCTTTCTCTACGACGCCGACGATTATTCGGACGATCTGCCCTTCTGGACGAAGGCGGCGGGCAAGAGCCATCTGATCGTGCCCTATTCGCTGGAGACCAACGACATGCGCTTCGCCAGCGCCAACATGCACACCGGCGACCAGTTCTTCGCCTACCTGCGCGATACGTTCGACACGCTCTACGCCGAGGGAGAGGAGTCGCCGAAGATGATGTCGGTCGGGCTCCACTGCCGGCTCGCCGGCCGGCCGGGCAAGATGGGGGGGCTCGAGAAGTTCCTGCGCCATGCCGCCGGGCACAAGGACGTCTGGTTTTGCCGGCGCATCGACATCGCGCGGCACTGGCGCGCGACCCATCCCGATGACGCCTAGCGCCCTGACCCGAGAGGCCTTCATCGCCCGGTTCGGCCCCGTCTACGAGGCGTCGACCTGGGTGGCGGAGGCGGTGTGGCACGCGGCGGCTCGGGGCGAACTCGACGATCGCGAGGCGATGGCCGAGGCGATGCGCGCGGCCGTGGACGCGGCGCCTCGCGATGAGAAGCTCGCGCTGATCCGAGCGCATCCACAGCTCGCGATCGCGGGACGGATGGCGGAGGCCTCGGTCCGGGAGCAGCGCGGTGCCGGCCTCGATCAATGCTCGCCGGACGAGCTCCACGCCTTCCGGCGACTCAACGCGACCTATCTCGACCGCTTCGGCCATCCCTTCATCATCGCCGTCTCCGGCCTCTCGCGCGGCGACATATTGGGGGCGTTCAAGAAGCGGCTCGAAAACGACGCCGAGGCCGAGTTTGCTACCGCCATCGCCCAGATTCATCGTATCGCGGGATTCCGCCTCGCGGCGCTGTTCAACCCGGGATGAGCATGTTCGAAAATTTGCGCCGCCAATATGTGAATCTGGCCCAGCCCCGGCTCGGGGCGGAGGTCACCTACGCGACCGACGATTTCTTCGCCGACAAGGCGCGGCTGATCGACCCCGCCGAGCCGGTGTTCATCCTCGGCAAATATGACGAGAACGGCAAGTGGATGGACGGATGGGAGAGCCGCCGCAAGCGCATCCCCGGCCACGACTGGTGCATGGTCCGGCTGGGCGTGCCCGGCCTGGTCGCCGGCCTCGAGATCGACACAAGGCATTTCACCGGCAATTATCCGCCCGGCGCCGAGATCGAGGTCTGCCGCAGCGACGAGGCGGTTCCGGGCGTCGAGGCGGGCTGGACGAAGGTCACCGAACGGCTGGCGCTGAACGGCGACGACCGCGTCTACGTCCCCGTCGAACATGACGCGCCGGTGACCCATGTGCGACTGCACATCTTTCCCGACGGCGGGGTCGCCCGGCTGCGCGTGTGGGGGCGGGTCGCGAAGGACTGGTCTGCGGTCGATCCGGACGCGGCGGTCGACCTGCTGGCGATGGAGAATGGCGGGCGCGGCATCATCGCCAATGACGAGCATTACGGCTGCGTCGAGAATTTGACCGCTCCGGGGCGGGGCGTGAACATGGGCGACGGCTGGGAGACGCGGCGGCGGCGCGAGCCTGGGCACGACTGGGCGGTGCTGGAGCTGGGCGCGCCGGGGCGGATCGAGGAAATCCGCGTCGACACCGCCCACTTCAAGGGCAATTATCCCGACCGTTGCTTCCTCCAGGCGGCGGCGGACGCGACCGGATCGCCCGAGAAGGTCGCCGCCGCTTCGGAAGGCTGGCCGCTGCTGCTGCCCGAGGCGAAGCTCGGGGCGGACAAGGTCCACGTCTTTCGGGACGGCCTTGCCGATCTCGGCGCCGTCCGCTTCGTGCGGCTGAACATCATCCCCGACGGGGGCGTCAGCCGGCTCAGGCTGATCGGCCGGATCGGATGACGGGAAAGGAAGCCGCTGCATGACCAGCCTCAGCACCCACGTCCTCGACACGATGAACGGCCGGCCCGCGGCCGAGATGGCGGTGACCTTGAGCGGGCCGGACGGCGAGATCGCGCGGGACATCACCAACGGCGACGGCCGCTGCCCCGCCTTGATGCAAAGCGCGCTCGCGCCCGGGCGCTACACGATCCGCTTTGGCGTCGCGGCCTATTTCCGCGGGCTCGGCGTCGACCTGCCGGATCCGCCTTTCCTCGACGAGGTGGCGGTGGATTTCGGGATCGCGGCCGATGGCGGCCATTATCATGTGCCCCTGCTCGTCTCGCCCTATGGCTATTCGACCTATCGGGGCAGCTGAATGTTGGGTGTCGACGTCTCCGAATGGCTCAACCTCGCGATACGGTGGCTGCACCTGACCGCGGGCATCGCCTGGATCGGATCAAGCTTCTATTTCGTCTGGCTCGACAACCATCTGACCAGGCCGGCCGCCGGCGACGCCTCGGGCGAATTGTGGTCGGTCCATGGCGGCGGCTTCTATCATAACCAGAAATACCAGGTCGCGCCGGCCGCGATGCCCGACCAGCTCCACTGGTTCAAATGGGAGGCCTATTTCACCTGGATCAGCGGCTTCGCGCTGCTGGTCCTGGTCTATTATGTCGGCGCAGAGAGCTTCCTGATCGATCCGGCCAAGGCGGCGTTGAGCCCGGCGACGGGGATCGCCATCGGCCTCGCGTCGCTGGCGCTCGGCTGGCTGGTCTACGACCTGTTGTGCCGCTCGCCGCTGGGATCGAGCAACGCACTGCTCGGCCTGTTCTGGTTCGCCTGCCTGCTGTGGGCGGCGCATCTGCTGAACGGCCTGTTCAGCGCCCGCGCCGCCTATATGCACGTCGGCGCGATCGTCGGCTCGGTGATGGTCGGCAATGTGTTCTTCATCATCATCCCCAACCAGCGTAAGGTGGTGGCCGACCTGGTCGCCGGGCGGACGCCCGATCCGGCGCTGGGCGCGGCGGCCAAGCAGCGGTCGCTGCACAACAATTACATGACGCTGCCGGTGCTGTTCATCATGATCAGCAATCATTATCCGATGACCTATGGCGCCCAGCGGCCGTGGCTGGTGCTCGCATTGCTCGGGCTCACCGGCGTTGCCGTCCGCCATGTCTTCAACCTGCGCGGACGCGGACTGAAGACCGGCGCGGCGATCGTCCTGGCGATCGCGCTCGCGATCGTCAGCGTCACCTATGTAACCCTCGAGAAAGGCCGCGCGCCGACGGCCGCGCCAGCCGGCGCGGTGACCTTCGGCGACGTCCAGCCGATCCTGGCCACCCATTGCGCGGGGTGCCACAGCGCGCACCCGACCAACCCGGCCTTCGCCTCGCCGCCGATGGGCCTGGTGCTCGACAGCTACGACGATGTCCGCGCCGCGTCGGTGAAGATCAGGGCGCGGGCAGTCGACACCGAGACGATGCCGATGGGCAACGCGACCCACATGAGCCGGACCGAGCGCGACCGGCTCGGTGCCTGGATCGCGGCGGGGGGCCCGAGATGATCCGCTTCCTCCTCGACGGGGAGGCGATCGAGGCCGACGAGGCGGATCCCACCGTCACGGTACTCGATTACCTCCGCTACACGCTCCGCCGCACCGGCACCAAGGAAGGCTGCGCCGAAGGCGATTGCGGGGCCTGCACTGTCCTGCTCGGCGAACTGGACGGCGACGCGGTCCGCTGGCGCGCGGTCAATTCCTGCATCCTCTTCCTGCCGATGATCGACGGCAAGGCGCTGAGGACCGTCGAGAGCCTGGGCGGCGATCATCCGGTCCAGCGCGAGATGGTCGCGCGCCACGGCTCGCAATGCGGCTTCTGCACGCCCGGCTTCGTCATGTCGCTCTACGGCCGCAGCATCGGCGCGGCCGGAACCGAAGGCGTGCCGGTGGGCGACGTCATCGCGGGGAACCTGTGCCGCTGCACCGGCTACGGCCCGATCCTCGAAGCCGGCGAGGCGGTGCCGGTCGCGGCCGAGGACGACCCGGCCCTTGTCGGCGCGCTGCGCTCTCTAAGGCCCGCCTACGGCCATCCAGTCACCGCTGACGAACTCGCCGACCGCCTCCTCGCCGATCCCGGGACCAGGATCGTCGCCGGCGCGACCGACGTCGGCCTGTGGGTCACCAAGCAGCATAAGGACCTTGGCCCGACAATCTTCATCGGCGACATCGCCGACCTGATGCGAATCGAGGAGAGCCCGGAAGCGCTGACTCTCGGCTCCTCGGTCCGCTATTCCGACGCGCGCGCGGCGCTGGCCCGCCTCCACCCCGATCTCGGCGAGCTGGTCCGGCGGATCGGCGGCGTCCAGGTACGCAACGCCGGCACGATCGGCGGCAATATCGCCAACGGCTCGCCGATCGGCGACATGCCGCCCGCCTTCATCGCGCTCGGCGCCGAGGTGACGCTGCGCCGCGGAAGCGAGCGCCGCACGATCGCGCTCCAGGATTTCTTCGTGCGCTACGGCGTCCAGGATCTCGGCCAGGGCGAGTTCGTCGAGAGCGTGCGCATTCCCCGCCCGTCGCCCGACATGCTGGTCCGCGTCGTCAAGCTCTCCAAAAGGTTCGACAGCGACATTTCGGGCGTCTGCGGCGCCTTCGCGCTCCGCATCGAGGAGGGCGTTGTCCGCGAGGCGCGAATCGCCTTCGGCGGCATGTCCGGCATTCCCGCCCGCGCGCCCGGGTGCGAGGCCGCGCTGATCGGTCGCGCCTGGAACGAGGAGACGATCGAGGCGGCCGCGCGGGCGCTTGCCGGCGACTATACCCCTCTGGACGACCTGCGCGGATCCGCCGCCTATCGAAGCAAGGTCGCCGCCAATCTGCTGCGCCGTCTCTGGGCCGAGCAAGCCGAGCCCGTCAGCGTGCTCCATGGCTGACCGTAACGCCCCGCCCATGGTCCGTGAAGCGGCCGTCCACCAGCCGCTGCCGCACGACAGCGCCGACCTCCACGTCGCCGGCGCGGCGGCCTATGTCGACGATCTGCCCGAGCCGCCGGGCGTGCTCCACTGCGCCTTCGGCCATGCCGAGGAAGGGCACGCCACCCTGATGTCGCTGGACCTGGACGCGGTGCGGGCGGCGCCCGGAGTCGTCGCCGTCCTGACCGCCGCCGACATACCGGGCGAAAACAATGTCGGGCCGGTCGTCCACGACGACTGTCTGCTCGCCGACGGCGAAATCCTCTATCCCGGCCAGCCGCTCTTCCTGGTCGCGGCGACCAGCACCCGCGCCGCCCGTCGCGCCGCCCGCCTCGGCAAGGCAGTGGTCGAGCCCCGCCCCGCTTTGGTCACGATCGCTGAGGCACGGGCCGCCGGCTCCGAGATCGAGGAGACCCAGGTGATGGCCCGCGGCGATGCCGCCACCGCTCTGGCCGCTTCGCCGCACCGCCTGACAGGCAGCCTCGAGATCGGCGGCCAGGAGCATTTCTACCTCGAAGGCCAGGCCGCGCTGGCCACGCCCGGCGAGCAGGGTCAGGTGCATATCCTCAGCTCCACCCAGCATCCGAGCGAGATTCAGCATCTGGTGGCGAAGCTGCTTGGGCGCAGGCATGCCCAGGTGACGGTCGAGGTCCGCCGGATGGGCGGCGCGTTCGGCGGCAAGGAAACCCAGGCCGCCGCCTTCGCCGTCGCCTGCGCTTTGGTCGCCGACAGGACCGGCCGGCCCGCCAAGTTCCGCGCCGACCGCGACGACGACATGGTCTCGACCGGGAAGCGGCACGATTTCACCGCCGATTACGACGTCGGCTATGACGGCGACGGCCGGATCGCCGGTATCGTCATCACGCTTGCGTCGCGCTGCGGCGCCACGGTGGACCTGTCGCCGGCGATCAACGACCGCGCCATGTTCCACGCTGACAATTGCTATTACCTGCCCGCGGTCGAGATCGTCTCGCACCGGCTCAAGACCCACACAGTCTCCAACACCGCCTTCCGCGGCTTCGGCGGTCCGCAGGGGATGATGGCGATCGAGCGGGTGATGGACGCGATCGCCGCCAACCTCGGCAAGGACCCGCTCGAGGTCCGCCGCGTCAATCTCTACGGCCCCGGCCGCGACGTGACGCCCTACCATATGATTGTGACGGACAATGTCGCGCCCGAGCTGATCGCCGACCTCGCCGAACGGAGCAATTATGCTGCGCGTCGCGCCGAGGTGGCGGCGTATAATGCCGGACACAATGTCCTGAAGAAAGGCCTCGCCCTCACCCCCGTGAAGTTCGGAATCAGCTTCACCACGACCCATCTGAACCAGGCCGGCGCCCTGGTCCTGGTCTACGCCGACGGCAGCGTGCACCTCAATCACGGTGGCACCGAAATGGGCCAGGGGCTCTTCATCAAGGTCGCCCAGGTCGTCGCCGACGTCTTCGGCCTGCCGGTCGAGGCAGTGAAGGTCTCGGCGACGCGCACCGACAAGGTCCCCAATACCTCGGCGACCGCCGCCTCGTCCGGCTCAGACCTCAACGGCATGGCCGCCCGAAACGCCGCGTTGACGATCCGGGACCGGCTCGCCGGGCTTGCCGCGTCGATGTTCGGCTGTGCGGCGGAGGATGTCGAATTCACCCGCGACGGCGTCACCGGCAAGGGCCAGGTCTGCGCCTTCGACGACCTCTGCCGCCGCGCCCACCTCGCCCGCCTGTCGCTCTCGGCGACCGGTTTCTACGCGACGCCCGACATCGCCTATGACCGGCCCGCCCATCGCGGCCGACCCTTTCTCTATTTCGCCTATGGCGCGGCATTGAGCGAGGTCGTGATCGATACGCTCACCGGCGAACACCGGGTGGTCGCGGTCGACATCCTCCACGACGTCGGCCACTCGCTCAACCCGGCGATCGACCTCGGCCAGATCGAGGGCGGCTTCATCCAGGGCATGGGCTGGCTGACCACCGAGGAGCTGGTCTACGACGCGCGCGGCCGACTGCTTACCCACGCGCCCTCCACCTACAAGATCCCGACCGCCAACGACCGCCCGGCACGGATGGAGATCGCGATCTGGGAGCGCGGACTCAATGCCGAGCCCACCATCCACCGATCCAAGGCGGTCGGGGAGCCGCCTTTGATGCTCGCCATCTCGGTCTTCTCGGCACTGACCCAGGCGGTCGCCGCCGCGGCGCCGGGTAAGGGTCTGCCCAGGCTGGACGCCCCGGCCACACCCGAGCGCGTGCTTGCCGCGATCGACGAGCTCAGGGCGCGAAGTGACTGACTGGACCATCGCCGCGCGCGAAGCGCTGGAACGGGGTCGGACGGCACTGGTCACCATCCTCGCCACCGAGGGCTCGGCGCCGCGCGGACCCGGCGCGCGCATGGTCGTGACCGAGGCCGGCCAGACGGGCACGATCGGCGGCGGCGCGCTCGAGCTTCAGGCGACCGAGCAGGCGCGCGCGATCCTCGACCTGCCGCCGGGGAGCTGGCGCGTGCAGGACTATCCGCTTGGCCCCCTGCTCGGCCAATGCTGTGGGGGACGGGTTCGGCTGCTGGTCGAGCGGCTCGCCGACGTGCCGAAGGGGGGCGAGCCCTACACTGTGCAATTGGGCGAGACACTCCAGCGCACTTCGGGAGAGGCGGTCCGCGCCTGGTTGCCAGCCCGCGGTCCCAAGCCCGACGCCGGTGAGCGCTTCGTAGAGCCTGATGAAGGCGACCGCCTGCCCGTGTTGATGTTCGGCGCCGGCCATGTCGGCAAGGCGATCGCGGCGCGGGCCGAGGGACTGCCGCTTCACCTCGCCTGGTTCGACAACCGGCCCGAATGCGCGGAGACACCGGGCGTGGTGCTCGCCGATGAGAATGACATGGTCGCCTGCGCGGGCTCGGCGGAAGGCGCGGCGGCGGTGGTGATCCTTACCCACGATCATGGGCTCGACTATCGCATTACCGCCGCCGCATTGGCTTCGCCGGCGCGCTATGTCGGGCTGATCGGCTCGCAGACCAAGCGCGCGCGCTTCCTGTCCCGCCTCGACAAGGATGGGGTAGACCATGGCCGCCTGACCTGTCCGATCGGAGTGCCGGGCATCAGGGGCAAGGAGCCGGAGGTGATCGCCATCGCTACCCTGGCGCAGCTGCTGATGCTGGGGAGAGCGGCATGAAGGCGTATCGCGGCGAGATATTGAGCGTTCCGGACGATCCGGCCGTCGCCGGCGCTGATGCGATCCGCCATTTCGAGGACGGCCTGCTGGTGGTGGAAGAGGGGCTCGTCCTCGCCTGCGGCCCGCATGCCGATCTCGCCGACAGGGTCGCCAACGTGCCCACCGAAAGGCTGGACGGGTTGATCGTCCCCGGCTTCGTCGATGCCCATGTCCATTATCCGCAGATCGAGCGGATCGCCTCGCACGGCGAGCAGCTGATGCAATGGCTCGAACGCCATATCTTCCCGGCCGAGAAGGCCTTCGCCGACCGCGGCCATGCCGATTCGGTCGCCGCCTTCTTCCTCGACGAGCTACTCCGTCACGGCACCACCAGCGCTCTGGTCTTCGCCACCGTCCATGCCGGTTCGGTCGACGCCTTGTTCGAGGCAGCGCTCGCGCGCGACATGCGGATCGTCTCGGGCAAAGTGCTGATGGACCTGGGGCCGGAGGGGCTGCGCGATTCGGTGGCTTCCGGTCGCGCCGACACCGAGGCGTTGATCGCCCGGTGGCGCGGCCGCGGACGCCTCGGCTATGCGGTCACGCCGCGCTTCGCGCCCACCTCAAGCCGCGAGCAACTCGAAGATGCCGGTGGACTGCTCGCCGCACATCCGGACGTGCTTCTGCACACCCATCTTTCCGAGAATCCGGGGGAGATCGCCTTCGTCGCCGAGCGCTTCCCCGAGGCCGCCGACTATCTCGACGTCTACGACCGCTTCGGTCTGGTCGGGCCTCGCTCGATCTTCGCCCATTGTGTCCACATGAGCGACCGGGCGCTGTCGCGGATGGCCGAGGCGGGCGCCGGCATTGCCTTCTGCCCGACCAGCAACCTCTTCCTCGGCTCCGGCCTGTTCGACCTGGCCGGGGCCGACCGCCACGGCGTCAGGGTTGGCATCGGCACAGATGTCGGCGCGGGAACGAGTCTCTCCATCCTCCACACGCTCGGCGAGGCCTACCGGGTCTGCCAGCTCAAGGGAGCCAGCCTCGATCCCTTCCGCGCGCTCCATCTCGCCACCGCCGGCGGCGCCCGCATCATGGGCATCGCCGATCACGTTGGCGGGCTGCTGCCCGGCCAAGAGGCCGATTTCATCCTGCTCGACGCGGCGGCCACGCCCCTGCTCGCCCGCCGCTGCGCCCACGCATCGCTGCACGACCGGCTGTTCGCCCTACAGGTGCTGGGCGACGACCGCGCAATCGCCGGCACCTGGCTGCGAGGGCGAAAATGGGACGCGGGCAACACAAATGGATTCGGCAAAGAGGAAAGACAGAGATGAAGAAGATCCAGTTCGCCGTTGCGATCATGGCCGCTTTCGCGCTGACATCCTCGGCGCAGGGACAGCGAGCCTCCCGGCCGTCGCGGTCGATCCTCGCCGCCGTCGCCGACCCGACGCGGCCGGCCGAGGACGCTGCGCGGGATCCCGGGCGCAAGCCCGCCGAGATCGTCGCCTTCGCCGGCGTGCGACCGGGTGACCGCATCGTCGAGCTCGCCCCGGGCGGCGGTTATTATACCCGCATCCTGGCGCGGAGCGTCGGCCCGCGCGGCCATGTCTATGCTGTGGTGACGCCGGGCTTCGCCGCGCGGCCGGAGGCGATGGACCGCTTCCGGCGTGTCGTCGCCGGCTATCCCAATGTCGAGATCGTCGTCAGCGATTTCCGTACCCTGACCATGGCGCGGCTGGTCGACATGGTCTGGACGTCCGAAAACTATCACGATTTCCACAACGTGCAGGGCGCCGACCTCGCGGTGCTCAACCGGGCCGTCTTCAATCTGCTTCGACCCGGCGGTGCCTATTATGTCGAGGACCATGCGGCGCCCGGCACCGGCGTCACGGCGACGTCAACCCTGCACCGCATCGACCCCCAGACCGTCCGCGACGAGGTCCGCGCCGCCGGCTTCCGGCTCGAAGCCGAATCGCCGGTCCTCGTCAATCCGGCGGACCCGCATACGGCCCGGTCGAACGACGCCTCGATCCGGGGCCGGACCGACCGCTTCGCGATGCGTTTTCGCAAACCGGCCCGATGAACCTGTCCCCCGGTCACAGGCAAGTGGCGAGCGGAAGCGGCCGGCGATATCCGCGCTCCCACAGATCAAAGGTCGGATTCCAAGAACTCGTATCCTGTCCGGCCGACATCGACGGTTGCCGCGCATAAGACTGTTATGCGTGATCGGGGATCGGGATGGCGCTCACTTCAAAAACAGGTTGAGGAATTCTCGGAAAATATCAGCGCCGAGGCGTCGGTCGGAATACTGCTCGACTTCAGGCACGCTGGTATTCCGCTTCAAGTCGACGACTGGCGCAAAGGAACGGCGCGGCGGTCCGGACGGCGGCTGGCTGGAAGTCGCGAATCGCGTCGTCGCGGCCCAAAACCGCCGCGTGGCTCAGCCTTCAAGATAGTCCGCCAGCGGTATCCGCACATAGCCCGGCGGCGGCGCCCCCGCGGACGCCACCCGGGCGCCCTGAAGCGGGGCCACCGATTCCGGTTGCGGCTCGGTGAGGACGCGGGCGCGGGCCCAGTCCGCCTCGAATACGGCGGCAAAATAGGCCGCCACCTCGCGATCGGCGATGATCAGGCTCGCATCGCGATTCAGGGTCACGCCGGAACCGCTCCAATTGTGGCTGCCGACCAGCACCTGGCGACCATCGACGACGATCCCCTTGGTGTGGGTGTTGGCAAGGCGGCGGATTTGCTCCAGAGCGACGCCCCGGCGCCGGAGCTCTGCGACATTGTCCCAGAAGCCGGATCCATCGCTGCGCAGGATGATCCGGCAATCCGGCACCCTCTTCGCCGCGGCAGCGAGCGCGTCGACCAACTGTGAGAAGAGACCGGCCGAGGCGCGCGTGACGTTGATATACTGATTCTGGAAGAGCAGCTGATCCTGCGCCGATTCGATATGCTCGATGACGGCCGTGCAATAGACATCGCCCTTGCCGTCAGGCGTGAGCAGCGGCTTGACGCGGAGCTTCCGGTCGACCTCGAGCGCTTCGAACACCTTGCTGGGCGGGGCTTCGAGCGCGATCGATTCCAGCGCGGCGACAGGCACGTCGACGAAGATGTCCTCGCCGGCCGCCTCGGGCGTGCCGCCAAGCTCGCCGCACCGCTTGAAATCCTGCAAAATGTGCGCCTTGTAGCGTTGGGCTAGCGTGGGGCTCTCGGCGATGACATGCCATTCGCGGTTGCCGGCGGCGATGACCCGGGCCGGGTTCATCCGGTCCGCCGCCGCGATCTTGGGCTGGCTGGTGCGGGTCCAGTTCCCGCTCGACAGCCAGATCGCCGATCCGTCACGGACCGTGACCTTGATATGGTAGGCATTGTCGACCAGGCCGCCATTACCTTCGGGTACGTAGATGCGCTCGAAGCGCCCGGTGCCGGCCCATCCGTCGAATGTCGTTGCGCGATTGAACTGGCCTTGCGGCGTCGCCCCATGGTCGCGGCTCTGCGGGTCCATCACCAGCTTCATGGTCGGCGATTGCGGCCCGAGCAGCGGTACCTCGACCGCCGCGCGGACATGATCGGCATGGAATTGATAGATGGACGAAACCAGTTCGCTCTGGGTCGCTGCGAGGAAGGCGCCCAATTCCTCGAACCCGCGGTCGGGGCCGACATGGCAGCGCAACTTCATCGGCTCCTCGACCCATTCGAAGCTGAACGACTTGCCGGTCCGGGCCTCGTCGTCATAGGCGATCCGCCGCGGCGCCTCGGTGGCCAGCGCCGAATCGCCGATTCCGAGCTGATCGTCGATCGATGCCGGGCGGACCTGAACCGGCAGGCCGGCGAAACTGGCCGGCGCCGCGGCGCGCACCTGCTCGAGCCGCTCGGGATGCGCGGCGACGACAATGCAGGGCGCATCGATAACGGCACCGCCTTCGACGACGAGCCCGGAACGGATGGCGAGGACGCCCTCTGCGTGCAGCATGGGCGCGAGCGCCGCCGCCGCCGACTCGGGATCGCTGCCGGCCGCAGCCGCGCTTCCGGAAGTCGCGGCGCCCGGCACGACTTTGACCTCCCCGGCCGAGACGCTGATCGTCAGTGGTAGGGTGAGGGTGACGTTGGTCGACTGGGGAAGCGGGGTCGGTCGGGGAAGCGGCGGGAGAGGCGGGGGCGGCTGGGTGTCGCCACCGAGGGTCTCCAACCGGTAGGGCCAGGGCTTGCCCTCGCGTTTCTTGCGCAGAGTCGAGGCCGGAACCGAGTAATTCTCGACCATGTAGAGGCCGGCGAAATGGAGCGCGACGACCTCCCCTGTCCGCATGTCGAGCACGGCCGAGCCCGAATTGCCGCCCAGGGTGGTGCAGTCGTGGGTCGACCATCCGCGGCTGGGATCGTCGGTAAGGCCAGGTGCGACGCGCTTCACATCGTAGCGGCCCCCGAAAATGCGCTCCATCCAGGCCTGGTCAGGGATCAGATTGGGGCCCGCGCGCGCGGGATAGCCGACCACGACGACATCGTGACCGGGATCAGGATCCACCTGGGCGAGCTCGAGATATTTCGGGGAGGTCCCGTCGGATCTCAGGTCGACACGGAGGAAGGCGATATCGGGTCCGTTGCCCGGCGGTTCGATGAACAGAACCTCCTTGACGGCAACGCTGGTGCCGGCGCCCCCGCCGAATTCACGCCCGTAGGCGACCGACACGTAGATCGGATCGCCGAATCGGCCGGTCGCAAACTGGAAGGAATCGGCCCCCCGCCTGGCGATCAGTTCCGCGACGTGCCGGTTGGTACAGATGACGTCCTCGTAGATGAGCCAGCCCGTGCCGACATAGTCGAGACCCAAGGCATGATTGCGGACGTCGATCCGCCCAACCAGAGTGAGCAAGGGGTTGAGCGTGCCGACATTCTCAAGCAGGCGGTCCACCACCGGCTTGGCGACTTCCTCGACGACCGTGTCCCTGGTGGTGATCTCTCCGCCCTGGACGAACAGGGCCGGCCGACCTTCGCGGACGATCGTCTCGAGCACGATCTCGGGCCCGACCGCGGAGGGCGCTTCCTCGATAAAGCCTTCCAGCTGGACACCCTCGACCGCAACCTGGCCACCGGCCGCGGCGTCGGCTCGCCGCTTCGACAGGGCGTCGTACAATTGCGGATCGCGGTCCTTGATCTTGCGCAGCCACTGCTCGAGCTGCTCGGAATCGGGCATGTTGGGGTCGGTCATCTGTCCCTCGCTTCGTACGCCAAGCGGCGTCCCCGATGTCGCGTTCGCATCACACGGCGGAAGCGGAGCAAGGGCGTCTCATGCCCCGAATCGCGATCCGCCCCGGCTCGCCGTCCCTATCCGATTGATGAGCGTATCAATTTCACGGCATTTCGCAAATGACAGTATGGAGCTGTCGGCGCCGGATCGTGAAATCGACCCGATGCCGGCAAGAAGTTCGGGCCGTTGCCTGGTAATGGCACCGCTCCGATAGTTGACCGCAGCAAGAAAGGTCGCTGTGGAAGTCATTGCCTATGCTAAGAGAATCACGTGTCGCGCACCCAGATGCGCCAACGTCATAGCCGCGCGCGCATGCCAACCTATTCGCCAGAACCGCAACAGCCAGGGTAGCGGACGCCGCCGAATTGGCCGAAAAAGCCGCATGAGAATCGGGTTCTTCGGCAAGCTTCGGGACGCGCTCGGCGACGAATGCGAATTGGCGGCCGAAGAAGGAGAAACGGTGGCGCGCCTGCGCAATCGTCTAGCGGACCTGCATCACCAAGCCGACAGAGAGTTGCTGGGTCCGCGCGTGCGGGCCTGCGTCGACGGAGTGATCGTCGGCGACGACTTCCTCCTGACGGGACAGGAGCAGATCGAATTCCTGCCGCCGCTGTCAGGAGGCTGAGATGGCGGTAATTGTGCGTCTCGCGACCGAAACCTTCGCCCCGGAAGGCGAGCTGGCCGGCTTCATGCGCGGGCTGGCCAATGCCGAGGCCGGCGCGGTCGCGAATTTCGTCGGCATTGCCCGGAGCCGTTCGGGGACGGGGGAGGAAGTGACCGCCCTTTTCCTCGAGCATCACCCGCGCCTTACCCTGCCGTCGCTCGAGCAAGTCGGCCGGGACGCCGTCGGTTGCTTCGCGCTGAGCGACGTGAAGATCGTGCATCGCTGCGGCACGGTGGCGCCCGGGGAGCCGATCGTCCTAGTTGCCGCCGCCGCCGCACATCGCCGTGCCGCCTTGACGGCGGTGGACTATATGATGGACCGGTTGAAGAGCGAGGCGGTGTTCTGGAAGCGCGAGGACGGGCCCGCCGGGTCGGTGTGGATTGAACCGACCGACCAGGATCGGACGGACCTCGAGCGGTGGAGCGAAGCATGCCCGGAATAAGCGCCGACCTTCCCTTCTATCCGCTGCGGATTGCGGTGCTGACCATCTCCGACACGCGCAGCGAAGAGACCGACTCTTCGGGTGGGCTGCTGGTCGAGCGGCTGACCGGCGCCGGCCACGAACTGGTGGCCCGTTTCATGGTCGCCGACGAGGTCGAAGCCATAAGCAGGCAAGTGTCCGCTTGGGCGGACGATGAAGCGATCGACGTCATTCTCACCACCGGCGGCACCGGTTTCGCGCCACGCGACGTGACTCCGGAAGCGGTGAAGCCGCTGTGCCGCCGCGAAATGGACGGCTTTTCGACCGTCTTCCATCAGGCGAGCCTTGGCACGGTGGGGGTATCCACCCTCCAGTCGCGAACCTTCGCGGGCCAGATCGGTGACACCTTCATCTTCTGCCTGCCCGGATCGACCGGCGCCTGCCGTGACGCCTGGGACCTGGTGCTCGGCCTAGAGCTCGACAGCCGCTACCGGCCCTGCTCGCTGGCGGGCCAGGTCCCGCGCTTGCGGGAGCTTTGCGCATGAGCCGGCTCAGCCATCTGGGGGAGGACGGCCGCGCCCGCATGGTCGACGTGTCCAGCAAGGAGGCGACCGCGCGCGTCGCCACCGCCGAGGGCGTGCTTCGCTGCGACCGCGGAACGCTCGCCCACGTCCGGGCCGGCACCGCGCCCAAGGGAAGCGTCGTCCAGACCGCCGAACTGGCCGGAGTGATGGCGGCCAAGCGGACCGCGGAGCTGATCCCGCTTTGCCACCCGCTGCCGCTAACGAAGGTCGCGGTCACGATCGAGATGGAAGAGGATCTGCCCGGATTCCGCGTGGCCGCGGAGGCGCGAACCCGCGGCGTGACCGGCGTCGAGATGGAGGCGCTGACAGCGGTCTCCGTCGCCTGCCTCACCTTGTTCGATATGCTGAAAGCGGTGGATCGGTCCATGACGATCGGCGACATCCGCGTCACCTCGAAGAGCGGCGGCAAATCGGGCGACTGGGACGTTCGGTGATCGATTTCGAGGAAGCGGTCGGCCTGGTGAGGCAAGTCGCCCGGCCGTTGGGGACAGAGCGGGTGCCGCTCGAACAGGCGCACGGCCGCGTCCTAGCCGCGCCTGTCATGGCTCAGGTCGGCTCGCCGTCCGCCGACGTCTCCACCATGGACGGCTATGCGGTGCGCGACGGCGACGTCGCCACCTTGCCCGCCAGGCTGCAGGTCATCGGCGAATCCTTTCCCTCGCGCGGCTGCGACGCGCCGCTCGGCGAAGCCGAGTGCGTGCGCATCTTCACTGGCGGCCCGGTGCCGCTAGGGGCGAACCGAGTCGTGATCCAGGAGCAAGTCCGCCGCGAGGGCGATGTCGCGGCGATCGACGGTCCGTTTGGGGAAGCGCGCCATATCCGGAGGCGCGGATCGGATTTCGAGGTGGGCGACCTTTTGCTCGAGCCCGGCCGGGTGGTGGACGCCCGCGCCCTGGTCGCGGCGGCGGGCGCCGACCTGGCCGAGGTGGAGGTTTGGCGCAGGCCCAGGGTCTTCATCCTGGTCACGGGAGACGAGCTGGCCGAACCCGGCACCGCCGGCGCGGTGCCGGGTTCGATACCGGAGAGCATTTCGCTCGGCGTCGCCGCCTTGGCGCGCGATTGGGGGGGCGAGATCGTCGGGCGCCGGCGCCTGCGGGACGAACTGGAGCCGATGGTCGAGGCCGCAGCGGAGGCGCTCGAGACCCCCGACCTGGTGGTCGTCACCGGGGGCGCGTCGGTCGGGGAGCGGGACTTCGCCAAGGCGATGTTCGAGCCGGCCGGCCTGGCGCTGATCTTCTCCAAGGTCGCGATCAAGCCGGGAAAGCCGATCTGGCTGGGACGGGCGCGGGATCGTCTGGTCATGGGCCTGCCGGGCAATCCGGCCTCGGCGCTGGTGACGGCCCGATTGCTGCTCGCGCCCCTGTTGGCCGGGCTGACCGGCCGCGATCCGGCGGCGGCGCTCGGCTGGCGCGATGTTCCGCTTGCCGGGGAAGTGGAGGCGTGCGGCGACCGCGAGACCTTCCTCCGGGCCCGTCGGGACAATGGTATGGCGCGGCCGCTGTCCAACCAGGATTCGGGCGCGCAGCGAACGCTTGCCGGGGCCGACCTTCTGATCCGGCGCCGCGCCCACGCGCCGGCCGCGTCGGCCGGCGACATGGCCGAGATCCTCGACTTCTAGTTCAGGCGAAGAGCAGCTTGGCGCCGGCAATGACCAGGACGAGCCCGAGGCCCTGGAGCAGCCGCGGTTTCGGCAGGCGACTCGCGCCGAGCCAGGTGCCGACAAGGGCACCCGCCGCCACCGCCGCCACCAGGATCGGCAATTCGCGCGGCAGGGCCTGGACCGAGGCGAGATTGCCGGCGAGGCCGGCCAGCGAGTTGATGAAGATGAAGCCCGCCACGACTCCGGAGGTCTTGCGCGCGTCATCCCAGCCGAACAGGATGATCAAAGGGCTGAGGAAGATGCCGCCGCCGGTTCCGGTGAGGCCGGCAAGCAGCCCGAGCCCGGCGCCGGCCGGGAGGGTCACCGCCAGCGAAGGCGGATGCGGCTCGCGGCCGGCGAGCCGACTTGGCTGCCAGAACAGGCGCGCCGCGGCCAGCCAGAGGATCACGCCGACGAGGGGCCGATAATATTCGGGCGAGATATGGATTCCGCCACCGATGAACGCCGCGGGGGCCGCGGTGAGGACGAAGGCGGCCAGAAGGCGTAGGTTGATCTGCCCCGCCCGCCAATAACGGAAGCTGCCGAGGCCGGCGACGACCAGGTTGAGGGCAAGGGCGGTCGGCCGCATCGTCGCCGGCGCGACGGCGAACAGCGCCATGATTGCCAGATAGGCCGAAGCGCCGCCATGGCCGACGGTGGAGTAGAGCGCCGCCGCCAGCCCCATCAGCAGCGCGATCCAGACGATGGTGTTCGAATCCATGAAGCGGATCAGCCGCCGGTAACGCTCATGTGCCTGGCCACCGCCGGCGCCGGGGAATCGATTCGGAAGTCGTGGCCGCGCGGCTTGCCGGCGAGCAATTCGTCCAGGGCCGCGTCGACGGCACCGCGTCCGCCGCCACGAAGCAGGTCGCGAAGCTCGACCTTCTGGTCGTGCCCGAGGCAGCCGTAGACGGTACCGGTGGCGGCGACCCGGATGCGGTTGCAGCCCTCGCAGAAGTTGCCGGTGAGCGGCATGATCAGCCCGAGGCGGATCGCGGTGCCGCCGACCGCGAAGTAGCGCGCCGGGCCGCCAGTCCGCTGAAGCGAAGGCGTCAACTCGAACCGTTCCTCCAGCCCGCGCCCGACCGCGTCCAGCGGCAGATAGTGGCAGGTCCGGTCCTCCTCGACCGCGCCGAGCGGCATGGTCTCGATCAGGGTGAGGTCGAAGCCCTGGGCGGCGCACCAGGCGAGCATGTCGCCGATCTCGTCCTCGTTGACCCCCTTGAGGGCGACCATGTTGATCTTGACCCTGAGCCCCGCCGCCGCCGCCGCCTCGATGCCCGCCAGCACCTGGGCGACGTCGCCGTGGCGGGTGATGTGGCGGAAGCGGTCGGGCAGCCGGCTGTCGAGGCTGACGTTTACCCGCCTGACCCCCGCCGCGAAGAGCGCCCCGGCATGGCCCGCCAGCCGTGTGCCGTTGGTCGTCATGGTAAGCTCGTCGAGGCCGCGCCCGATCCGGGCACCGAGCGCGCGGACGAGGTCGGCGATCCCCCGCCGGACGAGCGGTTCGCCGCCGGTGAGGCGGATTCTGGTCACGCCGCGGGCGATGAAGACGTCGGCGAGCTCGGCGAGCTCCTCGAAAGTCAGGATGTCGCGCCGGGGGAGGAAGTCCATGGTTTCGGCCATGCAATAGCGGCACCTGAGATCGCAGCGGTCGGTCACCGACATGCGCACATAGGTGATGCGGCGGCCGAACGAGTCGACCATCGCCTTGGCATGGATGGGGACCAGCTGGTTCACAGGCTCGTGCTACGCTCCCTGTCCGCCTGGTCAAGGTCCGGGGCCCCAAACGCAAAAGACCCCGCCGAAGCGGGGTCTTTGCATAAAGAAGGGCAGCGCGCGGAGCGCCGCTGAGGTTTGCGTTGGTTGCGGGGGTAGGATTTGAACCTACGACCTTCAGGTTATGAGCCTGACGAGCTACCGGGCTGCTCCACCCCGCGCCAACTGCTCTCCCCTGATCAGGGGAGACAAAGTGAATGGGTTCGTTAGATCCGTGCTTTTGCCGACGCGCCGGCTTCAAAGCCTGGCGGCGTCCTACTCTTCCAACGCTTAAGCGTTAGTACCATCGGCGCAGTCAGGTTTCACGTCCGAGTTCGGGATGGGATCGGGTGGGTCACTGACGCCATGGCCACCAAGCTATGGGGCCGGCGCACCGACAAAAACTGGATCTTGAAATCGATGATCATCTGCTGATGAGCCCACATCAGACAGGATCAAACCTGTCATTGATGGTGGGATTCTCAAGCGCGAATAGAGCAATTAGGACCGGTTAGCTCCATGCGTTACCGCACTTCCACATCCGGCCTATCAACGTGGTGGTCTTCCACGGCTCTGTGATATCTTATCTTGAGGGAGGCTTCCCGCTTAGATGCTTTCAGCGGTTATCCCGTCCATACATAGCTACCCTGCTGCACCGCTGGCGCGATGACAGGTCCACCAGAGGTATGTTCAACCCGGTCCTCTCGTACTAGGGTCAACTCCTCTCAAATATCGACGCCCACGGCAGATAGGGACCAAACTGTCTCGCGACGTTCTGAACCCAGCTCACGTACCACTTTAATTGGCGAACAGCCAAACCCTTGGGA